>NZ_JBWJYM010000023.1:0-1066 GCF_056431005.1 Methylobacterium sp. HJ2 | reverse complement strand
TCGTTCGGACCGCTCCTCGGAAGGCGTCATTGGATACAGGGTCCAGTCATGGACCCATCTGGCGGGACAGCGGCGCCGTCCTCGTTTCTCTTTCTCAATCCGGACAAGCGGGATCGCTGGTCGGGCCCACACCCTGCAGATGCTGCAGGGCGCGGACGCTCTCGACCGGCCGACCGGCTGGGGCCTGTAGCTCAGGTGGTTAGAGCGCACCCCTGATAAGGGTGAGGTCGGACGTTCGAGTCGTCCCAGGCCCACCATTATCTTGGATGCCTCAAGCGCCGGCGGCGACGTCCGTCGCCTCAGGCTTCTCGCGCCACGCGGCGCGGCGGCCATTCGGCCTTGCGAGCCTGTCGGCTCGGGGCGTTCTTCCCGACACGGGGCTGTAGCTCAGTTGGGAGAGCGCGTGCTTTGCAAGCATGAGGTCGTCGGTTCGATCCCGTCTGTCTCCACCATCGTCTTTTGGATCTGAGCGCCGCGCAAGCGGCCGCCGTCCCATCGAGCGAAGGCGTCGAAGCATCCGTCCGGATAACAAGTTTGCAGCAGGTGTGGGCCAAAATCCCGCTTGATGCGAAATCATGACATCGTGAAGAGGGAATGTGGCCGTGCCGGCAGCGAGAGCTGGTCCGGGACGGTCATGTTCGGCAAGCATACGGCAATCGGATCCGAGAGGATCCGGTTGCTGGTCTTTTTGTGACCGTGTTGGCGATCGGCAGCAGCCTTGCTGCTGGCGATCGACCGAACATCGATCACGAGAGCGATCAAGTGCCTTAAGAGCATTCGGTGGATGCCTTGGCGCTGAGAGGCGATGAAGGACGTGGTACGCTGCGATAAGCCTTGGGGAGCTGCGAACGAGCTTTGATCCAGGGATTTCCGAATGGGGAAACCCACCTTCGACCTTCCGTATGGTGATGACAGGCGCAGGAGCGATCCGGCGGCTGGCATTGCCATACGGTTGGTCACGAGAAGGTATCAAATCCTGAATTCATAGGGGTTTGAAGCGAACCCGGGGAACTGAAACATCTCAGTACCCGGAGGAAAGGACATCAACGAGACTCCGTCAGTAGTG
>NZ_JBWJYM010000022.1:0-1247 GCF_056431005.1 Methylobacterium sp. HJ2 | reverse complement strand
TGACCTGACCGGCTGGCTTTGGACCGGGCTGATTGAGAGGATCAGCGTGGACCAGAGGAGTTGGGGATGAAGCGAGGACAAAGGCCGAGCGCGGAACAGGTCGTGCTGACGCTGCGCCAAATCGAGGTACAGACGGCGCAAGGCAAGAGCATCGCCGTTGCCTGCAAGGAAGCGGATGTCTCGGAGCAGAGCTATTACCGCTGGCGCAAGGAGTACGGCGGCCTGAAGGTCGATCAAGCCAAGAAGATGAAGGACCTGGAGCGCGAGAATGCGCGACTTCGTCGCTTAGTGGCCGATCTATCTCTGGAGAAACAGGTTCTGGCGGACGTCGCCGCGGGAAACTTGTAGCCCCCGAGCGACGCAGGCAGACGGTGGACGGGATCCGGGAGAAGTACGGCCTCTCGGAACGTCACGCCTGCCGGATCGTCGGCCAGCACCGGGGCACGCAGCGCTACGTGTCCACGCGGCCGGCCGACGAGGATGCGCTGACCCGTGCCGTCATCGCCCTGGCGTCCGAGTACGGACGCTATGGCTATCGCCGCGTCACCGCGCTGCTGCGGGCAGCGGGGTGGCAGGTGGGCAAGGATCGGGTTCAGCGGATCTGGCGTCGCGAGGGGCTCAAGGTTCCGCAAAAGCACCGACCACGCAGCCGTCTCTGGCTGAACGACGGATCCTGCGTGCGGCTGCGTCCGCTCCACCGGAATCACGTCTGGAGCTTCGACTTCGTTCTGGGGCAGACGCGCGACGGCCGGAGCTTGCGCATCCTGACGCTGATCGATGAGCACAGCCGGACATGCCTCGCGCTGAAGGTGGCCCGGCGCATCAACAGCGTGGGTGTGATCGAGGCGCTGGCCGACGCCATGTGCCTGCATGGCATCCCGGAGCACATCCGCTGCGACAACGGCCCTGAGATGATCTCGAAGGCGCTGCGCAAGTGGGTCGCCAAAGCCGGCTCGCAGATCCAGTACATCGCGCCGGGCTCGCCGTGGGAGAACGGGTACTGTGAAAGCTTCAACGGCAAACTGAAGGACGAGTGCCTACGCCAGGAGATCTTCTACTCGCTGAAGGAGGCGCAGATCGTGATCGGTCTTTGGCAAACGACCTACAACCGCGTCCGGCCGCACTCGTCCTTGGGCTATCGGCCGCCCGCGCCCGTCAGCTACCCCGATCTGGCCTTCCGGCTACCCATGGCCGCCACCATGCAGTAGCCTCGCAACTGGCTCGGTCCAAAATACCGGTCAGGTCAG
>NZ_JBWJYM010000021.1:0-1249 GCF_056431005.1 Methylobacterium sp. HJ2 | reverse complement strand
TTGGTATGGCTTTTGAGCCTGGAGGACGGACAAGATGGCAAAGCACCCGAAGCCCGAGGAGATCGTCGCCAAGCTACGGCAGGCGGACGTGCTGATCTCACAGGGCCAGAGCGTGGCCGATGCGATTCGCGCGCTCGGTGTGAGTTCGGTGACATACTACCGGTGGCGACGTGAGTTCGGCGGCCTCAAGTCGGATCAGGTTCGACGGATGAAGAGTCTTGAGACCGAGAATGCTCGGCTTCGAAAGGCGATTGCGGATCTCACCCTCGACAAGCTGATCTTGCAGGAGGCGTCTCGGGGAAACTTCTGAGCCCCGCTCGCCGACGCGCCTGTGTCGAGCACATCATGCAGACGATGACCGTCTCCGAGCGCCGCGCCTGTCGGGCGCTCGGACAGCATCGCTCGACACAGCGCAAGGTACCGCGGGGCCGCGACGACGAAGAGGCGCTGACGGCCGATCTCATGGCGTTGGCTGAGAGGTACGGACGCTATGGCTACCGCAAAATCAGTGCGTTGCTGAAGGCAGCCGGATGGTTGGTCAACGACAAGCGCGTCGAGCGCATTTGGCGGCGTGAGGGTCTGAAGGTCCCAGCCAGACAGCCCAAGCGGGGGCGGATCTGGGACAACGACGGCTCCTGCGTCCGTCTACGCCCGGAACACCGCAATCACGTGTGGTCGTACGACTTCGTCGAGGCCCGCACGCATGATGGACGCAAGATCCGGATGCTCAACGTGGTCGACGAGTTCACGCATGAATGCCTGGCGATCCGAGTCGCCCGCAAGCTGAAGGCAACCGACGTCATCGACGTGCTCTCGGATCTGTTCATCCTGCGTGGCGTACCTAGCCATATCCGTTCGGATAACGGCCCGGAGTTCGTTGCGAAGGCCGTCCAAGCTTGGATCACCGGCGTCGGAGCAAAGACGGCCTACATCACGCCAGGCTCACCGTGGGAGAACGGCTACGTCGAAAGCTTCAACGCACGGCTTCGCGACGAACTCCTGAACGGCGAGATCTTCTACACACTCAGGGAAGCGCAGGTCGTGATCGAAAGCTGGCGACGCCACTATAACGGCGTGCGCCCGCATGCCTCTCTGGGATACCGGCCGCCGGCACCGGAGGTGTTCGTGCCAGCCTTCTCCGCTTGGCCGGCTGCGCTCGCCCGACCAGCTCCGCCGGCCAAGCTACTCGTGGCGGAGCGGCCTACCGCGCACTAACTTTACCCTTGGACCACCTCGTGGGGGCCGACCA
>NZ_JBWJYM010000019.1:0-19575 GCF_056431005.1 Methylobacterium sp. HJ2 | reverse complement strand
CGGCCTCCGCCGCCTTCGCAAGGCGGCGGAGGCCGGCGACCAGCGGGCCTGCGCTCTGCTCGCGGATGTCCAGGCTGGGAAGATCTCCGTCAACGCCGCCGCGATCGAGATGGGCTTCCGGAAGAAGGCCGCCGGGGTGGAACGTGTCGAGATAGAAATGTGCAAAACTGGGCGCATATCTTTGCGCCGCTCCGCCCGCGAAATACGTAAAACCGAACCAGATCGCGTATGTAATGTTGATATGGTCTAACGGAGGGCTTCATTTACTCCAGCCGACGTGTATGCAGTGATACGCCATGCGCGCTTGGAGAATATCGTGGACAGCGTTTCATCCGACTATCAGCTCGATCATGTCGAACTCACTGCCGAAATCGTGTCGGCATATCTGTCGAACAATCGCATTCAACCCGCCGAAATCCCTGCTCTGATCGCGAGCGTGCATGCCGCGTTTGGTGGTCTAGGCCAGCCCGCTCAAGTCGAGGAACCGCCGGCCGACAAGCCGACGCCTGCCCAGATCCGCAAGAGCATCACACCAAATGGGTTGGTCTCCTTCATCGACGGCAAATCCTACCAGGTGCTGAGGCGGCACCTGACAAGGCATGGGCTCGATCCGGCCAGCTACCGGGTGCGCTACGGTCTGCCGCCCGACTATCCGACTACGGCACCGAACTACTCCGTCGCTCGCTCGGCGCTCGCTAAGGGCCTTGGGCTGGGTCGGAGGGCAACGGCGCCCGCTTCGGAAGCTGGGCCTGCCGAACCAGCTGCGAAAGCGTCCAAGGGTCGAGGCCGGGCGAAGAGGAACGCCGAGCCGGCCGAGTAGGACAGGCGGTTGGATCAGGTCGCAGGCGCCAGCGTTGTTTCCATACGGCGCTTGCGGCCCGCAGCAGTCGGCAGATGCACCCTTCGAAGGGGGGATGACCATGCGGAAGATCGAGCTGCGATCATCGCGCGACGGCACGCACGCCGTCGCACACGGTGAGGACGTTCTGGTCCAGGGCCTCAGCCAGGATGAGGCGGAGAACTACGCGGTGTTCATGAGGGCAGCGGCGCGGGCTAGGCGGCTCCACCGGTCGCCGACACGACAGTTCGGCTGAAAGGCCGGGCCGAGCCTCAGGGGGGGCATCAGCTCGGCCCGGCTGTAGTTCGGTCTCGCAACGATGTGGAGACCGGAGCGACGGCGCAGGCTAAGCACGTCTCCGTTCACGCGCTCAATCCGTAGTGTCCGCGCTTCAGGCGATCGCCCAGGCCACCGCGAACAACCCGGCGAAGAACAGGGCCGAGGTGCCCAGCACGGCAGCGACCTCTCGGTTTTGCCGGAGGAGGTTCTGTGCGACGGTCGTCATGGCGGCTGAACCGGCTAGGAGCGGGCTGAACCATAGCCTGATCTGTCCCGCCCGCGAGGGACGAAACAGCTGTACGCCCAAGGAAGCCGGTCCCTGCGGCGCGCCCGCAACGGTTAACGGTCCGTCAACGGACGAGCCTGATCCTGCTGTGACGGCACCTTGAACGACGGTGCAGCTTCACGTCACACGGGAGCAGCCCTTGGGCGCCTTCGTCTCCTACCTGCGCGTATCGACCGAGCGGCAAGGGCGCTCAGGGCTCGGCCTGGAGGCTCAGCGTAAGGCGGTAGCCGACTTCCTCGCCGGCGGCTCCTGGCGGCACGTCGCCGAGCTGGTTGAGGTCGAGAGCGGGGCGCGGGACGCGCGCCCTCGCCTCACTGAGGCCCTGGCGCTCTGCCGGCTCCACGGGGCCACGCTGGTGATCGCCAAGCTCGATCGGCTCTCGCGCGATGCCGCCTTCCTGCTCAACCTCCAGAAGGCCGGCGTGCGGTTCGTAGCGGCCGACATGCCGGAAGCGAACGAACTCGTCGTCGGCATCATGGCCGTGGTGGCGCAGGCCGAGCGCAAGATGATCTCCGCCCGGACCAAGGCTGCGCTGGCGGCTGCGAAGGCCAGGGGCGTGCGTCTGGGCAATCCTGCGAACCTGCGGAACCAACAGCTTGGCGCCGAGCGCGCGGCGGAGGCTCGGGCGCGCCGTAGCGCAGCCCGGGCCTCCGACCTCGCGCCGATCCTCCGTGATGTCGAGGCGGCCGGCGCGGCGTCGTTGCGGGAGAAGGCGGCAGCCCTCAACGCGCGCGGGATCCCGGCGCCTCGGGGCGGGGGATGGTCGGCGACGCAGGTCCGGCGCGTACAGGGAGCCGGTTCGACCGCCACACGGTAAGGGTCGAGCAAGATGGCCGGTCCATCAGGGCTGCATGGCTGCTTCCCCCGCACTCGTCCTTGTCTCTCCTCCGGATCTCCAGGCTTGGCGCGAAGGCGTCGAGCGCCTGAAGCCCACCGTTTCCCCCTGCCCAGGCATCGTCAGCGCGGTCTGGGTCCGCACCTACGGTCACATGCTCGCCTTCCTCGACCAGTTTGGGGCCCAGGCCGTGGATCTGGGCTGGCAAACGCATGAACTGTTCGGCGTTCATCCGCAGGCGGGCGTGCTACGGCCTGATCACTGCGGTGCTTTGGTCGTGGCTGATCGAGAGGTCCGCGGGATCAACGCGCAGACCATCTCCTTCGACCTGCTGACCTATCGCAGGGATAAGCCCGGTATGCCAAAGGGCGTGCCGATCTGGGCCTTCACGCGTTGAGTAGATAGGCGCGCATCAGAGCCCGCTTTGGAGTGCTCCGATGTTACGCCTTGTAGTTGTGCCCTCGGCTTTGCTTCTCCTTGTTGCGGCTGGACCTGCGCCTGGGGAGTCAAAGCCCGTCGGTGTTCAGCCAATCACCGGGAGCATCGATCCACCGCCTAAGACCATAAAGGGGTCGCTTGAGACGCGGCAGAAGGCTCAGAAGGCCTTCGAGGATCAAGGGAAGGCCTGGGACGCGAGAACGAAAAAGACGATGGGTGGCGTGTGCAGCGGCTGCTGAGCTTTCTTCCTGGTCCGTCTCATGGTGATCGGGATGAAGCTCGTAGCGTCACTGGCACATGCGACGAGGCAATCGACGCCCTGATCTCAATTTGGCGGCAGTGGCAGGCGCTATGGAATGGCGCGGGCGCAGCGTAGCCGAAGGGGTTCGTACAAGATGGCCCTGGGCTTGCGCCACAGCACCAGTCGCTCGCGTCACGCTCCGGCGTAGTCGGCCGATAGAGCACGTGGCGAGATTGGCTGAGCCTGGCAGTCGCAGCCTTGCGATAGATCAATCCGCGAACACTCAGCACGAAAAAGCCCGCCGCGGCGAACCGGGCGGGCGAAGGTGGGAGTCGAAGCCCAGCCCACACGGGTTAGGGTGGACCGAAGCATCGCCGTCTCGCAAAGGCGATCGACGGGGGGACAATACAGCCACGCTGCGCCCACGTCGCATCACATTCGGATCACCGAACCTGATGCGGGCGGAGCTATCGAACGCCGAGCGCGCCCGGAGCGTCGCGAGGCGGAAGGAGATCTACGAGACGCTGCACCCGGAGGCGAAGGCGGGAAGTGTCCGGGCGGCTGCTGCCAACAAGGCAATGGGCAGAGACGTTGGCGCCAAGTTGGCGCCAACGTTCAATGACGCGACCGCGAAGGCGACCGGACGGAGCAAGAGAGCCGTTCAGCGCGACGCGGCACGGGGCGAGAAGATCATCGCGCCGGCCCTCGCGCTCGTGGCGGGGACCGATCTCGACAAGGGCCGCTATCTCGACGAGCTGAAGAAGGTCCCTAAGCCGCCCTACGCAGATCGGCGATTTTGCAGAGCGTCTGGCGGCACAGCTCGTCGAGCCGCAATCGCAGGAGTGTCACATCGGCGCCGGTTCGGCACGCCTCCTCGATCTCACGGCAGAGGTTCGACAGGCTGACAAAGCCGAGCTGGCCAGCGGTCGAGATCGTTGCATGCGCGTCCCATGCAAGATCGTCTGGGCTGGTCGAGGCGAACCGCCTCCGGAGATCGGCGGCGAAGTGGGTGAGAAGACAGACGGTCTGATGCTCCCCGACCATGTCACGAATTTCGTTGAGGACGGCAGGGTTCACGGCCACCACCGTGGGCGGCTGATCAGAGGCGGCTGTGCTGCCACGATGATGGTTACTGCGCCGAGCGCGCCGGCGAGCATTACGAGGAAGGCGGCTGTCATCACGGAGCGTCAGACCCGCTGACAGCACCGGCAGCAGCGGCGCTCAGCGCCGCCGCCAGGACCGCAACAAGCGCCACCTCGATCATATTCAGGCCTGCCCGATTTTAGCGACGAGCCGGCCAAAACCCTCGCGGTAGGACATACGCTCGCCCTCGCACCACTCTACGAAGCGGTTGATGTCCGCGATGGCCGCGCGGAGGTTCAGCTGATCCGTAGGCTCGTCGACGGCCACCCGCCGCTTGCGGCGCATGGGCACCTCCCGGCTCTGGAACCCGAGCTTCTCGGCCACCCGGTCGATCTCGCGCGCAACGGTTTGGACGGGCGGCATTGGATCGGGCTGGATCTCGGCCAGCTTGCCGAAGCCGAAGGACGGTTTGGCGTTCATGCGGCGGCCCTCACGTTCAGGCTGCTGACCAGATCCACGATCTCGCTCGAAAGGCGCTCAGCGTTCTCAACGGCGGCCGGCAGGCCATTCACGAGAGTCGGATCAAGCTCGGCCAACGCGCACCGGTAGGTGAACATCGACTTGTAGGCGGCCCGCTCGTTGAGGTGCGTCGTGAGGACGGGGATGCCGGCCCCACGCAGCTCGTCGATGATCATCTTCTCGTTCCGCGTGGGGATCGCCGGCGAGGTTCGGGTGAACAGGACCCGGAAAGGGATTGCCCGTCCGACAACCTGCTCCTCCTCCTGAACCAAGCTCACAGCCCGCGCGGCCTGGGCGGCATCAACGGCCGAAGCCTGCATGGGGATCAGCACCAGGTCCGAACGCATGATGGCACGGGAGACCATCCGGCTCGCCGTGCCCTCAAGGTCGACCACAACGAACTGCCGCCCTGCCCGCTCGGCATCGATCGTTGAAACGATCTGGCTCTCGCTGATGTCGGCGAGCACCTTCATGCCCGTCCGGCTCTCGCCGCGGGACCACGCCGCGATTGGGCGGTTCGGGTCGCAGTCGAGGAGTGTGACGCTGGCGCCGTGCGCGGCGAGCGTCGTGCCCAGAACCAGCGCCGTCGTCGATTTCCCTGCCCCGCCCTTGGGGTTGGCCACTGCTATGACCGGCATGCGGATCGTCCCCTGCCGAATGATCGAAGGCATCAGGGTATGGATGGCGAGGTTAGCGAACCGTTAATTCCCTGCCCGACCCTAGGGGCGCCCCCTGAACCGTTCCATCCCGTACTGGGCGCGCGCAGAGGGGATGCCTCGATAGCAGCGGGGAGCACAGGCTATGCAATGATAGCTAGCGCTAGCGAGGATACGGGAGCCTCCTGGAGCAGGACCTATCAGCCACGCACGAAGGTGTCTGACTGCCGGCTTGGTAGCGGAGGGTGTTGCCATGCCGCGTTCGTCACCGCAAAGTCACGGTTAACGGCGGCTCCTCCCGAGTCGTCGATCAGAGGAGGGCGGAAGCCCAGAAACACGAAACCCGCCACGAGGGCGGGTTCGCACCCGGCCGGAACCGGGAAGATCATCGATCTGAGCAATCATGATCCTCCTGAAATCCGAGCCTCCCGTCAAGCCGAAAACGCGTGTTTTTGGCGACGGCGGAGCTTTGCCCAGTGCGCCCGCGCCCCTGCGGCTGGTCTCGCGACCAGGAGTGCGGAGCTTTGTTTGCATTCGAGATGCGGGCGGCCGTCGAGGCGGCACCGCGGGATAGGCTGCCGGAGCTAACGGCGGCCTTATGGAAGGCGTTCGGCGCCGGGGCGGTGACGGAGGCCGAAGCCGAGGAGCTGTCCGGCCTGATCGAGGCGAGAAAGGTCGTCGGATCGGTAGGGGCGCAAAAACAGCCGACGATGGCCGCTGGCGGCGTTCAGCAGCTCGGCAGCGCTTTGCCTCGCCGGACCGGCTCTCGCCCGCGTACTGACGCCTCAATGGAGCGGCGGCGGCGGTGGGCGGCTTCAGGCCGCCTCCCGCCGCAGCTGGCCGCGCTGTTCACCCTGGCGGAGCAGGCGGTGCTGGCCGTCGTAGCCGTCGAGACGACGAAGCGGGGCGACTGCCGGCTCTTCCACGAGCACATCGCGGCCCTGGCCGGGGTGAGCCGGTCGACGGTGCGGGCGACCCTACGCCGGGCCCGGGATCTCGGGGTTATCACGGTCGAGGAGCGCCGCTCGTCGGCTTGGCGCAACCTGTCGAGCATCGTCCGGATCGTCAGCTGCGAGTGGCAAGCCTGGAACCGTCTTGTCCGCCGGTCCGAAGGGCAGGGGGGAGGTGCTATTTCCCCGGCCACCACGAATACCAAGGTTCCTAGTTCGGGCTCGAATCGGTCAGCGGAGCCGTCGCGAAGAGCTGCCGGAGGGCAGGGTCGGGCTCGCGCGGCGGGTCAGCGAGATTCGCAGGCGGGTCCGTCGCGGGCGGGGCGAGCCATGCGATAGGCGCACGCGCCCGGACGGTATGACGAACGCAGGTGCCTTCGCCCCGTCATCGGGCTTGGATATGAGCGGTCCCGTAACCGCCAGCCATAGGAGGGCTCAATGACCTGCCCCCAGGCACAGACTGTCTCCGACTGGACTGCCAAGGGCTATCGTGGCCTGCGCATCATGCGCTGCCCCGACTGCCGCAGCGGCACATATCGAACCTGGGACGAGCTGAACGCCGTCGCGGACGAGCCGGTGATCGACGTGGCTCACCGGATGCGCTGCTGCGACTGCGGACAGACGCCGGCGGGGCTGGCGGTCGTCACCTATCGCGACAGTGCAGACGCCTCGATGCCCAAGCTCACGTCCTAATAGGCAAGCTGTGGTGCCCCTCAGCGATAGGGCTAAAAAGACGTGGACGTAGCAACATCGGGATGGGGTTATCCGCAGACGAATTGCTGCTGAGTTCGTAAGGATCTTGAGGATTGGTTTCGCGGGGCTGGCCATGCCTGGAGAACGGATCTTGCGTAGCCGCCTCAGTTGCGGGCAAAGCATCTATATTGATGACCTTGATGTATTCGGCACCATTATCGCGCTTTGGCCCATAGAAGGCGGCTCAGAAGCGAAGATCCGTCTTGAGGATCAGCCGGGTTCCCGACCCAACATCGTCCAGCGGACCATCTATCAGGGTGCAGCAAAAGAGACCGACTAGATCTCAACGGAGGTCAGGGAGGTACGAAAAAGCCCGCCGCGGCGGGTGCCGGGCGGGCTGAAGGTGCCTTGAAACGAGAGCGCACAGGAAGGGCACGGAATGTGCGCGCAGGCCCGTCGATCCGCGTCAGAAGATCGACCCGCGCATGGTATCTGGAATGCCAGAACGCGCCACCTGCTCTGATGACGTTCAGGGCCGTTCGAAACTCTCTGTCCCGTCAGCCCTACTCGTCGGCACCGTCACGGCCGCTGCCCATCTGGCGAGCCCGCTCTTCCAGGTCTGTGGCCGCGTCGCCGTACAGCTCGAACCGGCGGCGATGCATGGCCCGCTTCTCGTCGCTCTTGACGTGCTTGACCTTCTCGCTCGACCACGCAGCCTTCTCGCGAAACTTGGCGGCAAGCTTGGCCACGTGTGCCGCGATCTTGGCGCTTGTAGCGTCCGCATCGGCTTTGAGCTTCTGGTCGTCGGGTTGCTTGGGCATGGCTCGTCCTGGCAGTAGAGCCGGGGCCTCTAGCACGCTGCCCGCCGCAGTGTGTGACACCAGGCTCCGCGTCGAATACCGAAGGTGCGAGCCGGACAACACGGATGGGTGGCACGACCCGGGTCGTCCGGCCCGCTGCCGATCTCGATGAGGGAAAGCGCACCGATATCGACGCCTGACGCTAACATGCAGGCTCCAGCTTGGCCGTGCGGCATCCTGTGTCGCGCGTGTCGCCCGGGGTCTTGCGTACCGCACCTAGCTCCGCCGATTGAGGACGAGAGCGGCCAGCCGGCGAACGGATCTATTTCGAGCCAGGCCCGGGTGTCGTTGCCGGCTTCATGTGGAAGCGCCCCCGGTCGCCTGTGACAGCCTCGGCTAGCCCATCGATCGCGTCTAGGATGGCCCCTGTCGCCTTGTACACGTCACTCTGGATTGGGGCTTGGCTCAGCACGTCGATGCAGCGGGAGCGCCAGCGGCCAGCTTCCTCCAGGAAGCGGATCTCCTGCTCTGGGACGAACACTCGCCGCCTGCTCATTGCCGCCCCTGCATCCTTTGGGAACGGATGCAGAACATAGGGTGCGCATGGGAGTTGGCTAGCGTGGCCGGAGCATAGAAATTATGACTGCCCTATCAGATCCGTCGTCGGAGATAATTCATGACTGAATTGTAGATTAGCATTCTAAGGGTTTGTTATGTTCGTATAGATTGTTAATATTGCGCGCTCTCATGGCCCCCTGCTTCCTGCCAAAAGCAAGCAAGCTGATTTCCAAGAAGGCGCCCGAGCAACTGCTCCATCTTTGAAAGATCGAGTTGGTTTTCAGCCCATGCCGCGTCCGCAGCATCAAGGGCTTCGAAATATGGCTGCCGGTTGTCTACAATCTGATCCGGGATCGTTGGCGTACCGGGTAAAACCGCTTTAGCCCGAATTGAGAGTACCACGTATGAAACAATTCGTGATGTTCTACCGTTTCCATCTGCGAATGGATGAATCCAATTGAGTCGCCACATAATATAAGATGCTAAATGTAGCGGTGTCGCTGAGTTCCAATTATCATTCACGTAATCGCACATATCTTCAATATGCGCGGGAACGAGATGTGCCTCGGGCGGGGCGTGCTTGCTTCCACTAATTTCTACGCCGCCAGGTCGGAAATTACCGGCGTACATGCTGATCCCGCGCAAAGCCTCACGATGTAAGGCCAAGATTAGAGATAGCCGCAGCCTGAATTGACCCCCGCGATCCAGGGCTTCTTGAACGGTGCCAATGCCGGCATCGTATTGACGGAGGCCGTTCCGAGCCTCGGCCTCCGCCCGCTCCTGTGGATCCGTAATGAGGTCCGGTTCGAGTGCGCGGCTATCGCGCTTCTCAGGCCCCACGGTGGTCATTCTGCTCCTTCGCGAGTTCGTCGGCTTGGCGGTCCACCATCTCGCGAGTGATCAGTCGGTTCTCGAAATGCGTGTTGCCATAGGCAAAACTCCGGCGCTGCTCCTCGCGATGCTCGGGCGAGGGCTGGGCGTGCTGCGCTGCCTCTAAAAGCTGCTTCAGTGCGTCTGTCATGGCCTGACCTCGATAACCCTTGCCCTCGATCTCTCCAGCCCAGCCGGGCTGTGACACCGCGAGGGCAGAGACGATACAACTCCGGGCTACGTGCTTCGTAGCCCTTCTCGCTAACTTATGGACAGCCAAATTTAAGCGAGCGCTTTGCGCTGTCGCCGATGTGTCCTGGCTGCCACCTGCTGTCTAAACGTAGAGCTGCTTACCGTAGAAAGCAGCTTGCCTAAGAGAGATCTGCGAAGCTGTTTCGTGCTTCTCAGGTATCTCGCATGTCCATCTGCGACCGGGGCTTCTTCTCGACCTTCGTGTCCGAGAACAGGTCGTCCATCGAGGCCCGCGCCCGCGCGCCGGCTGGGAAGCCGTCGAGCGTGATGTGCAGGCTCCCCTTGCCGCCTCGGGCGGACGGGGCGCTCTCGCCGTAGATGCGGTTCATCAAGGCATCGCCGGCCCGCTTGCCCGAGCCAGGGACCTCGATGTCCGTATCCTTCAGGCGCGACATGCCCTGGCCGCGGGAGCCGCCGGCCTCGCCAACTGTGATGGCCTCGGGTCCGGCGCGTAGGGCGTTCCGGACCGCGCCCGAGCGCCGGTTGATGAACTGCGGCGCCTCGAACTCGCCCGTGATGGTGTTGGTGTCCCGGTCGAGGTCGCCGGTTCCTTCGCCCATCAGGATCCGGCGGGTCTTTCGGTAGCCGCCGGTCATCGCCTCATGGGTCATGTAGCGCATTTGCCCCTCGGCCGAGTTCCGGGCGTAGCCGTTGGCTTCGAGCCACCGGACCATCGCGCTACGGCGAGCGCCGCGGTAGTTCCCCCAGCCTTTCGGATCGCGGGCGCCATAGATCCCATAGCCCGTACCGCCATCGTGGACCTTGTTCGGGTCGAGGCCGCTCTCCATCGTCGCCTGCCCGACGAGATGGGCCGCGGCCGTCCGGAGCTGGCTCTCGGGGACGCCCTCGCGACGGAGCTGGTCCATCGCGTAAGCCATCATTTGCCCGGTCCGGGCCGCGCGGGCATTGCCGCGCCCCGTCCCGCGCGGGGTCGGGACGTCGGCTGCGGATCCGCCGCCCGGGTTGCCCCCAGGCAAACCCGGGCCGCCCGGTGCGCCAGGGCTGCCGCCGCCTCCGAGAACGCCGCCAAATCCACCACCAGCCCCGCCAAGCCCGCCGGAGTACCCACCGAGCGGTCCGCCGCCGAAGCCGCCCCAGGCCGCCTTCTGGATCAGAGACCCGCTGCCGGCGGGGCCGGCGAAGCTCATCGGGATTGCCGAGACGGAGCCGCCGACGCCCTCGCGGACCTTCTTAAGCTCCTCGGTGAGGTTCCGGATCTCTTTCTCCAGGCCGAGGATCCGGTCGCCGTTCTTCGCCGGGCCGCCCCCGGCCTCGCTCGCCAGGAAGTCCCGCTTTGCCTGGGCGCGCTTCAGGCGCTCATCGAGGCTGCCCGTCATGGCCTCCTCGTTGCCGCGGATGCCGTTCCGGTCGCCGGCTTCGATCCCCTTCTCGATCGCACCGAGCAACGGGCCGATGAATTTCAGCTTGGCGCGCTCGGCGGCCTCACTGATCCGGCTCATGCTGTTCTGGAACTTCTTCGCCGCTTCCTCGGTCTCGGCGCTCATGTGGCCGACCGACTCGGACACGCTCTTGAACGTATCCTTGATCGATCCAGTGAGGTTGCTCGCGATCAGGCCGATGTCGTCGGTGCCGAACAGCATCCGGGAGACGCGGCGGCGGACCTCGGCGTCGGGGATGTTGCGCAAGCCCTCCATGCCGCGCTCTATCGCCTGCTGCATCGTCTTGCTGCTGGCAAGGTCCTCGGCGAGCTTGGCGAGGTTCATGCCCTGGAGCTGAACGTAGGTCTCCCCGTGGCGCTTGATCTCGAACATCTGACCGGCGAAGTTCTTCGCCGAGCCTGCCATCGTGTCCGCGGCGACGCCGAAGCGCTGGCCCAGAGCCTCGAAGGTGCGGAGCTGGTCGACGGTCAGGCCGATGTCCTTCGACATCAGGGACAGATCGCGGGTCTTCCGCGAGAAGTCGCCGAGCGCGTTCGCTGCCCCTGTGATGCCCAGCCCGACGCCGATGCCGGCCACGCCCAGGCCGGACAGGACAGGGGTCACGCCGCGCAGCACGCCCTCGAACTTGCCGACGCCCTGCTGGAGCCCGTTCCAATCCTTCTGCATCGCGCCGAGATGCGTCTTCGTCGAGTCGGCGACCTCGGCGATCCCGCGGCGGAGCTTGCCCAGCGGGCCGGTGAAGCGGTCCTCGACAGAAGCGACAAGGCGAAGTGGATCGTCAGCCATGTGGGTCCTCGGCGGTGAATGGACTTCGTTTCCCCGCCCGGTCCGCGTGGTCGAAAAATGATGTTCTACGCTCTGTGGCTTTAACTTGCCGGTAGGAGAGTCGGCGAAGCGAAACCTGGAAAAATATTCTACCGCTAGCCGGTTATCGCAATCGTGCGTGACCGTCGTCCCGGGGTATAGGTATAAGAACCTACCCCCCGCCCCCCTACCCCTACTGCCCGCGCTCCCGGTCGGCTTGAGGCCGCCGGGCCCGCTCGGTCGATCACTCGTGGTCGGGTTAATCCCCCAGCCATCAATGCCGGGCTGCGCTCGCCGCCGGACGAAGCGCGAGGGTGACGAGATCAAAGGCGCCGGCGAGCGTCCGCAGATCGGCGGCCGTTAGCTCGAACCCGTCGTTGAGCGCCCAGCACGCCACCGCGCCAGACGGCATCGCCGCCAACGCAGGATGGTCCGCGGCGTCTGCGAGCGAGGTCGTCGCCGAAACGATGGCGCGCATGGCGGCGAGGAGAGCCGGATCAATCGAGGCGTCGGTCATCCCCGTAGATCCTTTCCGAGGGCGCGGCGCGCCATCCGGGCGCCTTTCTTGAGGTCGGCCAGCTCCTGCGCGCGGGCGGCCTCCTCGGCTGCTCGGGCCTGCGCGGCAGGGGCGGCCGGACCGAGGCAGGCGAGGAGCCGCTCCGCCTCGCTCTGCTGCCGCTTCGGAACTGGCTTCCCGGCGATCCGGGCCCATTGGGCCTCAGCTTGGTCGAACTCGCGTTCCTCGGGCGTCCGGCGATCGGGCTTGGTCTGCCCGCTTCGCCCCTTCGCGCCGCGGGCTGAGCGGATCTGGGATCCGGCATCGGCCGGAACGGGGACCGCGGAGATCTCCAGCGGCTCCCAATCGGTGACCGTCACCAGCGGGACGCTGCCCTCCCGCTCCTCTGTGCGGCTGCCGTGGACCCAGTAGCCCACGCTGACGTTCCGGATCACGCCCTCGCGGATCTTCTGGACCGTGTCGGCAACGTCCCGGGCGCGGGACAATTGCACCGTGCACAAGCCCTTGGCGCCCTCAATCCGGGCCGAGCCGCGCACGACGGAGCCGATGACCCTGGCACATTCGGTCGTATCGTGGGCGTCGACGAATGGCGCCCCCGCGTTGAGGCGGTCGAGGCGGACGGCAGCCGGGGCGAGGCACAGGGCCTCATCGAACTCGTCCCCCGTCCACGGATCGAAGCGTCGGACGGCGGCGCCGGTCGTCCAGACGATCTCGACGGTGTTGGCGTCGACGTCGTACGAGGCCGAGCGCAGGCGGGCGGCGCGGGTGCGGACGGGCGCGGCGCTCATCGGCCAGCCCTCGCGCGCGGGCTGGCGCCGCGGTCGTCCGGATGGATGTTGCCCAATTGCCGGTGGTCGGTGAACGCGGGCGGTGGCGGCGGCGCGAGGTAGACCGGCGTCGGCGACCAGAACGGGGCGTCGCCGAACGCGACGCCCGGCAGCGACACGAGCCGATCGATCCCGACATGGGGAATTGCCCGCACGGCCTCGATCGGTACCTCTTCCTTGTCGACCTGCTTCTCCCACTCGTCGCGCCGCTCAACGGGGGCGAGGACCGAACGTCGCCCGTCTTTTCGATTGATCCAGACGTGCCGCTTGATCTGGGTCTTGCTCGCTGGGATCGCCTCCCGGCCCCGGGACGGCTCAAAATCTGTCCCGATCGGCTTGGCGCCCTCCGGGAGCCGCCCGTTGGCGGCTTCGATCTGCGAGCGCAGTTCGCCCGCGCGGAGCAGGAGGGCGACCATCTCGCGGGCGAGGCGCGGGTAGTCGTCGTGAAATAGCTTGTAGGCCTCGTCGTACCCCTGACGCGCCCCGTCGTAGGCCTTGCGGCGGGCGGTCTGCTCTGCGGCGTAATCCTCGGCTTGCTTTGCGCTGTCGTGCTCGGCCTTGAGCCTCGCCCGCTTCGCGTCGTCGACCTCTCCCTCGATCCGCGAACGGCGGATGCGGGCATCTAGCGCCTCCACCCCATCGATATCGGCGGCATCGATCAGCGCCGGACGCTGCGCTTCGAGCGCGCCGAGCGCCTTGGCGCGCTCGGCCGCTGCGGCGTCGAGGACCGCGATCTCGCTGGCGATCAGAGCGGCTGTCCGACTGACTGTCTTTCGAGGCTTCATGTGTATCTCTCAATAATAGGTGCGACCCGCTCTAAACTTGACCCGTCGATGATCTGATTGCGGAGCCAGGAGCTTAGATTTTCGCTGTTCGACGGGGTCGCAGGCGCCGTCAAAGCCCGCTCCGCGATCAGTATTGGCGCCAGCAGGCGCCGAATTCTATTGGGTGTCAGCCTCGTCAGGTAGCTCGGCGAGGACCTCGCCGCCGAAGCGAGCGAGGATGGCATCGGCCTCGGCGGCGTCGAGCGTCACCTCCGCGCCGGGCGGCAGCATCACCAGGACCGGGGTGCCGTCCTCGTTTCGCAGACCATTCGAAGTTCCGACCGTTATAGTCGTGACGATCTTCTTCCTCATCGGGATCTCCGGTTCAGTATCGATCGGCCTGATGGGGCATGGACTAGGCCGTCAACGACCAGTTGCGCCGCGACAGCGCGGCGCAGATATTCCGCGACCGGCACGCCTTGCTGACGTGCAGCGCGGCGAACAGCGGCGGCTACTGCCGGTGGCAGTGCCGTCGCCATCCTGTCGGAGTAGAAGATCGGGGCCGTGCTGATCATGCTTCGATCATGCACGATCGGACTGTCCGTGTCGTCCAGCAAAAACTGCAAGAAGGTTTGCTTTAAAGATGCGAAAGCTGCACGGATCTCACTTCGTAGACAGCAGATAATCCCGGAGGGCCCGGCGGGATACTTGCCACCGCCCGCCGACCTTGCGCCCAATGCCCTGTTCCGCGCACCACCGGGCGACCGTGGTTTCGCGCACCCGTGCCACCGCCGCAGCACCCTTGAGCGACGTCACATCCGGGTTGCGAAGCGCCGCAGCGATTTCATGCTCCAGGTCCGCGGCCTGCTCATCCTCATCGGGATCGAGGAGGCGACGGCCGAGGACGGTCTCGGCCGCGGCCGTGAACTCGGCCAGGCTTAGCCCGGGCCAGACCACGTTCACGGCCCCGACGACCGCCAGGGGGCGAGCCGCGAGCAAGTCCCGGTGTCGTCGCAACTGGCGGATCAGGTCGTGCTGGCGATCTCGCTCGTCAGAAGGGGGACGCATCGTCGTCCTCCTCGACTGGGTACGGCGATGGTCTGTCGCCGCAGTAGACCGCAATCCAGAAGGCATTCTCCTGCAGCTCCGCCAAGCGGTGGAGGCGGCTGTTCGCCCAGGTCAGCTCGAGTCGCTGCCGCCGTACGATCTCTAGGAACTCGGATGGCGCCGGCGGCCACTTCATCGTCCGAAGCACGACGACGACCGCCTTGGCGACGACGTAGGCCGAGAAGCGCTCCGGGGCATCGTCGGCCACGTAGGTGAGGGCGTCGGCGTACGTTTCGCTATCAGCAGCGCGGAGGGTTGGGTAGGAGTCCAACATCAGCGCCACGAGCAGCATGATTTGCGGGATCGTGGCCTTCTTCTCTAGCGCATCCGCGAATGTTGGAACCCAACGGTCCAGCAGCTCCGAAGCGGGAAGCTGGCGCAGCCGGCGTAGCGCCTCATCGCGGCTTTGCCGGTATGCATCCTCGTTCAGCGGCTCCCAAAGATCGAACTGGCGCCAGAACGCGTCGCCCCTCGCTTCAAAGGCTCGGCGGGCGCCCTCGACCGGCTCAAGGATAGGCCGCAGGGCGTCGCGCAGGCGGTTCGGTGCCTGCGGCGGAGAGGTCGGGCGAATGGGTGGCGCCGATGGTCTATCGTTTCCTGCAGGTGGTCGGAATGGTGCCGAACCAAGATCCAGGTCGGGTGCCGGCCTCGGCTTCGTGGCATGAGCGGACCTCATTGTCCCACCCCAGCAATACGATCGACCGCGCGCTGAAGGGCCGATCGCGGCCGGGGCGAACCACCCGCGCCCGGATAGGGCACAACGTTCGATGCAGTAGGTTCGGGCTCGTCAGCCCAGCAGCCTGCCCGCAGCCAAGTCGCGGGATGCTTGGTGAAGGTTGGATCCTGTCCGGCTCGAACTCCGGCATAGCGGGCCGCGCCCTCGATCAACTCGGCAGCGGATGCCCGATCCTTCTTCAGGATGGACGCGAACTCGCGTTGCGCGGCTGCCTTAGCGACGCGCCTTGGGTAGGTCGACCAGAATGTCTCGAACGCATCCGGATGGGGTTGGGTCGGAAGGGTCGCAAGCGAAGTCTGCGGCCTCGCGTCCTGAGAAACCTGAGTGCCCATGCCAGGGCGGGAGATAGATATCTCTTCAGGTAGGTCTTCATGTAGGTTCTTTAATATAGGTTGGGGGCACGTACGTTGCCCCTTAGCGCAACCAAATTGACCCCTTAAGGCAACAGGAATGACCCCTTCGTCGCTTTCGATGGGGTCAATCTCGTTGTCCCTTTCGACATCTATGGGGTCAATCTCGTTGCCCCTCTCAGTGGCCCTCGGGACCATTCGATAGCGGTTCGGATCGCGCGGACCTGACCCGTTGACCTCGACTTCAAGATAGCCCAGCTCTGCGAGCTGCCGGAGCGAGTTCTTCAGGCCGTTCCGCGTGACGCCGAGGATCCCGGCAAGCGTCTTCTGCGACGGCCAAGCATCGCCGGTTGTCCGGTTGAAGTGGTCGGCCAGCACGAACGCGGTCCGGAAGGCTTGCGCTGTGAGCCTCAAATCCTTCGAGGCTTGCTGTAGCCAGATTGCTCGCTGGCGCGTGAATGCGTCAGCCATGACTCACCTCCTCCGACAGGAGGCGAAGCACATCTAGGTCCAGGGAAAATTGAGGACGCGTGCGATTTTCTGTTTCCGGTTCGCGACCGGATTTGGTATGAGACATGTGCTCACCTTTGATGAGGGACCAGAGCTTCAGAAGGCGTTCCCGTTGCAGCGGGGGCGCCTTCATCTGTTTTAGGCATTAGGCGGCTACGGCGTTTACTTGCTGCAAGTAGGCGGCGATCCCGGCGCGTGGGTACCAATACCGGCCGCCGACCCGGATCCAGGCCGGTCCCACTCGTGCCGCACGCCAGCATCGAAGTGTCTTTCCAGTGACCGACAGTAGCGGGCCGACTTGAGCCGCCGGGAGGTGAGTTTCGGCAATGGGGCGGGGAGTCGTGTCCATCTCGTGACCTCCTTCTGGGGAACTAAACGCGAACAAGCGCTTGTACCCCGAAAGCGAACGGGCCGAAACCTTTCCGCGCCGATATCCCCCGAATGGAACGCGCCGGGACATAGAACATCCGGCGTCCGGACTCTCTAGAGCCAATCTAGGAAGCGGGAAAAAGACAGCGCTGACCGGGTTGAAGACCCTGGGTGGTGCGGGAAATTCTCAAATTTTTCCGCACGCTGCTGTTGAATGCCGGCGCCTCGGCGGGCGCCGGTCCTTGGGAGTCAGAAGGCGAGCGTCTGCGACGCATACAGGGAAGCGAGGATCGAGCGCCGTGCGGCTGCCCAGTCGTCGAGCCGGGCCGGGTCTTCCTGCACCAGGGGCAGCCACAGCATGTCGGTGTCGTTGAGATCCTGGACGAGCTGCCGGTGCTGTTCCCGCGTGATGTTCACGGGCGGCGGGTTCGGGTCCGTCGGGGGCGTGACCTGCACACCGTCGGGCGTGACCCACCAGCTTGTTCCGAGCAGATTGTACGTCGAGGAGTGGGCCTCCAAGACAGGTCGGCGCGCCGCGAGCCACGTTGCTTCATCGGCTTCCTTTGGGGCCGCCAGGGCATCGAAGGCGGCATCAAGCTCGCTGAGCAGGGCGCTAAGGCGATCGAACTCGTCGCGATCGTACAGGACGACTTGAACGAGGTCCCGGCAATAGGTCCACCCGCTGGCCGCAGAGCGGGAAAGGCACGGAATGGGGTTCCCTACCGTGAGACATTCGGCAATGACTTGGGGATCCATCTGATCTCTCCAGGATCGGGTGGCTAGGGGCGTCGGTTGCGCCGCAATCGCGGCCGACGCCCTGAATATAAATCCACTTCTGACGGCTCCGCAATTGTAATTTGCGGTCCAGAAACGCGCGAAAATCTCTGATGTAAGACCGAAATAGTCCCGCAATATTGCGGGAAATCCTGAATTACTTCCCGCACGTTCTGGCTATGGCGCAAACTGACTGCGCGGGAAAATCCCGCACCGGGCGAGGAGGCGACTGAGGTCGTGCGCGAGGCGGCATACATCCTGCACTCGGCCGGCGCCAACGCGACCCACGGCCTGCGCCGCTCCAACGCCGACAAGCGCCGAGCAGTCATGCTGCTCCTCGAAGATCCGGAATGGAGTGCGTGGAACGATAGCGAAATCGCCCGGCGATGCGTTGTCGATCACAAGACGGTCGCCCGTTTGCGGTCGGACCATCTTGGGAAATCCCAAGATGGTCCCCGCATCGTCGCTCGCGGCGGCAAGGTCTATGAGATGGACACCGCCCGGATCGGCCGGAAGGCGGCCGAGGCGCCTGAAGCGGCTCGCTTAAGGCGAGCGACTTCCTTCGCAGTCACGAGTTCACCCGCGGCGACCCGGCGCTCGACCTCCTCGCGGACTTCCTCAGGCGTCGAGGGGGCGGCAAGCTCGTAGAGGGCGGACGGGGCTAAATTGCCCAAGTTGGGAAGTTTGGAGCCGTACTGTCCTGCGACCGCCATGAAGCGGCCCGCAGCGCTCGAACTCATCCCGAACTCTGCCGAGAGCCAGGGCAGGAACTCGCCGTGGTTCAGCCGCTCCTTCACCCGCAGGAGTGCCCGGCCGATCTCGATAACGTCATCGGCAATCCTGCTTCAATAACTCGGCATTTTCACCGCTCACCCGATGCTTGTGATGGCGAGCCTTGGAACGAGATGTGCTCGCAGCGATTGCCGCTCTGGACTACTGAGCCGGAGCTTACCCAATGAGCCGCCTTCCTCGCATTGCAACGACCGTTGTCGCACTCTCGCTGGCTCTCCCGGCGATCATGGCGCCGTCGGCCTGGGCACGCTCCTCAAGCGCCTCCCGCACGCTCAGGACCGTCGACACCGACAACGATGGCACCGTCGACGTGAAGGAGGCTCAGGCCGCCGCGGAGGCCGTGTTCGACAAGCGGGACAAGGACAAGGATGGCTCGGTCGACACCAGCGAGTTGCAGGGCCGCGTCAGCCGCAAGGATCTGAAGGCCGCCGACGGCGACAATGACGGCACGCTCGACAAGAAGGAGTTCCTCGCCTTGGTCGAACAGCGCTTCAAGGCGGCGGATCCGGACAACGATGGGAAGCTCGACGATAAGGAGCTCAAATCCAAGGCCGGGATGAGCCTGATGCAGTTGCTGAAGTAGGACCGAAACAGCTGCTCCAGCGATAGAGCGACGCGAACCCCGCACCCGTAGGGCGGCGGGGTTGTTGCCTTTCGGAGGTCGACCCAAGTCGAGCGGACCGAACGGTCTGACCTGATCGAGCGTTGAGTGTGCCCAAGCCGGAAGGGCGACGAGGCACAGGCAATGTGGAGTTGGCGGAGCATGGATCGGGCGCCGCGGGACGGTCGCTGGATCATCGCCATACATCGGACGGAGCCAGACCGCCGGGCCATCATCCGGTGGGATCCGGAAGCCTCTAGGGACAGCCAGCCCTGGCGGGTCGCCTCCTGTGATCACGGCTACGCGTCGGAGGCTTTTACCGACTGGATGTCGTTCCCGCCTTGGCCTGTGACAGGCGGCGAGGAAGCACGGGTCGAACCTGCGGCAGCTTCGTGACTGCAGCCGCTCACAATGAGCAGCTCCTGACCCGGCTCGGCAAGCCGCTGATGTGAAAGACTAGGGCTGCCTACCATTCGCATGCCGTGAGTAAGTCGAGACCCGGTACCCGCACGGCATCGGCGGGACCGTCGAGCTGGTCCGCGAACTCTGCGTCCGTGATCCGAAGATGCTGGTGGCGTTCGACAAGGCAGTTCAGCAGGAGCACGGCGGCGACCGGCGATCCGCCGCGGCGATCAACGTGAACAATGTACACGTTGATGCCCTTGCTCGCCCCGCCGGCAATAGCGCCCAGGCCGGCCTCCGCCGCCTTCGCAAGGCGGCGGCTGC
>NZ_JBWJYM010000018.1:0-19798 GCF_056431005.1 Methylobacterium sp. HJ2 | reverse complement strand
CGCCGGCTGGCTCGTGACTACGAGCGCTTGCCCGCCACTCTGGCCGGATTGCACCTCGTCGCTTTCAGCGTCCTACTCCTCCGCAGGGCCGCCGACTTCGCTGCAGTCCGTAACAGCCTCTAGATCGAAGAAGAATGAAGATAGATCTTTTATATATACTCCCTCAATATGTTCATAAAATATAAATTATGAATTAAATTTCAACGTTCATGAGTTCAATAAGACAAGCTTACTTTAGCTCCGGATTTTATGTATTCCGTTCTTTGTAATTCCGTCGCTGATGCATCGGTAACGAGCGACCAATACGAAGGAAGATCGGCCCACATTGGTTGGGTGGCGCGGTTTAGTTTTGTGGCGTCGGCGAGCACGATCACCTCGCGGGCCTGCTGCATCATCAACGACTTAAGCGCCACCTGATCGAGGCTCGCTTCGCAGAGTCCGCGTCCGGCAACGACGCCGTCGGCGCTCATCACGGCGCGGTCCGCCGTCATCCGGCGCAGAGATTCGAGGGCGAGCGGACCCACCGTGCTCATGCTGGTCGGCCGCAGGCTGCCGCCGAGCACGATGAGTTCGAGCCCGGGCGCCTCCGCGAGGAAGGGCAGGAGCGCGAGGTTGTTGGTGATGATGCGCAGCCGCCGCCCGACCAGGAGCTGCCCGAAGGCCGCGACCGTCGAGCCCGCGTCGAGGATCAGCGTGTCGCCGTCCTGGATCAGGTCGAGCGCCGCGCGGGCGATCGCGCGCTTCTCGGGCCCGTTGATGGCCATCCGCTCGGCAAACGTGGTCTCGGCCGTGCGCTGCGCCAGGATCGCGCCCCCGTAGGTGCGATGGACGCCGCTCGTCGCGGACAGGTGCTGCAGGTCGCGCCGCACCGTCGAGGCGGAGACCGAGAAGCGCCGCGCGAACTCGTCCACGTCGATCTCACCGGCGCGCAGCGCCTCCAAGAGCAGCGCCCGGCGCTCCCTCCCGCGCGTCGACATCGTCGCCTCCCCCGCAATGCGTGGTCTCCCATGCCGGAGGCCGCGCCCGATGGCCAGGACGTTCCACCACCCGGCGTCGCGCCGGAGCGCGCGGCCCGGCGCGGCGTTCAGGCGGCGGCCGTCCGCGGCGCGAGATCCACGGCCTGCCGCAGGGCCTCCACGAGGCTGCGCTCGTCCGCGACGCCGGTGCCGGCGATGTCGAAGGCGGTGCCGTGATCGACGGAGGTGCGGATGACAGGCAGGCCGACCGTGATGTTGACGCCCGCCTCGAGCCCCAGGACCTTGATCGGGCCGTGGCCCTGATCGTGGTACATGGCGACGACCATGTCGTAGTCGCCTCGGCCCGCGAGGAAGAACAGGGTGTCGGCGGGCAGGGGCCCGCGCACGTCCCAGCCCCGCGCGCGGCAGGCCTCGATCGCCGGGGCGATTTTCTCGGCCTCCTCGCCGCGCCCGAACAGCCCGTTCTCGCCCGCGTGCGGATTGATGGCGCAGACGCCGATCTTCGGGTTCGCGATGCCGGCCCGCACCAGCACGGCGTGGCCCCGCGCGATGACCCGGCCGACCAGACCGGGCTCGATCTTCGCGATGGCGTCGATGAGGCCGATATGGGTGGTGACGTGGATCACCCGCAGCTTGGGCGAGACTAGCATCATCGAGACCTCGGGCGTGCCCGTCAGGTGGGCGAGGAGCTCGGTATGGCCGGGGAAGCGGTGACCGGCCGCGTGCAGGGCCTCCTTCGAGAGCGGCGCGGTGCAGATCCCCTGCGCGAGCCCCGCCTGCACCACCTGCACCGCGGTCTCGATGCAGCGGTAGGCCGCCTCGCCCGCGACGGGCGACACGCGCCCGAAGGGCAGATCCTCGGGCACGCAGGCGAGGTCGAGGCACTGGACCGCCCCGCTGTCGAACGCCGCCGCGCCGGCGTCCTGCAAGGCGGCAACGGGGATCCCGGCGCCGACGATGCGACCGGCCTGGCGCAGGCGTCCGGCGTCCCCGATCACCAGGGGCCGGCAGAGGGCGTGGGCCTCCGGCCGGTCGAGCGCCTTCATGATGATCTCGGGCCCGATCCCGGCCGGATCCCCCATGGTGATCGCGATGGTCGGACGGCTCATGCGAAGCTTCCCTCGGTTCTGACGATGCGCAGGCGGTCGGCGATGCGGCGCAGGCTGTCCGCGTCGCCGAAGGCCCCGGCCTTGGTGGCGACCGGGATGGAGAGGCGGCCGAGGCTCAGGCCGAGGGAGACCCCCGGCTCGATCTCGTCGACGAGGCGCAGGCCCGTGACCCCGAACCGCGCGAGCAGCGCCGCGGCGGTCTCGCCCCCCGTCGCCGCCAGGGCGCCGATCCGGGGGCCCAACGGTTCCAGAGCCGCGGCGAGCCCCTGGACGAGGCGCGGACCCAGGGTCATGTCGAGGTCGCCGGCATCCCGGGCGATCTCGACAAGGGCGTCGCCGCCCCCGTCCAGCACCGCGGCGGCGCGCGCGGCGAGGCTTGCCCGTCCGGCCGGATCGGCGACCAGCGTCTCCGGGGCGACCGGCAGATGGACGACGCGGCCCGAATCCGCAAGCGCCCGGGCGGCGGCGCGCGAGGCCGCCGCGAGCGAGCCGACGACGATCAGGGTTCCGCGGGCGCCGGAGGCGAGGCGCGGCAGGGCGGCCCCACGCGCCTCCGCCCCGCGCGCCTCCGCCGCGAGGGCGTGGGCGAGGCCCGCGCTCCCGATGAAGAACGGGGTGGGCCGCAGCGTCAGGCTCGCTCGCGCGATCCGGCCGAGATCGGCATCGCTCTCGGCATCGCACACGACGACCGAGGCCCCGCGCGCGCGGATCCGCGCCAGCGCGGCCGGAAGGCCGTCGGCGCGCACGGCATCGAGGTCGAGGGTCTCCGCCGCGATGCCTGCGCCGGTCAGCACGGCGGCGAGGTCCGCGTCCGCATAGGTGTGGTCGCGCCGCCAGACCTCGGCCTCCTCCAGCGGGCGCCCGTCGACGTGGATGCGGCCGCCCCGCGTCGTCCGGCCGGTCGCCGGGAAGGCCGGCGCCAGGATGCCGAAGGCCGGTCCGGAGCGGGCCTTGAGGAATGCCAGGGTGGCGGCCGTCTCGGCGGCGGGCTGGCCCCGCAGCGTCGAGTCGATCTTCTTGAACAGAACCCGGCCCGGGTCGAGCAGGCGGTCGAGCGCGCGGGCATGTGCCTGCGCGGCCGCCTCGGCCGTGAGGCCGCGGCTGTCGGCGTCATAAGCGAGCACCCCCGGCCGCTCCGGCTCCGCGACCGGGTAGGCGAGCGCCCCCGCCCGGCCGGTCGCCGCGCGCGCCTCAGGGCCCCAGGTCACCGCCGCGGCCCATCCCCGCCGACCGAACGCGATGGCGCAGTCGGCCGCCCCGGTGAGGTCGTCGGCGAGGATGAGCCAGCGGTCCGCCATCTCAGCGGCCGCCCGCCCGTCGGACCGGCACGGGCTCGGTGGCGCCCGCCAGGGGCTCCGCGAGATCCGGTCGCTCGGGATCGGTCTCCACGCCGCCGCCGAAGACCCGGGCGGTCCACGCGGTCGCGATCGGAACCAGGATGGCCGTCACCACCACGCAGGCCGCGACCAGGATGGTGGCCGGGCCGGCCGCGTCGGCGTAGGCCGGGTTCGCCGAGGCGACGATGGCCGGCACCGCCGCGGCGTTCCCCGCCGTCGAGGC
The DNA here is from genome assembly GCF_056431005.1 of Methylobacterium sp. HJ2. Taxonomy (NCBI): domain Bacteria; kingdom Pseudomonadati; phylum Pseudomonadota; class Alphaproteobacteria; order Hyphomicrobiales; family Methylobacteriaceae; genus Methylobacterium; species Methylobacterium sp. HJ2. Next base: position 16,152 of record NZ_JBWJYM010000018.1, on the reverse strand, counting down.
CGCCGCGACGCCCGCCACCCCGGACCCGCCGGTCAGCCGGTCGGCGAAGAAGAGCGGGATGCCCGTCACCACGACGACGGCCACGCCCATCGCGAGGCCGAGCAGGCCGGCCTGCCAGACCTTCGACAGGTCGAGGCCGGCCCCGAGCGCGAAGGCGAAGAACGGGATCATCACCGGAATGGCCCGGCTGAGGAAATCGCGCATCTCGCGGTCGAGATTGCCGATCAGCATGCCGACCATGAGCGGCAGGATCGCACCAACGAGCGTCTGCCAGGGAAAGGCCGACAGCCCCGCGATGCCGAGGGTGACCATCGTCAGGAACGGGCCGCTTTCCAGCGACATGACCGTGTAGGCGCCGACATCGCGCGGCCGGCCGTACTGGCCCATCAGGGCCATGTAGAGCCCGCCGTTGGTGTCGTTCATGCTGGCCACGACGGCCAGCGTCGACAGCCCGGCGAACATGCCCGCCGCCACCGGCGCCTCGCCGAGCACGCGGCCCAGGACGAGGCCGAGGATCACGGCGATGCCGACCTTCACGGCGAGCAGGGTGCCGCCCTTCTTCACGATGTAGGGCGTCGCCCGGAAATCGATGCTCGCGCCCATGCAGACGTAGAAGACGGCCAGGATCGTCAGGGCCCCGGAGAACAGGGCCCCGGTGAACGAGCCGAAGAACTTCGGGGTGCCCGGAAAGAAGGTCGCGATGAGGGCGCCGGCGAGGAGCGGCACCACCATCATCCCACCCGGAACGGCTTCGATGGCCCGCTTGATCGGGATCTGCATGGGGCGTCCTCCTTGCGCGATACGCGCAGATTATTCTTGCTGTCCGGAGCCGCGTGCGAGGGCTCGCCCGTCGATCCGGCGGGCATGATCTGCGCGATATGCGCAACGAGTCAATGAATTTGCGCGAACTGAGCAATTTCGGGACGGCCTCGGGTCCCGCGTCCCGGGCCCCAGCGGCTCCGTGCGCCGGACATCCGGCGGGTGGCCCGGGCGCCTGCGGCACCGGGGCGTCCCGGACCTCCTGGACGTCACGGCGCGCGGCATCGCCGGCTCGGCGGCGCCGACCGGGGCTGGAACTTTCTCGCGCCCCCGCGCTAGGCTGGGGGGAACGGTCACCGGGACGACGGGAATGCCCAAGCTGCGCGCGACCAGGAGTGCGGGACCACCGCGACGCCACGAACCGAATGCTCCGAACGCGGACGGGCCGAACGCGGACGCATCCCGTGGCGGGCCCTCGCCCGAGGCCGCGAAGCGGGCGGCCTACAGCCGCTTCTGCTACAGCGGCGGCTTCGACGGCTTCGAGGGCCGCATGATCCTCAGGGCCGACGCGAAGCCGGGGCGGGAGACCGAGCGGCGGCATTGACGCGAGCCGGGATCGGCAGGGCCGTCCGGCCGCGGGATCTCAGCCCGCTCTCCGATCCGGACGCCCCGCGGCCCTCGACGATCGGCGCGCACGGGCCTCGCGGCCCGGCTCCGGACGCGACGGACGGATCGCCGGAAGGGCCTCAGCGCAGATAGGTGCGCCGGAGCAGGCGCTCGACCTTCGGATGCGCGGCGCCGATCAGCGCGGCCGCACCGACCGCGGCCAGGATCATGAGGATGGATGCCGGTTCGTTCATGGCGCGGTTGTCCTCCGGGCCGGCGGCCCTGGCTACGTGGCGCGCTGTCCGTGCGGCAGGGTGCCTCATCCGCCCGCGGGCTGGGCCCGGCGCTCGATCCGCCGGCCGACCGCCCAGGCGGCGAGGTAGAGGATCGATCCCGCCAGGATTGCGAGACCGGCGCGCCTGAGGTCCGGGACCCCGGACACGGTCCCGCGCTCGATCATCAGGGATTGGGGCACGACGGTGCCGTCGGGCGCGGTCTGGCGCAGCGGAACCGGCACCCGCCGGCAGCGCTGCGCGGGGTTCAGCGGATCGATCCCGCTCGCGAGGCAGGCGGGCAGCGGGCGCGCCTGCCAGAGCGCGTCGCCCGCGAGGACGAGGGCGCACAGGAGGAACGGGCTCGCGAGGCCGAGGCCGAGGCGATGAAGCCTTGAAATGCGCGGCATCCCAGTCCGGGCCCTGTGCGAGATTCGGAAGGCGGCGCGCGGATCGGAGCATCCTTCCGCCGTCTCGGCAACAACAGAAGTTGGGCCGCCCGGCCCGTCCTGCGCCTCCGCGGGGCCGGGAGCCCAGGATGGCGCGCGCGCGCCCCTAGAACCCGACCGTGTCGGGGCCCTTCAGGGCCAGGATCTCGCGGGCCTCGTCCGGAGTCGCGATCTCCAGGCCCAGGCCCTCGATGATCGCCCGCACGCGCCGGACCTGCGCGGCGTTGCTCTCGGCCAGCTTGCCGGGGCCGTCCCACAGGCTGTCCTCGAGGCCGACGCGCACGTGGCCGCCCATCGCCGCCGCCATCGCCGCGATGGGCATCTGGTTGCGCCCCGCGCCGAGCACCGACCAGCGGTAATGGTCCCCGAACAGGCGGTCGGCGGTGCGCTTCATGTGCATGACGTCGTCCGGATGGGCGCCGATGCCGCCCTGCAGGCCGAAGACCGTCTGGATGAACAGCGGCGCCTGCACCAGCCCGCGATCGAAAAAGTACTTCAGGTTGTAGAGATGGGCGGTGTCGTAGCACTCGAACTCGAACCGGGTGCCGTTCGGGGCGCAGGTGGTGAGGATGTGCTCGATCTGCCCGAACGAGTTCTGGAAGATGATGTTCTTGTTGCCGAGATACGCCCGCTCCCAGGGATGCTTCAGGTCCTTGAAGCGGTCGAGCATGCCGAACAGGCCGAAATTCATCGTGCCGAGGTTGAGCGAGGCCACCTCCGGCCGGAACGTCGCGGCGGGGCGCACGCGCTCCTCGATCGACATGGTCGGCGCGCCCCCGGTGGTGAGGTTCACCACGCAGGGCGAGCGCTGCTTGATGATCGGAAGGAAGCGCGCGAACGCCTCCGGCGACTGGTCCGGCTGCCCGGTGTCGGGGTCGCGGGCATGCAGGTGGACGATCGCCGCGCCGGCCTCGGCCGCGCCGATCGCCGCATCGGCGATCTGCTCGGGCGTCACCGGCAGGTAGGGCGACATGCTCGGGGTGTGGATGGCTCCGGTCACCGCGCAGGTGATGATGACTTTTCGGGTCGCCGCCATGCTCGCCTTCCGTCCTGGCTCTGAATCCGTTCCCGGGGACAGGATAGGGCGGGGGCCGCCGCGCGGCATCCGGGGCGGCGCGGGCTGGTTACGCCGCCGCGCCGATCGCGCGCAGGCTCGCCGCGAGATCGGAGAAGCGGTCGCCCTGCACGACGACGTGGGTGCGCAGGGCTTCGGCCGCCCGCGCCTCGTCGCCCGCCAGGATCGCGTCGACGATCGCACCGTGCTCGGCCAGCGACTGGGCGAGGCGCTGGCGGACGCGGAGCTGCAGGCGCCGGAACGGGGCGAGGCGGCGGCTGAGCTGGCGCGCCTGCTCGCACAGGAAGGCGTTGCGGCAGGCGCGGTAGACCACCGCGTGGAAGACCGCGTTCTCCTGGTAATAGACCTCGGTGTCGCCGGCCTCGGCCGCCCGCCTGCAGGCCTCGAGGGCCTCGCGCAGGGCCGCCCCGTCCTCCGGGACGAGGCGCCGGGCCGCGAGCCGGCCGCAGGCGGCCTCGATCTCGGCCATCGTCTCGAACATGGCCAGCAGGTGCTGCGGCTCCGGCGTGCTCACGATCACGCCCTTGCGGGGCTTCGTCTCGACGAGGCCGGTCGCGGCGAGCTGGATAAGGGCCTCGCGGATCGGCGTCCGCGACACCCCGAAGCGCGCGGCGAGCTGCGTCTCGTCGAGGCGTGCCCCCAGCGGCAGCGTCCCGTCGACGATCTCGTCCTCGATGGTCTGCTTCAGCCGCTGAGCCTGGCTCATCCGCCACCCCCTGGAGCGCTCTCTCCGGAGCGCTCGCCTGCCGGGCGCGCGGCCGGTCCGTCGCGCGCGATCGGAGCCGAGGCCGTGCCCGGTCACATTCCACCCGCGCCGAATATGCAACGGGGTTGACAAGATATACAAGTCGCGCCCTGATATATACCAAGCGGCAGCCTAATTATAAGTCGCATCTCAAGCTGCATGCTGCACCGCACAAATAATCGGTGCGCGCGCGAAACGGGAGACGAACGCCATGGCCCTGACACGACGTCACCTCCTTGCCTCGAGCCTGGCGGCTCCGGCGGTCCTGGGCCTCGGCCTGAACGCGGCCCGCGCGGCCACGACCCTGAAGCTCTCGCACCAGTTTCCCGGCGGCACGATCGAGGAGGGCGACTTCCGCGACCGGATGTGCCGCAAGTTCGCCGAGGCGGTGGGCGAGCGCTCGAAGGGCGCGCTGGCGGTGCAGGTCTATCCGGGCTCGTCCCTGATGAAGACGAACGCCCAGTTCAGCGCCATGCGCAAGGGCGCCCTCGACATGTCGCTCTACCCCTCGCCCTACGCGGGCGGCGAGGTGCCGGAGCTCAACATCGGCCTGATGCCGGCCCTCGTCACCTCCTACGAGCAGGGCGTCGCCTGGAAGAAGGCCCCGGTCGGCCGCAAGCTCGCGGAGATCCTCGACCAGAAGGGCATCGTCCTCGTGTCCTGGGTCTGGCAGGCGGGCGGCGTCGCGAGCCGCGAGCGCGCCCTCGTGACGCCCGCGGACGCCAAGGGCCTGAAGGTCCGCGGCGGCTCGCGCGAGATGGACCTGATGATGAAGCAGGCGGGCGCGGCCACCCTGTCGATCCCCTCGAACGAATCCTACGCCGCGATGCAGACCGGCGCCTGCGACGCGGTGATCACCTCGTCCACCAGCCTGATCTCGTTCCGCCTGGAGGAGCTCGCCAAGTCCCTCACCTCCGGCCGCGAGCGCTCCTACTGGTTCATGCTCGAGCCGATCATGATGTCCAAGACCGTGTTCTCGGGGCTGCCCAAGGACCAGCAGGACCTGATCATGGCCGTCGGGGCCGAGCTCGAATCCTTCGGCCAGGCGGGCGCCAAGGCGGACGACACCAAGGTCGAGGAGGTCTTCGCCAAGGCCGGCGCCAAGGTCCAGGGCATGGACGAGGCCACGCTGGGCCAGTGGCGCGACATCGCCCGCGACACGGCCTGGAAGGACTACGCGGCCAAGAGCGAGTCCTGCGCCGCGCTCCTCAAGCTCGCCGAGCAGGTCGCGTGAGCCACGCCTTCGACGCGGCCACGGCGGCGGCCGAGACGCGCGCCGCGCCGGAGCCCCGCGTCCCGGGGCTCCTCGGCGCCCTCGACCGGGCCATGCGCGGCCTCAACGCCGTCATCCTGGTGCTGGGGGGCCTCGCCCTCGTCTGCGCCTGCCTCGTGCTGAGCTACAGCGTGGTGGTCCGCTACGTCCTGCACGAGCCGACCGACTGGCAGGACGAGATGGCGGTGTTCTTCATCGTGGGCGCCACCTTCTTCTCGGCCGCCGCCGTGCAGGCCAAGCGCGGGCACGTGGCGATCGAGGCCCTGACCGGGCTGCTCTCGCCGCGGGTCAACCGCGCCCGCCTGCTCCTGGCGGACGGGATCAGCCTGGTCTTCGTGGCGTTCTTCGCCTGGAAGAGCTGGAGCCTGCTGCACGAGGCCTGGGTCGACGGCCAGGTCTCGCAATCGAGCTGGGGCCCGCCGCTCTGGATCCCCTACGGCCTGATGGCGCTCGGCATGAGCCTGCTCGCCGTGCAGTTCGCGCTGCAGATCGCCGAGGCGCTGGCCTACGGCCCCCGCGCCGCCGGCTGGGCCAAGCCCAGGATCGGCCTCGGCGCCGACCTCAACCGCGACCGCCCGGATGCCGGGCCGCACGGCGCCGCCACGGCGGCCAATCCCCGTCCGGAGCACACCCGATGAGCGTCGCGGCGATCGGCTTCCTCTATGCCGGGGCGACGCTCAGCGCGATGCTCGCGGGCATCCCCATCGCCTTCGCGCTCGGCTTCGTCGCGCTGGCCTTCATGTACGCCTTCATGCCCGCCGCCTCGCTCGATACGGTGGCGCAGAACGTCTACGAGGAGATGGCCTCGATCACCCTGCTGTCGATTCCGCTCTTCATCCTGAAGGGCGCGGCGATCGGACGGTCCAGGGCCGGCCAGGACCTCTACTCGGCGATGCACGCCTGGATGCACAAGATCCCGGGCGGGCTGGGCATCGCCAACGTCTTCGCCTGCGCGCTGTTCGCCGCCATGGCCGGGTCCTCCCCCGCCACCTGCTCGGCCATCGGCTCGGCGGGCATCCCGGAGATGCGCAAGCGCGGCTACTCGCCGGGCTTCGCCGCCGGCATCATCGCGGCGGGCGGCACCCTCGGCATCCTGCTGCCGCCCTCGATCACCATGATCCTCTACGCGGTGGCGGCCGAGCAGTCCCTCGGGCGGCTCTTCCTGGCCGGCATCGGGCCGGGCCTCCTCCTCGTCGGCCTGTTCGCGGGCTGGGCGGTCCTGCGCTTCCGCGCCGAGTACGCCGCCGCCCAGGCCGCCTACGCGGGCGGCGGCGTCGCCTCGCCGATCCTGGCGGACGACCGCTACAGCATGCGCGAGCGCTTCTCGACGCTGCCGCGGGTCATGCCCTTCGTGATCCTGCTCACCGGCGTGATGGTGGCGCTCTACGGCGGCTACGCCACGCCCTCCGAGACCGCGGGCCTCGGCGGCCTGCTGGCCCTCGGGCTGATCGCGGCGATCTACGGCGTCTGGCGCCCGCGGGACGTCAGCCCGATCCTCACCGCGACGCTGCGGGAATCGACCATGCTGATGCTGATCATCGGCATGTCCCTCCTCTACGCCTACGTGATGAGCTACCTCCACATCTCGCAATCGGCCGCCTCCGCGATCGTCGCGATGCAGCTCTCCAAGTGGGTGCTCCTCGTCACGATCCTGGGCCTCGTGATCGTGCTGGGCTTCTTCCTGCCGCCCGTGTCGATCATCCTGATGACGGCGCCGATCATCCTGCCGCCGCTCAAGGCCGCGGGCTTCGATCTCGTCTGGTTCGGCGTGGTGATGACGATCACCATGGAGATGGGGCTGATCCACCCGCCGGTGGGCCTCAACATCTTCGTCATCAAGAACATCGCCCCCGACATCCCGCTCTCGGACATCATCTGGGGCACATTGCCCTTCGTGATCCTGATGGGTCTGGCGATCCTGATCCTCTGCCTCGTCCCGGGCATCGCCATGTGGCTGCCGGACGTCCTCCTGCCGACCACGCGCTAGCCCGGGCGGGCGCGGGCGCCGGTCGGGTGCCCGCTTCCGCCGGCCCGGGGCCTGCTCTAGACTGGCGCCCACCGCGCCCCAGGGGCCGGGGCGGTCGCCCGTCGCGCTGCCACGATCCGCGACAACTGGGTCTGGGGCGGGTCTGGGGCGGGTCGATCCCGACCCACCCCTCTCGTCCCTCGGGCCGAGGGCGCGGGTGGGACACGAAGTCTCGGTCAACGGTGTCGTGTCCCCGTGTCGCGCTGCGATCGAGACCGGCCCCGGCAAGGACCGTCGCCTGAGAGAGAGCCGCCGCGTGGCCGATCCCCGCATCACCCTCGTCGTCGCCGTCGCGCGCAACGGCGTCATCGGCCGCGACAACGGCCTCGCCTGGCACCTGCGCAGCGACCTGAAGCGCTTCAAAGCGCTGACCATGGGCAAGCCCATGCTGATGGGACGCAAGACCTACGAATCCATCGGCAGGCCCCTGCCGGGGCGGCGCAGCCTCGTGCTCACCCGCGACCGGAGCTACGCGATCGCGGGCCACGGCGACAGCGTCGCGGTGGTGCACGACTGGGACGCGGCCTGCGCGGCGGCGCGCGGCGCCGAGGAGCTGATGGTGGTCGGCGGCGCCGAGATCTACCGGCTCGCCCTGCCGCACGCGGACCGGATCCATCTCACCGAACTCGACGACGACTACGCAGGCGATACGGTGTTCCCCGCCTTCGACCGCACGGCCTTCCGCGAGACGGCACGCGCGGTGCACGGGCCGGGCGAGCACGACGAATGCGGCTTCGCCTTCGTCACCCTCAAGCGCATCGCCTGACGGCGCCGCGCCGCCGCGTCCAGCGACAGGGCGGCGCGGCGCGGTTGCCAACGGGCTCCGCGATGCCCACCTGCCAGCCTTGACAGCAGGGGGCCGGCCCACGCAGGTGCGTAGAGACCCTGGAAAGGTGTCTCAGGGCAGCTCCGGGCACAGGATGGAAGCGGGCGCACCAATCCTCACACGCGAGGTGCGGATGCCGCTGCGGGCAGGGGAAAAGCGTCTGGCATGCCTTGGAGCAATCAGAGCGGTGGCGGCAACGGCGGAGGCCCCTGGGGCAACCGCGGCGGGAACGGCGGAGGTCCCTGGGGCAATGGCGGGGGCGGCAAGACGCCGCCGAACCTCGAGGACCTGCTCCGGCGCGGCCAGGATCGCCTGCGCGGCGTGATCCCCGGCGGCGGGGGCGGCGGCTCCTTCGGCAGCGGCAAGGGCCTCGCGCTCGCCGGCGGCCTCGCGGTCGCGATCTGGCTGTTCACCGGCTTCTATCAGGTCGCCCCGAACCAGGTCGGCATCGAGACCATCTTCGGCCGCTACGTCGGGGCCAAGGGCGAGGGCCTGCGCTACAACTTCCCCTATCCGGTCGGCGGCGTGGTCAAGCCGAATGTCGGCCAGATCAACTCGATCCAGATCGGCTTCCGCTCCGGCCTGGGTGGCCAGGGCCGCCCGCGCGACGTGCCCGACGAGAGCCTGATGCTCACCGGCGACGAGAACATCGTCGATCTCGATTTCGAGGTGCAGTGGCGGGTGAACCCCCTCAAGGCCTCGGATTTCGTGTTCAACCTGCAAAACCCCGAGGGCACCATCAAGGCGATCGCCGAGAGCGCGATGCGCGAGGTGATCGGCCGGCGCAACATCCAGGCGGTCCTCACCAACGAGCAGTCGAGCGTCGCCCAGGAGGTGAAGGAGATCCTCCAGGCCGGGCTCGACGAGTACGGCGCGGGCGTGCTGATCCCCGTGGTCCAGCTCGTCTCGGTCAACCCGCCGCCCGAGGTCAGGCCCGCTTTCATCGACGTCAACGCCGCCCAGCAGGACGCCGACACCGCGCAGAACGAGGCCAAGACCTACGCGAGCCGCGAGGTGCCCCAGGCCCGCGGCAAGGCCTCGCAGATCGTGCAGGCCGCCGAGGCCTACAAGACGAAGGCGACCGCCGACGCGACCGGCCAGGCCGCCCGCTTCGACGAGGTCTACGCCTCGTACAAGACGGCGCCCGCCATCAGCCGCGAGCGGCTGTTCCTCGAGACCATGGAGAGGGTTCTGGGTTCCGTGAACAAGGTGATCATCGACCAGAACGGCGCCCCGGCGGGCGCGGGCGCCGCGGCCGGGGTGCTCCCGGTGCTGCCGCTCGCTGAATTCGGATCCCGCACGGGCGCTCCAGGCGCCGCCCAGGGCACCGCCCAGACGGGAGCCGGCCGATGAACGGGCAGGCGCTCCGCACCGGCCTCATGGTGCTTGCGGCGGCCGTGGTCGTCGCCCTCTACGCCTCGGTCTTCACCGTCGGCCAGATGCAGCAGGCCCTGGTCCTGCAGTTCGGCCGCGTCCGCGCCGTGCTCAACCAGACCGGCGAGGACAAGCCCGGCCTCTACTTCAAGGTGCCGTTCATCGAGAACGTGGTGCTGTTCGACAAGCGCGTGCTCGATCTCGACCTGCCGGTCCAGACCCTGCTGACCGCCGACCGCCAGAACCTCGAGGTCGACGCCTTCGCGCGCTACCGGATCACCGATCCGCTGCGCTTCTACCAGTCGGTGAACAACGTCGCGCTCGCCAACCAGCGGCTCGCGAGCTTCACCAACTCGTCGCTGCGCAACGTCCTGGCCCGCTCCACCCGCGACGCCATCGTCAAGACGGAGCGGATGCGGCTGATGAACGACATCCAGGAGGACGTGAACCGGCAGGCCAAGGCGCTGGGCATCGAGATCGTCGACCTGCGCATGACCCGCGTCGACCTGCCGGCGCAGAACTCCACGGCGGTCTACCGGCGCATGAAGACCGAGCGCGAGCGCGAGGCGGCCGACATCCGGGCGAACGGCGAGCAGATCGCCGCCACCATCCGGGCCAAGGCCGACCGCGACGTCACGGTGATCCTGGCCGACGCGCAGCAGACGGCCGAGAAGCTGCGCGGCCAGGGCGACGCCGACAAGAACCGCATCCTCGCCGAGGCCTTCGGCAAGGACCCGGACTTCTTCGGCTTCTACCGCTCGATGCAGGCCTACGAGACCGGCCTGAAGGGCCAGGACACCCGCCTGGTGATCAGCCCGAGCTCGGACTTCTTCCGCTACTTCAGCGACCCGCAGGGCCGCGCCGCCGCCTCGGCCGCCCGCGGGCGGACGGAGCCTGGCGCCACCGGCTCCACGCCGGACGGCCCCGGCGCCTCCCGCTGAGACACCGCGCCCGCGCGGATGCCGGTCCCGGCGTCCACCCGGTCGCACTTGAAGGTTGGCCGCAGCCGCCGATCTTAGAGCCTCTCACGGAGATCCCGCCGCCTGCGGCGGGAGACCTCCCGGAGATCCGGAAGCTTCGCGAGAGGCTCTCACGTCGTCCGGTCGTGCCAAGCGGCCGCGCAAGACGGTCGCGAGGCCCGGACGGATCTGGAAACGCGTTCTTGAAGAGGTCGACCATGCACCCCCTCGCGAGCGCCGACGCGGCGCAGGGCAGATCCGGACGCCGCCTCGCGCGCTCGGTCCTCGCCGCCGCCCTGATCGGCCTCTCCGTCGCGGGCTCGGCCCTGCCGCTGCCCGCCCTCGCCAAGGGCCCCGAATCCCTGGCCGACCTCGCCGACAAGGTGACCGACGCCGTCGTCAACATCTCGGCCTCCACCGTCGAGACGCGCCCGAGCGGCAACCGCGCCGGGCCCCAGCTGCCGCCGGGCACGCCCTTCGAGGACCTGTTCGAGGAGTTCTTCAACCGGCGCGGCGGGCGCGGCGGCGGCGGCGAGCAGCGCGGGGACAACGAGGGCCCGCGCCAGCAGCAGCAGCGCAAGTCGAACTCGCTCGGCTCCGGCTTCATCATCGACGCCTCGGGCATCGTGGTGACGAACAACCACGTCATCGGCGACGCCAACGACATCCAGGTCATCCTGCACGACGGCACCAAGCTGAAGGCCGAGATCATCGGCAAGGATTCGAAGATCGATCTCGCGGTGCTGCGGGTGAAGCCCACCGCCGACCGCCCGCTCCGGGCCGTGCCCTTCGGCGATTCCGACAAGATGCGCCCGGGCGACTGGGTGATCGCCATCGGCAACCCGTTCGGCCTCGGCGGCTCGGTCTCGGCCGGCATCGTCTCGGCGCGGGGCCGCAACATCGAGTCCGGCCCCTACGACAATTACATCCAGACCGACGCGGCCATCAACAAGGGCAATTCGGGCGGCCCGCTGTTCAACATGGACGGCGAGGTGATCGGCATCAACACGGCGATCCTGTCGCCCACCGGCGGCTCGGTCGGCATCGGCTTCGCGGTGCCGTCGGGCTCGGCCAAGCCCGTGATCGACCAGCTGCGCGAGTTCGGCGAGGTCCGCCGCGGCTGGCTCGGCGTCCGCATCCAGAACGTGGACGACGCCACCGCCGAGGCCCTGGGCCTGAAGGGCGGCGCCAAGGGGGCGCTGGTCGCCGGCGTCGACGAGAAGGGCCCGGCCAAGACGGCAGGGCTGGAGGTCGGCGACGTCATCGTCCGCTTCAACGGCAACGCCGTGAAGGCCTCGAGCGACCTGCCGCGCATCGTCGCCTCGACGCCGGTCGGCCAGAAGGTCGACGTGGTGATCGTGCGCAAGGGCGAGGAGACGACGAAGCCCGTCACCCTCGGCCGCCTGGAGGACAACGAGCGGCCCCAGCTCGCCAATGCCCGCCAGCCCGAGCCCGAGACCGCCGTGCGGCAGGCGCTCGGCCTCAACCTCTCGGGCATCACCGACGAGCTGCGCAAGCGCTACAGCATCAAGGACAGCGTCAAGGGCGTGGTCGTCACCCGGGTCGACCCGAACTCGACGGCGGCCGACAAGCGCATCCAGCCCGGCGAGGTCATCGTCGAGGTCGGCCAGGAGGCGGTGAGTAGCCCCGCCGAGGTCACCAAGCGGATCGACGGGCTGAAGAAGGAGGGGCGCAAATCCGTGCTCCTGCTGGTCGCCGCCGCCAACGGCGACGTGCGCTTCGTCGCCATCGGCCTCGACTGATCGCTCCCGAGGGCGGCCTGCGGGCCGCCCGCCACCCTGTCCGGCGACGCCGCGCCCGATCGCACCGATCGGGCGCGGCGTTCGTCTGTCGGCGGGCCGCGCCCCGTCCCGGCGCGGTTCATCGAACCTTCAGCGCCGATGCTGTTGAACAGGGGGGCATGAATTCGCGGCCCGCGCGTCATGCCGGGTCTGAGCGGGCGGCTTGCGGGCGAAAAAGCGGGCGTGATACCCGCGAGCCCGCCGCCGCCCCGCCTCCTCCCGACCCGTCACGATGAACCCACGGCTCGCCGCGTGAAGATCGCTGTCCTCGCTCACCTGAAATACCCGATCGCGCAGCCCTATGCCGGCGGCCTGGAGATGCACACGCACCTCCTCGTCGGCGCCCTGCGGCGGCGCGGGCATGCCGTGACGCTCTTCGCCTCGGAGGGCTCCGATCCCGCGCTCGACCCGGTGATGGTCTGCCCGCCCACGGGCGATGCCCTGGAGAGCCCCGAGCGCGAGGCGGCGATCGACCGGGCGGAGCACGACGCCTACCGGGCCATCATGGATGCGGTCGCGACCGGCGGCTTCGACCTCGTGCACAACAACTGCCTGCACGCGCTGCCGCTGCGGGAGAGCGGCGACACCGCGATGCCCTGGGTGACGGTGCTGCACACCCCGCCCTTCGCCTCGCTCGCGGCCGGCGTGCGGGCGGCGCGGCCCGACATGGCCTATCTGGCCGTCTCGCGCACCCTCGTGCAGGAATGGACCGCGCTGACGCCCCATGCCGAGGTGGTCGGCAACGGCATCGATCTCGCGACCTTCCCCTATCAGCCCGAGCCGGATCCGGACGCCTATGCGTTCTGGTTCGGCCGGATCGTGCCCGAGAAGGGCCTGCACCTCGCCATCGACGCCGCGCGCCGGGCGGGCATCCGCCTCGTCGTCGCCGGCCCGCGGCTCAACCCGGCCTATTGGGACGCCGAGATCGCGCCCCGGCTCGGGCCCGACCTCACCCATCTCGGGCATCTCACCCACCGGGACCTCGCCCACCATCTCGGCCGCGCCCAGGTGGCGGTGGTCACCCCCCGCTGGGAGGAGCCGTTCGGCCTCGTCGTGGCCGAGGCGCTGGCCTGCGGCACGCCGGTGGCGGCCTTCCACCGCGGCGCCATGCCGGAGATCCTGGACGCGCGCAGCGGGCGCCTCGCCCGGGCCGACGATCCCGAGGATCTCGCCCGCGCCATCCGGGGCGCCGCCGGCCTGCGCCGCCGCGATTGCCGGGCCCGGGCCGAGGCGCTGTTCGATGCCGAGAAGATGACGGCGCGCTACGAGGCCGTCTACGACCGCATGCTCGCCGCCCAGGCCGACGAGACGCCGCGGCTCCGCCGGGTGGCGGGAGCCTGAGATGCCGGCCGTCGTCTGCCTCCCGGTCCGCGACGAGGCCGAGCGCCTGCCGCGCCTCCTGCGCTCGCTCGCGGCGCAGGACGGGATCTCGCCCGCGGCCCCCTTGCGCGTGGTGCTGCTCGCCAACAATTGCCGCGACGGCACGGTCGAGGCCGTGCGCGCCCTGGAGGCGGCCGGCGAGACGCGCGCCCTCGACCTCGACCTGATCGCGGTGCGGATCGAGGGAGCGGACGCCCATGTCGGCACGGCGCGCCGGATGGCGCTCGAGGCCGGCGCCGACTGGCTCGAGGCGGCCGGCCATCCGCGCGGGATCCTGCTCACCACGGACGCGGATGCGCGGCTGCCGGCGGGCTGGCTCTCGGCCAACCGCGCGGCGCTCGGCCAGGCCGACATCGTCGGCGGGCGGCTGATGATCGACGCGGAGGCGCCCGTCGCCCCGGGCCTCGCCGAGCTCAACGCGCGGATCGAGCGCTACTGGTCGGCGGTGCGGGCGCTGGAGGACGCGCTCGATCCGCCGCCGCACGATCCGGCGCCGCGGCATGGCGACCACACCGCCGCGAGCCTCGCGCTCCGGGCGGACCTCTACCGCGCCGTCGGCGGCCTGCCGGCGATCCCCTGCGGCGAGGACAACGCCCTCGTCGCGCGGCTCACCCGGGCGGGCGCGCGGCTGCGCCACTGCCCGCACGTGCAGGTGTGGGTCTCGGCGCGCCGCGAAGGCCGGGTCAGCGGCGGCATGGCCACCGAGATGGCCCGGCGCGAGGACAGCGTCCGCGACGGCCTCGCCTACCGCCTGCCGGAGGCGGCGCACTGGCACGGGCTGATCGCCCGCCGCGCCGCCCTGCGCCAAGCGTGGCGCCTCGGCGAGGGCGCGCGGCGCTCCGTCTGCGCCGGCCTCGGCCTCGAGGCGCAGGACATCGCGGAGATCGCGCCCGAGACCTGCCCCAACGACATCGCCTTCGTCGAGCGGGCCCATGCCCGCCTCGAAGCCCGGGCTCAGGCGGCTCCGTGCGTCGATCTCGACGTGGCGCTCGCCGATCTCGAACGCCTCGCCCAGAGCCTCCGGGCAGCGGCGTGACACGGCCCATCGGCTACTACATCCATCATCAGGGCGCGGGACATTGGCACCGGGCCCGGGCGCTCGCCGGCGCGCTCGACCGGCCCTGCACCGTCCTCGGCACCGTCACGGGCGGGGCCGCGCCCATCGACGTGACCGACGCGCCCGGCCCGGTGATCGACCTCGCCGACGACCGCCTCGCCGAGGGGTTCGACGGCCGGGACGGCGAGGCGGCGCGCCCCGAGAGCCTGCACTACGCGCCGCTCCGCCATCCCGGCATCCGCGCCCGCATGGCGCGCATCGCCGCCTGGGCCGAGGCGGACGACCCGGCGCTCCTCGTCGTCGACGTCTCCGTCGAGGTGGCCCTGTTCGCGCGCCTGCTGTCGGTCCCGACCCTGGTGGTGCGCCTGTCCGGCGACCGGACCGACACGCCGCATCTGGAGGCGTTCCGCGCGGCCAGCGGGCTGATCGCCCCGTTTCCAGAGACGCTCGAGAGCGCGGGGGTGCCGGACTGGGTCCGGGCGAAGACGCATTACGCCGGCTTCATCGGGCGGGCCGCGCCGCGTCCCGATCGGTCCGACGGCGACGGGTCGATCGCCGTCGTGTTCGGCCGAGGCGGGGAGGGGGGCTCGGCGGCGGCGCTGGCCGCGGCGGCACGGGCGGTGCCCCGACGCGACTGGCACGTCTACGGGCCGGTCTCGGGTGCCGCCGCGGAGCCGCGCCCCGACAACCTCCACCTGCACGGCTGGGTCCCCGACATCGAGGCGCGGATCGCCTCGGCGAGCCTCGTGGTCGGCGGTGGCGGCGACGGCCTCGTCGCGGCCGTGGCCGCGGCCCGCCGCCGCTTCCTCTGCCTGCCGGAGCCGCGGGCCTACGACGAGCAGGGCGCGAAGGCCCGGGCCCTGGCCCGCCTCGGTGCGGCGATCGTCCATGCCGGCTGGCCCGAGGCGCCGGCCTGGCCGGACCTCGTCGCGGCGGGCCTCGCGCTGGATCCCGGCCGGATCGGCGCCCTGCACGACCCGGACGCGGTGGCGCGCACCGCCGCTTGGATCGAGGCACAGGCGCAGGGCTGAGCACCGGCGCCGTGCCCGCGGGGTGAACCGCTCGACGGCGCGCCTTCGCACCGAAGCTGCGCGAACCGCCGACAATTTGACCATCGCCCGTCGAGACGCCTGCGCGGCCCCGGACCGGGGCGTACCGCTCCGATCGGAGCGCCGCCGGATACGATGCCGGTGAGCCGACCCGAGGGGGCAGGGCTCCCGGGGTCTCGCAATCCGAAAGGCAGGCGCCCCGTCCGGTCGAAGGTCCATGCTGCGAGGCGGCAGCCCGCGAGCGGGCCTGCCTGCGAAGCGCAAAGGGCCTGCGACAATCCCTCAGGCGACGATCGCCCCCGTCGCGCCGGCGTCAGGCGCCCGCGAGATGGCGGAGCAGGCGCTCGGCGGTCGGTCCGGAGGAGGCGGGGTTCTGGCCGGTGATCAGCAGGCCGTCGGCGACCACGTAGGGCTGCCAGTCGGCCGCCTTGGAGAACACGCCGCCCTGCCGCCTGAGTTCGTCCTCGACGAGGAAGGGCACCACCTCCGTCAGGCCGACG
>NZ_JBWJYM010000017.1:0-39310 GCF_056431005.1 Methylobacterium sp. HJ2 | reverse complement strand
GGTCGCCAATCAGGCGCTGCAGACCACGATCGGCTATTCCACGAAGTCGAACGTCTCGACCACGATCACCGGCGCCAGCGCCGCGGATCTGCGCGGCACCACGTCGTTCGCCAATGCGACGGCTAACAGCAACGTCCTGTACAAGGGTACGGCCGGCGGTACGACCGTCGCGGCTTCGACGACGACCCTCGGCGGTACGGCCGGCACCACCACAGGTGCGGTGAAGCAAGACAACGCTGGTACGCCCGCAAACATCACCACCGGCACCTTGCTCTACGGCGCAAGCGGCGCTTTGACGACGGCTGCTAACACGCGCTTCGGCGACGGTGACACGCTCAGCGTGAACGGCAAGACCATCACCTTCAAGGCCGCGACGACCCCGACGGCTACCACGCTGACCGGATCACAGAGCGAGACGGGCAACACCGTGTTTGACGGTGCTGGCAACTCGACCGTGTACCTGAATGCGGCCACGACGGTCGGTGACGTCCTCAACGCGATCGACATCTCCAGCGGTGCGCAGACGATCTCCAGCGTGTCCAGCGGCACTGCGACGCTGAGCGGATCGGGCTCCTCCATCACGGGTGGTGCGATCACACTCAAGTCCAGCACCGGGTCGGATCTCAACATTTCCGGCAAGGCCGATGCCCTCAACTCCCTCGGACTAACGACCGCCACGGGTTCCGGCACCGCCACGGTCACCGCCGCCCGCACCGCGTCTTCGGCGAGCCTCGCCTCGCTCATCTCGGATGGGTCGACCCTGAACGTCAACGGCAAGACCGTGACCTTCAAGGACGCTGCGGTACCGTCCGCCTCGTCGACCCATACCGGCGTGAGCGGCAACGTCGAGACGGACGGCAACGGCAACTCCACCGTCTACCTTCGCGGCGGTACGGTTGCTGACGTCCTGAACGCTGTCGATCTGGCCAGTGGCGCCCAGACCGCCACGCTGGCGTCCGGCGGTGCGGCGTTCTCGGCGGCGACCGGGGCTTCCAAGTCCTCGATCAGCTCGACGGGCGCGCTGGCGCTGAGCACCGGCACGCTGGCCGACCTTAAAATCACCGGGTCGGGCAACGCCCTGCAGTCGCTCGGCCTGGCCGGCAACACCGGCACGGACACCAGCTTCACCGCGGCGCGCTCCTCGGTTCCTGGCGGCCTGTCGGGCAAGACGCTGTCGTTCGCCTCGCTGAACGGTGGCACGGCGGTGAACGTCACGTTCGGTGATGGCACGAACGGGACCGTGAAGACGCTCGATCAGCTCAACACGCAGCTTTCCGCCAACAACCTGTCGGCCACGGTCGATGCGGCCGGTAAGTTGACGATCCAGACCACGAACGATCGCGCGTCCTCGACCATCGGCAGCACGGCCGACGGTGGCGCGATCAGCGGAACCGCGGCGACGCTGTTCTCGACGGCGTCTGCTCCGGTGGCGGATACCAACTCGCAGAATACCCGCAGCCAGCTCCTCAATCAGTTCAACCAGATCCTGGACAACATCAAGACGACGGCCTCGGACGCCTCCTTCAACGGCGTGAACCTCCTGAACGGCGACACCCTGAAGCTGACCTTCAACGAGAAGGGCAGCTCGACCCTGAACCTCCAGGGCGTTCAGTTCGATGCCTCCGGCCTCGGCCTGTCCAAGCTTGGCCAGAACGGCGCCAACGAGTTCAATGACAACTCGGCCACGAACAAGGTCCTCGACACGCTCACCAACGCCGCCACGTCGCTGCGGGCCCAAGCTTCGACCTTCGGCTCCAACCTCTCGGTGGTGCAGAACCGGCAGACCTTCAACAAGAGCATCATCAACGTGCTCCAGACCGGCTCGTCGAACCTGACGGACGCCGACCTGAACGAGGAGGCCGCCAACTCCCAGGCCCTCTCGACCCGCCAGTCGCTGACCGTCTCGGCCCTCGGGCTCGCGAACACGGCCCAGCAGAGCGTGCTGCAGCTGCTCCGCTAAGCCGGAGGCAGACGCGCGACCAGGAAGCGGCCGGGGCTCGTCCCCGGCCGTTTTCGTTTGAGTTGCTGCCTACAGAAACCCGCTCCCCGAGTGCCCCTTGAAGGCGTTCGCTCTGCGGATGTAGCCGACGACGGTTCGGGGATCCCGGTGCCCGCTCTGATCCATAATCCGGGCAAGGTCCGCGCCCCGCTCGGCCGCCGTGGTGATGTAGCCTGCCCGCAGGGAGTGCGCCCCGAAGGTCGTCGCATCGAGCCCGGCCGCTGCCGTGTACCGCTTGATGATGTCGGCCACGGCCTGCGTCGTCAGGCGCGAATGTTTCTCAGCGTGAGAACCTTTGCGCACGTTTCCCGACCGCGACACCGGCCGGAACACCGGCCCCTCGGTGATCCCCGCCGCGTCGAGCCATTCCCGCACGAGGGCAACCGGCCGGATGAAGCGCCCGTGCGGGATCGCCTTCTCGAACCCCCTGCCCTCCTGATCGACCTTGGACCGGCGGACCATGACGCGCAGGCCCTCGGGATCCTCGCGGAGGTCCGCCACGTCGAGCGCCACCAGCTCGGAGCGCCTGAACGCGCCCGCGAACCCGAGTGCAAGCAAAGCGCGATCCCGCTTGCCCGCCAGCGTGTCGGGCGTCCGCGCCAAGAGCATCTGTAGGATGTCCACCGTGGCGGCGGCCTTCTGGTTTGGCGCCACGCCGACCTTGCGGCGCGCCCTTTATCGCGGCGCGGACGCCCTCATCGTCGGTCGGATCCGGCGCGCCCGCGAGCTTGTGTGCGTACCGGATCGCCGCGAGGCGCCGGCCGAGCGTCGAGGCTGGGCGGGTCGCAGGCGGTCTCGATCTCGACCTCGGTAACGGGCTGAGCGGCGTTCTCACCGGCTCAACCAGTTTCGCCCGCGCGGGTGGTGACGATCACACCGTCAGTGCCGGCCTGCGCTATCGGTTCTAAGTCAGCCACTCTGGCTTCGCGCCCTCCCGATCTCATACCCACAAGGGCGCCAACTGGCCCGGCAGCACCGCCGGGCCACTTTTGATCAGACCTGAACCCTCAAAATGCCCGCCCGTGCGTCGTCGCCGGCTTCATGTGGAAGCGTCCACGGTCGCCCGTGATGGCCTCGGCCAGCTCGTCGATGGCGTCGGGGATGACGCGGGTAGACCCTCGTTAAGGCGCATACGGCCCGCGGAACAGGTCGCCCATAGCGCGTCTGCGAAACAGGGTGCTCCATCGCCGCCGTCGATGCTCAGGCGCATCGTGCAGCATGTGGCAGCGCTGGCAGAAGGCCGCGAGGTTGGCGTCCCGGTTGTCGGCCGTGTCGTGGTTGCGGTGAGCGGCGGCCAGAACCACCCGCGTCGTCCTTATGGACCCGAGCACGTCGTCGTTATCGACCGCAAGGCAAACGATCTGCCCCGCCCCATCGCGCCAGGAACCGGCCTGCGCGTCCCACCCTTGCCGAGCACTTGAACGGCTACATTGCCGACGTGCTGCGGGAGCGCGCCGCCTAGCTTGCGGCCTTGTGTGGCGACAGGTCTGGGAACGAGATCGTCACGGTCACCCCAGTATCGCTCCGGATATCCAGTTTGCCCTCGATCTGCTGCACCAGGGATCGGACCAGCCCGTAGCCGAGTGACCCCTCACGCAAGCCGGCCATGCCAACGCCGTCGTCCTGAATGACCAGTTCGATGCAACCGAGTTGGGGCCGACGCACTTGGGCGAGGATTGTGCCGGAGCGTGGCGGTGGGAAGGCGTACTTGACCGCGTTGGTGATCAGTTCGGTCAGAACCAAGCCGAGTGGAATGGCTGTGTCAGCGCTCACGAAGATGCCTGTCTCCGCTCTTGTCTCCAACCGGATGCGATCGTCGCTCTCGGTGATCGCCTCCAAAGCGGCACAGAGATCGGTCACGTAGCTACCGGCATCAACCTGCTGCACCCTCTCCGATCTGCTGAGCAGATCGTGTGCTCGCGCCATAGCGTTGAGCCGCTCCTGGGTCTCGGAGAACAATGCCTTCACCGCCGGGTCGGCCTGACGGCGGCCTTGCAGGCTCAAGAGGGCTGATGCGATGGAGAGGCTGTTCTTCGCCCGGTGGTTGACCTCCACCAGCAGCATTTCACGCTCCGCTGCCAGCTTCGTCAGCCGGTCGTTCGCCGCTTCCAACTCGTAGGTTCGCGCTGCCACGCGTTGCTCCAGCTTTGCCGCCAGGGTTCGCAGATCCTGCTCAGCATCGAAGCGACGGGTCACGTCGAGGTAGGACATGAAGTGGTTGGTGACGGTGCCTTGGCCATCGTCGAGGGGACTGGCAAACAGTAGCGCACGAAATGGGGTGCCGTCCTTACGGTACTGAAGAAGCTCCAGGTTCTCGTCGTTGCCTGCACCGATCGCCGCCTCGTACTGCCGGATGGCCGCTGGGTCGGTGTCAGGACCGTTCATGAAGTGGGGATCCTGGCCGGTCAGCTCTTCCAAGCTGTAGCCTGACAGGTTCATGAAGGCCTGATTGGCAAAGATGATCGGGTTGCCCGGCAGAGTGGCGTCGGTGACCAGCATCGGCATACGTGTCAGGCGTACCGCATCGACGAAGATCCCCCCATGCTCACGGATCGCCTCGATATGACGTTCCGCCAACGTCCGTGCGGTGGTGTCGATGAGGTCCTGCTCGAACTTGTTCATGCCAAACCCTAGAGGAGGGCCTGCACCCTGCCTACTCCTCACCGGTTGCACCAGTGAAGACTCATGCTCGGAACGTCTCGGCAATGGTCGAATTTATCGTGAAAGCCGTCCTATGACGGCGCAGAAAATTAAAATCGCGCGCTTGAGTATTGGCTGATCCGATACAAGGGTTCATGGCCGATAGCGGCGGGCTCGTCTGGGTACGACAGGACCGACCACTACAGTGATGCGCAAATCCGGGCTGAGCGAGGTCGTGGGTTCGATAATGCCTCATTATCGTACTCAGGGCGGGTTGAAAGGTCCGCTGCACCCTCCAATCGGGGGCGGACTCTATTGGCTAAGGTATTGCGATCACACTGCTTCTGGTCACCCTTAGCCCGGAAACAGCGCTCCCGACTCACAGCCCTTGGGCGTTGGTACTCTCAGGCCGTTCTTATCGTCACGGACCCATTATCGGGACGCAGAGGCGCTTAACGTGAGCCCCATCATGATCCGGTTCGTGTGGTCAGGCGACATGTCCCGGGAGCCGTTGCAGTGAGAGCGCTGCGCGGGCTCATTGTTTTTTTCGACTGCTGTCCGGCCTAATGCGCGCCTTCGATCCCGGATTGGAACGAACATATTGTGCAGTGCACATAAGCACTTACAGAACGATCGTAACGGTTGACGAAAAGCGTCAGCCGACATTCTCTCTAATGCGTGCTACCTAGGGCTTGTAATAAAAATTCAGATGTATATTTAGGTGCAGTGCAACGAGAGAAGAAAAATCGTTCTACCGCCGAAGTTGGATAGGCGACTTGTCTGTTTTAACGCGGTGAATATTTTAAACAATATTTGGAGGAAACCATACATGTCGAACAATCAGAACGCCGATCACGCCAAGCACAGCGGCCAAGACGCCCGCACTGCCGAGGCTGGCAAGGTCAATTTTGCCAAGGCCACAGACAAGACGGTCGAGCATGGCAAGCAGTTTGCTGATGTAGCTCGCGAGGGCGTCAACAATATGGTTGATCTACGCGAGAAGGCGACCGAGACCACTAAGCAGGCGATGCAGAACGGCATCGAGACCGCTTCCCACCACGCACGCGAGGCAGCCGACCGGTTCTCGAAGACGCTTGGCTACTCCGGTGCAGACAGCGACCGTCTCGCGCACCAGTCAAAGCAGAACATGGAAGCCGTCACCCGCTGCGGCACCGTCCTCAGCCAGGCGTTCCAGGATACCTCGCGCGGCCTGTTCGATCTTGGTCAGAAGCAGTTTCAGCGCAATCTGGAGGGTTTAACCAAGCTCAGCCGCGCCAAGTCGGTGCAGGAATTCACGGCCATTCAGAGCGATCTGATGCGTGAGAGCCTGCAGCACATGGTCCAGGACAGCAAGGCGATCACCGAGACGTCGGCTCGTGCGGTCGAGGAGGCCAGTAAGACCTTCACCGGCGTTACCCAGGCACGCTGAGGTCAACCACTGTGCTTAGGCCGTCTGGCCGATCGCAGAGTGATGCCAATCCGAGGGGGCGGTCGCTGAGACCGCCCTTCCTCGTGTCCCGGTCGCTCTTGCAACCCCACGCGGCCCGGAGCCTTCCATGTTCGATCCGTTCGCTTTCGCCCTGCTTGCCCTGGAGGCTCAGAAGGTCATCGAGCTTCGCCTCGTAAAATTGGCTTGGGGCGGACCGTCCGCACAAGCTGAGGCGCATCATATGATCGTTGAGAAGATCAATGCCTCGATCGAAGCCGTTGGTAGTATGATGCACGGCGCCTCACCCAATGCCGTAGTCGCGCGCTACCGCGAACATGTCGCCGAGAATACGAAGCGCCTCACCGCTGCCTGATGATCCAAGGTGATGCCTTTAAGTTAAGTGCGCCCATTCTGAATGGCCTGGCCTGGGTCCAAACACTGACCTGCTGGTAAGCCTTACGGACAACCGGAGGCAGAGCTTCTCTACATACGAGGTCCAGGACCAGCACATGCATCAGGGCAAAGTCGCCGTTGTTGTCGGGATCGGTCCAGGGCTCGGTCTAGCTATAGCCCGGCGCTTTGCCCGCGAAGGCTTCTCGGTGGTCGGGCTGGCTCGCACGCTTGACAAGGTCACTGCCGAGGAGAGGATTGAGGTCGTTCAGGTCGACGCGGTTGACGCTGGAAGCCTGGACGGTGCTTTGCGCTCCATCGAAGCCCAGCACGGACCGATCGAGGTTCTGGTCTACAATGCCTATCGGGTCAGCATCGGCATGCCTGGCACGCTCACACCGGACGAGGTTGCTGCCGACCTGCAGGTGAACGTGGTCAGTGCCTACGCTGCGGCCCGAACGATGCGGGACCTTATGGCTACGCGCCGGCAAGGCAGCATCATCCTGACCGGCGGCGGGCTCGCCCTCGATCCACGCCCGTGGCTCAGCGCTTTCTCTCTCTCGGCTGGAAAAGCCGCGCTTCGCAATCTCGCCTACTCAATGGCGACGGCATTCAAGGCAGACGGCATAGCCTTAGCGACCATGACGATTGCCGGGCGCATCCAGGAAGGCACACCATTTGCACCGGATCTGATCGCAGATGCCTTCTGGCGCTTGTATCTGGAAGGGATGAACACCGACCCGGAGGTGGTGTTCACGGCTTGACCAACCCAGAGATAACCGCAGCGGTCTTGGGTTAGACTGAGCACAATCAGATAATTCGCCCGACCTGTCCGGCTGCCCATAAGCCTCCTCTTGGGGCGGGTACGCCGCGTTTGTTCAACTCGTCGGCAATCCCTACAAGCGTGGTGTTGCCGCGCAACCTCATGGCTTTGATAAGAGCTAACACCTCTGCCTTACGCTCTTTAGTCAGAGTATTCTTCTTAGGACTTGCAGACGGCGAAACGTGGTCCGAAGAGGGGTCTGCGTCCTTTTCAAACGCACTTCCAGCATCCGAACCAAGCGCCATAGGTTCCACCCTCAAGGTTGAGCGAAGCTATGCTACCGGCTTGGCCGCTCCATTCAAGCGGCTCGCCTCACGGAAACCCGTTCCCCGAATGCCTTTTGCAGGCGCTCGCCCGCCGGGCGACGCTGTGCGACTCTCATCTCCAAAGGCTCGTTGGCGAAAACTTACGCGGAAATGGGCGCATCCCATGTCAGCCCTTGGGCAGTATTTCATCTCTTTGCAGATTTATTTATGCGGGGTTGTAAATGCACCTCTGATGGCGTAGAAGATAAAAATCGACATTTGGCCAGATATTCGGCCGTGCCACCCTCCTGGGTGCGCGCTCTGCATTTCTCCCATAAATCGACGATGAGCGATGAAGCGCGTGATTGCATGCGCTTGTCATATCCTATTGCCTACAAAGATACGGAAATACCTATGAGCATCGGCACAGTGAAGTGGTTTAACGGAACCAAAGGCTTCGGCTTCATTCAGCCGGACGATGGCGGCAAGGACGTGTTCGTCCATATCTCCGCCGTCGAGCGCGCTGGGATGCAAGGTCTCGATGAGGGTCAGAAACTCTCCTACGAGATGGAGACCGACCGCCGCAGCGGGAAGCAGTCAGCCGGCAGCCTTCAGACGGCCTGAGCTATGGCCGTGTGCATCTGAAAACCTTGGAAGCCGCTCCATCACGGGGCGGCTTCATCTATTTCTCGTCACCCGCACTCAGAGGTGATGCGCTCAAGGAGCGTACGTGGGACAACCCAAAGGAAATCAGCTCGCTGATCGTCTTGAGGCGATTGATAAGGCGCGCCAAGCCAAACTCGCTTCATTCAGGGCGCGGCCTGCAGCGGATGACCCAGTTGTTGTCGCGCGCAAGGCGGCGCGAAGCGCGGTCGTTGAGGCGCGAGAAGTTCGGATCAGCGAACGCGCCGTAACCCGCCTTGCAGCCGAGGCCAAACGAGACGCCGAGGCCACTGCTGCAAAGGAGCATGCAGTGGCCGAAGAGGCTCGTCAGGTTGCCGAGAACGCGGAACACCAGATCGCACTGGCGGCGGAGCAGAAGGCATCTCGTGATGCCCGATTTGCTGCCCGCAAAGCTAGAGCGCGCCGTTAGATGATCTAGGATCCACGGATGCCTAAGTCATGGAGGATAGCAGATGTCTCACAAGTTCAAGATCGGTCAGCACGTTCACCATTCTCAGGTGAGCTATCGCAGCAAGAGCGCGGACAGCAGCCTCGTTGAGGTGGTTCGACTCATGCCAGAGGATCGCACAGGTGAACCATCGTACCGAGTGAGATCATCACTCGGCGAACGAGCCGTACGGGAAGGCGAACTCACCCTCGCGTCCTGAGCAGACGAGGTCCAGGCCAGCTGGAAATCCGGTCTGTCCGATAGAAACGCGCTCCCCGAGTGGCCCTTGAAGGCATTCGCCCGGCAGATGTAGCCGACGACCGTCCGCGGGTCCCGGTGCTCGCTCTGGTCCATGATCCGGGCGAGGTCCGCACCGCGCCTAGTCCGGGCCTATTCAGCGCAGCTCGTAACAGTTCACGACGACACGCTGGGTGCGGGTGACATCGAACAGCGTCGAGCACTGGACGAGGTAAGGCACGTCCTTCTTCCGGAAGAGGATCAGCGACGTTCGGACATCGAGATTTCCGACGTAGCCTGCGATCTCCCATCCGCCTGTCAGAAGACGCTCGATCGTCGGCGTAGGCTCTGCCGCAGCGACACTGCCGCAAAGGGCTACGGTCATGCCGAAGCTCAGGCCATACCGCATGGCGACCTACACCCCCAGAAACCGGGCCGAACTCTCGGATGGCCGCGCGTGCAGGTAACGGCCGGTCGTCGCCACGCTGGCGTGTCCGAGGGTTGCCTGCACGAGGTGGATCGGCGCGCCCCGGTCGAGGCTGTGCGAGGCGTGGGCATGTCGCAGCCAGTGGGCTGAGACCTCAGGTGACAGGCCGGCGCGGGCTGCGGCGGCCTTCACGACCCGATGGACGGCGCTCGGGTCGAGGCTCCCACCCTTGCGTGAGCGGAACACGGGCGCATCGGCCGGCGCATCGCTGCGCAGTTCCTGAAGCACCCTCCAGGTTGCGGACGAGAGCAGCACGACGCGGGTCTTCCCGCCCTTGCCGAACACGGTAGCCTGTCCTGCCTCATCCCGGACAGCAAGATCGCGCCAGCGCAGCCCACAAACCTCGGAGATCCGCAGGCCCCCACCGTAGAGGACGGTCAGCAGCACGCGGTTCCGGAGCTGCGGCTCCTGCCGGATCATCAGAAGCGCGTCGGACTCCGACATGATGCGCTCGGCCAGCGTGTTCTTGATCGGCGGCACCTTCACGGCGGCTCCGATGTTGAAGCGCAGGTAGCCGACCTCCTGCGCGAAGGCGAACAGGCTCTTGAGAGCCGAGGCGGCAAGCGCCACCGTGGCGGACGAACCTGGGAGGCCGCCAAGGTAATCCTGCAAATCCCCGATCCGGACCAAGCCCAGCGGCTTGTCGACCTGCGCGAGGAAGCGCCGGGCCTCGCGCTCGTAGTTTCGGCGCGTGTTGGGGCTGGAAGACCGGGCCAGCCACAGCCGCACCATCTGCACGTCGTCGTCGGCCTGCGCGGCGAACTGCGGCGTCTCAGCCGCCGTAAGTGCGGGGAGGAGCCGCATCGTCCCCTCAATCCCAGTCTTGGCTGTCGAGGGTACATTCCCCCTGCATGTGTTTGGCGATCGCGGTCATTGCCGCATCGAGCGAGGCATGCTTTTGCGCCAAGAACTGCAAGCCCTTCCCAGGCTCGGGTGAGATCTCGAAGCTCTCGGGCTTGCCGGAACTCCTGATCGTGCCGAGGGGCCGGCCGAGCCGATCCTTCAGGCTCCACGCGGTGCCCTTGGTGCCGGTTGGGGTCACGACGATGTCCATGGGACTGCCTTTGTGGCCAACGCAAGATAATGTGTCTTGTCTTGCGTTCACCAGGATCTCACACAGGCGGTATTGCGGCAAGGCCGACAGGTGGGTTTGTGGGCCTGCCCACATGACCGCAGTTTCTGTGTCGGCTGCGGGTCGAACGCGAGGAGCCTGAGGGCGCTTCATACGATAAGGATCCAGAGAAGCGTGCGCATAATGCTCTACGCGATCCGTGAGAGGCCGCGCTTCTCAAACAGGAGGTTGAGCGCTTCGGTGACGAGATCCTGTACCTGTGCGTCCTCGGAGGCGGCGAGCATCTTGAGCTGCCGGAATGCCTCTGGGTCCACGTAGGCCGTCACCACGCGCTTGCCCTCGCGGGTTGCAGCCTTGGGGTACTTGCCAGCCATTGCTGCCCGGATCGCTGTGGCGCCAGACGCTTCGGACATCACCGACATGGCTGCACGAGCTTCGCCCGCTTGGCTCAACGGCTCTGTCCCCTTGACCTCGGGTTCATTTGAAGCGGGTGCCTTCGCACTGAACAGACTCGGTCGCTTCGTCATGCCTTCGTCCCTGCCCTCCTGCAGCCCTGCCCGCCTGCCCTCAAGCCTACCTGTTTGCATGCCCACGTGAAGAGGGCTGCTACTTCCTCAGCTGCCTTCCCATCCGGCTCATATTCGGATGCCGTGCGCCCGTCGATCACGGAATAGGAATAGGCGACGCGCTGGTGGATGACCTGCGGCGCCACCTTAACGCCCTGACCCTCAAGCCCATGGCGAGCCTCTTCAACCACGGCACTCCGCGGCGGCGCCGAGGACAACACGACCCAGGCAGGCTTCTTGGCAATGGTTGCGAGGTCCTGCGTTGCCTCGATCGCTTCGAGGTCGAATGCTGCCGGCCGGCATGGGATTAGAATGAGATCCGCGGCTTTCGCGGCGATGAGAGATGCCCTGTCCGCGTTGGGCGCGGTATCGATTACCAAAAGATCGGCGCCATTGGCCTGGGCTGCCTCCACGAGTTGCGGAAGGCGTTCGGCGTGGTCGCCAATGACCTCCGGCTCGGCTGCAGCGCGCTTGTCACCCCACTTCCGCGCGGTAGCCTGAGGATCGAGGTCCACAAGAGCGGTTCGCAGGCCCGCCAGCGTAGCCGCGACCGCAAGATGCACGGCTACTGTGGATTTCCCGACCCCGCCTTTCTGGCTGATGATGGCGATAGTCCGCACGCCCGCTCTCCTGCTTGTCTTCCTGCCGGCCTGTGGGCAAGCCCTCAGCAATTAACTCATGCACCTGACCACACCAAGCTTGTGTCTGTCTTGCAGGAAAGTGGGCGATCGGACTTGAGGGTATGCCCACAAGAGGGCTTGCCCAAGATCAGCCAGGACGATGGCCCTGCCTTAAGGGGGAGGATGTCGGCCGTGACACGCCGCATTCCTCGTTGGATGCCGCTGCGGACCCCGCAATTACAGCCCAGCGCTGCGGGTCTTAAGGAGGCTAGGCGCAGGAGGTGTGCAGCGGCAGCCTTCAGGGCGCGACCACGCTGGCAGAGCGAGGGTCGAGCGTCGGCCCAGAGAAGGGATGCCGCAGCTTGAGAGAGGGCACAGAAGTGCTCCTACGGTCTTGAGATGAAGGGGGCGGGCGTCAGAGCAGGGGGCTGCAGGCGTTCAGAGCGAGCACGCGCAGGTGCTGGTTGTCGTGCTTGTCGTCATCGAGCGCCCACTGCTCGGCCTGCTGATGCTCTACGGCGTACCGCACGAGTGCTTGGCAGCTCGAGGCGGTCTGCGGGACCGTCTGGAACAGGCAGTCGTTGCAGTGCCGTTGGAAGGCATCGCTGGCGGCTTCGGCGTCGGGGTTGGGATTGATCCCGACGAGCGAGAGATAGAGCGCCGTGGTCCACGCCGCGAACAGACGGCGGCTCTCCTCGATCGCGGCGAAGGGTGGATCGGGCAGCGCGGCCGATGGCTTGCAGGTCACGCGGGTAGGGGATGCCTTCAAGGTCTCAGCCAACTGGGGAAAGTTTGGCTTGGCAGGGTTGCGGCGGAAGAGGAGAGAGAAGGGATCGCACACTTTGTGACTCCGGGCTTGCCTTCGAGCCTGCATGAGGACTTGTGGGCAAATGGTACCGTGGGCTTGAAGGATGTTGGTCAGAGTAGGAAGGCGAGACCGACAAGGCAGGCGCCTCCGCCGGCTATCACGCAGGCCGCCAGCAGCTCGCCGGCCGCACTCACCAGCCGGCAGGCACGCACGAAGGCGGTGTCCGGCCGGATCGGGGCGAGCGCCAGCCACGTCTCGTCCTCGCCCGGCAGCGGCTCGGTCGGGAGGGCCAAGGGTGCGTCTTGGCGGTAGCGGTCCACGCTGGGCAGCAGCCGGCCGGCAGGAACCGGGCGCGAGACCGCGATGGGCGGCAGGGCGGTGCCAAGGAACAGGGTGACTCCGCGGCGCGGGCGAGTGCGATGCTGAAGGCGGGTTCATGGCCAGCGCGGAACTCGGCCTCGTCTGCCAGCCACCAGCGCAGGTGTTCCAACCCTCAAGCGGATGGAGAGCAGCGAGGTACCTGCTGCAGGCATGCCAAACAATGTTCGCGCAGTGATTGCCGCACTCGGGACCGCCGGCCTTGAGTTCATCCCCGAGAACAGGGGAGGAGCCGGGATCCAGTTCCGGGAGCGGGAAGTTAGGACGCGGGGCCAGCACAAGGCTTAGACCTAAGCGCAGGCGGACTGTTTGGATCTGGGAGAGCATTCAGACGACATGAGCCGTGATTGCGTCATCGTCGGCATTCATGGCCTAGCGAACAAACCGCCCGTCGATGAGAAGACCCGCTGGTGGAAGGCGGCCATCGCCGAGGGACTCGCCCGGAACGAAGGTAAAGCCAACCCGGAATTCGCGTTCGAGTTCGTCTATTGGGCAGACCTGCGCTACGACACCCCGCTCTCGGAGGACGACAACCGCGAACCATACCAGCCGTACGACGGCTCCGGGCCGCTAACTGCTGGTGCGGAAGCGCCTTCTACGACCGCCAAGGACGTGCTGGCGCCGGTCTACGCAGGCATCGACGCGATCGAGGAGGCTACCGGCGTCACACTCGTGGACGACTTGATCCTAGAGAACCGGTTCGACGACCTTTGGCACTACCATGGCAACCAAGGCTTCGCCCGTCAGGTCCGGGCGCGGCTGGCCGAGCGCCTACGAACGCTCCGTGACCGGCGCATCCTGCTCGTCGCGCACTCGATGGGATCTGTCATCGCGTACGACGTGCTCCGGCAATTGGAGCGCGAGGATCCATCCTTGCAAATCGAGCATCTCGTCACGGCGGGCGCTCCCCTGGGGCTTGCCAAGGTGAAGCTGAGGTTCGAGTCCGAGCATGGGTCCTTGCGGGTGCCGAACAACGTCTCGGCTTGGACGAACTTGGCCGACGGCGAGGACATCGTCGCCATCATGGGTGCTCTGGGAACTGACTATGGGCCCAGCGACAACGGCGTAAGTATCGATGATCAGCGAGTCCTGAACGCTTATCGACGGTCGGGCGGCGAGCCGAACCCTCACAAGTCATACGGCTACCTTCGGACACCAGAATTCTCGCGGGTCGCCCGTGCGTACGCCGCCAGCAACCAGACTGCTCCGCCTGTCAAAACCGGCTTATTCCGCTGGCCCTGGCATACTTGAGGCCAAGCCTGTTATGGCCTTCGTTGCCTTGATGGCAGGACACGTACTCTCCCGCGGAGGCTGGGCGCACCCTCCTGAGCCCGAGGCTGGCACTGAAGCTCCCATGATAACCGGCACACAGATCATCGCGGCACGAGCACTGCTCGAATGGTCTCAGGAGAAGCTGTCCCAACGCTCCAAGTTGCCCATCAGCGTCATTGCGCGGGCGGAGAAGAGCGATGGCGAGCCGGTCATCACAATCGTGCAGAGGGACGCGCTGCGTCGCACTCTTGAGGCCGCGGGGGTCGTCTTCTCGGATGACGGGCGGCAGGTCACACGGCGGGCGAGAGGCACCGCATAGGATCCCATCCGCGGCTTACTGGCAGAGGCTTGCTTGGGCACGGCCGGCGGTGCGCTCGTTGCCCTGGCCGTTGATGCCGCGTGCCCTGAGACCTACGTCGCCTAGTGCACTGTAGGAACATGGGTTGCCGCCCTCGTTGCGGCTGGTGGCCCATCACAGGGAGAACGCCACCGTGAAAAGTCTCATCGCCGCTGCCTTGATGGCAGGTGGCATGCTTTGCCTTCCCGCCCTGCCGGCCTCTGCCCAAAGCATCGACATCGGCCCTGGTGGGGTGCGCATTGATCCCCGCTCACCACGCGAGCGTGACCGTGATGAATTTCGACGGGAAGAGCGTCGGGAGGAGATGCGGGAGGAGCGTCGCGATGCGATCCGGCGTGAGCAGCGTCGCCGCCTTGAGGACGACGACGAGGACTGACGCCAACCCGCAGCCCTCTGGCATGCCCTCTGGGTAGGGGGTGCAGCGCGTCGCCCGCCGCGACTGGCCCGCGGCTTCCAATGTCTCAGGTATAGACTGAGCAGAGCCATGGCCTTTGACGCTCGCCTAACCGCAGGCTGGCATCCTGAGCCCCGAGCCACGTAGCGTATCGGCTCCCTTGCCGTGAGGAACGGCAGCAAGCCCCGCCGGCCCATGAGCAGATCGGGCGGCGGGGCAGCTTTCACGGCTCGTTTACCTTCTGGCCCCCATATCAGGATCATCCCGATCGCGGCTTGCTCCGTGGTCGGAAGCGGCCACGATGCCGGGATCAGGTGACGCCGGATGTACGCGCACCCGCTCTCGGCTCCCGTGGCCGTTGGCTTGCCTAAGCTATGCTGTTCGAGTCAGGGTGCGCGAACAGTGGCTCTGAGCAATGACTGACAGCAGCGTCGCGCCGGCCTCCGACTATACACCCACCTTACCCGAGGCGGTCCGCTCACGCCTTGGCCAGTTGCTCGCGGCCGCATACGCGCAGGCCGCCTCGGACAGCGCGCTGCCGGGGCCACTCGCTGCGCTGCTGGCTCAGCTTGATCAGGCGCTGATCGGAGTTGAGGACTGCGACGCGAAGGCGTTCCGGGCCGGGGTGCTGGCGTCAGTACCTGCCCTCCGCCGCTTCGCCATAACGCTGACGCGCAACGTCCCAGCCGCCGACGATCTCGTGCAGGATACATTGCTGCGGGCATGGCGGTCGCAGGCAAGGTTCCAAGCCGGGACGAACCTCGATGCGTGGCTGTTCACGATCATGCGTAACGGGTTCTATAGCGATACCCGCAAGGGGGCGCGCGAAGTCGCTGATACTGACGGCGAGTTGACCAGTCGGCTTGCTATCGCGCCTGAGCAGTCCGGCCATGTCGATCTGCGAGACCTGCAGGCTGTGTTGGGGCGACTGCCCCGTGAGATGCGCGAGGCTCTCGTTCTGGTGACGGTCGAGGACATGACCTACGAGCAGGCGGCGGCTGTGATGGGTTGCCAAACCGGTACGATCAAGAGCCGCGTGTTCCGGGCACGCGAGCGGTTGGCGGCTCTGCTGGGCTATGACGGCCGTGAGATCGGCAGCGACGGCCTCACGCTCTCCGCCATGAGCGGTGCACCGGATTGAGGGGCCCATCCGCGCGTCGCCGGCACGCGCGGCTCAAGGCTGCTTCCTCGGTCAACAGGACGCATTCTGACCGCCTTATCGGCTGCTATGCTGGAACTGGTCGGCGAAGCGCGCGCAGGCTGGAAGGAGCACACCCTTTGCTTGGAGCCTTGTCGGCCATCCTGCAGATCATCGTGGTCCTGGCAGCCAGAGCCCTTCTCAAGCTTGTTCTGCTGCCCTTCCGAAGCATTCACGGCCTCTGGCGTCGGCGCTCTGTCTGACCTGAGGGTCTGCACCCATAGCCCGACCTTTGCATCTCGCTCTGTCTTGAGGTTGAGCAGACGGATTACCAAAGCAACTCAACCGGGTCCGTTCGGTCGTCTTGTACTGGCTTGCCAAACGTGACGTTGTAGTCGCGGATCGCGCCAGCGCCCGGGGCGATCATGCGCGCTCAACAGCTCCTTGACCGTGCTGACGCTCAGTTGGGCAGGGCATGCGGCTGTCCGTGGCCCGACTCTCGCGCCAGGAAGGCTAACGATCAAAGCGCTTCATCCTGATTGCGCAGTGATTTCGCAGCTGTGAGCCAGCGGCTGCTTTGTTGCCGCTACTCAGCCCCGAACGCCATCGGCCCAGTGGCACGGCTCAACCGCTCCCGCATCGCCTTGCCGGGCCTGAAGTGCAGGTTGGCTCTGGCCGGAATGGCGGCGGGCGCGCCTGTCTTCGGGTTGCGGCCCTGCCGAGGCCCGCAAAGCTTGGCCGAGAAGGAGCCGAAGTCGCGCAGCTCTACCCGGCCGCCAGCCGCCAGCGCCCCAGCGATGCGGTCGAGGATGGTGCTCACCACGGCCTCGGCCGCCTGCTGGCGTAGATGCGGGTTCATGTCCGCGATGCGGGCGACAAGCTCGGATCGGATCATGAGGCTGTTCAGAGGCTTAGCTTCATTGTGATGGCGGCAGATTGTTCTTCACGAGGTACTTCACGCCATGCTCGAACGATAGGTCGTTATCGCCCCGGATATCAACGCTGTAAGCCTTCTCAGGCGTCCCCGCCTTCAGATCCTTCACGTACACGTTGATGTTGAGGATCAGGTTCGAGACCTTCTGGATCTGGCCCGTGATCGCCACGTCGGCCCCAAGTTTGCGGGCGAGATCGTCGGCACACCCGCCGCAGGCACGCAGATCAGCATCGGCAGCCTGAGCCTTCACGGGATCGGTGGAGACGATGCGATAATGGCCGCTCTCCTGCAGCTGAGTGCGCAGCAGATCACTGATGGGGCCCAACCGCGCCGTGTCCGCCTCAGTCGGACCCTGCGCCCCGAGGTTGGCGAGCTGAAAATCGAACACCGCGGCTTTTGGCGGCTCAGCTCGCGCAGCCGTCGCAACGAACAAGCCCGCAATTGCAGATAGCACGTGATAGCGCATCGCCATGGTCGGTTCCTCCTAGCTCTTCAGGAGGCAACGCATGGAAAGACGCAATCACCCAACACGACCGTGAACGTTGACTTAACCGTCCCCTCCGGCCGACATGGGCCGTTCCGGCCGGGCTCGTCCTGGCGAGTCGCGAGCCGGCATCAGGAGATCAACGCCGCGAGATAGAGACCCTGAAAAGCCAACAGGCCCCCGTCGCCAAACGGGAGCCTGCTGAAAACCGAAGGGCCTGTGAGGGCCGAGTCACTTCCCCTCACAAGCCATAGCTCCCCTAGGGAGTCAAGACGGAACCCGTTTCCGTCAACGGGAAGGCTTTGCCTGGACCCTAGCCGCGGCCCGTGAGGGACCGGGTTCGATGTTTGCTGACGAAATCCGTCGACAGGCGGAGGCGGCCCCGCGCGCCGCGCTGCCGGCCGTGGCTGCCGCGCTGTGGAAGGCGTTCGGCGCCGGGCAAGTGACAGAGGCCGAGGCCGAGATGCTGTCCGCGCTGATCGAAGACCGGAAAGCGTCCAGAACCGCACCGAGCTTTGGACAGAGCACGAACCCAACGGGAACCTCTGCCGAACCGGATACCCCGCAGGATCGCCCAGGATCATACAGGACGGGTAGGAGCGGTTCCCGGCCCCGCACGGATGCCTCAATGGAGCGTCGCCGCCGCTGGACGGCCTCGGGCCGCCTGCCGCCGGGTCTGGCCTGCCGCTTCACGATGGCCGAGCAAGCCGTGCTCGCCCTGATCGCGGCCGAGACCGTGCGCCGGAAGGATTGCCGCCTCGCGGTCGGGCATCTCGCTGCCATCGCGGGCGTGTCCGAGACCACCGTGCGCAACGCCGTGCGTGAGGCCAAGAAGCTCGGGCTGCTGACCGTCGAGGAGCGGCGCGTCACCGGGTTCCGCAATGACACCAACATCCTGCGCATCGTCAGCCTGGAATGGCTGGCCTGGCTGCGGCTCGCACGCCGCTCGCCCTTCCCGCAGATCGCGCCGGTCCTGCCGCTTCAGGGGGGAGGGTGCAAATCCCCACAGGGCACGCATACTCAGGTTCTAGCTCTAGGGAAAACGAGGCCAGCGGGACCCGAAAAGGGCTGCCGGGGGGCAGCGGGCGGCTCCAACGAAGCGGGCTCGGGAGAATTCTCGCGACCGGCACGAGGCGGCAGAGCCATGCGGCGGTGACATATAGGCGGACGGTATGACGAACGCCCTGGTAAGAACCGCTTCAGTCGGCGCCTCTAAGGGCAGTGACCAGGGTGCTCGGATGCCGCTATGAGATTGCGCTCGCTGATCGGCCGGATCTGCCTTGCCGCCGCTTGTTTCGCGATAGGGCAGGCCCAGGCCCGAGAACCAACGCCTCCTGCGGATGTGCAGGCTTGGATTTCCGCCGTGGTGACCAAGATCGCTGAGGCCGACGACTCCCGAGGAGGCCGTCTGCCTACCAAGCCGCGGGGGACCGTGACGATCCGCGTCGAGGTAGCAGCTGATGGCTTCGTGAACCGGGTCGATGTCGAGCGAAGTTCCGGTTCAGCTGAGGTCGACCAGCGCGCGAGGGCGGCTGCACGAGCTGCTAGCCCTTTCAGTCCGCCGCCCGCATCTTTGCTGACGAAGGCGGGCACAACGACCCTCAGCTTCCCTCTCCGCTTCGGTCGGTAGGATCAGATCCGAGCGAGGCTGACCTGTGCCGTGCCGGAGACGCCGATGGCTTTGGCCGAGGCGTTCGACAGGTCGATGACCCGCCCCCCTGCATAGGGACCGCGGTCATTGATGCGCACCACCACCGAACGGCCGTTGCTCTTGTTGGTCACGCGCACCTTCGTGCCGAAGGGCAGTGAGCGGTGAGCTGCTGTCAACGCATGCGTGTTGAAGCGCTCACCATTGGCCGTGCGCCGACCGTGGAAGCCCGGCCCGTACCAGGATGCGACGCCAGACTGCGCGCGCGCAGCGCTGCGGGCCTCTGCACCCGTCGTTGCCGCGCAGAGCGCAACAGACAGAACTGAGACCGCCAGTAGAGCCTTTGAGTTCATCACGCATACCCGTTTCTTATTGAACGAGCCGGCAAATTGAACTCGAATGGGGCATGAGTGTGACTTGAGATAATCTGTCGATAAAGTGGCATGGCTTGCCGCAAGTGTGATCGATGCGCCGTGCACTATTGGCGGCCACCAACTTTCGATGGGGCGGCACTCTCGGCGAACACATGCGCGCAGGCTGTGCCGAGGCTGCTGCGCATCACGCCTCTGGCCCACTCGCGGCGGCCCTGGTCCATCAAACTCAAGGCCGTCTCCTTCGGCGTCTGCTTGGCACAGGCGCGCATGAGCTTCATGGAGCGGTACTCTGCCTCCGCACGGCCGCAGGATGTCTTCGCCTGCAGGAACAAGCCGTAGTCTCGGAAATGGCTCGGGCAGTCCTCTTCGGCGAGTGCGCTGGTGCTGAGGAGAAGCGCGGCGAAGATCGTCATGTAACCGAGCTGCATGCTGTGGCGGACCCTTACGACATGATCGCGCGACGCTGCCGGCAGGCCATGCAGAGATGGCATACAGGCCGGCGCCACAGTGATCCCCTGGCATAGCCATTAGAGCGCGGCCGTCTGCCGGCAACGGCTTGTGCCGCGTGCGAACCGTCAGGCTAATCCCGGTCGTTCCTTCACCAGCCGAGCAATGGATGAGCGACCAGACCGCCAGCCTGATCCTCGCTGTCTCCATCGAGAACGCCGAGTTGCGCGCCGCGCTCGCGGAAGCACAGGACGCCTTGGTCGAGATGGCCGTCGACGCGGGCGAGTTGCACGCACGGATCGAAGCGCTACAGGCCGAGGTGGAGGCACTCTGGGGTGAACTGGCCGGGCGGGCCTTCTCATCCAGGCGGCGTGCCGGCTGACTATCCCGTCGGTTCTTCCCGGGCCGCCCCTGGCGTGGTCGCCGGCTTCAGGTGAAACCGCCCGCGGTCGCCTGTCACCGCCTCTGCCAGCCGGTCGATGGCATCGAGGATGGCGCCCGTCGCCTTATACACGTCGCTCTGGATCGGGGCTTGGCTCATCACGTCGATGCAGCGATCTCGCTCCCAGCTCACGGGGGAGGTGCCCCCATCCACCCACCGTCCAGCGTCATCGTCACCCGGTAGATCTCCTGCCCGTGCTCGTCCCGCACGGTCGCGCTGTACGTCCGGCGGTTGCCGTCCGGCATGGTCTCGTTGACCATGGCCCCCAGGGTCTTGTGCGCCTCTGCGCGGGCTTGGTGTGGGCAATCGAAGACGATGCCGTCCTCACCGGGGACGAAGTAGGCCGCGTCGTCCGTGTCGATGGTGTAGCGCGCCACTGAGCACCTCGGGCAAGCAGGTTGAGGATAGGTCAATCAACCGGGCCGCTATGTGTTCGCAGCCTGCAAGGTTCCCAAATACCGAGCACAGCTGTCAGCCGACCGGCTCCAGCCGCTGACAAACTCAGGCCGGGACATGGCCGTTCGCGCCTGCGACCTGCTCCCCAAACTGCAGGTAAGTGGGATCGAACTCGGCCGCCTGGACCAGCTCATCCCAGGCGGTGATCTCCAGGACGCCACTCTTCAGCCGGATCAAGCCATTGGCCCGCATCCTTTTCAGCACGCGGTTGACGTGAACGGGGGTGAGGCCGAGCGCGTCGGCAAGGTCGATCTGGATCAGGGACAACGAGCAGCGATGCGCCTCGGCAAGCCCGGCCGCCTGCAGCCTGAGGTACAGCTCGCAGAACAGGTGGGCCATGCGCTGGTAGCCCGAGCGCCGGCCCAGGCTAGTGATCCAGCCGCGGAAGATGCTCGCGTCGATGAGCGTCTCGCGCCAGAGGAGTGTCGCAATGGTGGGGAAGCGGACGGTGAGATCGCGCAGGCCCTCGTGCGGGATGAAGCACAGGACGGCTGGGGTGAGCGTGCCGAGGCCGTAATCCATGGTGTGGAGGTGCAGGCTGTGCAGGTCGGGCACGTCGCCGGGGATGTGGATAGCCAGGATCTGGCGCCGGCCCTCACTCAGCACCTTGTAGCGACAGACCCAGCCCTCCACGATGAGGCAGACGTGAGAGGAAGTGCTGCCGTCGCGCACGATGTCCTGGCGAGGCCGGTGAGTGCGAGTTGAACTCGGTAGGCTGAGGATCCCTTCGCGCTCTTTGGAAGTGAGGTCGGTGACGCGCTCGATCTTGCGAACGAGCAGGTTGAGGGAATGGGTCTCTGAAGCCAACGGTATAACTCTCGCCCTCTACGACAGGCGAAAGAACACGCC
Organism: Methylobacterium sp. HJ2; assembly: GCF_056431005.1. Lineage (NCBI taxonomy): Bacteria > Pseudomonadati > Pseudomonadota > Alphaproteobacteria > Hyphomicrobiales > Methylobacteriaceae > Methylobacterium > Methylobacterium sp. HJ2. The sequence continues at coordinate 17,709 of NZ_JBWJYM010000017.1, read as the reverse complement.
TTACTGAAACCAGGATCCGCGTTGCGTCAGCGGCTATCTAACCTACCTAGATCGGGTGTATGGAACCTGAACCAACCTATGCTGGGTCAGAGATAACGCTATCCGCTTTGTGAACATCTTCTGCGTTGAGGCTTGGCTTAGAGCGTCGATGCAGTAGGAGCGCCAGCGGCCGGCTTCCTCAAGGAACCGGATCTCCGGCTCTGGGACGAACACCCGCCGCCTGCTCATGCTCGTCCAGGTGCTGTCGGAACAGAGGACCACGCTTAGCGCGATCGCTTCCGCAATGCGGATCTGCCGGGCTTCGCGGAGGACATAGACCCAACCGTACAAATAATGTTGATAGGGAATGCGGAGTGGCTTCATTTATCTTGGCCAATATGTATGCAGAAAGGTAGCGCATGCATTGGGGGGATAGCGTGGACAATGCTTCAAACGACCAACAGGTCGAGCATATCGAACTCGCCGTAGAAGTTGTGTCGGCTTACCTGACGAACAACCGTGTTCAGCCCGCCGAGTTGTCTTCTCTGATCCGCAGCGTCCACGCCGCGCTCGGTAATCTGCGGCAGCCTGATCAGGTGGAGGAGCCGGCATTCGAAAGGCCGACAGCAGCCGAGATCCGCAAAAGCATCAAGCGCGATGCACTGATCTCCTTCATCGACGGCAAATCGTACAAGGTGCTGAAGCGCCACCTGGGCCGATACGGCCTGACGCCGAGCGACTATCGGCTACGCTATGGCTTGCCGCCGGATTATCCAATGGTTGCGCCAAGCTACTCCCAGAAGCGCTCCTCGCTCGCGCACAGTATCGGGCTGGGGCTAGGTCGTGGGGCACCTGATCCGGCGCACGAGCCGGCCGACCCTGCCCCTCAGGCGCCGAAGGGTCGAGGTCGGGCGAAGAAGGCCGCCGAGCAGGCCGAGTAGGACAGGCGGTTGGATCAGGTCGCAGGCGCCACAGCGTTGTTTGCGTATGGCGCTTGCGGCCCGCAGCGCTAAACGCGCGCGGCATCCCGGCGCCGCGAGGCGGGGCTTGGCCGGCAACGCAGGTGCGACGGGTCGCCGACCAAGCCTTTTGATTTAAAACCTACAATTCAAGGCAGCTTCCACGTTGCCTTATGCGGAACAATCGTCATCGGGCGCGCACCTTCCGGTACTTTTACAGCCTGGAAGGTGTAATCGGCGGAACCCGATATGCCCTGGTATTTCCCTGTTCCACCAACGAAAACATGGCGTCCGTTCTTTGCGTTCGCTTCATAAGTTGAGAAAACCTGATCTCCGTCTTTGTCAGTGTCGGTGCAGCTGCCGCGATTGCTAACGTCGTTGCCATTGGCCTCCCGCATTCCAATGCAGCGCGTGCCCATATCGTTGAACGGGCCCTCGCCCGCATCGTTGCGGGTGATACCGGCTGACTCGTAAATGGCGACCATGCGGTCACCCATCTTCATCGGAGTAGACGAGATGTTGACGTAGTTTGTCGTGTAGGAAGCTGTGCCTTCCTTTGGGAAGTCTGCCGCTTGTACAGAGGCACATGTTCCCAATAGGAGTGCCGCAGCAATCTGCGCCCGCGTCATTGTTCCCTCCTTCTGACCGTCTTTATTTGACGGCTGGCATGATTTCGTAGGTCGTTCGACCATCATCGCCGAGCTCAATCATGCATGTGCCCGAGAGGCCGTAAAGCCTCATTCGGGGTAGTAAGGGACTTTAGTAAGATGTTGAACCCAGGAAAACTGATGTTCTCCCGGGAGCGCGATTGAGCAGTTCGCGAATGACGAGGCGCGGGTCTTCGCGCGGTGGCGCGAGCCTTGGTGAGGGCGGCTATCGAGACGCTGAACCGTCCGCCTTCGGACGGGGCGGCTTGAACCACTCGTCGGGTGCCAGCGGCATACCTTCCTTGAACTTGAAGCCGAGACGGTCCTCTAGTCGGGGTTGCGCGCCAACCGACAGCGGCTCCATGAAGCGGACGCCGACCATGTTAGCCTGCTGCCACTTGGTCTCGACGCGGTAGCCGCCTCCGCCTTGCTCCAGGAACAGGTCGAACTGCTTCGGCACTGCCGTGGTGTTTGGGAACGAGAGGCAGGCTCCGTTGCGCGAGAGATCGCGCAGGAAGCAGATCACCGAGCCGGTTGCGTCCTGGCCGAGGTCTGCCCGGCTTGTGAGTTGGGCTCGAACGCGGTGCTCTCGCACTCGAATGGTCATGGCACTCCCTAATGCGCGGGAGGCTACCTGGCCCAAGTTAAGAAGCGGTGCTCAGGTTGGTCCTGGCGCTCTGCAACGCTGCAAAAAGCCCGCGCCGGCGAGCCGGGCGGGCAAGGTGGGATCGAAGCTCGGGGTGCCGCGCTTGTGGGAACGGCACCGAGCGCCGTTCGCTCTCAGGAACGGCCGGCGTATCCATCATACGGCTAAGGTTCGTCCTCGCATCCCCTGGATGAGGGAATGACTGGCGCGAGCGCTAGCGTCGCACTCCGCCTCCGAGACGCCAAGGTTATAGGTCGTCAGGTAGCCTCGCCGCAACGCGTCCGGGTAAGCGATGAGAAGGCCCGAAGAGGTGACCGATGCCGCGGCTCTTCCTGAGCGCCCTCGTCGTCCTGATCGTTCTGATCGTCACGGCGGCGACGTGGCTGTTTGTCTTCCCCGATGCCCCAAGCCGGGCGCTGATCAACTGCGTCGTTGCGGCCCTGATCGCCTCGATGGTGATGCTCGGAAAGATGCTGTCCGAGTCATAGGCGATCAGCAGAAATAAGGGCGGCCCGTTGCGCCGTTGGTTCGATCGACATGCAACGGTTGCCGCCTCGGCCGCAGGGACGGGACCGGCTCAACGAGCACTATGCCAGAGCTTGTGCAAAGGCACCTCTCGGCTAGGCACGCCGCGCAACCAGCCTGTAGCTCGACCCAAACATCCCTCAGGTTATCAAGCATGAACTCAGGGCCGGGGATATGGTCCCTGGAACAGGTCGCCTGACGCCCTGCGCCGGAACAGCGTGCGCCACCGGCGACGCTGATGCTCAGACCGATCGTGGTTCATGTGACAGCGCTGGCAGAAGGCCGCGAGGTTGGCACTGGTGTTGTTGGCCGTGTCGTGGTTGCGGTGAGCGGCGGCCAGAACCACACGCGTCGTCCGTATGGACCCGAGCACGTCGTCGGAACCGACCGCGAGACAGACGATCTGCCCCGCCCTATCGCGCCAGGTGCTCGCCTCTCTGTCCCACCAGCGGCCGTCGCCTAGGTGCCAGATGGTCTGACCATGTGGACGCCCGCATGCCTCGCAGCGCCCGCCTGCGCGCTGGAAGCGGATCACGGCGGAGAGCTGGGGCCAGTCGATAGGGTAGAAGAAGCGGTGCTCGCGCCGGATCGGCATGGGCTGGATCCGGGAGGGTCGGCCTAAGCGCGACCATATGGCGGCCTGCGGCAGCTGCCTAGAGACAGTCTGGCACTCGGCTGCGCCTCGGAAAGGATGCTCCCCAAGGCGCAGTCGGATGGTAGACGGCCACCCGTCAGGTCTCGGTTAGCGAGCCGCTGCCTCGGCGACGATGCGCGGATTGGCCGGCGCGGCCGGCACGAGGCGCGGGGTGGTCATCAGCTCGGACGCCGGGCGCACGGCTGCCGTGGCGCGGGCCTGATCGCGGTAGAGCGTCGGAGTGAGGTTGATGCGCTCGTCCGCTGCCGCCGACCCGGTGATGGTAACAGCCGCAAGGGTAGCGAGTACGAAGGTGCGAACGGTCATGATCCTGATCCCTCTGAGTTTTCAGGGCTGAGGCCCTGCGTCGAGGGGATATTTGCGCTGCGCCGCACCATCATTCAAACAGATGGGATCAATATCACGTATTGATGAAACCGATGTGGTTCGTAGGGTTTGACGAGCGCTGATGCTGGTACGCCGGCAGCTCCTCAACTATCTCAGACCGATGGCCGATGACACCGCAATCCTGATCCTGGCCGTTTCGATCGAGAACGCGGAGTTGCGCGCCCAACTTGCGGAGGCGCAGGACCTCCTGGTTGAGATGGCCATGGATGCAGCGGGAGCGCTACCGGCCGGTCAGCGCGGTCGGGGCACTGGCAGGCTGATCGTGACCAGCTTGCCGCTGATCGGGTCGAGGATGGTGAGAGACATGCCGGAGTTCCTACGCTGAGCAGGTAACGGATTGCCCTATCAGCGCGATCCCAATCCCGTGCGGATACGGTGAAGGCTCTCTTAACCAGCCCATCGCATCATCCAGTCAGGTGCCGCCGCCATCGTGACCTGTTGGCTGGTGGTGAGCCCCGCCGGCAGGATCGCACCCGCGCCGGCGGGGCGACCTATCTCAGATGCAGTCGGTTTGTGTTGCGTCGCACCAAAGACCATCGCGCTGCAACAAAAGGTTGGCTCGGCAGTTTTCTGGGGCATGTCAGACCTCCGCACCCGCTCCGGCGCTCGCATCCCCAATCCCGAGACGCTTGGCCTGCCGCTGGTCCCGCCAGAGATCCGCGACGGTTACGCCGAAGCCATCGCGAAGCTCCCGCGCGTGCGCTTGAACATCCGCTCCACACGGTCGTCAGCCGATCTCCCGGCCGTGGGCTCATTCGGCTGAGACGGGTCCGCGGCGACCTATCACCCCGGCTGCATATCAGGCGTGAAAAGGTCACGCCGACCATTGAAGCCGGCTGCGGGAGATCACCTTGCTCGCTGCGTGGTTTATATGGTGCAACGTGTTCGTTGCGATCCGCTAGCCGTCGAGCTTCCAGAAGCCTGCGCAGATGCCCCGACAGGCAAACTGCGCTGTACAGATCATAGACGTTCGCTGGCCGAACGGAAAAAGCTATCTCGCTCTGAAATCTTGCGATAGCACGATGTAATTAGTCGTGTGCCTGCGTCGGTAATTACAAGTTCGCATTTGCCAGCGTCGAGCTTTTTTTTCGTTTCTACAACAAGACCGCGTGTTATCAGATAATTATTCCAGGTGTCACTCCGGCTGTAAACTCGGGGACCACCAAGAAACAGATTTAAGCGCTTTAGCGCCCATGGCGGCAGCGGATTTTTGGTGTGTAAAGACATGTAATTGATGCCATTAAGCGGGATGCATTGCGTTAGGTAGACGTACTATTCATGGGATGATTAGTGCGATCAAATAATTCGCTCATATCATTTTAAAACAGTGAGTTCTAATTTTCATGTCAGATATTTTTCCATAATTCCGATCTGTTTTGATCTTAGGGACAAGTTATTGTTTATAGATTTTTTTAAACTCTCAAGATCGCGAAGGTCTGGTACCGTACCGAACTACGCATCCCCTTCCGTGGCACAAAATGTTGAAGTAGCCTCAAGCGGTCAAGCTTAGAGTGAGACTTCAGAATGGCTATGTTCCGCCGGGGGGCATTGGGTGGGGAGCCCGCTTCAGAAAGCGGTGCTTATGCTAAGCCCGGCTGGCCTGCCTCAAAACGGACACGCGCAGGAATAGCGCATGCCTATGTATTGCAAAGCCTGCCGACTGCTAATCTGCATTTTGAGATTGGTGCAGGGGTAGATTTGAGTTTAGGCGCCGTTGCAATTTTCCGCAAAGAGAAGCCTTGGGTTAGGGCAATATATACCTTGAGCGGCGTTGGTGGTGGAACTGGGGCTGGCGTTAGCTTGATGCAATTCTGGTCGAGTCCGAATGATTTTGTTTCCATAGCTCCAGGTATTGAGTGCTTTGCTGGTAGAATAGTTGCAAAAGAATGGGGCTTCGCTGCTGGTGTTGGTTACTCCAGTAGCTCGTGGACGTGGCTTGCTGGGCCTGCCGAAAATACGATTTGCGATGGCGATGGACCTAGTGTCGGTCTCACTGTTTCAGTAAACTGTACATCAATAACGTACATGATATTGACTCTTTCTCAAATCCAATCTGATCCGCCAACCTACTCGAATATTCACGTTAGTCGAGTCAGATAGGCCGACAAACCATTCGGCGAGCATCGCGATTGACCGCATCGGTTCGGCCTGCCGGTGGGACAGGGCCGACGTGCCGCGCTACTGCGCCGGCAGGCCGTACTCTGCTCCCAAACCTGCGCTTGGGCCGAGGCGGTAGCAGCTAGGCCATTTGCCGAACGTCGAGGCTCGCCCCACATTCCCGGCATGCGCAGCGCCGCTCTCGCCCTTCTCCTGCTTTCCACTGGTCCGGCGCTCGCGGCGCCGACCTCAAGCGAGCTTATCGCGGCCTACGGACAGGCTGATGAGAGCTGCCGAGGCTCGCCAGGGGATGCAGTGGGAACTTGGTCGTGCCGAGGCTGTCGATGTGCCCCATCTCGATGCCGAACTGCTCGAAAGCGTCGGTGGCGATCTTCACCCGGTCGTCGTGGGTGTGCCCTGCGGCCAGAGCCTTATTCACCACCGCATAGTTGCGGGCTTTCTCCCCGCTGGTCGCGGTGATCTCGGTGATGACGTCCGCCACGTCCTCGCGGTAGGTCCGGCACTGGATGATCTCGCCCCGGAACAACAACCCTTCATTGTCGCCGTATCCGGCACTGAGCGAGATCTTCTTATACTCCTTCTGGAACTTTGTGATGCTCTGCTGCGACAGGTTCGTGATCTGCACGACGATGTGCGCGGGCGTGCTCGACACGAACTGTCGGCACTGGAACCGGATGCGCAGGCCGTCGTCGCCCGTTCGCGGATCGACGTGGTAGCGGATCACCCGCGCGCCGTCGTTCAAGCTGATCGAGAGTGAGCGGAGATATTGCCGCGTCATTCGCCGCGCCTCCGGGCGCCGGCCGCCGTCTTCTGCTGGCCCGCGCCGCCTTGAGCGAGGCTGGATTGGAGCAGCCCGCGGGCGTAGGCGCTCACGCTCTGCCCAGCAGCCGATGCAGCCGAGAGAAGGTCGGCCTGCAAGGGGCGGTCAATCCGGATGTAGAGATGCGACGGGCATTTGACGGACATGAACGATCCAACTTGACCGGATCACACCATAAGCCAAAATAATAATTCAGTCTTGCGCTAATATTGCATAGATCGCAATAGATAAAGATGCATCATTTTACCCAAAATTGCCTTTTTTGAACTTATAAGCCTCTAATATAGCGTCTGTGACTTGATCTGGTTTCATGGCTTGAAAGCCATCGCGCTCCTCTAGGGCGTGCTCTCCGCTCCGAGCGGCGGTCCCGGTACGGACGAGGCTGGCAAAGGTATCAATTTGCCTGCCGATCACGTCGGTCATGTGTTTTTTCACGTGTTCGATCTTCTGCGGATCGTCGCACCAGAATTTCAGAGAGTCGACGTTCTCGTCAGCGCTCTTAATGGCGAGATGGAGGTCTCCGGACGAAAGGGCGGCGAACATGAGCATATCCTTGCCGCCGATCATATTGGTTAAGGCGTAAAGTCGGACATCCTTGTTAATGCTCTGCTCCGTCCGGAACTCCAACTCTTCCGACATAGACCGCCCAGCTTCCTCGGCGAGCAGCATCAACTTGGCCCGCGTCATCTCGGTCAGCCGAAACATGACGTTCACTCGCTTGGGCAGGGGCGTCTTTGAAGGCGGGCGCCCCCGGCGGCCTGTGGATTTTTTTTCATTCTCGGTCATGGACTTCCCTCATCCGGTCAATTTAGCTCCCATAATCCCATAGCAGCTAATTGACAATCCGTGAGAGCCCCATATTCTCGCTCCTGCAATAAAATTATTGCGCCTTACCGGAGCGCGCTATGAACGAGGATATTCTCCAGGTGCTGACGCAGCCCACGGTGGACGTGATGCTAGCGGGCCGAGTGCTGGGGGTTGGCAAGAACGCTGCCTATAAGGCCGCGAAGGACGGGTCGCTGCCGACGTTCAAGATCGCTGGCCAACGCCGCGTGCCCACCGCGAAACTGCGCGAGATGCTGGGCCTGCCGCTCCGTGCGGCCGCCGCCGGCTCGGAGCCGATTGCCGCCTGACCCCGCAATCGGCGGGGCTCGCCCCGCTGGCCGCCTACACGGCGCCGATGCGGCCGGCGCTCAGCAACAGGACCTGGAAATGAGAAACCCCGCGACGCGCGGGGCGAACGCAGGGCTCTCGAATGCTGCTGTGGCGGCTAGCGTTGAGAGATTTACGGCGGTTCGTCCCTTTCGACAAGATCTATTCATAGCCCGACGCTTCGGGTTGCCGGCGGCTACGGCCGCCGCGGTTGCGGAACTCGCCTTCGGGAAGGCCGATCACTGGTCGGGGGCGTCGCGATAATGGCGCCCCGCATCACCCCGACCCCGGCGCCTAGCGCGCCGGACTTCGGCCTCGTGTTCGATGCCGTGGCCGAGGCGACCGCCACGGCCGAGACCTACGCCCGCACTGCTTCGGAATTCGCCGCTCTCGGGGATGCCCGCGGGCTCGCCTATTCGATCCGGTGCGCGGCTGCGGCACTGAAGACTGCCTCCGAGATGGCCGAGGAACTGCGGCCCGCTCAACAGGGAGGGCGGCGCGCGTGAGCAACATCGTCTCCCTCCGCCCGCGGACCCGCATGCCGGTCAGCCAACCGGTTCATAAAAGCCCGCCCGAAGGCGAGGTCTACATCATCGGCAACCCCGTCGAGGGGTTTCAGGTCGTGGACGTATCGGCCTCGGGTGGCTCGGCCGGGATGCACGGCGAGTTTGCCACCTACGCCGAGGCCGTGGCCGAGGGGCATCGCGTTGCGGTGGCCCTCAACCGCCTGTTCCCTGAGGGTGAGCCTGGGGGCGCGGCATGAGCGACGCCGCATCGCCCCGCTCCGTGCCGTCATCCCCGCTCTGGGACATCCTGGCCGCCGATCTGCGGTTTTTCGAGCGGCATCCCGGCCGGGGTTACCGGCTGCGGCTCGCAGGACGCGCCGAGATCGAGGAGGCCCGAACCAAGCTCGGCGCCATGGCCCGCCCGGCTGATCCCCGCGTGCGCGCCTTCTGCGCCCTCCGGCGGCTGTCGCACGGCGGCGTTCACCGGGCCATCGGGTTCGCCCTCAACTGCGACGAGACGGATTTCCCCGAGGCGACCGCCCGGGCCGCCTACGTCCGCCTGACCCCGCAGGATATCACCGTTCAACCTGTCCCCGCCGCGCTCTGGCGTGCGGCGCCGCCGATAGGACCGCACACCGCGTGACGGTCCCGCCTCCTCCACCCTCTGGTGTTGCGGGCCTGACCCCGACCCAGATCCGCGCGCAGCTCGCGCGGATGGGGTGGGGGAGCGTTCTGCCGATCCACTCGCACGACGGGGGGCACTCGTCGCGGGGCAAGGCACCCGGGATCAAGGGTTGGCAGCAGCGCGCCCAATTCGAGGGACCCGAGACCACTGCGGCCGACCTGAGGGATTGGGAGCCGAAGGAGCGCAAGTGGCCCGGCACCGGCATCGGCTGCGGATCCGTCGTCGCCGTCGATGCGGACTTCGCGACCGACGCGGCCTTGGCCGAGCGCGTCGCGGCCCTTGCCGTCGAAGTGCTTGGAGAAACCCCGTTCGTTCGGCAGGGGCAGGCCCCCAAGGTGGCGTTGATCTACCGCGCCGCCGAGGCGATGCCGAGCGTTCACCTGAAGACCGCGGACGGCTCTGGCGACGGCCTCGACATCCTGAGCCAAGGCACGCAGTTCGTCGCCTTCGGCGTCCACCATAAGACGCTGAAGCCCTACGCCTGGATCGGCGCCGAGAGCCCGTTGACGGCCGGGCCGGACGAGGCGCCCGAGATCACGCGGGCGCAGGTTGACGAGTTCCTGTTCCGACTCCGCGGCATCGTGGAGTTGAACAGCACGGGCGGGCGGAAGGGCAAGGGCGGGGCAGCAGGCGCGTTCGGTGGCGGCAAGGTCGTGCGCGATGCGGACGGCCGAGTGGTGGACGGCCGCGAGATCCATCTAACCCGCACCGTGTATTCAGCCGCGCTGTCGATGAAGGCGGAAGGGGCCGAGATCACGGTCGCCGCGCTCGCGGATCGGGCCTGGGAAGCGTTCGCCGCCTCTACTGTCCTCGATGATGGGCGTTGGGCGCCGCGGGCAGCCTGGGACAAGGCCGCAGCTCTCCTAGACCGGGTTCACCGCGGGCTTGTCAGCCTTGACCCCGAGCCTGCGGAGAGCGGCGAGACCGTCGAGCCGACTTACTCCGACCGGCGCAGGACGGTCGCAGAGGCCGAGGCCGAGACGCGCGCCATCGTGTCAGCATTCTTCGGAACGCACGTCCCGGCGTGGTGCGCCGAGCGCGACGCTTGGAAGATCGCGCACGAGGCTTGGAAGAAGGACACCAAGGAGGCCGAGAGCGAGAGAACCGAGGCCCCGGATGAGCCTGTCAGGCCGGTGCTGGTGTCGTGGGGCGCCCGGGTCGAGACCGCGATCGGCAAGACGGCCCAAGCCATCAAGGCGGCTTCGGCTGCGGCAAAGGCCGGTGTCAGCATCGTCTACGCCGCCCCGATGCACTCGCTGCTGACCGAGCTTGCCGAGCGGTTCGCGGCCGAAGGGGTCGAGGCACGGGTCTATCGCGGGTACGGCAGCCCGGATCCAGATGCCCCCGATCTTGCGATGTGCCTGGACCTCCCGGCGGTCGAGGATGCGAAAGCCGCGGTGCGCGCGATCCCCTCGACGGTATGCGAGAGGAAGGTCGAGGGCCAAAAGCACCTGTGCCCGTTCCACCACCGTTGCGGGATGGAGCGGCAGCGCCAAGCCACCGCGCCGGTTTGGCTCGTGCCTCATGCCCTGCTGTTCCACGCCAAGCCCGAAGCGATCCCGGCGCCCGACGCCCTGATAATTGACGAGGGCATGACGATGGGGGCGCTCCCCGACAAGCCGGCGCGCCTGTCCCTCGATGCAATCGAGCGCGCGCCGGTCGATCCGTCCGACAAGGCCCCGATCTTCACCGACTACGCCAACGACCTAGACGCGGCGCGTGGGAACCTGCTGCGCGCCCTGCGCGACCACAGAGACGACGGCCCCATCCAGCGCGGGATCCTACTGCGGCACGCCATCACCGCTGCGGCTGCGGCTGCCGCCTACTCGCTCGAATGGGGGCGCCTGCGGGATCCCGGCATCACGCCTGGCATGGAGCCGAAGGCACGGAAAGCGCTCGCTGCCGCGGTCGGGCAGCACAACACGGAGGCGAAGCTGCTGGCCGGGCTCTGGAACGAGCTGCGAGCTTTCCTCGCCAGCGGCGCCGAAGCCTCCGGGCGGTTGGCCCTGCGCTACGACGAGGAAGCCGAGGCGCGGGTCTTGGAGCGGCGGAGCCTCGACAGCGTGCGCGACACCTGGCTTGCGCCCGCGCTGCTCATCGACGCCACCCTCCCCCACGCCCCATTGCTTGAGCCCGTCATGGGCCACCGCGTCGAGGTGAAAGCCGACATCACCGCCAGATGGAGCCCGCACGTGAAGGTTCGCCAGATCCTTGATGCGCCCGTGACGGCGCGGAAACTCGGCATCATCGATGGCGCGGCCGACGATGCGGCGGAGGGCGACGACGCCCCGCCCAGAGCACCGAAGCGGGTTGTTACCGATCTGCTCCGCCTGATCCGCCTGCGCGCCGCCCTGGTCTGGCCTCGCATCGTCGTCGTGATCGCGCCCATGCGCCTCATCGAGCGGCTGAAAGGCATCGGTCTGCCCGAGAACGTCGAGACTGCCCATTTCGGAGCCGTCGCCGGCATCGACCGTTGGGCGAGCGCCGCCGGCCTGATCTGTGTCGGCCGGCTGCAACCCGGCCCCGGGATCACGGAGCCATTGGCCGGCATCGTCACGGGGACCGTTCCCGGAGCCATCCAAGCGAACGCGCAGGGCGCGCGGTGGTACTCGCGGACCAAGGGGGCGATCCGCCTTGCGGATGGGCGCGGCGTGGCCGTCGAATGTGTCAGCCACCCCGACGTGACGGTGGAGGCCCTGCGCTGGCAGATCACCGAGGCCGGGTTGATCCAAGCCATCGGCCGGCTGCGCGCTCTGCGCCGAGGCCCGGCCGCGCCGGCCTTCCTCGACATCATCAACGACGTGCCGTTGCCGATCAGCGTGGACGAGACGCCGGCCTGGAACGACGCCAAACCTGGGGCTTGGGCCGAAATGTCCTCAGAGGGGGTGCTGCTGGAAAGCGCGGCCGACATCATGGCTTGCTTCCCCGAGGCGGCGCCGACCCGGCAGGCGGCGCGGGAGATGGCCCTTCCGACGTTGGTTGTAACGTCCTTAAGGGGGATAAATATAGACGTTACAACCAGCGTCAGATGCGCGTCCTACAAGCGCCTCGGCCGGTTCCAGCCTGCCCGCGCCATCCTGCTGCCGAACGCTCCGGCCGACCTGAAGACCTGGCTCTCCGACCGCATCGGCGCCTTGGAGTGGGTGAAGGTCGAGGAGGCCGAGGGCCCGAGGGAAGCCGCTGCGCCGACCACGCGCGCAGCCCCGGTGTTGCTGCTCCGAGCCGCCGACTACGATCCCGACCTTGCCGCCCGCTACAGCCTCGTGGCCGAGCGCCAGCCCGCCTCCATGCACCGCGGCGGCAGGCCCGCCGAGATCGTGCGGGCGACCGCCCCGTCCGCCTCGGCGCCGATCCGCTTCCCCGCTCTGTTCGCTGGCCGCCTCGCATTGATCCAGGCCAGCCGCGCAGCCGAGCGCCAACCCGCAATGGAGGCCGCAGAATGATCCCCGCCGCCGACCGTTGGGGCCCGCTCGCGGACGACATCGAGCCGGCCGAGCGCCTTGCTTGGCTGCGCGGCCTACCAAAGACAGCTCGGTCCCTTCTTGTCCCGCGCACCGTTGGCCCGTGCCCTGCTGACCTAACAGTGCTTGAAGTAGCGATAGGTATCAGGAGCGCGCATCCACTTGAACTCAGCGGACAGACCGCCCTGTCGTTCAATCCATGCACGAATATCGGCCGGATAGCCGTTCCACATGATTGCGGTACCGCTCTCTAGATGAGCGCGGTGGAAGCCAAACGCCGCTTCGGGCGTCACGCAGATCCGCCCTCTTGGGACGTGGCTGAGCAGGGTCGTGCAGGCGGATTGGCAATTGCCGACAACCCGGACCTTGGTACCTTTTGCCGCCAACTCGGACCAGAGGCTGTCGTATTGAGAGACCGATCCGCCGTGATTGTCCGATACATCGATCGTATCGCCGTCCTGATGCCATTCCGACATGGGATTTGGCGAACCGCCACGACGGGCAATTGCGCTATTGGCCCCGATTACAACAAGCGTCAGGCTGACAAAGAGAGAAGTCAACGAACGCCGCCGCTTAAACGGTCCATGTCTCATGTTGGCACCTCGAAGACACGCAGAACGATATGCGAAGCCTCCTATGCGCAGCAAGACACATTCAAGCGACTTATCTCGACCATCGCAGAGCTGGATCCGGTGCGCCTGAAGCGGCTGGCAAGGCGCCGATTGTCCTCAGATCAGCGCCAGGCTCAGCACGCGCTAGCCGCCCTGCCCCGCGCACTCGCGGCCCTGGATCGCCTCGCCGGCCTAGATCGTCGGCACGTCCTAGCGAGCTTCGCTAGCCTCCACCGACAGGAGACCGCACAATGACACCAGCCGAAACCGCAGCCTTCTGCACCGGCATCGAAACCGCCCGTCAGATGGCTCTATCCGCAGCCGATGCTGTCCAAGCGCAAGCCCAGGGCCGCGCCGTCCGCCAGCAGGCCGCCGCTGCGGCGCTTCGAGGCTTCGCGGAAGGATTGTCCGTAGTGATGCTCGAAACCAAAAGCGTTTCAGCATCGGAAGAGATCAAAACAGACGCTCCATAGTGCGAAGCGCGCCGTCATGTGTTAATGATCTGATATCGAACCTACAGAGTTACCGATGAATTCGACAGGAACCACAGCCGATCTGTATCGTCGCCTCGGCCGCCTGGAGGATGCGACATCCGTCAGGGCGCCTCGCCCCGTGTGCCGCTTCCTGGTTCAGGGGCCGGTCGGGCTCTCCGGCGCCGCAGCCCTCGGCTTCCTCCGGACGCAAGGCCACCAGATCCATGACACCGCTCTCAACCTCGTCCGGATCGTCGTCGGCATGGCGGATGGGAAGGCGATCGATCTCCCACTGATGGACATGACGCCCATTGCATACAGGCTGCACATGCAGCCGATCCCGGCTTGAGGAGGCGTCATCATGCCGGGCGCAGGTAGGCCGTTTCAGGCGGGTCAGAGCGGGAACCCGGCCGGCAAGGCCAAGGGCACCCGCAACCGCACCACCCTGGCGATGGAGGCCATTCTGGATGGCGAGGCCGAGGCCCTGACCCGGCGCGCCGTGGAGATGGCGCTGGAGGGGGATACGGTTGCCATGCGGCTCTGCCTCGACCGGCTCTCCCCGGTCCGGAAGGACCGCCCGATCACCTTCCCCCTGCCAGCCATCGACACCACTGCCGATCTCACCAAGGCCACGCGCGCCCTGATGGAGGGTGTGGCGGCCGGCGAGATCACCCCGTCAGAGGCGGCCGAGCTGAGCAAGCTCGTGGATGCCCACGTGAAGGCCATCGAGGCCGTGGACTTCGCCGCGCGCATCGCCGCGCTGGAACAGGCAGCGGGAGGACGGCGGTGATGCGGATGCAGGATCGACTGGACCGGCTCGAAGCGGCGAGAGCCCCGGCAGGGACCGGCAGGCACTTGGCCTTTCGGATCGAGGCTCCGCAGGGGGCGCCTCTCAGCGACTCCATCTCCTTCCTCCGAAGCTGCGGCCACGCCATTCACGACGAGGATAGCGTCCTCGTCATGAACCTCGGCGCCCATAAGGCCGATGGCTGCGCCCCCCTGAGAGACTTGAACCCATCCGTGGTGACGGAGGCCGAGCGCGCCCGCTCCGAACCGGCGTGGCCGTTGCCGAGCAATGCACCCCTATCGATCACCTTCATCCTGGACAGCGCGGGAGTCGGACGATGACCGTTAGGCTGGTAGACCGCCTCGCGAAGCTCGAAGGCGCTCAGGCGAAGGCTGAGGCGGTTCCAGGGCCATCCCGGGATCTGGCTACGGCCTGGATGTACGGGCTGGCCTGCACGTTCGGTGGCTTCCCGCGTCCGTCGAGCCGGGCGGATAGCCTTGCGGACGGTGTGGCCCGTGCCCTCGGCTACGACGACGCACCAAGCATGAGCGCGGCTGCGGAGACGGCGCCTGCCGAATGGGCCGAGCGGGTCGCCTATGCCGATGCGGCGCTCGCCTCCCGGCATGCAGACGGGCCGAACGGCCCTGCCTTCGCGGTGCTGGACGCGTACGCGGCAGCCAAGGTGCGGGCAGGGCAGGATTGGCCGGAATGGGACTGGACGACCGCTCCTCCGGGCATGCTGCGTCTGCTGACGCTCTATGGCGCCAACCCGACCGAGGCGGCGGTATGACGGTCACCCTTGAGAAGCGCCTGACGCAGTTGGAAGCGGACCGTAGCAAGTCTGCGGTCCGCTCGTCCGTCCTCGCGCCCTACACGCGATTGCTGATCGTGCTGATCGCCTACCACCTTGGAGGCTTGCACGAGAGTGAGGCCCTTGCCGAGGGGCAGGCCCGGGCCCTCGGCTATGCGAACGGTCGTGAGATGCGAGCTGCCTTGCTTGAGGGTGGGACCGCCCGGTTGGACTGGAATGTTCACCAGTCGGGGGCGGTTTGTCGCCTGCTCGCCCTTCGCGAGGCTGCGCCAACAAGCGAGTGGTCGGTCGTTGAGGCTGCCCTGCGCTCACTCTTCGAGGCACTGCCTGATCGGATCAGGACCCTACATCTGGCCAAGGAGGCTGACAGCCTGTTCAGCGATGCCACGGACTGGGTTTGCCTCTGAGCGGTTTCGGCGGCGCTGAGCGAGGTCGTGGGTTCGATAAGTCTCCCTTATCGTACTCAGGACGGGGAGCAGTCTGCTGTGTCCCTTTAGAAGGCAGGCGGACTCGATCGGCTAAAGCACTGCCTTCATGCCACTTTTGATGCTTTAGAGCCCCAAAACAGCGCTCCCGACTCGCGGGCTTCGCGCACGCGCGCGATAGCGGTCCCTTTTAGGCCGACTGCATCGTTACGGACCCGTCGTCGGGGTCCACGGTTTCAACCCATGGACCACGCAATCCGCACTCGGCTAGGATCGCAAGGTAGCGATTGCAGGCGGCGGCAAGCGTATCGCCGGATCCCGTGGGCAGCACCGCCAGCAGCTCGCGCATCAGACCGGCCACGACCATCGCGCGCTCGTCGTCGGAGAGATCGGTTTCCTCATTGCGTCCACGTTCAAAGGCCGACAGCACGTTGTCTGCGATGATGCGCGCGGCGTGTTCGAGATCGGGACCCGACATCGTGTCGCTCCTATAGAACCCGCTCCCCTATGCCGTTTGAAGGCGGTCGCACGCCAGGATAGGTGTCAATGCCAGCGCGGCCTTCGACCCGCCCGAACCCGAACACGAGAAAACCGACTACCGAGGCGGCGGCCACATCCCGCGGGCGGAGGCGTCCCGTCTCGCGACACTCTGGCACCTGCACCGCGCCTGTCTGCTGCTGGCCGACGAGATCCGCGCCAACCCGACCGACGACGGCTCAGCCGACGCTTGGATTGCGCAGGTTGCGCTCGAAAGTCTGAGGGACTTATCGATGCTCAGATCTCATAGATGAAGCTTGGTTCAGAGGGGATGTTAGCTGCCTGATGCACGAACAGATCAGGCCGATGGAGACGACCTGAAGGGCATGTTGAGCATCGCCGCGTCATACGATGATAGAGGTGCTTCACCGTTGCACTTGCCGTCGTCGTAAACAGGAACGGGAAGATCGCATGAACGAAGGCCGCGATCGACGCCCCAAGAAGCGGCACCGCGTAGCTCAGAGAAGCCTGCATGTGTTCAGTGTAAGTCTCTCCGAGGGACGAAGGATGCTTGATAAAGAGCGACTGAATTGTCATCCTCTAATCCTCCGCCGTCTCTGAGAACCTGCCTCAATCGAAGTGGGGCATCTATACGCGCACGGCTAGAAATCCGTGTACCCGCGCACCTGCGAGAACTAGGCCAACATGGTTAACGCGCCATGGACCCCTCGTGGTCGCTCTCTCCTACAAATCGAATGCGATGTGGACAGCGTAGGCGGATACTTGCTCTGCCGGTAGCACGATCACCTGCCGGCAGGTTCTGCGCGACTCTAAGCAGCTATCGTATCCGCATTGCGAGCAGCGAGAAGCTCTGCCTCGTGATCAATCAATCTCTTACCAACCTTGATCGCCTTATGCAGATGCTTCTCTGCAAGGGCATTCTGCATTTCAACCATGAACGGTGCCGCGCTCGGCATCATCTTCATGATTTCGACTGCTTGGCAGAAAAAGAGATTTTCAGCCTCTGTCGGATCATCAGAAAGATAGATGACCTGCAATGTCACGCACAGCTTCTTACAAGCTGTGTCAGCTTCGCTCTCGTGGATAATCTGGCTCTCGCGGAGAAACTTGCACTGTGACTCGACGAGGAAGTCGCTGTTCTTGCTACCATTTCTGATCGAAGCGCCGTTGATGATTAGCCGCTCATACGGCTTGAGCGTGATACGGAGAGCCATGGCCAATCCCTTCTAGACTGCGTTTCGGGGATAGCTGCGATTTGTTAACGATCTCGAAACGACTTGGCGGAGTCGAAGACCAGCTTAGGAAAGTAGAAAGAGGCTGAGGCGCATAGAGGCAGAACCGCAAAATGGCGGTGTTCTCCCGTAGAAACGGAACCTCTTCGATGTCCAGCATCACCCTCTCGGCCGCCACGCGGCAGAACCTCCTCGTCGCCCAGGACACCGCCAGCCTCCTGTCGACGACCCAGAACCGCCTGTCGACCGGCAAGAAGGTCAACTCGGCCCTCGACAACCCGACCTCGTTCTTCACCTCGCAGGGCCTCGACAGCCGCGCGAGCGACCTCTCG
>NZ_JBWJYM010000016.1:0-39849 GCF_056431005.1 Methylobacterium sp. HJ2 | reverse complement strand
AGCACGTCCGCCTGCCGTAGCTTGGCGACGATCTCCTCGGGCTTCGGGTGCTTTGCCATCTTGTCCGTCCTCCAGGCTCAAAAGCCATACCAAAGGGCGGACCACTTCAATGGGGGCGGATCAATCCCAAGGTCCCGTGCAAATGGCTGATCTAAGCCAAGAGCGTCTGCTTACAGGAAGTGTTCACTGCCAACTGAATGGCCGGGATGGGCGCAAAGCCGAATGTCCGGTGTTGCGTGTTCTGGCGAGCCTCAGTGACGCAGTCTGGCCGAAAGCTGCCGTTCTGCTTCCGGCGACTGAAGCGGTGAAGCGGACATTCGATACGGCTAGGCCAGCGGGCTCAAAGTGACCTTTCTCCGGCTTTTGGTAGGGCTTCGGCAACTCCTTCATCCCTCAACGCGCCACCCGCTAACCCATCGCAAGCCGCCCGGGACGTGTTCTAAAAGAGGAATCGGGTAGCCATCTTTCGATGGGGAACCGGAATTTCGTGGATGTGATCCATCTTGGCTTCGTGCAGAAATAGACCAGCCTGCACGTCGTGTTTCGCGAGAGCGAGCAAGCAATGGCCAAAGTCGCACCTTTAGCGCTCCACGTTCCAGAGCCAGCTGTCCGGCCGGGTGGGGTCCCGGATTTTTCCAGCGTCAAGATCCCTAAGGCCGGGTCGGTGCCGCGTCCCGACGTCGATACCGGTTCGGAAGCGATCCGGGATTTGGCCTTCTCGATCATCCGCGTCCTGAATCGCGAGGGTGAGGCGGTGGGGCCATGGGCCGGCTTGCTCAGCGACGATGAGCTCCGCGACGGCCTGCGGGATATGATGACCCTGCGCACCTTCGATGCGCGGATGCTGCTCAGCCAGCGGCAGGGCAAGACGTCCTTCTACATGCAGCACCTCGGTGAGGAGGCCGTGAGCTGCGCCTTTCAGAAGGCCCTCGCGCCGGGAGACATGAACTTCCCTACGTACCGGCAGGCTGGACTCCTGATTGCGAGCGGCTATCCGCTGGTGACCATGGCGTGTCAGATTTACTCAAACGCGAAAGATCCGTTGAAAGGACGCCAGCTGCCGGTTCTGTATTCGTCAAAAGAGCACGGGTTCTTTACGGTATCAGGAAACCTTGCCACGCAATATGTGCAGGCGGTCGGGTGGGCGATGGCCTCCGCGATTAGGCAGGACACGAAAATCGCGGCGGCCTGGATTGGGGACGGCTCGACGGCCGAGTCTGACTTTCACGCCGCACTTGTTTTTGCGTCGACTTATAAAGCCCCTGTCGTGCTCAACATCGTCAACAACCAATGGGCGATCTCGACCTTCCAGGGCATTGCCCGGGGCGGGGCCGGAACCTTCGCGGCGCGCGGCCTGGGGTTCGGCATCCCGGCGCTCCGGGTCGACGGCAACGATTACCTGGCCGTCTACGCGGCGGCCAAATGGGCCATCGCGCGGGCCCGGCGCAATCTCGGGCCGACGCTCATCGAGTATGTGACCTACCGCGTCGGAGCTCACTCGACGTCGGATGACCCCTCGGCCTACCGTCCGAAGACCGAATCCGACGCCTGGCCGCTCGGCGATCCGGTCATTCGGCTGAAGAACCACCTGATCCGGCACTGCGCGTGGTCCGAGGAGCGGCACAAGCAGGCGGAGGCCGAGATCCTCGAGTCGGTGATCGCGGCGCAGAAGGAGGCGGAAGGTTTCGGGACGCTCCATTCCGGCTCAAGGCCGTCGGCGCGGGAGATGTTCGAGGGCGTCTACGCCGAGATGCCGCCGCACCTGCTCCGTCAACGCCAGCAGGCCGGAGTGTAGGCCATGCAGCGCATGTCGATGGTCGAAGCCATCCGCGACGCGATGGACGTGATGATGGCACGCGACGAGAGCGTCGTCGTCTTCGGTGAGGATGTCGGCTATTTCGGCGGCGTCTTCCGCTGCACCTACGGGCTTCAGCAGAAATACGGAACGTCGCGCTGCTTCGACGCGCCCGTCAGCGAATCCGGGATCGTGGGAACGGCCGTCGGCATGGCTGCCTACGGCCTGCGGCCCTGCGTCGAGATCCAATTCGCCGATTACGTGTACCCGGCCTACGACCAGATCGTGTCGGAGGCCGCGCGGCTGCGGTATCGCTCGAACGGCGAGTTCACCTGCCCTTTGGTGATCCGCATGCCGACGGGCGGCGGCATCTTCGGCGGACAGACCCACAGCCAAAGCCCGGAGGCGCTCTTCACCCACGTCTCGGGGCTCAAGACCGTCGTCCCTTCAAACCCCTACGATGCCAAGGGGTTGCTCATCGCGGCGATCGAGGATCCGGATCCCGTGATCTTCCTCGAGCCGAAGCGGCTCTACAACGGCCCCTTCGACGGGCATCACGAGCGCCCCGTCACGCCGTGGTCGAAGCACGCGGCCAGCGAGGTTCCGGCCGGCCACTTCGCTCTTCCGCTCGGAAAGGCGTCCATCGTTCGGGCCGGAACAGACGTCACGGTGCTGGCCTACGGGACGATGGTGCATGTCGCGCAGGCGGCCGCCGCGGAGACGGGCATCGACGCCGAGATCATCGATCTGCGTACCCTGGTTCCATACGATCTCGACACGTTGGTGGCCTCCGTCGCCAGGACCGGTCGCTGCGTGGTCATCCACGAGGCGACGCTGACGTCGGGGTTCGGCGCGGAACTGGCAGCCCTCATCCAGGAGACCTGCTTCTACCATCTTGAGGCGCCGGTCGCCCGGGTTGCCGGATGGGACACGCCCTATCCGCACGCGCAGGAATGGGACTACTTCCCCGGGCCGGGCCGTGTGGCGCGTGCACTGGTCGAGACGGTGGAGGCCTGACATGGGCGAGCACCTGATCACCATGCCCGATGTCGGCGAGGGGATTGCCGAAGCCGAACTGGCCGAGTGGTTCGTGACAGTGGGCGAGTTCGTCCATGAGGACGCCGTGCTGGCCGCCGTCACCACCGACAAGGCGACCGCGGAGATTCCCTCCCCGGTGACGGGGCGCGTCGTATGGCTCGGGGGCGAGGCCGGCGACATCGTCGCTGTCGGCGCGCCGCTGATCCGCTTGGCGGTCGCGGATGCGGGCGATGCAGACCAAGTCCACGACGGCCTCCCCACCCCGAACGCGGATCAGCCCTCCCCTGCGCCCGGCCATGATCCTGCCGCCGCGCATAGGGAGCGCGAGAAGGCGAGCGCGTCGCCGGCGGTCAGGCATCGCGCACGCAAGGCCGGAATCGATCTGGGTCGTGTGCCCGGCTCGGGGCCTTCGGGCCGCGTGACGCACGAGGATCTCGACGCCTATCTGACCGGTGGCGCCCGCGGGACGGGAACGCCAAGCCCCAGGCCGAACACAGCGGTCGAACAGATCAAAGTCACAGGTGTCCGCCGCAAGATCGCGGAGAAGATGACCCGCGCGGCTTCGCGCATTCCCCACATCACCTATGTCGAGGAGGTCGACGTCACGGCGCTCGAGGATCTCAGGTCCGCGCTCAACGCGAACAGGCGCGCGGAGCGACCGAAGCTGACGCTGCTCCCGTTCCTGATGCGGGCTCTGGTGAGAGCCATCGCCGATCAGCCGCTCCTGAATGCGCTCTATGACGATGAAGCCGGCATCCTCAACCAGCACGGCAGCGTGCATATCGGGGTCGCGACCCAGACCCCCGCGGGCCTCGTCGTTCCCGTCGTCCGGCACGTGGAGGCGCGGGATCTCTGGGACTGCGCCGCCGAACTGAACCGCGTCACGGAAGCTGCCCGAATGGGCTCGGCCACGCGGCAGGAATTGGGCGGCTCGACGATCACCGTCACCTCGCTCGGTGCCCTGGGCGGCATCGCCTCGACCCCGATCATCAACCATCCGGAGGTCGCCATTCTTGGCGTCAACAGGATTGCGATGCGGCCGGTCTGGAACGGGGCGGCGTTCATCCCGCGCAAGATGATGAATCTGTCGTCGAGCTTCGACCATCGCGTCATCGACGGCTGGGATGCGGCTGTATTCGTCCAGCGGATCAAGACGCTCTTGGAAACGCCGGCTCTGATCTTCGTGGATGCGTAGCTCGGCACCGCCTCGTGCCGGATGCCTGCCCTGAGGCATCCGGCTTGCGCGCGGTCCCGGCCTCACGCCTTCGCGGGAGGGGCGCCCCGGTCGAAGCGCTCCAGCAGCCGCTCGGCGCGGCGCAGGTGGGGACGGTCGAGCATGGTCCCAGCCTGCCCGATCACCCCCGTCCCCGGTGAACCCGCGAAGGCCGCGACCACAGCCCGCGCTTCGGCCAGGGCCGACTCAGAGGGCGAGAAGGCCGCGTTGATGATGGGAACCTGAGCCGGGTGGATCGCCAACTTCCCGACGAAACCGTCCCGGCGCGCCTCGCGGCATTCCCGTTCGAGCGTCGCGAGGTCCCGATAGGCAAGATGAACCGTGTCAATCGCGTCTGTCTCGGCTGCGGCCGCCGCGAGCAGGGTGAGGTCGCGCGCCAGGCGATACGGACTGGTCCAGGCGCCGGTCCCGTCGCGGTTGGTCTCGGCCCCCAGATCGGCCGAGAGGTCCTCCGCCCCCCAGGTGATCCCGCAGAGACGCGGATGCCCCTCGGACAGGGTCGTCAGCGCGAGGACAGCGCGGGCCGTCTCGGTAGCGATGGGCAGGATCCGCGTCGCGCCGACAGCGATGCCGCTGGCGGCTTCGAGCCGGTGAAGATGTGCATCGAGCGCGCGGATGTCCGCGCTCATGACGACTTTGGGCAGCACGATGCCGTAAGGTTGCGCCGGCATCACCGCCGCGAGATCGTCCTCCGCCCAGCCAGTCCCGAGCGCGTTCACGCGCACGAAAACCAGCGGCCCCCCGGAGGTGCTCCCGACCTCCTCCAGGAAGGCGGCGGCCCGCCGGCGCGCCGCCGCCTTCCCGCTCGCGGTGACCGAATCCTCCAGGTCGACGATGAGGGCGTCGGCGCCGGCATTCAGCGCCGTCTCGAGCTTCCGCGGCGCGTCGCCCGGAACGAACAGCAGCGCGCGCATCCGCGTCACGCTCCGCTCGTTGCGGGCCGACGCCGCATGAAGGCCTGCCTGCGGCACTCGGCAACCAGAACTTCGTCCTGCCGGTAGGCCCGGTGGATGAGATCGACGATCCCCGCATCGGCGCGGGAGCGCGAGACGCGTTTGGCCGCCACCTCGGTGGTCACGCGGATGGTGTCGCCCTCGAAGAGCGGGGCCGGGAAGCGCACCTCGGTCATGCCGAGATTGCCGATCGTGGTGCCCAGTGTCAGGTCGTTGACCGCGATGCCGATCATCAGCCCGAGCGTGAACAGCGAGTTCATCAGCGGCCGACCCCACTCCGTTTCGGTCGCGCAGAAATGCGCGTCGATGTGGAGGGGCTGCGGGTTGAGCGTCATGCTCGAGAACAGGATGTTGTCCGTCTGCGTCACCGTGCGGGTGAGCCGATGGGACAGGACCGCGCCGACCTCGAAATCCTCGTAATAGAGGCCGCCCCGCGGATGAGGCGCGTGGGAGGAGGAAGTCATTCGGATTCCGCCTGCGTCAGGGTGAACAGGCTGGCGCCCTCAGCCACCTGCAGGCCGGGCTCGGCCGTCACCGCGCGGACCGTACCGTCTGCCGGCGCGGTGAGCGTGTGCTCCATCTTCATCGCCTCGATGGTGCCGAGGCGCTGGCCGCGCGTGACACAGTCACCGGGCGCGACATGGACGGCAACGATCCGGCCGTGCATTGGTGCGGTGACGTCACCCGCCTGCGCCGTCTGCGCCGAGGCGGCCTCCGCCGGATCGGGCGCCTGAAGGCTGATCTGGCGCCCCCCGTGCAGGACGAGGATCCCGCGCCCGGTGGGCACGACCTCGATCATCCGGTCTTCAGCCGCGTGGGTCGGGCAGGCTTTCCCGCGATAATGGACCTCCGGCGGCCCGCGCGCGCCGGGATCCGGCCAGACCAGGGTGACCTCGTCGCGCTGACCGTCGATCCGGAGCGGCCAGGGCTGCCGGCGCGGCGCGCCGAGCTGAAAGCCGTCGGCGCAATCCCAGGGTGAAGCCGTCCCGCCCACCACTGGCTGCGAGTCGAATCCCAGCAGCGCCAGCACCCCGAGGCCGATGCAGGCCGGGTCGATGTCCGACGGGAACTCCGCGAGCCCGTCCCGCTGGCGCTCGATCAAGGCGGTATCGTACCAGCCGGCCTGGACAGCCTCTGACGCGGTCAGGCGTTGCAGGAAGGCGAGGTTCGTCCGCGGCCCGGCAACGCGCGTCGCCTGGAGCGCCTGACGCAGGCATGCGATGGCCTCGGCGCGCGTTGGGCCATGGGCGATCAGCTTGGCGATCAGCGGGTCGTAGTGAGGACCGACGACGTCGCCGGCACGCAGGCCCGTATCGACGCGCACGGTCTCGGGCAGGCGCAGCACGTGGAGCCGGCCGGTCGAGGGCAGAAAGCCCGCCGCCGGATCCTCGGCGTAGAGCCTCGCCTCGATCGCGTGCCCTTTGATCCGCAGATCGTCCTGGCTTGCGGGAAGCGGCTCGCCGGCCGCGACCTTGAACTGCCACGCGACGAGGTCGAGGCCGGTAATCGCCTCGGTGACCGGATGCTCCACTTGGAGACGGGTGTTCATCTCCATGAACCAGAAGCTCTCCGGCGTGAGGGCCTGGTCTCCAGCGGCGATGAATTCGACCGTGCCGGCGCCGACATAATCGACCGCCCGGGCGGCGAGGAGGGCAGCCTGCCCCATCGCCGCGCGCACCACCGCCGGCATGCCCGGTGCGGGCGCCTCCTCAATGACCTTCTGGTGGCGGCGCTGCAGGGAACAGTCGCGCTCGAACAGATGGACCGCGCCGCCCTGCGCGTCGCAGAAGATCTGAACCTCGATATGGCGCGGGTTCGGCACGTACCGCTCGAGCAGGACCTGCGCATTGCCGAAGGCGCTCTCGGCCTCGCGTCGCGCACTCTCGAGGGCGTCGGTGAAGGCCGTCGGCGCATCGACGCGCCGGATCCCCTTCCCGCCGCCGCCGGCGACCGCCTTGATGAGCAACGGGTAGCCGATCGCGTCGGCCTCGGCGCGCAGGTGATCGCTGTCTTGGTCCTCTCCCTGATAGCCTGGGACGATGGGGACGCCGGCCGCTGCCACGAGCGTCTTCGCGCGATGCTTCAGGCCCATGGCCCGGATCGCGGCGGCGGGCGGCCCGACGAAGACGAGGCCGGCCGCCGCGCAGGCCTCCGCGAGGCCCGGATGCTCGGACAGGAAGCCGTATCCCGGATGGAGGCAATCGACCCCGGCCCGCGAAGCGGCCTCTACGATCCGGTCGATCCGCAGGTATGAATCCAGGGCCGGCGCCGGCCCAATCGGGTAGGCCTCGTCGGCCAGGGCCACGTGCAACGCCGTGCGGTCCTCCTCCGAGTAGACCGCGACCGTCCGCATTCCGAGGCGCCGCGCCGTGCGCAGGACCCGGCACGCGATCTCGCCGCGATTGGCGACGAGGACGGAAGTGAGGGGCCGGGTCATCGGTGGGCGCCTCACATCCGGAACAGGCCGAAGCGCGTCTCGTCGACCGGTGCGTTGAGGCAGGCCGACAGAGCCAGCCCGAGCACCCGCCGGGTCTCCTCGGGCAAGATGATGCCGTCATCCCAGAGCCGGGCCGTGGCGTAGTAGGGCGCCCCTTCCGCCTCGAACGCGGCGCGGATCGGCTGCTTGAACGCCTCCTCGTCGCGGGCGGTCCAGGTCTCGCCCGCAGCCTCGATGTTGTCGCGCCGGACGCTGGCGAGCACGCTCGCCGCCTGCTCGGCGCCCATGACCGATATGCGGGCGTTCGGCCACGAGAACAGGAACCGGGGCGCGTAGGCGCGCCCACACATGCCGTAATTGCCGGCGCCGTAGGACCCGCCGACGAGAAGCGTCAGCTTGGGGACGGCGGCGCTGGCGACCGCCGTGACGAGCTTGGCGCCATTGCGCGCGATCCCGCCGGCCTCGGCGTCGCGCCCAACCATGAAGCCGACGATGTTCTGCAGGAACAGCAGAGGAATGCGCCGCTGGCAGCACAGCTCGATGAAATGCGCGCCCTTCAGCGCGCTCTCAGAGTAGAGGATGCCGTTGTTTGCCAGTATTCCCACCGGCATGCCCCAGAGACGCGCGAAGCCGGTGACCAGGGTCGTGCCGTAGAGCCGCTTGAACTCATCAAATTCCGACCCGTCGACGATCCGGGCGATCAGTTCCCGGGCATCGTATTGTTTGCGCAGATCGACCGGCACGATCGCGTCGAGGTCGCCCGGATCGAGGCTGGGTTCGACTGGCGGCCGGATGTCCAAGTCCGGCTGCTTGCGGGTGTTCAAGGTGCCGACGATGCGGCGCAGGATTGCGAGCGCGTGCGCGTCGTCGGCAGCCTCGTGGTCGGCGACCCCGGACAGCCGGGTATGGACCTCCGCGCCGCCGAGTTCCTCGGCCGTCACGATCTCGCCTGTCGCCGCCCTCACGAGGGGTGGGCCTCCAAGGAATATCGTGCCTTGGCCGCGCACAATCACGCTCTCGTCCGACATGGCCGGCACGTAGGCGCCCCCGGCCGTACACGAGCCCATGACGCAGCTGATTTGCGGAATTCCGGCCGCCGAGAGCCGAGCTTGGTTGTAGAAGATGCGGCCGAAATGATCGCGGTCGGGAAATACTTCCGCCTGCTGCGGCAGGTTGGCGCCGCCCGAATCGACCAGATAGAGGCAGGGCAGACGGTTCTCTCCCGCGATTTCCTGGGCGCGCAGATGCTTTTTAACCGTCAAAGGATAGTATGTGCCACCCTTGATCGTCGCGTCGTTGCAGAAGATCATGACCTCGCGGCCGGAGATTCTACCAATACCCGTGATGAGGCCGGCTCCATGAATCTCGCCGCCATAGAGTCCATAGGCGGCCAACGTTCCGATCTCGAGGAAGGGCGAGCCCGGATCGAGCAGCTGCATCACGCGATCGCGCGGCAGCAATTTGCCGCGGGCGAGGTGCCGGGTGCGGGCTTTCTCGGAGCCACCCGCGGCGACCATCGCGCGGCGCTCCCTGAGGGTGCTGCGCAGATCGGCCCAGGCTGCCCGGTTCTCGGTGGCAGCCTCGGAGGTCAGGTCGGCGCGGGTGCCCACGATTGCCACGCGTCACCTCATCCCCGGGCCCGGGCGAACAGCTCGCGCCCGATCAACATGCGGCGGATCTCGCTGGTGCCCGCCCCGATTTCGTAGAGCTTGGCGTCACGCAACAGCCGGCCGGCCGCGTAATCATTGGTGTAGCCGTTGCCGCCGAGGAGCTGGATGGCATCGAGGGCGCACTGGGTCGCCCGTTCGGCCGCGAACAGGATCGCCCCTGCCGCATCCTCGCGCGTGGTTTCTCCCCGATCGCAGGCCCGTGCCACGGCGTACACATACGCGCGCGCCGCATTGGCCTGCACGTAGATGTCGGCGAGCTTGCCCTGGACCAGCTGGAACGACCCAATCGGCTGGTCGAACTGGCGCCTCTGGCGAACATAGGGCGTCACCACGTCGAGGCAGGCCCGCAAGATGCCCAGCGGACCGGCCGCGAGCACGACGCGCTCGTAGTTGAGGCCCGACATCAGCACGCCGACGCCGGCACCGACCGCCCCAAGCACGTTTTCCTCCGGCACTTCGCAATCATCGAAGATCAGCGCCGAAGTGTCAGAGCCGCGCATGCCGAGTTTGTCGAGCTTCGGCCCGGTCGAGAAACCGGGGGCGTCCTGCTCCACCAAGAAAGCGGTGATGCCGTGCGCGCCGGCCTTGGGATCTGTCTTGGCATAGACCACAAACGTCTCCGCCACGGGACCGTTCGTGATCCACATCTTGGAGCCGTTGAGGCAGTAGCGGTCGCCGCGCTTCTCGGCGCGCAGGCGCATGCTCACCACGTCCGATCCCGCCTCTGCTTCTGACATTGCGAGTGCCCCAACACGCGTTCCCGCGATCAGGGCCGGGAGAAAGCGGCGCTTCTGCGCCTCCGTACCATTGCGCCGGATTTGGTTGATGCAGAGGTTCGCGTGCGCGCCGTAGGACAGACCGACGGAGCCGGAGGCTCGCGACACCTCCTCCATAGCGACGCAATGTTCCAAATATCCGAGCCCGAGCCCGCCGAACGCCTCTTCCACTGTTATCCCGTGCAGGCCCATGGCGCCCATCTCGGGCCAGAGGTCGCGCGGGAAGGCATTGCTGCGGTCGATCTCGTCCGCACGCGGCGCGATCTTGCTCTGAGCGAAGGTACCCACGCTCTCGCGAACAGCGTCGGCGACTTCACCGAGACCGAAATCGAAGTCGCGTGCGGCGTCCGGGATCATCGGTTGCTTCCCCACCGGGCGGTTCGGAATCATAAGCCCAAGTCTCGCCGAAGAGGCTACCATCCTTAAGCAGAATCGTGCGCCGACGCACCGGAAATGGTGCGTTCGCGAGGTGCTGGGGACGACGGCCATGACCGCAGACGATGTGCTCAGTTACGTGCATGGAGCCGACACGACGCCCCTGATCGGCCTTACGATCGGGCAGATGCTCACGCGCGCCGCCGCGTTGTGGCCCGATCGCATTGCCCTGATCGCGGACGGCCAGCGGCTGAGTTGGGCCGAGCTCGACGACCGCGCCACGCGTCTGGCCGCCGGCTTCCTCGCCCTCAGCCTGAAGGTGGGCGATCGCATCGGGATCTGGTCGCTCAACAATACCGCCTGGACGCTCACCCAGTTCGCTGCCGCCAAGGCGGGGCTGATCCTCGTCACCGTCAATCCGGCCTATCGGCTGACGGAGCTTGAGTTCGCCCTGAACAAGGTCGGATGCGCGGCGCTGGTCACCGCGACGCGGTTCAAGAGTAGCGAATTCCTGGGCATGGTGAATGCCCTGGCTCCGGAACTCGCCTCCGCGACTCCGGGCGCTCTCCAGGCCGCACGCCTGCCCGCGCTTCGGCTCGTGATCCGGATCGGAAGTGCGCCGACACCCGGCACGCTCGCCCTCGAGGAAGTGGCGGATTTGGGGGCCAACGGGCACGGAGCGATCGCCGCTCTGGGCGAGAGCCTGCAATGCGACGATCTCGCGAACATCCAGTTCACGAGCGGCACCACTGGCACGCCGAAGGGTGTGGTGCTGTCGCACCACAACATCCTCAATAACGGTTACTTCGTCGGGCGGACGATGCGCCTTGGCCCTGACGACCGCATCTGCATCCCGGTGCCGCTCTATCACTGCTTCGGCTTGGTCATGGGCAATCTTGCAGCTCTCACATCCGGTGCGGCCATGGTTTACCCGGGCGAGGGTTTCGACCCGCTCGCGACGCTGCGGTCCGTCGCCGAGGCGCGCTGCACGGCCATTTACGGTGTGCCGACCATGTTCCTCGCGGAACTCGATCACCCGGATTTCGACACGTTCGACCTATCGAGCCTGCGAACCGGCATCATGGCCGGTGCTCCGTGCCCGGTGCCGCTGATGCAGCGTGCCATCGAGCGGATGAACCTTTCCGAGATGACGATCTGTTATGGGATGACGGAGACGAGCCCAGTCAGTTTTCAGAGCGCTGTCGACGATCCCTTTGAGCGTCGCGTCTCGACGGTCGGACGCGTGCACCCGCATCTGGAGGTGAAGATTGTCGACGTGTCCGGGCGCGTCGTCCCGCGTGGCGTCACGGGCGAACTCTGCACCCGGGGCTACAGCGTCATGCGCGGCTACTGGGAGGAGGCCGAGCAAACCGCCGCCGTGCGGGATGAGGCAGGCTGGCTGCACACGGGCGACCTTGCCATCCTGGATAGGGAAGGGTTCTGCCGCATTGTCGGACGGATCAAGGACATGGTGATCCGCGGTGGTGAGAACGTCTATCCACGCGAGGTCGAGGAATTCCTCTACCGTCATCCTGCGGTCCAGGATGTTCAGGTTTTCGGCGTGCCAGATACCCGATATGGCGAGGAGGTTTGCGCCTGGATCCGACTTCGGCCTGGCGCCTGTGCGACGGCAGAAGATCTGAGGAGCTTCTGCGCAGGCCAGATCGCCCACCAGAAAATCCCGCGCTACATCGAGTTTGTGGATTCGTTCCCGATGACGGTCACAGGCAAAGTACAAAAATACCTTATGCGCGAAGCGATGATCGGCAAGATTTCGGACAAAACAATGCCTGAACATCGCATTGAAGATTCCTGATCTTTGCCCCGGGTTGGTTCCGCCCATGATGGCGATTTGGCATGACGCAGTCTGGCCGAGAGCGGCCAGTCGGCTTCCGGGGGGAGGATATGGGGAAGCGGACATTCAGCGCAGCTCAGGTGGATGCCTTGAAGTGACCCCTTCCGGGCATCCCGCCTTGGCGGCGAGCACCCTAGCCGGGACCATCGCCGATGCCAGACCGACGCTGAAGCAATCGACCCGTCCGAAGCCCAGGCTGAGTTGCTCAGATACGATCCGACCGCGGATTGGCGCGGCACTCGAACCAGTGGTCCCGAGGCCGCTGCCAACGTGTGAGGTCCGGACCCGCTAAGTCTCCGCTCAGTCTGACGCGTCACCGGCTGTGTGCGCGGACCTGTGCCCTTCGACGGAGCGCGGTCCCACCCCCGACAGAAGGATCGACCCAGCATGCATGCGGACGACGAAGCAGCACTGAGCAAGGTACCGGCAGTCACTCTCGGCTTCTGGGTCGTCAAGATCCTCGCGACGACCCTGGGCGAGACGGGCGGCGACACCGTCACGATGACGCTCGACTGGGGCTACCTGGCAGGAACGGCGCTGTTCGCGGTCGTCCTCGTCGCCTTGGTCGTCGCCCAGATCCTAGCGAAGCGGTTCCACCCGGCCTTGTACTGGGCGACCATCGTCGCCTCGACCACCTTCGGCACGACCATGGCCGACTTCGCCGACCGCTCCCTCGGGATCGGCTATACCGGCGGCTCGACCCTCTTGCTCGCCTGCCTCGCGGCCGTGCTGGGGATCTGGTATGCCACCGAGGGCACGATCTCGGTGGACACGGTCTCGGCCCCGCGCGTCGAGGTCTTCTACTGGGCGGCCATCACCTTCTCGCAGACCCTCGGCACAGCGCTTGGCGACTGGCTCGCCGACACCGGCGGCCTCGGCTACGAGGGGGGCGCCGTCGTCTTCGCGGCAGCGCTCGCCGTCGTCGTATTCCTGTACTACCGGACAGAGGTCTCGCGGGTCGTCCTGTTCTGGGCCGCTTTCATCCTGACCCGGCCGCTCGGGGCGACGGTGGGCGACTTCCTCGACAAGCCGGTCAGCCAAGGCGGGCTGAACCTCAGCCGGCCGCTCGCCTCGGCCGTCATCGCGACCTTCATCATCGCCCTGATCATGCTCCTGCCCCAGCGCGCAGGCCAGCATCCGCAGGCCAAATTTGCGAAACCCTGAACTGGGCAGGTTTCCCTCATGTCATCGCGGGGCCGCCCGGGGTGAGCGGGGAATTGGTCCTGGCGTCTCGCGCGGCCGGGAGCCGCACGGTCGCGGCAAGGCCGCGCGGGCCGTCCGTCCGGTTCGCGAGCGCGACGGAGCCGCCGCGGGCATCCGCGACGCTCCGGACGATGGAAAGGCCGAGGCCGGTGCCCTCGCCGTCGACCTGGCAGCCCCGGACGAACGGGTCGAAGATGCGGTCGAGTTCGGCCTCGGGGATACCGGGGCCAGTATCTGTAACCCGGAGGACCGCATCTGCTCCGTCCCGGAAGACCTCGACATCGATCTGCCCGCCGCCCGACGCGTGGCGGATAGCGTTGTCGACGAGGTTGCTGATCATGACCCGCAGGCTGGTCGGGTCGACCTCCACCCTCGCGGCCTCGATCCGGCTGAAACCCAGGTCCATCAAGCGCTCTGCTGCAGCCGGCATCAGGTCGGCAACCGCCTCTCGTGCGGCCAAGTCGAGCTCGGTGGCGGGGGCCGCTCGCGACGAGCCGGCCTCGTAGCGGGCGAGGGAGAGGAGCTGTTCCAACAGGTGGGCGACCCGGCGGATGCCACCGCGGAGCGCGGTCAGGCGCTCCGCGGCCTCCAAAGACAGGCCGAGGCGGGACAGGTTGTCGGCCTGGACGGTGAGCGCCGTGACCGGCGTCTTCAACTCGTGCGCCGCGTCCGCCACGAAGCGGCGGCGCTGCTCGAACATCTGCCCGACCCGGTCGAGGAGACGGTTGATGGCTTCGACGAACGGGCGGATCTCGTCGGGGACGTCCCCAGCCGGCAGGGTGCGTAGGTCGTCCGTCGCCCGCGCGTCGAGACGGGTCGCGAGGACCGACAGCGGCCTGAAGCTCGCCTGGATGATCATGCCGACCAGCAGGAGCAGGCAGGGTACTAGCATCAGGACGGGAACGAGCGTCTGGAGGAGCGTGTCCCTGATCCGCTCGTCCCGGCTCTCCGTCGACTGCCCGACCCCCACCCGGCTGCCGTCCGGGCGCGTGCGGACGAGAAGCCGCCATGCCTCGCCGCCATGCTGGACCGTCGAGATCCCGTCCGGGATGTCGGACGCGACCCCTTCGAGAGGCGAACCGGGTCGAGCGGCCCCCAACGTCTCGACGGCGACGCGAAACTCGGGTTCGTCCCGCACGTCGGTCAGGTCGATGCCGGACGCGCCCGCATGGATGGCGAGATGGCCGACTTGGCGCAGCACGGCGTCCTGGAGCTCCGTGGCTTCCTCGACAGCGCGACGGTACGCGAGCAGGCCGAAGCTGATGTTCGTCCCCACGACGAGCACCGAGAGGCCGACGAACAGGCGAGCCCGGACGGAGCGCATCACGCGGGCCGGTCCACCATCCAGCCGACCCCGCGGACGTTGCGGATCACCGCGTTCCCGAGCTTGCGGCGCAGGGAGTGGATGAGGAACTCGACGGCGTTGCTCTCGACCTCCTCATTCCAGCCGTAGATGCGCCCCTCCAGGTCCTGCCGCGACAGGATGGTGCCGGGGCGGTGCATGAGGGACTGCAAGCAGGCAAACTCACGCGCGGTCAGGCGGCACGTGGCCTCCCCGGTGCGCGCCTCGAAGGTGGACGGATCGAGGCTGACGACGCCGTTGTCGAGCAGCGGCGTCGCGGCGCCGCTCGGCCGGCGCAGGACCGCCCTCATCCGGGCGAGCAACTCGCGCGGCTCGAACGGCTTCGTGACGTAGTCGTCGGCACCGACGTCGAGGCCGCCGACGCGATCTTCAAGGCCGTCTCGCGCGGTGACGATGATAACCGGCATGGCTGCACGGCCCATGCGCAGGCGGCGCAGCACGTCGATCCCGTCCGCGCCCGGCAGACCGAGGTCGAGGAGGGCGATGTCGTAGGCTTCCGTCGCCGCGGCATCCTGTGCGGCGGCCCCGTCCCGGACCCAGTCGACCGCGTAGGCCGCGTCCCGCAGCGCCTGCTGGAGCGCGACCCCAATCATCCTATCGTCCTCGACGAGGAGAACCCGCATCGTCCAATCCAACTGTCGCCGCTCGGTGCGGCGTTCCCCTGACGATCCCGGTTGACCGGGGCCCGCGCAAGCCTTCTCAGCCCATGGCGTTGATGGTTTGCAGGAGATCGGAGAGCGCGGCCTTGCAGGCCGCGGCGTCCGGCGGCGTGGCCCGCAGCGCCTCCAGGGCGCGGTCGATGGCCTTGTCGACCTTGTGCCAGTCCGAGGCCGCCCGGGGCTTCAAGCCGGCCTCGGCCTCGTCCCACTGGGTCTCCAGATCCTTGATCCGGGTCTTGGCGGCAGCGAGGTCGCCCTGATCGACGAGTGCCTGGGTGTCGACCGCGATGGCCTTGAACCGGCCGAGGTCGCCCAGCTTCGAGACGGCGGCATGCGCGGTGCCGAATACCGGCCCGTCAACCCAACCCGCCGCTTGCAGGGACAGGGCAGTGAAGGCCAGGACCGCGGCGGTGCAGGGGATGGTCTTGAAGGTCATGGCTTGCTCTCTTCTCAAACCGATGCCCACGTCCGGACACCGAGGGTTCGTCTGCCTGACAGGACTTAGCCCCTGCTTAGAGGCGAACCGCGCCAGTGCGCCCGATGCCCTGCATCCGCGCCTGTTCGGGACCAGACGCCGGGGTGCCCTGCGGCGAGCCGTCCGGTCTCGTGCGGTACCGCGGTGTGCCCAACGGCACGGTCATGCTCGCTGGGCGGGGCGTGCGCCGGTGGCCAGCGCCGCGTTCAAGGTCACGAAGGTGACCAGGGCGACGATCACGCTCAGGAAGACGAGGCTGGTGACCACGGTGCCCAAGCCCAGGCCGCCGTACTCCTGCGACTGCGAGAGCAGGTCCCCGAGGGCGGCCCCGAGGGGCCGGGTCAGGATGTAGGCGATCCAGAAGGTGAGGACGGCGTTGGCTCCCAGGTGATAGGCGAGGGCCACCGCGGCGATCAGCGCGCCGAAGGCGACGACGCCCCAGTTGAAGCCGAGCCCCAGCGCCTCCGTGGCAAGGTCGCCCGCCGCCGTACCGAGGGCGAAGGTCAGCAGGATGGCGAGCCAGTAGAAGCTTTCGCGCCGGGGGGTCACGATGGTGTGGATCGAGAGCGTGCGCTCGACCGCGAACCAGAGCGCGAAGGTCGCTGCGAGCGCGACGGCGAAGGCCGTGGTGCTGGCGTAGAGGCTGACCTCCAGCTTGTCGGTCAGGAAGTCGGTCAGTTGCGTGCCGACGATGCTGACCAGCACCACGGTGAGCCAGTAGACCCACGGCACGTAGCGGCGCGTGCGGAGCTGCAGGGCCAACGCGGCGGCCAGCAACGCCACCATGATGCCGCCTGTCGTGGCAGTCCCCAGGCCGACATGGACGGCGAGGTAGTCGGCGCCGGTCTCGCCGACCGTGGTCGACATGACCTTGATGAGCCAGAAGATCAGCGTGACCTCCGGGACCTTGTTCAGCATGCGTCCGGAAGTGCCAACGGCTGCCGTCATTGCGATCCACCCCTTCGTCGGTGCAGGCGCGCCAGGATCACAGGGGCGACTTAGTGGTGGCTTAGGGGCTGGGGATCGGCCGTCGGACGAGCCGTTGCCGGACGCGACGGCTCATGCCCGTTCCGGCTCTGCGGTGAAGCTGTCCTGTCCTCCGCGGCAGTGACGCGGGGACCGGATCGGCCGGTGAAGCTGCGAGCGGACCTCTGCGAGGTTAACTGCGGTCCGTCGCCCCTAAGCTGCAGCCGTTGGACTGACGTGGTCATCGCGCTTCGACCACGGCGCGTTGGGCGTCGGCCGGCCGGCGCCGGGCGAGCATCAGACTGAGCTTGTCCATATAGAGGTAGACGACGGACCTGGTGAACAGCGTCAGCACCTGGCTGGCCGCTAGGCCGCCGACGATCGCGTAGCCGAGCGGCTGGCGGATCTCCGAGCCGATGCCAACCATCAGGGGGACTACGCCGAGCGGCGCGCACAGCGTCGTCATCAGGATCGGGCAGAAGCGCAGCAGGCAGGCCTCGTGGATCGCTGCCTCGGGCGACTTCCTGCCTTCGCGCTCGGCCACGATGGCGACGTCGACCAGCATGATGCCGTTCTTCTTGACGGTGCCGGTGAGCAGGATGATGCCGATTATGTCGAGGGGCCGCCCCGCTGAAATTGGAATAGTTCAAAAGAATAATGCCGGTATCTTTGACAAGGTGGACTAGCGCGGAAACGCAGCGGGCCGTACTTCCTCGACGCGATGAAGCTCAAACCTCTCTATCTATCCTGCCTCGATCTGCTGCGTGTTGGGCCTCGCTCCCGTGCGCGACACGCCATCATCTCGTATCGGGAAAAGCGCGGTCTTATCCCACGCACGGGGCGAACGCATCGTATTGATGGACCCGTCGCCCTCGGTGGCGAGGCCCAAGGCTTTAGCGGACGCATCGCGGGCATCGTCACGGGGCGTGGCGGCGGTCTGCCCCCGGACGAGCTTGAGCGACGCCTGATCGAGCTCGGGATCGTCGAGGGAGCCCGCGTGGAGATCCTGCACGAAGGTCTGTTCAGCCGCGACCCTATCGCGCTGCGCGTCGACACCACCACGGTGGCGCTTCGCCGCCAGGAAGCGTTGGCGATCCTCGTGAGGCCCGAATGAATGCGATCACCGTCGCTGCCGACACGATCAAAGCCCGCGTCGCACTGGTCGGCACGCCCAACAGCGGCAAGACGGCGCTGTTCAACCGTCTCACCGGCAGCCGTCAAAAGGTCGCGAACTATCCCGGCGTCACGGTTGAGCGGAAAAGCGGTTCCCTCGTGCTGCCGTCAGGGGCGCGGCTGCAACTGTTCGATCTTCCGGGCACCTACTCGCTGCGCGGGCGCAGCCCGGACGAGGTGGTGACGCGTGACGTCATACTCGGGCGGCGCGACGCCGCCGCGTTTCCGGACGTTCTCGCTTGCATCGTCGACGCCACGAACCTGCGGGTCGCACTCCGCCTCGTGCTCGAACTCAAGCGCCTCTGCCGGCCAATGCTGCTCGTGCTCAACATGAGCGACATCGCGAAACGACGCGGCGTCATCATCGACGAGGCGCGCCTGAGCTCCGAACTCGGCATGCCGATCGTCACCTCGGTAGCCGTACGAAAGGAGGGCGTCGCAGCGCTTCTGACGGCTCTGGAGGCGTTCACAGCGGGCCATGGGGCCGGCGTGGTGGCGGACTGGGCCGCGCCGACCGCAGCCGAGCTGCGCGCCCTGCAGCGCGAGGCCGACCGCATTCTCGCCACGGCGGTCTCGGCCGCACCCAAGCCCGACACCCTGACGACCCGTCTGGACGCCGTCCTCCTGCATCCTGTCGCTGGCCTTGTCATCCTTCTGGCCATGCTCTTCGTCATGTTCCAGGCGGTCTTCACCGGCGCGAAGCCTCTGATGGACGCGATCTCGGGAGGCTTCGAGGCTCTGGGCGGTCTCGTGGCCGAGTGGCTGCCGCCCGGCCTCCTCCTGAGCTTTCTGCAGGATGGCGTGATCGCCGGTGTCGGCAGCGTCATCGTTTTCCTGCCGCAGATCATGATCTTGTTTCTATTCATCCTCCTCCTGGAGGATTTCGGGTACATGGCGCGCGCAGCCTTCCTGATGGACCGCATCATGGGTGGCGCCGGCCTGCACGGCCGTGCCTTCATCCCCCTCCTGTCGAGCTTTGCCTGCGCCATTCCGGGTATCATGGCGACGCGTGTGATCGACCAGCGCCGCGGCCGACTGACCACGATCATGGTGGCGCCCCTCATGACGTGTTCGGCCCGCATCCCCGTCTACACGCTCATCATCTCGGCCTTCATTCCGAGCCGCGAGGTCTGGGGCCTGTTCGATCTGCAGGGTCTCGTGATGTTCGGGCTCTATGCCGCCGGCATCGCCAGCGCGCTGCTCGTGTCCTTCGTTTCCAACCACCTGCTCTGGAACGAGAATCCGACGCCGCCCTTCATGCTGGAACTGCCCGACTACAAGCTGCCGCGTCTGGCCAGCGTCGCTTTGAACCTGTGGCAGCGGGTGAAGGCCTTTCTCCATCGGGCCGGCACAACGATCTTCTCCATGATGGTGCTCATCTGGTTTCTCGCATCTTTCCCGCGTCCGCCCGCAGGTGCGGAGCACCCAGCCATCGACTACAGCCTCGCGGCCGCTATCGGCCGGTTCATCGAACCTGTGCTGGCCCCGCTCGGCTTCAACTGGCAGATCGCCGTCGCGCTCATCCCGGGCATGGCGGCGCGCGAAGTCTCCGTTGCGGCGCTCGGCACTGTCTACGCGGTCGCTGGCGGCAAGGAGGCTTCGGAACAGATCGGGCAGACCTTAGCGCAGCAGTGGAGCCTGCCGACAGGGCTCGCGTTCCTGGCGTGGTTCATCTTTGCCCCTCAGTGCGCGTCGACGCTTGCCGTGATCAGACGCGAGACGGGGGGATGGCGATGGATGCTAGTCGCATTCGGATACATGCTCGCTCTGGCCTACCTGGCGGCGTTCGTAACCTTCCAGGTCACATCACGAGTACTGTGAAGGCGGCGGCGGCGCGTCGACGCATACTTTGGTTCGACCCTTATGCGCGTGGGGGAGCTTAACAAAGTCGGCTGACGACGTGGTTTGCATACGCGGTTGAGCGCTCTGCCGAAGGTGCTTTGATTGCTGCGGTTGGCATTCTCGACGACACGCGTGTCGCGGTCCGCTCCGGCATCCCGTGCGAACCATCATGGCTCGCGTCCGAAGGTCCGGTGATGGCGCGATCCAGACCTGCGATCTCGACTTTCGCTATGTCCGCTTCGGGGCTTTCGCCTGAACGGGCGGAATGGCGACAATGGGCGCAAAGCTGAATGTCGGCTTTCGGCGTTCTGGCCAAGAACCGCGGCTTGGAAGCGGATCAGCCGCAAGTGTCTGCGCTGGTAAGATACCGTCCGTTGCGTGCTTGGACGCGCCTGCGGCGCAGGTGATCAAACCTACAAACCCGACGAAGCGCAGGCCGCGGCATAGCTGAGTCGTCCGAGGTCAGAGGTTACCCATCTGAAAACCCGCCGCAAGCATAGGCCGATCGGGGCGAGAGCCCCGGTCGCGACGGAGCGCTGCGGCCGGAGGCCCTGTCCCCGGCGCGGTCGGCGCCGCGGATAGGATCGATGCCACACCATCTGCACCTTCAGACAGGGCGCGGCGCCCTGGCGCCACGCCACTGTACGCGCTCGCTCTCGTGGGTCCAGGCGTGCGCCTGCACCCAAAAACAGCGGCGCGTGCTTCGTTCAAGTCAGATCCATGGAAGTGACTTCATTTCATATTTCTCGTCGTGGATATCCGTGTGCTACCAATAAATCCATCCACCTAATCTCACTTTAAGACATGCAGCGGACGGATTTTTATACTTCTCTTCCCGAGCAGAACACCGACAACGACGAACTCGTCTGTACTATCCTGTCCGGGCCGCCCGGTTGCGGCAAGTCCTCAGCGATGCTGTGGGAGATCGCCACGGTCCCGGGTTGCTACGTCTTGGCCGCCCCACGGATCGACCTCGTCGAGGAACACGCCGCGCGCTTGCGTGATCTCGTCCAGGGCTTGGAATCGAGGCTGCGTCCCATCATCCAGGTGGTCCACTCGCGACAGACCGGAACGAAGGGTTCCGTCGATCGCTGCCTGCGAGACATGCTCGCTCGGGCAAGCAGCGCGCACACCGTAATCATCACAACGCACGCGGGTCTGATGGGCCTCACACGATCCGACATCGAGGGCTGGCACATCCGCATCGATGAGTTGCCCGAGACCGCCATCCTTTCCAGCAACCTCGGCCTCGGCGTTTCGTGGCACGCAATGGCGGCGCTTTACACGCTGGTCCCTGCGCTAGAGCCCGGTTGGGCCCGGGTGCTGCCCCGAACCAAGGCGGAAGCGCTCGGATTGCATCAGATCCGTGCCGATGTCGGCGCTGGCCTCATCGATCTGCACCGCCTCGCAGCCTCGCGCGGACGTGTCGTCGAGGTCGATCTCCTCGCCTGGGAGGACGCCGGCGTGCCCGGTCGGCAAGTCAGATTGCGCTCGATCTGGACGTTTGCCGAACTCCGCGGCTGCGCCTCGCTGAAGGTCGCCGCGGCAGGATATGACGGAAGCCTCATCGGCCACGCTACGCGCCGCGCAACTGGCGTGCGCGTCAAAACGGTCGAGCTCGACGCCGAGCGTACGGGCCAGCCGCGGATCCAGATCCACTGGTACACGCGGCACGCCGGGTCTACGACATGGTGGTGTACGCAGGAGGGTAGCGCCTGCGTGTCGGCAATCGGCCGACATCTCCGTCAAACTGGTTTCACTAACTACTGGACGGCAAACGCCACCGCTGCGCTCTACCTCCGGCACCAGTTCGCCGGCACCGAGATTAGTCCGAGGGCGGCAGGCACCAATGGGCTGCGCAACCACACCGCCTGCGCGATCGTGTACAGCGCCAAGGCCACGATGACCGACGAGGGGATCATGGCGGGACTCGGCCTAGAACGGGCCGCGATCCGGATTGCCCGCGAAGATGAGGACATCTACCAGGCCGTCACGCGCGGTGCGATCCGAGATCCGAGCTACGCGGGCGGCTATGCTGTCCATGTCTACGACGAGGGACAGGCTGAGCGACTGCGCGACCGGCTCCACGCTGGTGGCTACGCCGATGTCCGCCTAGTGCCGGTTGAGGAGGCTGGGATAAGGGACGTGATTCGGCCGACGGGCGGGCGCCGCAAACAGGGTGCCGACGCTTCCACTGAGACGGCGGATCAGCGGCACGAACGTCGGAAGCTTCGTGAGAAGGAGCGCGGCCAACGCCGCCGTGAGGTGGACAAGGCCGCCCGGATCCAAGCAGGCACCTACCGAGGCCGTGGTAGACCGCGCCACGCAGAGTAGGTTCATCCTGCGTGAACACCGCGGCGTTCGGAAGAGCCAATCGCCGCGAGGTTGGGATCAAGCGTGACAAGAGACGCCCTGAGCAGCGTGTGCTCCTCTGCAAGCCTTGATTGAGACAGACGATGTGCATGCTGTCGCCGTACGGCGTCCGCCGGCGTGAACCCACTTCCAGAACTGCTGCCGCTCAACGCATCAGCCAGGTTGAACAGGACTTCACGAAGAAAATCCGATCGAAAGGAGAAGATAAATATGTCTTCCGAGCTGCGGCTTCATTACAGTCACTACATTGCTTAAAGCGAAAGATTGTTTACCTTGACCGACTATGCGACTACTCGTCTGACCCTTTCCGGTCCTACTGCCGAAATCGCCCGCTTCGAGCGGGAATGCATCCGCTTGCAGCGTGACAACGGAAGGCAGATGCCAAGCTTCGACTTTGAAGCCCTGTCGCCAATCCCGCCGGAGATCCTGGACTTGGATCAGGATTGGTCGGACGAGGCCAGGCAAGCTGCCATCACGGCAACAGGCTTTGGATGCTGGCGCGACTGGGCGATCCGATTTTGGGGTACGAAAGAGAATGCGACCGCGTTCCGCGGCGACACGGTTCAGGGCACGATCTATGACTGTGCTTTCCAGGCACCCTGGAACGCTCCTGAGCCGATCCTGCGCACTCTGGCTGCGCGCTATCCGAGCTTGACGGGTATTGTGTTGGCGATTGACGAAGGTGAAGGTTGGTGCCTGATCGGCCGGCTGAGCCAGGGCGTCTACATCAGCACCTGCATGGATTATGATCCGCTGATCCAGTCGCTGATCGACGTCCGTTACGATGGATGCATGGCTTTCGAAGCAAGTGCGGTGGCGCTGCACCGTATTGCTCTGGGATGTGGCGGATACGATAGCGATCGGATCCAGTGGGCCAAGACGGTGATGCAAGCCCTGACCGAAGCTGTTTGAGCGGTCGTGCTGCCGCTTGTGCCTCGTTTCTTTCTGCGGCGAGCAATTTAGGGAAGCGGAGATTGAGGCATGCGCCTCAATCCCACCGCGCCGTTGCGGTACCGCACTATTTCAAGAAGTCAGAGCATAAGTTAAGACCTCTCCGATCATTGCTGATAAAAATGCGGGCAACACCTAGCCGGCGCAATCATGTTATATTCCATCAGACAAATAATAATGGACGCAAATGATTTCGGATACTAGAAACATATCGATCGATATTTTGCATCAGCAACAGGGATCATTGGAAGCAAATCTCGCGCGAGCGACATATTTCACCATGGAATGCCACGATGATGCAGGTTTAACACCTCTCGAAGATGCAGCGAGTTTCTCGATCCATATCGGGTTCTCTGATCGTCCCGACCAAAGCTATGCCTGGATGTTCGGGACACTTGTCGAGGCCCTGGAGAGGCTGGACACCTTGCGCCAGACCTACCCACACGCAGGTCTGTGGTACTGTCCGGAGGAGGGTCTGACGACACTTGGTGGTAGCGATGTTTGGGAAGGCTTGGTCTTCGCGCAAGACGAAGTCGAGCCCTATGACGGCAGCGAGTGGAAACAACTGGCATCCATTCTTCGGCGAGCGGATGCGGATCAGGTTCCCCGACATGAACCCATCCAGGATTGGCTGACCGGCCACGATGTGTCCGACATGATCAAGAGCGTTATCAACCACCTCTGACAACGTTCTGGCCCGGCAGGCTGCGTCTCTTGAGATCAGATCTACCGCTAAGTTCCGGCTTCTACTGTTTGTTCGTCAAGCGGTCCTTTGCCCCTGCAACGCTCGGAAGCGGCCGTTCGGCTTTGCGCCCACAGCCGACATGCAATGCCCCTGACAGAAATCCCGGAAGCGGTCATTGGCGACTGAACAGACCATCGACGGCGACGAGGCGCACGCAAGCTTGCGCCGGGTTGCAGCCGTGGCCCGATCGTCACGTCGGGCGCGTCACTTAGAGGCGCGAGACAAGTCGATGAAGCGCTTCGCGCTCCCTGACCGGCGTGAAGAGCGCTGCCCGCTCCGCGCCGAACGCGTGCAGGTGTTCCAGAAATCGAGGCTCTTCTTCGGCTCGACAGAGCAGCGCAGCCAGGGCTGCATCGTCCCCGACCGGGAAATAGCCCGGATGTTCCGGGCCCAGGAGGCCCCGCGTCCCGGGGATGTCGGTGGCGAGGATCGGCAAGCCGGCGACGACCGCTTCCGACACCACGTTCGCGCCACCCTCCTGCTGCGAGCTGAGGACCATGACCCGGGCCCGTGTCAGCCAGCGCCGGACCAGGGAGCCGGGCTGGTCCCCGAGCCACTGGTAACGCGGGTTGTGCGCCATCTCTTCCCGAGCCCGATCGGCCCAGATCTGATCCCGCGCGCCGCCGAGGTGCACGATCCGGATCCGTGATCGAGCCGGCAGGCGCCGGGCCGCCCGGGCCGCGCAGAGCGGGTCCTTGACGGAGCGCAGGTGCGCGACGACGAGAACCTCGAAGGCATCGTCCGACATCGGCCAGCGATGCGCCCGCGCGGTGGCGGATTGATAGACCACCGCGACCTTGCCGCGGTGACGCACCGGGAGGGCATCGGGCACGCCATCGTGCAGGCCGATCAGGCAGTCCGCCAGATCGAGCGAGCGCAGGGTCGGCTCCGGGTCGGCCGCCAGA
Source organism: Methylobacterium sp. HJ2 (assembly GCF_056431005.1). Taxonomy (NCBI): domain Bacteria; kingdom Pseudomonadati; phylum Pseudomonadota; class Alphaproteobacteria; order Hyphomicrobiales; family Methylobacteriaceae; genus Methylobacterium; species Methylobacterium sp. HJ2. The sequence goes on along the minus strand of NZ_JBWJYM010000016.1, from coordinate 15,061 downwards.
TCGTGATAGAGATCCGTGCCGGTCAGGGCGACGATGAGCGGTCGATCCGGATACCGCGCCTTGAAGCGCGCGATCGACGCCGCGCTGCGCCAGGCGTGAAGCGCCAGCATCATGTCGACATCGGCGTCGTCCGGGTAGGACGTTGACACGTCGACTTGGTGCCCGAGTTCGCCGAGGATGCGCGCCCAGCGCATCGCCGTGGTCCGATTGCCGGCACGCGACGTTCTCGCCGCAGGTGTGATCAGGCTGATTCTCATGGTTGCGACAGGATCCCGGGACTTTTGATGAGCGCACAGGTCTCGACTGCCGATCTCGTGGCGATGCTGGGGGATGCCAGAGCGCGGACGCTCGAACTGGTGTCGGGCCTCGATCAGGATCGCCTGATGGGCCCACAGAGTGAGATCGTGAACCCCCTGCTGTGGGAAATCGGTCATCTCGCCTGGTTTCACGAGCATTTCATCCTGCGCGGGCTCGACCGGGCCCCGCCCCAACTGGCGGCAGCCGACGGGCTCTACGATTCCGCGCGGGTGCCCCACGCGACGCGCTGGTCGATCCCGCTGCCGGCTTTGCCCGACACCCTCGCCTACATGGCCCGCGTGCAGGAGGCGCTCGTCCGGCGCCTCGACGGCCGCGAACCGACACCGCAGGAGGCCGAGCTCTACCAGCTCGTCACCTTCCACGAGGACATGCACGACGAGGCCTTCACCTACACGCGTCAGACCCTGGGCTATCCGCGGCCGTCCTTCGCCGCCTCGGCCTCGGCCCGGGACACGGGGACGGGTCCCTGGCCAGGTGACGTCGCGGTCGGCGGGGGCACGTGGCAGCTCGGCGCCGAGCCTGGCGGCGGCTTCGTCTTCGACAACGAGAAATGGGCGCATCCCGTGTCCGTCGCGGCGTTCCGCATCGCCCGCGCGCCGGTGACCAACGGAGAGTTCGCCGCCTTTGTGGCGGATGGCGGCTATCGGAATCCCGCCTATTGGGATGCCGAGGGGGTGCGGTGGCGCGACGGATGCGGTGCCGAGCACCCGGTCTACTGGACGCCTCACGGGCGCGGCGCCTGGACCTGCCGGCGGTTCGACCGGGACGAGCCGCTGGCGCCCGATCAGCCGGTCGTCCACGTTAACTGGTACGAGGCCAATGCCTATTGCCGCTGGGCGGGCCGACGCCTGCCCACCGAAATCGAATGGGAGGCCGCAGCGGCCGGTGCGCCGATGCCCGACGGCAGGTTGAGCGACACCAAGCGCCCCTATCCCTGGGGGGACCGTGCGCCGACCCCGGAGCACGCCAACCTCGATGGCGGCCATCTCGGCTGTGTCGACGTCGCGGCCTACCCCGAGGGCGACAGCGCCTGGGGATGCCGGCAGATGCTCGGCAACGTCTGGGAATGGACGGCGAGCCCGTTCCTGCCTTTCCCGGGCTTCGCACCCGACGCCTACAAGGAATACTCGGAGCCCGCCTTCGGGACTCGCAAGGTCCTGCGGGGCGGTGCCTGGGCGACCCGCGCGCGGATGATCGATACCGCCTACCGCAACTTCTTCGGCCCGGAGCGTCGCGACGTGTTCGCCGGCTTCCGGACGGTGGCTCTCTAGATCGGGAACCGAGCGGTCGCGACGGCAGCGACGAGACGGAGCGCCGTCGTCGCGCCGTTGGCCTCGCCCTTCTCGAAATCGCCGGCCTGACCCATCTGGTTTGTCACGTGGGCGAAGCACAGGACGGCCTTGCCGCGCGCCTGCGCGAACGCGTAGAGGGCCGCCGCCTCCATCTCGACCGCGAGGATCCCCCGCGCCCGGGCCGCCGCGATCGCCTGCTCGGGCTCGCGATAGGGGGCGTCGGTCGTCCAAGTGGCGCCCCGTTCGACGGGCTCACCGATCCCTGTCAGCGCGGGCGCCACGGACGCCACCAAGGCCCGGGGCGCGTCAACGAACTCGCCCGGCGGCAGGTAATGGTAGCTCGTGCCCTCGTCGCGAAGAGCCGCCTCGATGAGGATGAAGTAGGGCGGCGCCCGCAGGGCCGTGATCTGTCCCGACGAGGTGATGCTGATCAGGAGTTCGCAGCCGGAGGCGAACAACTGCTCGGCGACCAGCACGGCGAAGGGCGCGCCGACCGCGCAACCGACGATGCCGATCGCGCGCCCGGCTTCCTCGAACCGGTGCAGGGTGCTGTGGTAGCAGGCCCAGTCGGGATCGGGCCTGGCCCGCCCGGTCGCGCAGAGGTGGCGGACGATGTCGCCGTCCGGGTCGAGGACGCACAGGGCCGGCACTCGGCCTGCGCCCAGACCGCGCTGCCGGCGGGCCTCGCGGAGCAGCTTCTCGGGCGTGAACGCCGAGGCCTCTCCGTGCGCCTTGTCGTGCAGGATCGGAGCGGTCGCCGGCTCGCAGGGCGGCATCAATGCCCTCAGGCCTCGACGCGGATCGCGGCAGGGCCGGCCTCGAACCGTCCGACCACGGCCGCCTGCGCGAAGCCCGCGGCGCGGCACTGGGCCAGGATCGCTTCCGCCCGCGCGGGGGTGCAGGTCACGAGCAGGCCCCCGGAGGTCTGGGGATCGGTGAGGATGTGCCGGCGCCAGTCCGGCAGGCCCTCGGGGAGCACAACCTGCCCCCCGAAGCTCGCCCAGTTCCGGTGCGAGGCGCCGGTGACGAAGCCCTCCCGCGCCAGGGCCTCGGCCCGGGGCAGGAGCGGGATGCCGCCCCCGGCGATCACGAAGGTCAGGCCGGCGCCGCGCGCGAGTTCCAGGCCGTGGCCCAGCAGGCCGAAGCCGGTGATGTCGGTGATGGCGTGGACCTCCGGATCGCGCGCCAGATCCGCCCCGACCTTGTTGAGGCGCGTCGTGGTGGCGACGAAATCCGTGTAGCCGGCGGCGTCGAGGGCTTCCCGCTTGATCGCCGCCGAGTAGATCCCGACGCCGAGGGGCTTGGTCAGGATGGCCACGTCGCCGGCGCGGGCATCGGCGTTGCGCCGCAGATGCGCGCGATCGCACGAGCCGATCACCGCCAGGCCGTAGATCGGCTCGGGCGTGTCGATCGAGTGGCCGCCCGCGATGGGGATGCCCGCCTCGGCGCAGGTGGCCGCGCCGCCCTTCAGGATCTCGGCGACGGTCTCGGGGGCGATCTTGCCGACCGGCATGCCCAGGATGGCCAGCGCCAGCAACGGCTTGCCGCCCATCGCGTAGACGTCGGAGATGGCGTTGGTGGCGGCGATCCGGCCGAAATCGTGCGGGTCGTCCACCATCGGCGTGAAGAAGTCCGTGGTGGCGATCAGGCAAGTACCGTCGTCCAGGGCCCAGACCGCCGCATCGTCGGCGGTCTCGTTGCCGACCAGCAGGCGTTCGAAGGGACCGGCGACCGGCTGATCGGCCAGGAGCGCGCGCAGCACCGCGGGATCGAGCTTGCAGCCGCACCCGCCGCCGTGGGCGAGGCTGGTGAGACGAACCGGGGGCGTATCCATCGATCAATCCTCTCGTGTCGTGATTCGGGACGGACCGTGTCGGGCACGGGGTCACCAGACAAGCGCAGGCATCCGGTATAGCCGGTCGGACGCGACCATCGGCGGGGGCTGCGCAGCTCCGATCTGGAGCGCCGCGAATCCGTTTCCCAGTGCACCCGCCACGTCGAGGGCGACGGTGTCACCGATCCCCAGGACCTGCGCGGGGGCGACAGGCCGTCCGCGGACGCTCGCGGCCTTGTCCAGGGCGCGGCGATAGATCAGGGCGCCGGGCTTCCCGGTCTCGACGACATGCCCGCCGAGGGCGCGGTAGCGCTCCGCGACGAGACCAGCGAAGCGCAGGCGCGTCGCGCCCACCGTCAGGCTCGTGTCGGGGTTGGTACAGAGCAGGCGCTGACCGCGCCGGAGCGCGGCTTCGAGGGTCGCGTCGAGGTCGTCGTCGCGATCCGGATAGCCCGTGCAGACGATTTCTTCGGCGGCGTGCACCGAGACCGGCGTGACCGGCAGCCCCTCGAACAGGACCCGGTCGCGCGCCGGCCCGATGTGATGGACGCGCCGGACACCCGCCGCAGCAAGGAGGCTCCGGGCGATGTCGGCTCCGGTCACGAGGTCGTCGTAGGCGTCCAAGATCCCCCGGGCTCGGAGGGATTCCGCCAGACGCGTCCCGGGCTCGGCCGCGTTCGAGACGAGGATCACCGTGCCCCCGCCGGACCGGAAGGCGGCCAGCGCGTCGGCGGCGGCGGGAAAGACCCGCGCCGCGTCGTGGAGCACGCCGAAGACGTCGCACAGGATGACCGCATAGGCCTCCGTGACCCAGCTCAGACCGGCGAGCGCCGCGGGCGCGTCAGCCACGGGCGGGCCGCGCCTGGACGATAGTCGTGCAGGCGCTCTCGAGCTTCGGCAGGTCGCGGGCCGGGGCCATGACGACCGACAGGGGGCGGATCTCGCCGCGCACGATCGGGCAGTACGGGTCGACCTGATCGAGCCGCTCCATCAGCCGCCGCCGCCCGGCGCAGCCTCCGTGGCAGGAATCCTCGTAGGCGCAGCCCCGGCAGGGTTCCGGCAGGGCCCGGACCGCCACGAAGGGGTCCGTGGCGACGATCGCGCTGCCGGCCTGACGCAGGGTCTCGAGGCTCTGGCCGGTGCCGCCCCAGTATACGCAGGGTTGCACCGTCGCGCGGGGCGTGACGCGCACCGTGCCGACCCCGCATCCGCCCCGGCGCGCCGGGAGACCCGCCATGGCCCGGACGAGCGGCTCGCCGATGGCGATCACGTCGGTCTCGGCGAAGAGGCGCGCGAACCCGTCCCAGTATTCCGCGTAGGTGAGCGCGAAGGCGTCCGTACGCACCGCCTGGTAGACGTTGATGCGCAGCGGCGCATCGAAGCCGCGGGCCAGGGCGGCGATCTCGTGCAGCCGGTCGAAATTGGTCCGCATCATCACGGCGATGAAGGTGACGCCGACGCCCAGCGCCCTGCAGCGGGCGGCCTGCGCCATCACGAGGTCCCAGTTGCCGACCCCGCGCTGCGCGTCCTGCTCCTCCCGGGTGGGATAGTCGATCGAGAATTCCACGTCGGCGAAGGCCTGCACCGCCGCGTCATCCATCACGGCGATCGAGTGCCCGTTCGACGTGATCGTGAGCTTGATCGGCTCGGCCCGGAGCAGATCGAGAAGCTGCGGGAACTGGGGGTGCATCCCGTTCTCGCCGGTCCCCAGATTGACCGAGCGCACCGGCAGGCTGTCGAGCACCGTCCGCAGCTGTTCCGGTCCGAGCCGATCCAGGCGATCGGGATCGCGGTAGCAGAAGGAACAGGCGAGATTGCACTCGTTGGTGAGCCCGACGCCCAGGGCGAATGACGGTGCCGGGGCGACGGTGTCCGGCTCCGGAGGCTGCGGCGTCCCGGCGTCCATGGCTATGAATCCTCTTGCCTGATCTCGCCAGGCACCATCGGGCGACCGGCGCCCGGTTTTGGGCGTCATGGCGTCCTTCGCACGGCCGGCCGCATGGGTAACATCACATCTTCAGCAAGATTGATCACCGCGGCCGGACTTCACTCTCTACACCGGGACAGCCGTTAAGGCCGAAGTCGAACCGACCGAAGTCGTGACAGCGCCCGCCGGGCCGATTGCCGCAGCGACGCGACTTCGCGATGGGTAACCGCACGGTGCGGTAACACGAATAAGCGCCATCAGCAGGCTTCGCCGAGCGCTCCGCTAGACATGGGCTAGCTGTCAGTTGATTGGACATCGATGCCGGCGTGGCGTCGATCGCAGTCGGAATCCGGACGGGAGCACTCGATGCTGAGACGGACAATGGGCCGGGTGTTGCTGGGCGCGCTGGCTTGCCTCGCGCTGCCCCGGGCCGCCGGCGCGCAGGGCGGCGCCAAGCCGACCTTCGTCTTCACCGGCATCCCCGACCAGGACGAGAGCCGCCTCGTCGAGCGCTTCGGCAAGGTCGCCGCCTACCTCGAGGGCAAGCTCGGCGTGCCGGTGAAGTACCTCCCGGTGAAGAATTACCCGGCGGCGGTCACGGCCTTCACGAACGGGCAGGTCCAGCTCGCATGGTTCGGCGGCTTTACCGGGGTGCAGGCGCGCAAGGCCGCGCCCGGGGCGCAGGCGATCGCGCAAGGCGCCGAGGACGCGGCGTTCAAGACCTATCTCATCGCCAACACCAAGACGGGCCTGGCGCGCTCGGCCGACTTCCCGAAGGCGATCGCCGGCAAGACCTTCACGTTCGGCTCCCGGGCCTCGACCTCGGGCCGGCTGATGCCGGAATACTTCATCCGCGAGGCGTTCCCGGGCAAGACGCCCGAGGAGGTGTTTTCCCGCGTCGGTTTCTCCGGCGATCACAGCCGCACGATCCAGCTCGTCCAGTCCGGGGCCTTCGAGGTCGGGGCGGTCGACTATTCGGTCTGGGATCTCGACAGCAAGGCCGGCAAGACCGACCCGAAGGACGTCGGCATCATCTGGGAGAGCCCGCCCTTCCCGGATTACCAGTGGACCGTGCGCGGCGATGTCGACGCGATCTATGGGGCCGGGTTCACGGATCGGTTGAAGGCGGCGCTGATAGACATCACCGATCCCGCGATCCTCGCGCCCTTCGCGCGCTCGAAGTTCATCCCGGTGACCAACGCCGCCTACGAGCCGGTGGAGCGCGTGGCGAAATCCACGGGCCTGCTGGATTGAGGCGCGCGCCGCCGTGAGCCTGCCCCGAGCCGAAGCCGAAGTCGTTCTGTCGGGCGCGACGGCGGCCTATGACGGCAAGCCCGTCCTGTTCGGCGTGGACCTCACGGTCCGGGCGGGCGAGCGCGTCGCGCTGATGGGTCGGTCGGGCGCCGGGAAGTCCACCCTGCTCGGGCTGATCCACGCCCAGGCCCAGCCACGGGTGGCCCTGATCCCGCAGGCGGCCGCCCTGGTGCGGACGCTCTCGGTGTTCCACAACGTCTACTTGGGCCGCCTGGATCGGCGCTCGACCCTGCACAACCTGCGCACCCTGGCGTTCCCGGCCCGCGCCGATCTCGAGGAAATCAGCGGGATCCTCGGGGAGGTCGGGCTCGCCGACGCGGTCCGGGCCAAGGCCGGGGCGCTGTCGGGCGGCCAGCAGCAGCGCGTCTCCGTGGCGCGAGCGCTCTACAACGGGCGCCCGATCCTGCTCGGCGACGAGCCGGTCTCGGCCCTGGACCGCAGGCAGGGCGGCGTGATCCTTGAGCGGATGGCCGCCCGCCACCAGACCCTCGTCCTGGCGCTCCACGACATCGCCCTGGCGCTGGCGCACACGGACCGGATCGTGGTCCTCGATGCGGGTCGGATCGTCCTCGACGCGCCCGCCCGCGACCTGGACGAGGCGGCCCTCGCCCCGTTCTACGGGCAGGCCGCGTGAAAGTCCTCCACCTGACGGCGGGCCGCGGCTATGCCGCCGCAACGCGCTGGTTCGTCGGCGGCGCGGCGGCGGCGCTGCTGCTGGCCGACCTCGCCGTCACCAGCCTCCATCCCTGGGCCGACCTGCAGCGCCTGCTCGCCGGCCTGGTCCACCCGGATTTCCCGTCGGTGGAGATCTGGAGCGTCGTCTACACCGTCGCCTTCGCGATCCTCGGCGTCACGCTCGGGGCCGGGACCGGCTTCGTCCTCGCCATCCCGTTCGCGAAGGTCCGGAGCGTGCGGCTCGCCTGCGCCGGCCTGCGCTCGGTCCACGAGCTGTTCTGGGCGCTGCTGCTGACGCAGGTGTTCGGCCTGTCGGCGACCACCGGCATCCTCGCCATCGCGCTGCCCTATGCGGGCATCTGCGCCAAGGTCTATTCCGAGATCATCGAGGAGGCGGATCTGTCCGCCCTGCGGGTCCTTCCGGCGGGCACCGGCGCCCTCTCAGCCTTCGCCTACGGCCGCCTGCCGGAGGTCGCCGCGGCCTTCCGGCACTACACGCTCTACCGGTTCGAATGCGCCATGCGCTCGACCCTGGTGCTCGGCTTCATCGGCCTGCCCACCATGGGCTTCTACCTTGAATCCGCCTTCCGCCAGGGCCGGTACGCCGAGGCCGGGGCCCTGCTCCTGATCTTCTACGTCCTGATCGGCTCCCGCCGCCTCTGGATGCGCCTCTCGACCCTGCCGGTCCTACTCGTGGGAAGCGTTCTCGCCCTGCCCAAGACCATCGGGACGACCGACTGGCTGACCGGCCTCGGCCGGTTCCTCGGCCACGACATCGTCCCGAGCCCGCTCCGCTCCGGCGCGCTCCTCGACCCGGCGACCTGGAGCCGGTTCGGGCTCTGGCTCCGGCCGATCGTGACGGAGCAGATCCTACCCGGCGCGCTCCAGACCCTGGTGCTGGCGCAGATCGCGCTGGTCGCGACCGGCCTCGGCGCGCTGCTCCTGTTTCCCCTCGCCTCCCGCCGCTTCGCCGGGCCGGTCGGGCAGCCGTTCGGGCGGGTCCTGCTGGTGATCGTGCGCTCGACGCCGGAATACATGCTGGCCTACGTTCTGCTGCAGCTGCTCGGCCCCTCGATGCTGCCGGCGATCCTGGCGCTGACGATCCACAATGCCGGCATCGTCGGCTACCTCATGGGCCGCCACGCCGACGACCTCGCCTACCGCCCCGACGCACCGACCGGCCTGAATCTCTACGCCTACGAGACGCTGCCCCGGCTCTACGGACAGTTCCTGGCGTATCTGCTGTATCGCTGGGAGCTGATCCTGCGCGAGAGCGCGATCTTCGGCATCCTCGGGGTCGCGACGCTCGGCTTCTACGTCGATGCCGCGATCTCCGAGCTGCGCCTGGACGTCGCCGTGGTGCTGATCGTCGCCACGGCGCTCCTGACCGCGCTGGTCGATGCCCTGTCCCGGGCCTTGCGCCGGTCGCTGCGCCTCACCGATCTGCCGACACGGCTGTCCAGACCCCTGCACGGGTCCGCGGCCGACCCGCCGCTGCGGGCGGCCTGTACCTGACGGCGCGCAGCCCTTGAGACGCAGCACCTGAGACGCAGGCTTTCAGAGGATCGATGCGATGCGGACGGACCCCTTCACCGACACGTGGCTGTTCCTGATCGGGCAGCAGAGCGACGAGGTCGCCCTCGGCTGGGGGCGCTGGCTGGTCGCCGGCGGTTTCGCATTGCTGGTCCTGGCCAGCATCGTCATCGCGATCCGGGAATGGATCGAGGACCCGGCACAGCGGACGGGCCGCGACGTCACCCTGTGGGCGCTGCGCGCCCTGATCGGCGGCATGTGGTTCCAAGGCATGCTCTGGAAGCTGCCGCTCTTCTCCACCGAGAACGGGCTCTACTATTGGACCGGCGAGGAGGTGACGAACGCCGCCTTCGCGATCCACCGGGAGTTCGTGAAGGGCGTGCTGCTGCCGACGCCGAACTTCTACATCCTGGACGCGCTGGTGTTCGTCACGGAGCTGACCTTCGCGGTCTCGCTGCTGCTCGGGCTCGGCGTCCGGATCGTCGGCGCGATCGGTGTCGCGTTCGTCGCCCAGCTCTGGCTCGGCCTGTACCTGCACCCGCAGGAATGGCCGTGGACCTACGTCTTCCTCGGCGGTCTCATGGCCCTGTTCAGCGTCTTCGCGGCGGGCCGGAGCCTGGGCCTCGACGCCGCGCTGCGCCGCCGGTACCCGCCCGGCCTGACCTTCGGATGGGCCGCCGGCCTGGTCCGCGTCGTGACCTGAGGGGCGGCGCGTCAGCCGGACCGGCGCCCCTCGCGGGACAGGGCGCGGGCGAGGCGCAGGAAGGTCGTGCCGATGACCCAGGCGGCGCGTATCCCCGCCCGCCAATCCCCCGACACCTTCGAGGCGCCGCCCTGCCGCGGGCGCTGCCCGGCGGCGACCTCCTCGCAGCGCAGGCCCGCCGCGGCGGCGCGCATCAGCATCTCGAGGTTCCAGCCATAGGTCTCGTCCCGCATGCCGAGGCGCTCCAGCGCGTCGCGGCGGATCGCCCGGTAGGGCGACATGTCGGTGAAGCGGGCCCCGTAGGTGAGCCGCAGCAGCCAGCCGGCGAGGTGACCGGCGACGATCTGCTGGGGGCTCATGGCGCCCGGCTCGCGATCGCCACGGATCCGGGAGCCATGCACGAAATCGGCCCGGCCGGCGCGGATCGGATAGAGCAGGGCCGGGACGCGGTCGAGCCGGTCGCTGCCGTCGCCGTCGACGAACAGGACGATGCGGGTCTCCGGCGGCAGCGCGGCGATCCCGGTCTGGATCGCCCGCCCGTAGCCTCGGCGGCGCTCGAGGATCACGCGCCCGCCCGCGGCGGCGGCCCGCTCCCGGGTGGCGTCCCGCGAGCCGCCATCGACGACGAGGACCGCGTCGGCCCCGTTCGCCAGGAGCCCCGCGACGACGCCGCCGATCGCGGTCGCCTCGTCGAGGCAGGGCACGATGGCCGTGACGCAGGCTGCGGCGGTCACAGGCTCCAGCGGAGCCCGCAATTGCCGCAGGCCTGCGGCGGCGTGTCGGACAGCAGGGCCGCCCGGAAATCCGCGTAGGCCGGCCCGTTCCAGATCGCCCGCAGGGTGTCCTGCGTGGCGTCGCCGAGGGTGTAGTTCTCGTAGCCGCGCTGCGAGAACGGCGCGATGCAGCACGGCAGCGCCCGGCCATTGGCGGTGACGTACATCACGTTCCAGGGCCGGCGGCAGAGCGACCAGGGCGAGCCGTCCGCGTCGCGGCGGAGGCTCATTCCCGGCTCGCTCGCCGCCCCCGAGGCCGAGAAGGTGAGCCCGAGCGCGCGCGCGACCGCCTCGGCCTCGGTGAGGTAATGGGACTCGTCCGCCTCCATGCGTTCGTAGAGGGCCTGATCCGGCCGCGCCATGCCGAGGGCGTCGTCCGCGAAGTAGACCAGCCGCTGGAGGTAGACCTCCTTCACGCCGGCCTCGGCCGCCACCCGCACGAAGTCGGGCAGCTCCGGCAGGGTCTCCTTGAGGCCGGTGAGCCAGGCCGAGACGCGGGGCGTGGTGTGGCCCTCGCGCTCCTGCAGCGCCCGGAAGGCCCGGACGTTCTTCAGGATCCGCTCGAAATAGTCCTTGCCGCGCACCGTGATGTAGGAGGCGCGCGTCGAGGCATCGAGCGAGACGCGCAGCTCGTCCAGGCCGGCCTCGATCAGGGCCCGCCCGTTCTTCTCCGACAGCACCGTGCCGTTGGTGTTGAACAGGACGTAGGTTCCGCGATCCTTGAGGTAGCGGACCATGCGGGGCAGGTCCTTGACCAGCATCGGCTCGCCGACCCCGTGGAGCACGGCGCGGCTCAGATCCGGCACCTGGTCGACGATGGAGGTGAAAAGCGCCCAGCTCATATCGGCCGGCGGTTCGAGCTCGACATAGGTGCGCGGGCAGGTGGTGCAGAGCAGGTTGCAGCGGTTCGTCACCTCCAGATAGAGGCAGACCGGCATGCGCTCGACGACGGTCCCGGCCGTCCGCGGCGCCGCCTCGTGGTAGCGGCGCGGGTCGACGGCCGGCGCCGCGGGTTGCGTGGCTGTGGTCATCGGATGAGCCCGGAACGGCGGCGGATTTCGACCTGCACCAGCGCCGCGGCCGCCACCAGGGCCGCGAGGATCGCCGAGCGGGCGTCATAGGAGAGCTGCGGATCGCCAGGAACGACGTCGTAGAGCATGAAGCCTCCCACCGTGAGGACCCAACCCGGAAGCGTGGCAGCGACACTTAGAAAGGGCACAGCCATCAGGAAGTACCATGGGAATTCGGGCGAGAGCAGAAAGAGTAACGTCGCGATCGAACAATTGATGTCGCGCAGGCTCCGCTCCGGCGTCCGGATTCTTTGGAACCCGGTCCGCAGCGCCAGCACCGTCAGGATCACAAGGCAGACGGCGAGGTAGATCTGGGTGTCGTGAGGCCACGTCCCGATCGTTTGCCGCCACAGCCGCAGCAGGGTGAAGCCCCAGCCCGAAGACAGGCCCTGCTCGTCGGCGTAGCCCGTGGCGAGGAAGCCGAGCACGCCGCTCCCGACGGACAGGTAGGGCAGACAGGCGAGCGCGATCACGACCGGCACGAGGGCGACCATCCGCCAGTCCCAGGGCCGCCACAGGCCGGGCAGCGCGATCAGGGCGAACGGCTTGGCTAGCGTTGCCAGCACCACCGATGTCGCGCCCGCATAACGGCGGCCGACGGCCAGCGCCAGCCACAGGCCGAGCATCATCAGGGCGATCATCAGGCCGTCGACATGGCCCTGGCCTGCGATCTCCCAGACCGGGAGCGGGTGCCACGCGTAGGCCGCGACGCGGGCCCCCGACTGTCCCGTGAGGCGCAGCAGACCGATCAGGGCGAAGATCGTCATGCCCTCGCACGCCACGAGGGCGACCTTGATGGCGAGCGGGCTCGCCGAGATGCGGGTGACGAGGAGGAAGAACGCCTGGGCCACCGGGGGGTAGATGGTCACCGCGTAGTCGGCGCGGTTGATGAACGGATAGACCTGTGCATCGCGCAGGAAACTCAGAGCCGGGTCGGCCGGGACATAGCGGTAGGGGTTGATACCGGCGCCCTGCACCACCCCGTCCCAGACGTAGCGGAAGATGTCGGTCGACAGGATCGGCGGCGCGGACAGCGCGAGAAGACGCATCGCGAGGCCGGCCCCGACAATGATGATGAGCGCCCGGGGCCCCGTGGTGTCCGCCGTGCGCGCGGCCAGGGCGGTGATCACGCCGCCGGCGCAGGCGAGCGCCAGGAACGCATCGTCGCCGAAGCTCCGAAGGAGCGGCATGCCGAGCCCGATCAGCACGGTTCCGGCGATGCCGAGGACCGTCAGGCGACGGACGGGGCTCAGGCGTCACGCCATTGGTTCAGCAGCGCGCGCGTCGCGTGCGCCTGACCCCCGACTATGTCGTCCGCGGCGAACGCCGGCGGGAGGCCCGCGATCTCGTCCTGCAGGAGGCGGAATGTCGCCGCGTCGTCGATGTCGTACCAGGGGGCAAGCACCTCGGCCTCCAGGCTGATGGCGGCGGCCTGCTCCAGCGTACGGGTCAGCACCGCGTCCGTGCTCCACGGGATGCCGGTGAAGAGTTCGGGATGGTCGGCCTTCAGCCCGATATGGGTGTAGCCGCCGTCGATGGCGGGCCCCAGCACCACGCGGTCCCCGGACCGTCGCAGGGTGGTGACGGTGTCCGTGAGCAGCGATGCGGGTAGGGTCGGCGTGTCGGCGTTGATCAGCACGACACAGTCATGCGCCTGCTCGGTCAGCAGACGACGCACGGCCGTTCCGAGGATGAGTCCGAAATCGGATCCTTCTTGAAGCAGCAGGCGGAAGGCGGGCGGCAGGATGGCAGCGAGCTCGGCCTCCGATCCCGCGGGCGCATAGATGCCGTATCCCTGTCTGCCCAGCCCCTCCGGGACCGCGAGCACGACACCGGCGACATCCGCCAGGAAACAGGCAGACAGACGGGCCGCCTTCTCCGGGCCGAGGCGTGCGGCAAGGCGCGTCTTGGTCAGGCCGGGGCGCGGGGCCTTGCACATAATCCCGAGCGCTGCCGTCATGCGTCCCCCATGTCGGCGCAGCGCCGCGCGCCCGAAGCTGTGATGGGACGAAGCGTCCGCTGCAAAGGGAGAGCAAATTGTTGCTGGAAAGCCAAATCACAAAGTGCGACCGGGTTGGCTCCCGCGGCTGATGAGGATCTGCGGGATGCCTGCACCGGGCCGTTCGGAGGCCGCACTGACCGGGCGCTTGGTGGGGCGCGCGCCTCCGGGAGAAGGGCTGTCCGCCCTTGCCATCGCCGCACGCGGAAGCGGACCAGCCGCTTTCGGCCAGACTACGTCACGTCCGAACGCCAACGTGTGCAGAACCGGACATTCGGCTTGGCGCCCAACCCGGCCATTCGTCGCTCTTCGCCAAATTCCTGGAAGCAGACATTGCGACTATGACGGACAACAAACTAGGGCATTGATCGCGTCGCCCGAGGACTCACGCCTTCACAAGGACGCCCCTTCGACACTTATGGACCTGCCTCAGAATGGCCCTCGCCCGCGGATTCATAAGCTTCCCTTAAGCGGCGGCTGAAGTCTTGCGCCAGCGGATAGACAAAAGCCGTTTGCAGGCGGCAGGATGATGGGAGGAAAGATTGGAGCCGCATCTCGTTCGTGCGGTCCTCGGTCTCGTGATTGGATGTGCGCTCGGCTACGCGGCGCGGCGCGGCCGCTTCTGCACGCTCGGTGCCCTGGAAGACGCCGTCTACGGGCGGGACACCCGGCGGTTGCGCGCCTGGGCGCTGGCCATCGCCGTCGCGATGGTCGGTGTCTATGTCTTGCGTTGGAACGGTCTCGAACTGCGCCGGACGCTGTACGCCGCGCCGCAGCTCGAACTCGGCCCTCTGATCCTCGGCGGGCTGACCTTCGGGTTCGGCATGGCGCTCGTCGGTAATTGCGCCTTCGGGAACCTTCTTCGGCTCGGAGGAGGAGACCTGAAAGCTCTGATCGCTCTTCTCGTCGCTGCCATTTCGGCGGTGATGGCGATGCGGGGGCTCACCGCCATTGTCCGGGTGGCGGCCGTCGACCCTCTTTCCGTGCAGATACCCAACGGGCGCTTGCAACTCCTTCCGGATCTGCTCGGCGTCGGGCGCCCCGCCTCGATGGTTCTCGCGGTCGCATGCGCCGCCGTCCTGGCCGGCTACGCTTTTGCGGACAAAGCCTTCCGAAAAGACCGGAAGCTCGCCGCGGCGGCTATCGTGATCGGATTGTACGTCACCGCGGGATGGTGGGCGACGGGGTTTGCCGGGTTCGATACCTTCGGAGCCGAGCGACCGATGTCGCTTAGCTTCGCCCGGCCGGTTGGCGATGCCGTTCTCTTCGCGATGCTGGCCTCCGGGATGCGGGTGGATTTCGGCATCGCCTCGGTCGTGGGCGTCCTTCTGGGAGCCTTCATCGAGGCGTGGCGGGCGCGAAGTTTCCGCTGGGAAGCCCCGGACGACGCGGGAGAGCTGCGGCGGCACGTTGTCGGCGCGTTCCTGATGGGAACCGGCGGGATCACGGCTTTGGGCTGCACCATCGGCCAGGGTGTCACCGGCATCGCAACCTTGGTCAGCCCCCATTGAAGTGGTCCGCCCTTTGGTATGGCTTTTGAGCCTGGAGGACGGACAAGATGGCAAAGCACCCGAAGCCCGAGGAGATCGTCGCCAAGCTACGGCAGGCGGACGTGCTGATCTC
>NZ_JBWJYM010000015.1:0-52867 GCF_056431005.1 Methylobacterium sp. HJ2 | reverse complement strand
GCAGGGTCAGGTAGGGGGCGACCAGCGCCCACTCTTCTTCGCTGACATCAGACGGATAGGCGTGACGTGACTGCATCCTTCCGAAACTGGCGCAGCCGCAGGTCCATAACAGCCTCTAGGCTGCGCGGTCGCGCGCCTGAGGCGTCATCCGGAGATGGAGCTTCGAGCCGACCTCGACGATGGCGCGGATGGCCGGGATGAGTTCCTCGCCGAGGTCGGTCAGCGCGTAGTCCACGCTCGGCGGGGTCGTCGCCAGCACGGAGCGGGCAAGGACGCCCCGGCCCTCGAGATCCTTCAACCGCGCGCTCAGCACCTTGGCCGAGATCTTCGGCATCGCGCGCCGCAATTCGGAGAAGCGACGCGCGCCCTCGCTCAGGTTCCAGATGATCTCCGGCGTCCAGACGCCACCGAGCAGGCTCATGCATGCCGACATCGGGCAGCCCGGCGGAGGCGGTACCTGTTTCCGCAGCTTCAGAACCACGACACGCTCCCGGCATCCCGACGGCAACTTGGTTTCTCCGACGATACCCGAAAGCGCCGGTCACCGAAAGTTACCCGGTTCCCATGGGTAACGCTTCCGTCTACCTCTCCGGGCATCCCGCCTCGGAGTCACTCCATGAAGCTCTTCTACGCCCCCGGCGCCTGCTCGCTCTCGCCCCACATCGTGCTGCGTGAGCTCGGCCTGCCCTTCGCGATCGAAGCCGTCGATCTCCAGAAGAAGACAACCGCCTCCGGTGCGGATTTCAGGGCCATCAATCCGAAGGGCTACGTCCCGGCATTGGAGCTCGACGACGGCGAGGTCCTCACCGAAGGCGCCGCCATCGTCCAGCATCTGGTCGACAAGCACGCCCCGGGCACGTTCGCGCCGCTGGCCGGCACGGTCGAGCGCGCACGGCTCAACGGGCAGCTGAACTTCATCTCGGCCGAACTCCACAAGGCTTTCGGCCCGCTCTTCAACCCGGCGCTCGCGGCTGAAGCGCGGGAGGCCGCGCTGGCCAATCTCGATCGCAAGCTCGACATCGTCGAGGCCGTGCTCGCAGACGGCCGCCCCCACCTCACCGGTCCCGATTTCACCGTGGCCGACGCCTATCTCTTCGTGGTCCTGAGCTGGGCGCCGAAGCTCGGCGTCGATCTCGCCCGCTGGCCGCATCTCACCCGCTTCAGCCAGCGCGTCGCAACGCGCGCCGCCGTCCAGGCGGCGATGGCTGCGGAGGGGTTGCAGAAGGCCGCGTGACGGGATCGCGGCGGCAGCCCGCATCTGCCGCCCGCTCTCCATGGCCTGCCAACCTCCTGCGCATCGGCATCGTCCAAAGCGAGTGTGATCATGAAGAAGATCGGGTTCCTCTCGTTCGGGCACTGGGCGCCGACGGCACGGTCGGGAACACGCTCGGCGGGCGAGACCCTGCTGCAATCCATTGACCTCGCGGTCGCGGCGGAAGAGCTCGGCGCGGATGGCGCCTATTTTCGGGTCCATCACTTCGCGCGCCAACTCGCCTCGCCGTTTCCGCTGCTCGCAGCCGTCGGAGCCCGGACGAGGCGCATCGAGATCGGCACCGGCGTCATCGACATGCGCTACGAGAACCCGCTCTACATGGTCGAGGATGCGGGCTCGGCTGACCTGATCTCGGGCGGGCGGCTCCAACTCGGGATCAGCCGCGGCTCGCCGGAGCAGGTCATCGACGGCTGGCGACACTTTGGCTACGCACCGCGCGACGGCGAGAGCGATGCCGACATGGGCCGCCGGCACGCCGAGGTGTTCCTCGACCTATTGGCCGGGAAAGGCTTTGCCGAGCCCAACCCGCGGCCGATGTTCGCCAACCCGCCGGGGCTTCTGCGTCTGGAGCCGCATTCCGAGGGCTTGCGCGAGCGGATCTGGTGGGGCTCGGCCTCCGACGCCACCGCGGTCTGGGCCGCCCAGCAAGGCATGAACCTGCAGAGCTCGACGCTCAAGGCGGACGAGACCGGCGAACCGTTCCATATCCAGCAGGCCAAGCAGATCCGCCGCTATCGCCAGGCCTGGACGGAGGCGGGCCACGCGCGCGAGCCGCGGGTCTCCGTCTCCCGATCGATCTTCGCGCTCATGAACGACCGCGACCGCGCCTATTTCGGACGTGGCGAGAGCAGCGATCAGGTCGGTATCATCGACACGATGAGGGCCATCTTCGGCCGCTCCTACGCCGCGGAGCCGGAGCGGCTGGTCGAGGAGCTCAAGGCCGACGAAGCGATCGCGGAGGCCGACACCCTCCTGCTGACGGTGCCGAACCAACTGGGCGTGGCCTACAACGCCCATATCATCGAGAGCCTACTCAAGTCCGTCGCTCCGGCACTCGGATGGCGGTGAAAGGATGGCTGCCTCGGCGTCGCGCCATGAGCGAACATCCGGCCACCGCCCGGCAGCAGACATTCAGTTTCAGGTGAGCGACTGTCGGGTGTCGACCCAGAGCAGGCGCTGGGAGGTCCGCTTCCGGGAAGGCGGATCGAAACGGACCGACCGAAACTGGCCGTTTGCAGCCCATCCGCTTCGGAGGGAGGCTGCCGGAAGATCGGACGTGCTCATGGAGACCCAAAGCCGTCGATCGCGCGCGACCGCGCGGTTTGAGAAGGCGGCTTCCTCCATGGAGCTGTGGACGGAGCGGCGGTCAATCCTGGGGCCCGCACCATATCGGGTGTCCCTCTCCCACGGCGGTGACCCGTTCTAAGCGTTGCGCGATTCCGCGTGCTGCAGGTCCGGTTCACGAATAGCCGCTGTCCCCGGAATCGATCGCCGATCTATGTGGGTGCGCCCGGGGCGTAGCGCTGGACCATGGCGGTGCAGAACTCCGCGAACTCGGCGCGGACCAGCGGCGCGCTGGTGTGATAGGGCGAGATGCCCCGGTGCTCGGGTGTGAAGCAGAAGGTGACGGTGACGTCGAACTCTTCCAGCGCGGCCATCTGACGGTCGAACCAGTCGAGGGCGCCGGGGCGGAAGCTATCGGCCCAGGACAGGCCCGTGCGCAGGTAGCGGACGCCGAGGCGCCTCATCCACGCCACCGCATCGTCGAGCCGGTGATCCTCGAAGTGGAACCACTGGCATAGGCCGATCTCGGGGGTGTGGCGGGCGAAGCTCTCGAGGGCGATCTTCGACGTGCCGTCCTGGCGCAGCAGGCCCATGTGGAAGTGCCGGTAGTAGGAGGAGCCCTCGGCCTACTTGTGGCGGGTGGTGGCCTCCCATTCCCGTGGCAAATCGTAGAGGCTGTACCAGTGGATCCGGGGCGCCCGGCCGGAGAGCAGGTCCAGGGTTCGGCTCAGCCCCCAATCCTGAACCTCCTCGGCGCCGAAGGACGAGACGCCGACCTCCGAGACCCAATCAGGCTGTCGAGCACCCGCACACGGTAGCCGCGGCGCAGTAGTTCGACGCAGAGGTGGCGACCGATGAAGCCGGCTCCGCCGGTAACAAGTACGAATTCCGGCACGAGGCGTCACATTCTCCTGCAAGGACTTTAAGCTATGTAGATTGGGAATCCCGTCCCGAAGAAACAATCCAGGTTAAAGTTCGCCCTTGGACGATCAAAATTCGATCTTTGATGCCGATTCTGCGAAATACGTGCGCTATTCCTTCCATCGGACAGCACATCTTCTGGAGACAATCAGTCTCATTTAGCCGGCAAGGCGTCTCCCCGAGCACGCTCCTCGGGCTAGCCGAGGATCGCCGCTCGCCCCTACCTAGCCGTACCGTGGGAGATACCCGACCGCAGCCACGCTCCTGTCACGCTCCTGTCACGCTCACCAGAGCAGCGGTCCCGAGGTCACGGCAAGGTAGGTCGAAGCCTACCATCTGCGAACCTCTGGCTCGCCGTTTCCGCAAGAGGCCGGGCCTGATCGAACTCGTGCTGAAAATCGTAGGCTTCGTTCGGTGTCGATGCACAAGCTCATGGAGGGGCTCACGGATCGCGATTTCGCCCTCGCGATGAGCATCCGCAGGCGATTCGTGTGTCCGAGACGGCATCATGAGCAGGATCTCGAAACCATCGAAATCGGACGCGGAATACGTAGAAATAAGAAAAACGATCTTAGATCTTTTACCTGTCCCAGAGCAGCAAATCTGCAGAAGGCGAATTTCAAGTATTACACAATTCAGCACTCCGCCATTGATAAACGGCATATCTAGTCTAGAGAAAGGCGGATATGTCGCCAAAAGCAATAACCACTCGCTCCATGTCACAAACATGATTCGCTAATACGTGCAACATTCATTCGAACGTGAGAAAACCCTATTCAACCATACGACGCGCGATTACTGCCCGCACACGAGTCACAGCGGTGACGGTGGCGGAGAAGTCTTGTGCGATGATCGTGCTTCAGCGATCGGCATCGACGACCTCCATAAACATTCCCAGCGAAACACCGATAACTATTTTGTTGCTCGGCAAATTAATCTATTCAGATTTAAAGCGTCATCCATTAGAAAAATTCTGAGATTTTCGAATGCAAATACCTGTTCAGATATTCATAACAGATATTTAAATTACGATATATCGGATTTTATCGCGTCTAATCTGTTTTTGAAAATTCATTCCGGAAGTAAAAATTCCGCAGATCTGATTGCGCAATCGGTTCTCACCTGTGCAATGTCGAGAATAAAAACAATCGATAATGGATGCGACATTGTTCCATCCGATGATTTATAAAATGAAGTTTCTGCCGAAATTCATCTTCCCGCCTGTCCTCATCGGCGCTGCTGCGATGGGATTGATGTTCTTGCGGGACAATACCGATACAACTTCCTTCATCACCGCGCCGGCGCGGCGCGGCAGCATCGCATCGACCATCCTGGCGAGCGGCTCGATCGAGCCGGTCAACCTCGTCAGCGTCGGAGCCCAGGTCTCCGGACGCGTCGTCGCCCTTCACGTCGAACTCGGCCAGCGCGTCGCCGAGGGGCAGCGCATCGCCGAGATCGACTCCATGCCCCAGATGAATGCCGTGCAGCGCAGCCAAGCGGCCCTGAGCACCCTGCAAGCGCAGCGCGACCGGACGAAGGCCGTTCTCCGGCAGACCGAGTCCGCCTTTCGCCGCCAGGGCGACATCGTCGCCGGCAAGGCCGGGACACGTCAGGACTACGAAGCCGCCGAGGCGGCCTATGCAGGCGCCCGGGCCGACCTCGCCGCCCTCGACGCGCAGATCGAGGGGGCGGCCGTCAACGTCCGCAACGCGCGCACCGAACTCGCCTACACGCAGATCACCGCGCCGATCGACGGCACCGTCGTGGCCATCGTCACGAAGCAGGGTCAGACCGTCATCTCGTCCCAGATCGCACCGACGATCGTCCGGCTCGCCGACCTCGGCACGATGTCGGTCAAGGCCAAGGTTTCCGAGGCCGATATCGGCCGCCTCAGGCCGGGCATGCCGGTCTATCTCAGCACCCTCGCGCAGCCCAATCGACGCTACGAGACGACCCTGAAGACCATCGATCCGGCCCCCGACCAGATCGCGATCGAGGCGAACGCAACTAACCAGACGGCCGGCAACGGGGCTTCCGGAACCGAGAACCCGGCCATCTACTTCAACGCGCGGTTCGAGATCGCCAACGAGGACGGTGCCCTCAGGCCCCTGATGACGGCCCTGGTCAGCTTCGTGCTGGAGGAGGCCAGGGACGCGATCCTCGTTCCGGCCGCCGCCCTGCAGCGGACGGACGCCAAACAAGCGCGCCTGCGGATCCTGAGCCGTGACGGCCAGCCGGAGGAGCGGCGGGTCCGCACGGGTGTGGCCAACGGGGTTGAGGTCCAGATCCTCGACGGCGTCAGCCCCGGAGAGGTGGTGATCATCGCCAGCCCCACGGATGGAGCGCGGTTCGCGGCGTCGAGGGACCGTACGCGATGAGGCAGCCCGCCCCCCCCTGCGGCACGGATAGCACCCAGAGTGGCGAAGCCCCCGCGCTGCTACAGCTGGAGGACGTCCACCGCACCTACCGGATGGGTGACCAGGTCGTGGCCGCGCTCGACGGCGTCGACCTCACGATCCGGGCCGGCGAGTTCGTGGCGATCGTCGGGCAGTCCGGCTCGGGCAAGTCGACCCTGCTCAACCTGCTCGGCTGCCTCGACCGGCCGAGCCGCGGCCGCTACCGCATCGACGGGCGCGACACCGTCGGGATCGATCCCGACGCGATGGCGGCTCTGCGCCGCCACACCTTCGGCTTCGTCTTCCAGAGTCACAACCTGCTGCCGCGTCTCCCCGCCTGGGCCAACGTCGCGGTGCCCGCGATCTTCGCCGGTGAGCCCGCTACGTCGCGCAGGACGCGTGCGACTGCCCTGCTGACCCGCCTCGGGCTCGGCGAGCGCCTGGATCACCGCCCGGCCCAGCTGTCCGGGGGTCAGCAGCAGCGCGGCGGCATCGCCCGCGCGCTGATGAACGGCGGTCGGGTCATCCTGGCCGACGAGCCGACCGGCGCCCTCGACAGCCGCACCAGCGCGGAACTCCTCACCCTGTTCCAGGCCCTGTGCGACGAGGGCCACACGGTGGTGATCGTCACCCACGATCTCCAGGTCGCCGCGACGGCCGACCGGGTCATCGAGATCGCCGACGGGCGCATCCGGGCGGACCGGATGCAGCGGGTCCGCCGGGCCGGCCGGCCCCTCGTCCTGCGGGCTCCCGATGGGACGCGACGCCGAGCCGGTCAGATCGTGGAAGCGGTCAGGAGCGCCCTCGGTACGCTTCTGGCCCACAGGCTGCGCAATCTCCTCACCATGCTGGGAATCGTGATCGGCATCGCCGCGGTGATCCTCGCCGTGGCGATCGGCCAGGGCTCGGAGCAGGAGGTGCTGGAGCGCATGAAGAGCCTCGGCAACAACGTCACCGAGATCCTGTCGCAATCCTATTACAGCACCGGCACGGGTGCGCAGAGAGGGGCGCTGGTCCCAGCCGACCTCGAACGCTTCGCGACGTTCCCGTTCCTCTCAGGGGCGACCTCGAGCGAGCAGAAGCCGGCCGTCCTCCGCCACCAGAACCGGATGATACAGGCGTCGGTCCACGGTGTGGCACCGGCCTTCTTCCGCATCCACGAGTTCCCGATCACGTCGGGTCGGAACTTCACCGAGGAGACCGTTCAGGGTTCGGACGTCGAGATCGTCATCGATCCCCACGTCCGCGCGGCCCTGTTCGCGCCGGATCAGGATCCGCTCGGCGCCGTCGTCCTCGTCGGGACGGTGCCGGCTCGGGTCGTCGGCATCGCGCAGGTCGCGAGTTCGTCCCGGTTCGGACGCAGGCCGTTCGCGGCGATACCCTACAAGACCTTCGGCTCCCGCGTCTCCGGCCAGTCGTTCTTCGGAAGCCTGACGCTGCAGATTGCGGAGGAGGCCGATCACGACGTGGCGCTCGCCGCCATCGACAAGTTCCTGCTGGCTTGGCACGGCGTCAAGGATTTCATCCTGTTCGACGCCGAGGCCCAGCGCGCGGCGACGCTGCGGACCAAGGTGGTTCTCGGGCTGGTGACCGTGTCCATCGCCGGCATCGCCCTGGTCATCGCGAGCGTCGGCGTGATGAACATGATGCTGGTCTCGGTGACCGAGCGCACCCGCGAGATCGGCCTGCTGATGGCACTTGGCGCGCGCCGCTCGGACGTGATGCTGCAGTTCTTCGTCGAGGCCTTCACCCTGTGCGCCCTGGGTGGGGCGCTCGGGACCGGGCTGGCGCTTGGGCTCGGCGAGGCGGCCCAAGCTCTCAAGCTGCCGTTCATCCTGGTCTTCGGCTGGCGCACGGTGGCCGCCGCGATTCTCAGCGCCAGCCTCGCCGGCCTGGCAGCCGGGCTCGTGCCGGCGCGCCGTGCCGCATTGATCGATCCGGTCGAGGCCCTGGCGCGATGAGACCGCTCGTCCTAGCCCCCATGACCGCCCTCCTCCTGTGCGGCGGATGCATGGTGGGGCCAGACTTCGTACCCCCGGCCCGGTCCGCCCTGCCCCAGTACGGGGAGGAGGCGGACCCGACCCGGCTCGTCGCACCGCCGGAAGCCGGAGGGACGCAGCTCCTTCTGTCCGGAGCCGAGGTGCCGGCGGCGTGGTGGCGTCTGTTCCGGTCCCGCCGGCTCGACCGTCTCGTGCGTCGGGGGCTATCGGCGAACCCGACCGTCGAGCAGGCCGAGGCCGCCCTGCACCAAGCCCAGAGCCTCACCCAGGCCGCCCAAGCCGACCTCCTGCCGAACCTGTCGCTCGGTCTTGCACGGACCGGCGGCGGTGGACTGGGACAGGTCGGGTCGGCCCTCTACGGGCTGTATGGGGCCAGCGTCTCAGCGAGCTACACGCCCGACCTGTTCGGCGGCATCCGGCGCGCGGTCGAGGCTCAAGCCGCCCTGGAGGCGGTCGCGGACGAGCAGCTGCGGGCCGCGACGCTGGCTCTCACGGGCAACATCGTCACGGCCGCGATCCAGGAGGCGACCCTGTCGGAGCAGATCGGCATCTCCGAGGCGATCCTGCGGCAGTACCGCGAGCAGCTCGCCCTGGTGACGGTGCGCCATGCTGCGGGCACCGAGCCCATCGCCAGCGTGCTGAGCCAGGAGAGCCTGATCCGGTCGCAGGAGATGACGATCATCGCCAGCCGCGCGGCACGCGCGCAGACGCGCCACCGCCTCGCCGTGCTCGTCGGCCTGCCGCCGAGCGCCTACGACATCCCGGGCTTCCGCCTCGGTGAACTGGCGCTTCCAGGGCGGGTCCCGCTCAGCCTGCCGTCCCGCCTGCTCGATCGGCGACCGGACATCCGCGCGGCCGAAGCGCAGCTCCACGCCGCCTCCGCCGAGATCGGCGTCGCGAGCGCGAACCTGCTGCCCCGCGTCAGTCTGAGCGCCAATCTGCGCGCGAACGCCGCCACCCTCGCAGCACTGGCGGCATCGAGCAGTTGGGGGACCGGGCTCGCCCTCGCGCAGCCAGTCTTCGACGGTGGCGCCCTGGCCGCCCGGCGGCAGGCGGCGGTCGAGGGCTACGAGGCGGCCGCCGCCAGCTACCGATCGACGGTGCTGGCAGCGTTCCAGAACGTCGCGGACGTGCTGACCGCGCTCGAGGCCGACGCGCGGATCCTGACCGCGGCGATGCAGGCGGAGGCCTTCGCCCGCGAAGCCCTCGCCGCCTCCCAGGTGCAGTACAAGGCCGGCGCTCTCAGCTATGCCGACCTGCTTCTGAACCAGACGCGTTACGCCGCTACGACCCTGACGCGCCTGGCCGCCCAGAGCCAGCGTCTCATCGACACCGTAGCCCTCCAGCAGGCGCTGGGCGTAGAGCGAGACGTGCCGGCTCCAATCTGATCGCTCGCGAGCAGATCGCGAATATATCTTGAATAGTATCGATAAATTTGCAGATGCAGCTGGAATACAATATGTTGCACGAAGAAATCCGAGATGGATATTGCGGTGTAATCTTGGCGCTCGACCCCATACGGCCCTGGACGGCTTGACGCCCCGAGCCTTCGCCAACCAAGCGGTCAAAGCCCGAGAACTTGCATAGCTCGCGGACCACAAACCGGGTCAACTCCATAGGCTCGGGAGCCATACCAAGGAGTGGACCATTTCAATGGGAGCGGATCGATGATTCAGTCGTCGATCAACCGTGAATACCGCCGGGTGCTGATGTGCGTAACGCCGTTGAGCCTGCCTGGGCATGCAGAGCCGTCGAGCGTTCCGCCCAGGACATCCCTCGGCTCGGGGTGAACAGCGATCCCGGGCGAAGAGAGTTCAATCGATCAGTCGGGCGCCACGCTCGAAGGTGAAGTAGCGCCAGACCCACTGCACCATGACGAGCGTGCGCCTCTGAAAGCCGATCAGGAGGTACACGTGCACGATCGCCCAGAGCAGCCACGCGACGCGTCCTGTCAGGTTGAAGCGCCCGAAGCTGTACACGGCGGCGTGGCGTCCGATGACAGCCGTGTCACCCTTGCTGCGATAGCGAAATGGAGCAGGCGGTCCCGGTTGGCGCAGTGCCCGCCCGAGGTGATAACCCTGCTGCTGAGCAACCTGGGCCAGTGCCGGTAGCGGCTTCCCCTGCTGCAGGAAGAGAGCCACGTCACCCAGCGCGTAGATGTCCGTCTGACCGATGATGGCCATGCGCGCGTCGACCTGGATGCGCCCAGCCCGATCCTCGGTTTCGCCAAACCACGCAGCCCCTGCCGCAGCACGAACCCCCGCGCCCCAGATGACATTCGCCGCTTCGATCCGCTCGTCAGCAAGGTGCACGCCTCCCGCATCGATCCGCTGGACAGCCGTGTTCAGCCGCACCTCGATGCCAAGTCTAACCAGCGCACGATGGGCGTAGGCGCTCAGGACCTCCGGGAAGGCTCCAAGGAGCCGGGGGCCCGCCTCCACAAGGATCACGCGGGCTTCGGTCGGATCGATGCGGCGGAAGTCTCCGCGCAGCGTGTATCGCACCAATTCCGCGACCGTGCCGGCCATCTCGACGCCGGTTGGTCCGCCGCCCACGACCACCACGGTCATAAGCGCCGAGCGACG
Organism: Methylobacterium sp. HJ2; assembly: GCF_056431005.1. Taxonomy (NCBI): domain Bacteria; kingdom Pseudomonadati; phylum Pseudomonadota; class Alphaproteobacteria; order Hyphomicrobiales; family Methylobacteriaceae; genus Methylobacterium; species Methylobacterium sp. HJ2. Next base: position 42,408 of record NZ_JBWJYM010000015.1, on the reverse strand, counting down.
CGCTGCCTCGGCGCAACTCTCGGCATCCTCGAAGGCCTTCAGGAGACGCGCACGAATGTTCCGCGCATCCGAGATGGTCTTGGGCGCCGGCGCGGATTCAGCCCATTCGGGATGGGCAAAGTAATTGTAGGCTGAACCGGTGGCGACCACGAGCTGATCGAAGGGAATGTAGCCGCCGTCTGCGAGTTGGACATGGCGTCGCGTTGTATCGACCGCCTGGACGTCGGCGAGCACGACGTCGACGTTCTGTGCTTGAGCGAGCACGCGCCGGATCGGAGCGGCGATGTCAGCAGGCGAGAGCGCCGCTGTCGACACTTGGTAGAGAAGCGGCTGAAACAGATGGTGGTTGCGCCTGTCGATGACGGTGACGTGCACATCGGCGCCGGCAAGCGCGCGCGCGCACGCCAAACCGCCGAAGCCACCCCCGATGATGACGATATGGCGCTTAGCGCCATCGGAACGTGGCGTGCGATCAAGGTAAGGGGCAGGCGGCATCGTTCATCCCGGAGCGGACCTGCACGTACAATGCTGGGGGCCGGACGCGGATCATATCGTCCGGATCGCTATGCTCGGCAGGTCGTCCAGCCTGCCCACATCTGCTGAACCCTTCTCCTCACCCTCGACACGCACCGCATCTCAGCGGCGTCCGGATTGACTCCTCCGGACGGAAGCATCGCGGTGCTACGAGCTCTGGCGTTTGAGGCTGCTTTGATCGCCTGCCCGATCGGTCATTGGGTTCGCCGAGCCGCTGGTGTTGCCCTCGCCCGTCCGTTCACCGTCGACCTGTCGGTTGGCCGCATGATCCTGATATTGCTCCGTCTGGACCGTTTTGCTGTCCAGGCCACGCTGGTCGGTGTGATGCGACTTGTCCCGGTTACTCAGGACCATGTTGTCGGGGAGAATGCCGTCCGGAAGATCGGTCATCGCTCCTGACCCGTCACGCTTACCCTGCGCGCCAGGGCCGATCTTGTGCTTGTTCGCGTTTGCCATGGTATACCTTCTCGTCAGCGCGTCTCAATGCGAGCGGTCGGACCGATCCGGGGCGAGGCCCTTCCTGTTGCTGTGGCGATGATGGGCATCTCGCTGCCCGCCTCCGCCCGAGACGGCCGAGGTGTCGGGGTTGGTCGATCCGCCCGCAGCGGATTCGCCGTGCTCGTCCGGCGGCGGTTTCGTAGCGTCCTGATGGCTGCTTCCAGGACCACCGTGGTGCCGGTTGGCGGCGGGCGTTTTGTCCGCGGTGCTCATCGGTCCTGCTGATACCCCTGATGGACGGTGTTGACCTTCGCGTTCCCGGCCTGTCCGACCTTGTCTGGGTTCTGGCTCTGGGATCCACCCTGCCCCTGCGAGAGCGGAGCCGCAGGGGAACTGCCGGGGCCCTTGTCGGAGCGGTTGGCGGGCGGAACGGGTGGCGGCTTGGTGCTCATGCGTTTCTCCCGGAAGGAAGATCTCTCCACCAACCGGCCCATAGGTCCGACGTTCCTGATCGGACTCAGTGCAATGGGAAGCATGTGATACCGGACTCTTCGCGGTGCGTATGGTCATCCGCGAGTTCCGGACCGCGGCGACCGATCCGGGAAAGGCGGTCGCCGCGGCAGCCCACCGGACATCACGTTCCCAGACCTGCTGAGGTTTGAGCGCTGGGCGCCGAGTTTGCGGCCGGCGGGCCGGGATTGCTGCCCCTTCGAAGCCGGATCGTCTGCGGAATGTCCCATCGCCTCGTCGGCCCAGGCCGACGAGGCGAGATGACCTCTAAAACTGACGCCAAGGCCGACGGCGGGAAGAAGCGGACGGCGTGCCCGCGACCCAGCCCCGTCGGAGCCAGGGCCTTCGCCGTCGCTCCGAAGCAGACAATTGCCGCCCTGTACGATCAGGCCGGAGGTGGTCCCTCGCCAGTGACGACCGCATTGTTTCGCTCTGCGAGATGGTGGACGCGCAGATTGTGCACGACCCTTGGGGTCTCGGCCACGAAGCTACGCGGGGGCGCCTGACAACGTCACAAAACAGTTTTCGCAGGGCGGATAGAAGCAATCGGTCACGGTGCCGGCGCACATCCCGGGACCTCGTGCATCAGAGAGACTTCTCAGCTCCCTCGGGCGCGTCGAGTTTCAGAGACTAACGGGGCATCTCATCGATTGGCTTTTCGGGTCATACACGAGGCCAGATCTCTTGCGATGGACCAAGGCCGCCGCGACACCTTCACAGTCAACGGCGAAGTCAGCGGGAATGCGGCGATGGTGCGTGCCGTCGTGTACCGCAGGCCCTCATCTCCGGGCCCGGATTCCGATTCGGGACTTAACCGCATACATTCGTGTTCACAGAGCGCTGCCAAAAATAAAACCTAGATTAGTTCCATCTTTTCGCATCGCAAAAATTTTTGACCAAGATCTCAGCGAGTAGCTGGGGATGGCCTTGCTCTCCCTAATTCGCTCGCTTTTGCCCGGTCAAGCGATTATGCCCCAGCTCAACCTGAAGCCCAGTTCGGCGCTAGCTTAAAATCTGATGCTGTCTTGAGGTTGCAGAGTTCCGAGGCCGCCAGCCGGATCGTCCGGTCTCAGGCTCTTCCGCCGGAGGTATTCCCGAATGACGCTGACCACGTCGCAGCTTGAGCCGAAACTCCTCCTGAAGAGTCTGCGCGCCTTCCGCAAAGGCGATTTCACGACCCGCCTTCCGCTGGACCTGACCGGCATCGACGGCGAGATCGCGGAGGCCTTCAACGACATCGTCGAGTTGAATCAGGGCCTGTCGCGCGAGCTTGACCGGGTCGCGCGGGCCGTCGGCAAGGATGGTCGGATCGGTGAACGCGGCAAGCTGCCGGCCGCGACCGGCAACTGGAACGATTGCGTGGACTCGGTCAACACGATGATCGGCGACCTCGTCCAGCCCACGACGGAGGTCGCGCGCGTCATCGGTGCCGTGGCCAAGGGCGATCTCAACCAGATCATGCAGCTCGAGATCGAGGGTCGACCCCTGCGGGGTGAGTTCCTGCGCATCGGCAAAGTGGTCAACACGATGGTGGACCAGCTGAACTCCTTCGCGTCCGAAGTAACCCGCGTCGCCCGCGAGGTCGGCTCCGAGGGCAAGCTCGGGGGCCAAGCCCGGGTCAAGGGTGTCGGCGGAACCTGGAAGGACCTCACCGACAACGTCAATCTCATGGCGGCCAACCTCACGGGCCAAGTCCGCAACATCGCCGAAGTCACCACAGCGGTGGCCAACGGCGACTTGTCGAAGAAGATTACCGTCGACGTGAAGGGCGAGATCCTCGACCTCAAATCCACCTTCAACACGATGGTGGATCAGCTGAACTCCTTCGCGTCCGAAGTGACCCGCGTCGCCAAGGAGGTGGGCTCCGAGGGCAAGCTTGGGGGGCAGGCCCAGGTCAGGGGCGTCGGTGGTGTGTGGAAGGATCTCACCGATAACGTGAACATGATGGCTGAGAACCTCACCGGCCAGGTCCGAAACATCGCCGAGGTGACCACGGCCGTGGCGCGAGGCGACCTCTCCAAGAAGATCACCGTCGACGTGAAGGGCGAGATCCTGGCCCTGAAGCTGACCATCAACACCATGGTGGACCAGCTCAACTCCTTCGCGTCCGAAGTGACCCGCGTCGCCCGCGAGGTCGGTACGGAGGGCAAGCTCGGCGGTCAGGCCCAGGTCGAAGGGGTCGGCGGCACTTGGAAAGATCTGACCGACAACGTGAACATGATGGCGGCCAACCTCACCGGTCAGGTGCGCAACATCGCCGACGTCACCACGGCGGTGGCCAACGGCGACCTGTCGAAGAAAATCACCGTCGACGTGCGGGGCGAGATTCTGGAGCTGAAGAATACCATCAACACCATGGTGGACCAGCTGAACTCCTTTGCCTCGGAGGTGACCCGTGTTGCCCGTGAGGTCGGCTCGGAGGGCAAGCTCGGCGGTCAGGCCCAGGTTCGCGGGGTCGCCGGCACCTGGGCCGACCTCACCGACAACGTGAATCTCATGGCGGCCAACCTCACGGGCCAGGTGCGCAACATTGCCGACGTCACCACGGCGGTGGCGAACGGCGACCTGTCGAAGAAAATCACCGTCGACGTGCGGGGCGAGATTCTGGAGCTGAAGAATACCATCAACACGATGGTGGACCAGCTGAACTCCTTCGCCTCCGAGGTGACGCGCGTTGCCAAGGAAGTGGGCTCGGAGGGCAAGCTCGGGGGCCAGGCGCGGGTGGAAGGCGTTGCCGGCACCTGGGCCGACCTCACAAACAACGTGAACCTGATGGCCGAGAACCTTACAGGTCAGGTCCGCAACATCGCCGATGTCACCACGGCGGTCGCGAACGGGGATCTCTCAAAGAAGATCACCGTCGACGTGAAGGGGGAGATTCTGGAACTCAAATCCACCATCAACACGATGGTGGATCAGCTGAACTCCTTCGCCTCTGAAGTGACGCGTGTGGCGCGCGAGGTCGGGACGGAGGGCAAACTCGGTGGCCAGGCCGAGGTCAAGGGCGTCGGCGGTGTCTGGAAGGGACTGACCGACAACGTGAACATGATGGCGGCCAACCTCACCGGTCAGGTGCGCAACATTGCCGAAGTCACGACGGCGGTCGCGAACGGCGATCTCTCCAAGAAGATCACCGTCGCTGTAGAAGGCGAGATTCTGGAGCTCAAATCCACCATCAACACGATGGTGGACCAGCTCAACTCCTTCGCGTCGGAGGTGGTGCGCGTGGCCCGCGAGGTCGGCATCGAGGGTAAGCTTGGCGGCCAAGCCCAGGTTCGCGGCGTCGGCGGCACCTGGAAGGATCTGACCGACAACGTGAACATGATGGCGGCCAACCTCACCGGTCAGGTGCGCAACATCGCCGATGTCACCACGGCGGTGGCGAACGGCGATCTCTCCAAGAAGATCACCGTGGATGTCAGCGGCGAGATCTTGGAGCTCAAGTCCACCATCAACACGATGGTGGACCAGCTGAACTCCTTCGCCTCCGAAGTCACCCGCGTCGCCCGCGAGGTCGGCTCGGAAGGCAAGCTCGGCGGTCAGGCCCAGGTTCGCGGCGTCGGCGGCACCTGGAAGGATCTGACCGACAACGTGAACATGATGGCGGCCAACCTCACCGGTCAGGTGCGCGGCATCGCGGATGTGGTGACCGCGGTCGCCCAGGGCGACCTCAAGCGCAAACTCTCGGTCGACGCCAAGGGTGAGATCGCTGCCCTGGCGGACACCGTGAACAAGATGATCGAGACCCTGGCCACCTTCGCGGACCAGGTGACCAACGTCGCGCGCGAGGTGGGTGTCGAGGGCAAGCTCGGGGGGCAGGCCCGGGTCCCGGGCGCAGCTGGCCTCTGGCGCGACCTGACCGACAACGTGAACCAGCTTGCCGCGAACCTGACGACCCAGGTGCGCGCCATCGCCGAGGTGGCCACCGCGGTGACCAAGGGCGATCTCGCCCGCTCGATCTCGGTGGAAGCCTCGGGCGAAGTGGCTTCCCTGAAGGACAACATCAACGAGATGATCCGCAACCTGCGGGACACGACCTTGAAGAATGCGGAACAGGATTGGCTGAAGACGAACCTGGCGAAATTCACACGGATGCTGCAGGGCGAGCGCGACCTCGCCACGGTCTCGAACCTGATCCTGTCCGAGATCGCGTCCCTGGTGAACGCGCAGCGCGGCGTGTTCTACATGGTGGAGAATGACGCCGGAGAGCCCGTCCTCGACCTTATGGCGAGCTACGCCTTCACCGAGCGCAAGAATCTCTCCAATCGCTACCGCTTGCGGCAGGGCCTCGTCGGACAATGCGCCTTCGAGAAGAAGCGTATCCTGCTCACCAACGTGCCCGGCGACTACATCACGATCGGCTCCGCCCTCGGCGAGGCCTCGCCCCTCAACATCATCGTGCTGCCCGTCCTGTTCGAGCAGGAGGTCAAAGCGGTGATCGAGCTCGCCTCGTTCAGCCGCTTCAGCGAGACCCACCAATCGTTCCTCGACCAGCTCACCGAGTCGATCGGCATCGTGTTGAACACGATTGCCGCCAACATGCAGACCGAGGGCCTGCTCAAGCAGTCGCAGCTGCTGACCGGAGAGCTGCAGAGCCGGCAGGACGAGCTTAAGAAGACGAACGACCGGCTCGAGCTACAGGCGGCGTCTCTGCAGCAATCGGAGGACCTGCTCAAGAACCAGCGTGAGCGCCTTCAGACGACAAACGAAGAGTTGGAGGAGAAGGCCCGCCTGCTCGAGATTCAGAAGAAGGAAGTCGAGGGCAAGAACCGCGAGGTGTCCATTGCCAAGACGGCGCTCGAGGAGAAGGCCGAGCAGCTCTCGCTCACCTCTCGCTACAAGTCGCAATTCCTCGCCAACATGAGCCACGAGCTGCGCACGCCGCTCAACAGCCTTCTGATCCTGTCCAAGCTGCTGTCCGAGAACAAGGACGGGAACCTGACCGACAAGCAACGCGAATTTGCCAAGACCATCAACGCGGCCGGCTCGGACCTGCTGTCGCTCATCAACGACATTCTCGACCTCTCCAAGATCGAGTCCGGGACCGTCTCCCTCGAACTCGGCAATGTCGCCCTGCAGGACCTCGTCGATCACCTCGATCGCACCTTCCGGCAGGTCGCCGAGGAGCGCGAGCTCGGCTTCATGATCCAGGTCGCGCCGGGATTGCCGGCGGCGGTGCGCACCGATTCCAAGCGCCTGCAGCAGGTGCTGCGCAACCTGCTCTCGAACGCGTTCAAATTCACCGAGACCGGCAGCGTCACCCTGCAGATCGGGTCGGCCGAAGGGTCTCCGCTGCGCTCCGGCAGCCAGTGGATGGCGTTCTCGGTGCGCGATACGGGGATTGGCATCCCGGAGGAGAAGCAGCGCATCGTCTTCGAGGCGTTCCAGCAGGCGGATGGAACCACCAGCCGGAAATACGGCGGAACGGGCCTCGGCTTGGCGATCAGCCGCGAGATCGCCCGGCTGCTGGGGGGCGAGATCGTCCTTGAAAGCCGCCCCGGACAGGGCAGCACCTTCACGCTGTTCCTGCCCTTCGAACCCCCGGCGACCACCGGCGCAACCGGCCCGGTGGACGCTGGCGAAGCCACCGCATCGCTGCCTCCGCACAGCCGCCAGCCCTCCGCCGCGATGGCGCTGTCAGCGTCGGCCGACGACCGACACATCATCCGGCAGGGGGATCACATCGTCCTGATCGTGGAGGACGACGCGATGTTCGCCTCCGTCCTCCTCGAACTCGCCCGTGAGCGGGGCTTCAAGGGACTGATCGCGCAGGACGGAGCCGGGGCCCTGGCTCTCGCCCACCGCTACAAGCCGCACGCCATCACCCTCGATATCGGGCTGCCCGACATGGATGGCTGGGCGCTGCTCGACCTCCTCAAGAACGATTCCCGCACGCGACACATCCCGATCCACGTCATCTCGGTCAACGACGAGAAGAAGCGCGGACTCAAGGCGGGCGCCTTCGGCTTCCTCGAAAAGCCGGTGGACCGTGAAGGCCTGCTGAAGGCTCTGGAGCGCTCGAAGGAGTTCATCACCCGGCCGGTCCGTAACCTTCTTCTCGTGGAGGACGACGACAACCAGCGCGCCAGCATCACGGCGCTGCTCGGCGTGGAGGACGTCGAGGTGTTCGGGGTCGGCACCGCGGCGGCCGCCCTCGAGGCGGTGAATGGCGGCCGCTTCGATTGCGCGATCGTCGATCTCGGTCTGCCCGACATGAACGGGTCGGATCTCATCCAGCAGATCCGCGGGCTGCAGGGAGGCGATGAGCTTCCGATCATCGTCTACACGGGCCGGGAACTGACCCCCGCGGAGGAGCACCGGCTGAAGCAGACCGCCTCGACCATCATCCTCAAGGACACCCTGTCGTCCGAGAGGCTCCTGGACGAGACGGCTCTGTTCCTGCACCGCGCCATCGGCAACGTGCCCGTCCACGACGCCATCGTCGTGGAGCGGCGCGAGCCGGCCTCGCTTGAAGGATGCCGGGTCATCCTCGTCGACGACGACCTGCGCAACATCTTTTCCTTGACCAGTGCCCTCGAGGAATATGGGTTGACCGTCCTGTTTGCGGAAAACGGTCGCGATGGCATCGAACTCCTGAAGGCGCATCCCAACGTCGACGCGATGCTGGTCGACATCATGATGCCGGGCATGGACGGCTACGAGACCATGCGCGCAGTTCGCAGCCACCACGCCTTTCGGGCGCTGCCGCTGATCGCCGTAACCGCGAAGGCCATGAAGGGCGATCGGGAGAAGTGCCTGGAGGCTGGGGCCTCGGACTACGTGTCGAAGCCCATCGACATGGACCAGCTCCTCGCCGTGCTGCGGGTGCAGTTGGAGCAGCGCGCCTCTGCGGCTGAGCGGGACGGATCCGGTCTCAACGGGGCAGCGCCAGCGGCGGGCGCCGCCCGATGACGGATCTTCCTCAGCATCCTCCGCCAGGCTCCGAGCCGTCGGACGCGGTGGCGGAGATGGGGACCCTGCCCCTTATCCGCGCGAAGATTCTGATCGTCGACGATGACCGGCGCAACCTGCTCGCCGCCTCGGAGGTGCTTGACGAGCCCGGTCTCGACCTCGTCCTGGTGGATTCGCCGGAGGAGGCCCTGCGACGGAGCTTGCGCGAGGACTTCGCCCTGATTCTCCTCGACGTGCAGATGCCCCGCATGGACGGCTACGAGGTCGCGGCGTTGATCCGGAGCCGCCCCAGGACCTCTGGGGTCCCGATCCTGTTCCTGACCGCCCACAACAAGGACGACATCCATATCTTCCGTGGCTACTCGGCGGGCGCGGTCGATTACGTCTTCAAGCCGATCCAGCCCCTGATCTTGAAATCGAAGGTCGGAGTCTTTGTCGACCTGTACCGCAAGACCGAGGAAATCCGTCGCAAGGCTGCCGCGGAGAAGCAGCTGCTGCTCGACAATCTACGGGTGCGCGGCGAAAAGCTCGACGCCGAGCGGGCCCTGCGCCGGGGCGAACAGCATCAGGCCGCCGTGCTCCGCAGCCTTCCCATCGCGCTCTACACAGCCTCGCTGGATGACAGTGACCGCGTCTTGCAGTTTACGAGTGACAGCATCGAGCGCATCACCGGCTTTCCCCGGCGAGCCTTCCTGGAGCCGGGCCTCTGGCAGGCGCAGCTGAATGCCGAGGACCGGGGCCCCGTTCTCGACGCGCTCCAGTCGGTCGCCGAGACCGGCACGGCAGCGCTGGAATACCGCTGGCGTCATGCCGACGGGACCGAGCGGCACATTCTCGATCAGATCGTCGTCAACCGCAGCAACGACGGCACGGACTCGGATGTGTTCGGCATGTGGTTTGATGTGACCGAACGCAAGGAGTTGGAGCTCAGCCTGCTGCATGCCTCGAAGCTGGAGGCCGTCGGGCGGCTCACCGGCGGCATCGCGCACGACTTCAACAACATGTTGAGCATCGTGATCGGCAACCTCGATCTGCTGCAGGGCTCGGTTCGGGCCGACGAGAAGGCCCGACAACGCGTCGAGAACGCGATCGAGGGCGCGCAACGCTGCGTCGAACTCACGAGCCGGCTGCTGACCTTCTCGCGGCGTTCGCCCCTGCAGCCCTCGGCCCTGGATTTCACCGTCTTCATGCCCGGGCTGGTGAAGCTGCTGAAGCGGACCTTGGGCGAGCGTGTCAGCCTGTCGCTGGCGATGGACGAAGCGCTTCCGACAATCTGCGTCGACCATGCCCAGTTGGAGGCGGCCCTGATCAACCTCGCCGTCAATGCCCGCGATGCCATGCCGGAAGGCGGCACCCTGACCATATCGGTCCGGCTCCGCGACCACGTCGGAACCCCGGATGCCACCGCCGGAAAGAGTTCGGCGGACAGGCTCGTCGCCATTACAGTCTCGGACACGGGGACCGGAATGCCGCCCTCCGTCTTGGCCCGGGTCTTCGAGCCCTTCTTCACGACCAAGGAGGCGGGCAAGGGTACGGGCCTCGGCCTCAGCATGGTGCATGGCTTCGTTCAACAAAGCGGAGGCTCGATCGCGGCTGAGAGCGTGATCGGGCAGGGCACCAGCATCACGCTCTCCCTGCCGGCGGCCGAGAAGCAAGACCGTGATCGCGGCGAATTACCGCTCACGGATCCTTTCGAAACCCTGCAGGGTGGTGGCCGGATCATTCTCGTCGTCGAGGATGACGAGCACGTACGCCGGACGGCAGTCGCGGCCCTGGAGACCCTGGGGTTTGAAGTCCGTCAAGCCGGTGACGCAGGTGAAGCCCTCCAGATTCTCGAGCAGGAGCCGGGCGTCACACTCCTGTTCAGCGATGTGAACATGCCGGGTTCTTTGAACGGCATCGATTTAGGCAATGTCGTCAGACAGAAATGGCCGAACATCTATGTGCTCCTTGCCTCCGGGTATATCAAGGACGAGCAGGATGTCAGCAATTTCGATCTTATACAGAAACCGTATCGCGTCGCCGAGCTCGTATCCAAGCTTCAGGATAAATTGTTATGCCCGTCATAGATTTATTCATCACGAATGTGCTTGCTTGAGCGTCTCGCTCGAACGCTGACGTTCCGCAAGAGAACCGGTGAGCCGTCACGGAAGCACCCGGCACGCGGGTTTGCCCATTCAAGCTGCGTGGGGCACCTGCCGCTGCTGGTGTCCGGCATCCAGGAAGGTCTCGATCTGGTCCCAGCGACTGAGGAACGCTTCCACGACGCGGGGGTCGAAGTGAGCACCGGCATTCTCGGCCATGTGAGCCCGGGCGCGCTCCGGCAGCCAGGCTTGCTTGTACGGGCGCTCGGTCGTGAGCGCATCGAAGACGTCCGCCACCGCAACGATCCGTCCCGCCAAGGGGATCGCCTCACCCTTGAGATGGTTCGGGTATCCGGTCCCATCCCAACGCTCGTGGTGGCTGGCAGCGATCTCGGCGGCCAAACGCATGACCGGTGAGGCGCTCCCACCCAGGATGCGGTAGCCGCGCTCGGCATGGCGCTCCATCTCCTGGCGCTCTCCGGGCGTGAGGGGCCCCGGCTTGAGCAGGATGGCATCCGGAACGGCGATCTTGCCGACATCGTGCATCGTCGCGGCCAGCCCCATCAGCCGGCATTCGGCCGGGTCGAGACCCAGCGCTTCCGCGATCAGGCTTGTGTAGGCAGAAACCCGGGCAATGTGGTCGCCGGTGTCCTCGTCACGGTTCTCGGCGGCGCGCATCAGCGTGGAGACGATCTCGCGCTCACGCTCTTCCACGAGGGCGACTGCGGCCGCGACCTCGCGGGCGAGCTGCGCAGCCTGGTCCCGCAGGGCCCGATGCGCCTGCGAGAGGGCGAGCAGATTGGCGACACGCGCCCGGACCTCGTCCGCGTCCATGGGCTTTGGCAGGAAGTCGGTCGCGCCAGCTTCCAGGGCCTCCTGGCGCAGGCTGCGCTGGTCACGGCTTGTGACCATGACGATGGGAACATTCCGGAGCTCGGGAATGCGTCGGACCGCGCAGATGAACGCGATCCCATTCATGCCGGGCATCTCGTAGTCGGTGATCACGACACCGATCTCGGACGCGTGCGTCCGGGCAAAGGCAAGCGCCTCTGCCGGACTGGTGAAGTCGTGCGGCAGGCACCCCCTGATGGGCCGCAAGGCGGTGACCATCAGCAGGTTGTTCATCTCGTCGTCGTCGAGAATGAGAGCTAGCATGGGCAAACGCTCATTGTCTGGTTTGTCCTTCGGCCCGGCCCGTCCCCCCGATCGTCGCCGTGCTAGGCAGCCGCTCGCAGATCCACCGATACGGACGCCGCGAACGATCGCACGCAGTTGCGTCCGCCCGACTTGGCCGCATAGAGCGCGCGGTCGGCCCGTTCGATCGTGTGGTCGATGTCACGGTCTGTGACATCAGCCTCGGCCATGCCGATGCTGATCGTCGCCTTGAGGCACTGACCGTCGGGTTCGAACACGGTGTTGGCCACCGTCTGGCGGATTCGGTCCGCGAATATGGCCGCCCCTTGTAGATCGGTCTCGCGAAGCAGGACCACGAATTCCTCGCCACCGAACCGGGCCACCTTGTCAGTTGTCCGGATCGCGTCGCTGATGATGTGTCCGACCTGACGGATGATCTCGTCGCCCGCGGCGTGCCCGTAGAGATCATTGACGCGCTTGAAGTGATCGATATCGATCATCAGGATGCAGATCGCGCGCCGATAGCGCTTGAAGTAGCTCATCGCATCGGTGGCCAATGGCAGGAACGCACGCCGGTTGAGCAGGCCGGTCAGCGCGTCTGTGTCGGCCAGAACCTGCATGGCATGGAGATCGGCGCCCAAACGCCGGACGCGATCCTCCGCGGCGTGGACCGCACTCGAAGCCTCAGCCTCGATGTGGCGTGCATCCGCCTCGACGCTGCCGATGCGCCTCAGCAGCGATCGGACCGAGGCCGACAGCCGCAGAACTTCGGGCGAGCCGTGGACATGGCGGGTCATCCGCGCATCCGGTTCACGGCCGATGCGGTCGACGGCCTCGGTGAGCTGCGCCAACGGCCGTGTCAGCTGCGCGGCGACCCACCAGATCGCGCCGACGCCGAGGACAGCCGTGACAAGCCCGAGCAGGAGGATCAGGCCGGTCAGACGGTTCGCGCCCGCCAGCGCAGTGTCGACGGGCTGGAGAGCGACGACGATCCAGCCCAGGCCCGGGTAATCGCCGCGCCCGCGCGTGGCGGCGACCGCGGCGAGCCGATCCCCCTCAGCGCTCCGGACGATGAAATGCCCGGAGGCGAGGTCTGCGGCCGTGTACGGCGTGGCTTCGAGGTCGGATCCGAGCAGGACCCGGCCGGCGCGATCGAGGACGACGACCTCCTCCTTCAGTTCGGGCCTGCGAGACGACAGCACCTCGCGCCGAACGACATCGGCCCAGCGCCAGCTGAGGTGCGCTCCGAGGACACCGACGCTCTGGCCCGACGCATCATCGACCGGGACCGCCACATCCACAAACCGGAACGGCGTGCCGTCGCCGTAGGGAGGAAGCTTGGATCCCAGCAGAGGTGCGGCGTGGACGTCCTCGACCGTGGCCTTCCGAAGGCCGTTGTTGAACCATGGCCGCTGGCTGACGCTCGCCTCTTCGAGAACCCGGCCGGTTGCGGCGCGCACCCGTGCGTCGCGATCGGCAAACCCGATCCAGGCGTAATCCGGCAGCGTCCTCTGCATGGTCTCGAGCACTTTGCGCAGGCTGCCGGTGTTCTCCATCCAGTGGGGCTGCAGCAGCTCAAGCGCCCCGACGTTACGGATTTCCCGCAGGCGCTCGGCCATGTCCTGATCGAGCCGATCGGCCATCGACTGGGCAACCTGGAGGAGCGCGGCATGGGCCATATCGGTAGCCTGCCCGCGCGCCAGTAGAGCAGATCCGATCGTGGTCACCCCAACAATGGCAAGACCGATGGTGCCGGCAAGCAGACTGATCTGCCGCCGCAATGAAACGCGGTCCGCGAGCCGCTTGAACATCTTGAACGATCCTCGACCGCCGAGGGTTGTGCGCCTTAATTCATGACGGAAGGTGAAATTTATTCGTAAACAGCTTGCTGCCTCCATCTTTCGGCGCCAGCCGCTCGCCGATCCGTGGCGGCTGGAACGCCTTACCTCACCAAACAACCCTCCGCGTGGGCATTCGGCGCCTCTGCTCAGGGCGCAGAGCGGGCGCGACGGCGACGTCCGCATTCTCGCGACTTCGATTCACCGCGGGCCGGCAGAGATCCACCGATCCGAGACGTTTCAGCATGCGCCGATCGATGACTGAGGCTGGCCGAAAGCCGCCGGCCTGCTTTTAGAGAAGAGCCGCGGGAAAAGCAGACGGCCCCAGAGCGCGCCGACATGGTCGCCCACGCTCGTCTTCCCCCTCGCCGGAGACCGGACGCGGAACCGACGCTTTGCGAGGAGGGATCACGATCCCGTCGGGGTGCTGTGACCGAACGAGACACAGCAGCCCAGCAGGATCACATTGCAGCCACGTCGAGTGGTGACAAAGCTTCCGGCCGCCCTGACCACGATGCGGCGAATGGGGATCACAGATGCCCGGTGAGGCCGAAATCGTCCACGTGGCGTGGGGCGTGAGCAGGGCGGACACCCTTCGTGACGCTCTCCGGTCGCAGGGCGACGACGCGCGGGTCATCGGGCTCTCGGGCACCTTGGATGTCGGCCCCATCAATCCGCCTGACCCGGATGTTCGCCACGCGTGGCTGAGGGCCGTCCTGCGACCCGATCCCTACGCCGACCAGCGCGAGGCGGAAGAGCCCTGGATGGAAGCCACATCGGCCCGCGTGCATCCGGTCTACTGGGTCTGCATGAGCGACGCGACCGAACACGCCAGTTTTCTCGAATTCGCGTTCCGGATGCATGGCCGCCCCTTCGACATCGTCGACGCCACGGCTCTCGACTTCGTCACGCGCGACGGCGTCCGGAGGCCGTGGTCGCTCGGGATCATGCGCTGCGAAGACATCGTCGCGTCTGGCCTGAGGCACAAGCGACGCACCTTCTCCAGGGCCGAGGGCGACGCTGCCGCTGCTGCGTGGGCGGCCTTGAGGCGCGAGGATGCACCGCTGCGCATCGTGCGCGACGGCCGCTTGGTGTCGGCCCCACTGACGCACTTCGACGCCGTGATCATCTCCCAAGTCACACGAGACTGGGAGGTCGCGGCAAGCGTCATCGGGCGCACCTTGCAACATCTGACCGTCGAGGTTGACCCACCCGGTCAGGTCGTCAGCGACGTCATTCTGTTCGGTCGTATCCAGGCTCTCGGAGATGCAGGCGGTCTTGCGATCAGGGGACCGGGACCGGGCATGCGCGATTACGAGGTCAGGAAGCCCACCGCCCGTCTGCAAGCCTGAGATGTCGATGAAGGCGCTAGCCGGTTCCGCCTGCCGAGGCTCCTGAGGCGGATCAGGCGAACGTCCCAGTCTGCACCGCCGATCCTCCAGAGCCGACCGGCCGAAACCCACCCCGTCCGGCCCTCTCGCAACCGACCCGACGCGGGATTCCCGCGCGGCCGTGCGGATCGTGACGGCGCCCACCGCCGCCGCATACCGCAGCGCGACGCCCTACCGGCGATGTTGTACGGCTCGCGCGGCTTCCGCCTGCTCAAGGGCGGATCCCGTGGGCGCGGGGACGGCCGAAGGCCTGCCGCAAGCTGTCCGCCCCGTAGGGCTTCTTGATCACCGGCACGTCGCCGAGATCGGTTGGGACCTGGAAGCTCTCGCCGTAGCCGGTCGCGAACGCGAACGGGATGCCGAGTTCCGCCAAGCGACGGGCAACGGCGACGCTCGTCTCCGACCCGAGGTTCACATCGAGGAGCGCTCGGTCCGGCGGCGACGCGTCGATCACCCGGAGGGCCTCCCGAACCGAGGCCGCCATGTCGACCGCCTCGGCACCGAGCGCGGTAAGCGCCTCCTCGGCCTCCAGGGCGATGATCATGTTGTCCTCGACCACCAGCACGGTCCCGCCGAACGACAGGGACGGGATCGCTTCGGGCTGGACGACCCGCACCGCCCGCGGTGGCGCGGCGCGGACGAAGGCGGCCGGGATCGAAAACCGCGCGGTCAGGCCGGTCAGCGCGTAACGCACCTCGGCCTCG
Source organism: Methylobacterium sp. HJ2 (assembly GCF_056431005.1). Taxonomy (NCBI): domain Bacteria; kingdom Pseudomonadati; phylum Pseudomonadota; class Alphaproteobacteria; order Hyphomicrobiales; family Methylobacteriaceae; genus Methylobacterium; species Methylobacterium sp. HJ2. The sequence continues at coordinate 26,863 of NZ_JBWJYM010000015.1, read as the reverse complement.
CCCTTCAGCTCATAGGGCACGGAGCGCTCGATGATGGTCGAGCCGAAGCCGCGCCGGGTCGGAGCCTTGACGGCGGGGCCGCCCGTCTCGGTCCAATGCACGACGAGGCTGTCGAAGCCGTCCCGCTCCCAGCGCACGTCGACCCGGCCGCCGCTGTCGCTGAGTGCGCCGTACTTCGCCGAGTTCGTCACCAACTCGTGCACGACGAGCGCCATCGTGGTGAAGGCCTGCGGTTCCAGCAGGACGTCCACGCCGTCGAGGACGACGCGGTCCGACTTCGCGCCGAGATAGGCCGCGGCCTCGACGGTGAGGAGCTCGGCGAGAGATCCCGGGCCCCAATTGGCGGAGGTGACTTGGTCGTGAGCCCGAGCCAGTGCCTGGATCCGGTCGCCGATCACGGTCGTGAAGTCCTCCCCCTCCCCCGCGCTGGCGCGGCTCTGGGTGACCACGCCGCGGATCAGGTTGAGGATGTTGCGCACCCGGTGGTTCAGCTCGGCGATGAGGAGCTCCTGCCGCTCCTGCGCCTCCTTGCGCTCGCGCTCGGCCGTGTCGCTCAGCCGGAGGATCACCTCGAGCAGCGTGACCCGCAGCGCCTCCGCGGTGCGGGCTTCCGCCTCCGACCAAGGGAGCGACCGGCCGTGCACGATCTCGCCCCACGCCTCGAAGCTCTTACGCGGGGTCAGGCGGATGCCGTTCGGGCCGAGGCTCGCGGGCTTTTCCGGATTACCCGCCCACGTCACTGTGCGCGCCACCTCCTTGCGGAAGAACACCAGGAAGTCCCGCGGCGTACGCGACACGGGCACGGCCAGCATCCCGGCCGCCCGCTCGGTGAAGTCGCGGCCAGGCTCGTGGAAACGTCCGATCTCGTCCGTGGCGTAGACCCGGCTCGCCGCCGTGCGGTTGAGGAAGCGCACGAGGCCGGTGAACTCCTCGCGCGTGGGCGTCATGCCTTGTAGGGTGACCTCGCCGTCGACCCACAGGCCCAGCCCGTCGCAGGCCACGATGCTGGAGAGCTCGTCGGCGAAATCCGCCAGCGCCCCCAAACCGGTGCCGCCCGAGGCCATGGCGCTCATCAGACGGTTGTGCGTCTCGCGCGCCAGCGCCTCCTGGGCGGCGATGACCTCGCGCTCTCGGCTCTCCAGGATCCAGGAGAACATCTGCCCGAACAGCTCGGCCGCGGTGCGGCGCTCCAACGAGATGTGGCGGGGCTCGGTGTGGTGGCAGGCGAATAGGCCCCAGAGCCGGCCGTCGCGCAGGATGGAGACCGACAGCGAGGCGGCCACGCCCATGTTGCGCAGGTATTCGATGTGGATCGGCGACACCGTGCGCAGGGTCGAGAGCGACAGGTCGAGGGGCTCGCCCGCCGGGTCGCGCGTCGGGACCACCGGTATGGCTGGGGCGTCGACGTCGGCGATGATGCGCAGCCAGTTGCGCTCGTAAAGCGCACGCGCCTGTTTGGGTATGTCCGAGGCGGGGTAGTGCAGGCCGAGGTACCGGTCGAGACCCGAGCGCACGGCCTCGGCGATGACCTCGCCCGAGCCGTCGCGTGCGAAGCGGTAAACCATGACCCGGTCGAAGCCTGTGAGCGCGCGCATCTGCCGCGCGGCCTCGCGGCAGAGCGGCTCGAACTGCACGGTTTGCTGCAGGCGGGAGACCATGTTGCGCACGAGGTTGCCGGCGCTGAGGTGCTCGGGCGCGCTGGGCTCGGCCTCGATGACGATGGCGCCTCCGGACACGTGCAGGGCGATGTCGAAGACGGGCCTGTCCGGCATGAGGCGGAGCCCGAAAACCCTATCCACGGCGTCGGGGCCGCGCAGGGTCTGCAGGTGGCCGCGCAACAGGTGGATGGCTTCCCGGTCGATGAGGGTATCGAGGGGAAGCCCGAGCAGGTCCTCCGGGGGACGTCCGAGCCATTCCTGGGCGTTGGCGCTGGCGCGCACCACGATCCAGTCCGGCGATACGCCGAGCAGGAAGCCGAACGGCTGCACCGCGCCGAGCACATGTATCGGCTCCCGGTCGCACGAGGTGAGGTCTACCGGCGGTCCCGGGTCTTCCGTGCTCGCGTCCATGCGTTCCGCGTCGTCCCGAGGATCCCGGCCGACACCCGACCTTCAACCCTCCAATAATGCGGAACACCGGCAAAGGTATCCGACAGGCCGCGGGGCCAGCCGGTCAAGCCATGTCGCGCAACGGGGCGGGCTTGCGTCCGTCGGGCAGGATTTCCTTGAGATGGTCGTGTACCATTTCGGCGGTGAACGGCTTGCCAATAAAGAGCGCGCCCTCGGGCATATCGTCGGGTCCCGGATGTGCCCGGCCGGAGGCGACGACGATGGAGATGTGGGGCCATCGTCGCGCGGTCTCGCGGGCCACGGCGAAGCCGTCGCGGGTGCCGGGCATCTGGACGTCGGTGAAAAGCAGGACGATCACGGCCTGCTCCCGCGCGAGCAGCACCATGGCCTGATCGCCGTCGCTGGCTTCGAAGGTACGGAACCCGGCATCGCGCAGGATGTCCATCGCATCCATGCGGATGAGGCCGTCGTCGTCAACGACGAGGGCGTAAGGCGTCGCGGGATCAACTGGGTCGGTCATCGGCACATAAGTCCCGAGCCTTGCAAAAGGTCCCGTCCGCTCAGTCCTGCAAGCCATCGACGGCTCACGGGAAGCCGCACGAATCGAGCGCATCTGCGGCGGAGCGGTCCCGAGCCGAACGGACCGCCGTCGGTTGGAGCCGACCGAAGGTCGAACGTCCGCTCGCGAAGGTCGGCGCTCGAGAGCGGACCGGCAGAAACCTACCCCTCCGAAGCGTCCATGCGCGCGATGCGCCGTGACTGTGAGCGACGGCCGTGTGACCGATGATCGGTTGCGGGGTCAGGCGGATGCGGGCTCACGGGCCGACCGGAAGCGCCGCCCTGACGGCGCGAGGCGCCCCGACGAAACGGCGCGGGCGCTCACGGCCTCGGCGTCCCGTCGACGGGCGTTTTCAGAAAGTCCTCGATCGCCTGGAAGAACACCTCGCGATTCTTCTCGAACAGAACGAAGTGCGTCGCGTCCGGGATCAGCACGGTCTTCTTGAGCGGTGCATTGGTGAGGTCGCGCATCAGCCCCTCGCGGTCCTCGGGGTACGACCACGTGTCGTACTGCCCGGCGATGACGAGCGTGGGTACGTAGATCGAGGAGGCATTCCACATGCGCCGGCCGGTGGCCTGCATGAAGCTGTCCTCCAGGACACCGTTCGGCGCGCGCAAGCTCGGCGGGGTGCGGCTTCCGCTCGCCGGATCGGTCGCCAGCATCTCGGTGTTGAAGGCATCGACGACGCCCTGCTCCCGATACTCGGCCTTGTTCTCGACCGGGATCTCACCGTCCCACCGCGCGGTGTTGGCTGCGGCCGTGCCGAGGCGGTAGGCGCCGAGCGCGTAGTTGAATTCGAGGGGCCGGCGCTTGTTTTGCAGGGACGTGCCCGCCCCGAGATTGGTGTGCTGGGCGAACGCGTAGGCCGGCGCGTAGAGCACGATCCGGCGAAGCTTCTCGCTATGCAGCGATGCGAAGTAGCCGGTCGTCATGGCACCCCACGACCAGCCGATCAGCGTGACCTTCGATACGCCGTGGCGCTTGCGCACGTAGTCGACCACCGATTCGATGTCGCGCACGGCCAGGTAGGAGCGCGTCACCGGCCGGTTCTCGGTCGCGGGCCTGTCCATCGCCGGCTCGCGGGACGAGAAGCCGTAGTTGCGCTTGTCGAACATGTAGACGACGTAGCCCAGCCGGGCGAGCCGGTCGGCCCAGGAATAGTCCTTGTAGGAGAGGTCGAAATCCGGAGTGGACGGGGTGGTCGCGCCGTGCACGAACACGACGAGGTTGTCGTCGGTGAAGCGCGTGTTGCCCTCGACCATCTTCATGCGCACGAACAGGCGGATGCCGGGATCGGCGCCGTCGATCTGCTGATCCTCCTTCGTGACGGTTTGCGCCTGCGCGGCCATTCCGAACAGGAGGATCGGCAGAAGAACACCCAGCAGAGTCGTGCGCCGGCTCATGAGAACAACCTCCCTCTCTTGTGCGTGGGCCCCTGCCCCGCCGCGCGGCCTAACGCGCCAGATGCCTGTCGAAGAAGCCTGCGATTTCCTCGAACACGGCCCTGGTCTCGGGCGCGGTGTCGTCGCGGATGTACTGAGCGTGGGACTGGCCTTCGCCCACCTGGAGAAAGGCTTCGACACCCGCCTCGCGGAGGCGGCGGTGCACGCGCACGGTGTTCGAGAGCAGCAGGTCGCGGGTACCGGTGGTCAGGATGGTGGGCGGAAACCCCTTGAAGTCGCCGTAGACGGGCGAGAGCATCGGGTCCTTGAGGTCGTGGCCGTCCGCGTAGACCTTGGCGCCGTCGTCGCAGAACCCGTCCGGCGAGACGAGCACGTTGTCGAGCATCGCGTTCGTCACGAAGCTGTCGCCGACCTTCGTCGTGTCCGACATCGGCGTGCCCGGCGCGATCGCGGCGGGCAGCGGCAGCCCCTCCGCCTTCGCCCGCATGACCATCGCCAGCGTCAGCGCGCCGCCGGCCGACGTGCCGAAGATCGCCGTCTTCCGCGGGTCCGTCGTCTTGGTCACGGACTTCCAGACCGTCATGGCGTCGTCGTGGGCGGCCGGATAGACCGCCTCCGGCGGCATGCGGTAATCGACCGAGATCACCCGGAAGCCGCCGATGCCGGCCATGAACAGCGCCTCCGGCAGGCCGGCCTCGCCGGGATTGAGCACGTAGCAGCCGCCGTGGACATGAACGAGGACGCGGTCGCGGTTCTCCGGCCGTATCGTGTCGGGCGTCACGATGAAGGCGCGCACCCCGTCGATGGTCGTGCGCTCGACCGTGACGTGAAGGCGTTCGATCATGCCGGGCACGAGCTTCTTCAGGGCCTCCGCGCCGGCCTCGGCGACGGGCTTCCACGCCGCGCCGTCCTTCGGATGAATGTCCCAGTTCGTGCGCAGGGGCTGGCCGATGATCTTGGCCATCTGCGGACTGACGTCGGCAGGCACCGGCACAACCTTGGCCGGCACTTGCAGCGGGGCGGCTTGCTGCGCCGCGGCCGGGGCGGCGAAGAGCGCGACCGCCATCGCCGCGCCGATCAGGTTTCGCGTCCTCGTGGTCATCGGCCTCACTCTGCCTTTCTCAGCGGCCGCGCAGGGCGACGCTATCGAGAAACTCGCGGATGGTGTGGTTCATGAAGTCCACGTCCGCAGCCTTCGCCGCGCTGGCCGTGGTGTGGCCCTGGACGGACGGGACGGCGACGACGCGCGCCTGCGGGATGGCGGCGCCAGCCTCGCGTGCCTCCTCGACGGGATTGTAGAGGTCGAGATTGCCGCCGGTGACGATCAGCGTCCGCGCCCTGATCGCGGCCAGCGCCTTCAGGTGGTCGCCGGAAAAGCCCGGCGTATCGCCGATATTGTGCCGGTCGTAGGCCCAGGTCTGCGCGATCCAATCGTTAGCGTCGAAGCCGGTCTTCAGCACGGCGTCCTCCTGGCCCTTCATCCAGGGCAGGATGTCGAGCGGCACCGGAGCGATCGCCCGCAGGGCGTCCGGCGTGCGGGCGGCGAGCACTTGCAGGATGTCGGCCCGCAGGCGCCAGCCCATCTCGGGCTGCCGGTCGTAGGCACCGTCCTTGAAGGTGGGGTCGAGCATCAGCGCCTTGCGGGTCGCCTCGTTGACCGCGATCGACCACGGCGCGGTGCGGGCCATCGGCGTCAGCGCCACGAGCGCGTCCATGGCGTCCGGGTGGCTCACGCCCCATTGCAGCGCCTGCATGCCGCCCATCGAGGCGCCGGCCACCGCCACGAGATGCGTGAGACCGAGGTGATCGAGCAGCAGCTTCTCGCTCTGGACCATGTCGCGGATCGTGAAGTGCGGGAAAGCCGTGCCGTGCTGGCTCGCGCTCGTGCTCGGGCTGGTGGTGAGGCCGTTGCCGATCGCGTCGGTGGCGACGATGAAGTACCGGTTCGTGTCGAGCGCCTTGCCCGGTCCGATCAGGAAGTCGATCCGGTGGTGGTTGCCGCCGATCGCCGTGACCATGAGGATCGCGTTGGACCTGTCCGCGTTCAGCGTACCGTGCGTGACGTAGGAGATCGCGAAATCCTTGATCGTCCCGCCGTTCTCCAGCGGCAGGTCGCCGATCTGGTAGACTTGGTGCGGGGGCGCGTCAGGACCGTGCGCCCAGGCCGCCGGTACCCCGCACAGAAGTGCGGCGAGCATCGCCCGGCCCAGGGACGCACGCAGTGCCCGTGCCCAGCGGCCTCTCACCCTCGATCCACCCATCCATCGTCTCCAGCCTGCCTCGTCGTCCCGGCTCAGGGTTCCGCGGGGCGGATGCCCGCAGGGCCATGAATCATCCAGAGGGTGCCCGTCGGCGTCAGCGACCCGCCTTCGCAGGCGATGGACAGGAACTCGGGCTCGGATCATGCCCCGTGCACCAGCGCGCGGCTGTCGGGGCTCCAGGCGATGCCGTGGCACCAGGGCCCAACCGGGCCCTTCGCGACCTGGGCCGGCGCGTGGCCTGCGACGCGGTGGAACCTGTGCGGGCCATGGTCGAGGGGCGAGGCGATGGCCTTGTTCGAGCCGTCGGTGGCCGGCACCGCGCGGTAGGTACCGTCCGGCGACATCGTCCGGCCCAGAGGCGTCTCGCCGACGGAGATCGTGGTCACCCTCCGTGGGGGCTCGGCGTTCAGGCCGATGGCGGTGTCCGGCACGGTCGCGGCCGCCACGACCCGCACGCACCCGGCCAGCGTCGCCGCACCCTCATCGCCCGACACCGCTGTCTCGGAACCGGCCGGCGCAACGAATGCAGACCAGCATGGAGCGCCACCGAGGGCGCTCCTGCTCGCACATCCCATCGTGCGTTCCTCCCGACCCGGCACGACTCGCGGTCGTGCTCTGGTGTCGAAGCGTAGCGTTTCGCGCGCAGATTGTACAAATCAATCGGTGCCGTACGGACCGCCGCCTTCCGCATTCGATGCGATGTGCCGATGAGGCGGGAGACGGAGTCCGGGCCCCTTGCCGGCTAAGCGGGCCCCACGCATCGCACCGGCCACCCTGCCGTCTCGGACGGCGGAACGGTCGAGAAACCGCCGGAGGGCCAGGGGCACCCGAGATTGGCCGCTCTCAACGCACCTGCATGACGCCTCAGCCGTCGCTCCGGCCGCCGTCATCGCCGTCCGGTCCAGAGTCCAGCCAAACCGTCATTCCGACAGCGGCGTCATCCTGCAGGGATGAGCACTGGCGTTAATCGCCGGCCCCGTGCGCTGCAGTCATGCGTCCAGCCAGAAGTTTCGAGCGTCGAAAGACCAGACCCACACTCTATCAAGCTGCCCAGCGAGCCGAAAAATCTTTGACCTGAGGATTCCGATCGGCCGACGCGATCGGGTCGGATCGCGGTCAGCGAGGCGGATCGGATACCTTGCGCTTCCACAGATCCCAGGCACGCAGGTGGATCTGGTCGACGGCTCTGCTGGCCTGCCGCCCTTCTTCCGGTTCCAGGTAGGTCACCGCGCTCCCCAGAGCGATCGCCTGCGCTTGGATCCGCGCGTTGACCTCGGTGTAGACCGCGCGGAACACAGCCATCGGTATCGTGGGCCCTACGACGACGTCGCCGTGCCCGCGCATGAGGGCGACCGAGTGCTCACCCATTGCCGTCGCCAGCGCACGGCCGAGTTGATCGTTGCGGACTAAAAGGTCCGTGATCCCGGCCGCCTCGCGGATCTCGAAGACCGGAACCCCGAAGCTCAGGAAGGCCGCGAGGTGGAAGGTCGCCCGCATCGGCACCCGGCTGACGCTGAAGGGGATCACGGCCGGCGAGTGGGTATGGACCACCGATCGGACATCCGGGCGCGCCGTATAGAGAGCGCTGTGAATGAAGCGTTCGAGGAAGACCGGCCGGCCTTTCGCATCAACCGGCTCGCCGTCCTGGTTGAACTCTAGGATGTCATCGCGTTGAACCAGGGCGGGCGCCAGAGAGCGCGACATCAGGAAGTGGTCAGGTCTCGTGGGATGTCGGACGCTGACATGTCCGAAGCCATCCACCACACCCTGGTCGGCGAGGATGTGGTTGGCCGTTACGAGATCCTCGATCACGGCGTCGAGGGAGGGTTCAGCGGGGGGTGTCGGTTGCTGGGCGGAGGTCTGGCCGCAGCACAAACTCCCGACGATGCAGGCGCCAACGATCCCGGCCAGGAATTGGGATGTCACCGTTCGGTATCGTCCGCCCACGTCGCACACTATGTGGCCACACCGAGCTTCGGCGCTGTGCGGTTATGACTCAAGGCACGCCCCCTTCCTAGCCGAGCACGACGCCTAAATTCACGTCCGGCGGCGCGAACAGGCAGGCCGTTGCTTTACTCTGGAGAGGAGTCTGCCGATGCGCTTGATCTGTGCCGGGATAGTTTCCCTCCTCTTGGCGACGTCCGCCCTCGCACTGGACGTGGCTGACACTATGCAAGCCTGGAGCACAGCAACATCCTCCGACAAAGGCCAGTTGCTCGAGCGATTGGCAAAATCCGAGCCGGAGACATCGTTACGCAAAGATGTGCGGGTTTGCATGGACGACGCCGGCAACATGACAGCGCATTCCAATCTGATGATCTCTGAAGTCTACGACGCGTGCTCCAAGCAGTCGGCAAAAGACAACATCTAACAGCGGGAGCACAGCGCCGACTTTATGGGATGTCGGCATAAAATTCAGATCGCCTCGAATTATCTGGGCGGACACGGATGGTCGCATTCGATGGCCATGTCGGCCTTGACGGATTCAGGATGACGTCGATTCCTTCCGCCAGGGCCGGCGATCGACCAGAACGGGGACGAGGCGCGACCAGCGTTGCGCTCGCAAGCGGGTCGAGCCGCTGGCCCGCAAGCGGGCCGATATCCTGGCCTGCCGTGACACGGGACCCGCCTGGGCTCGACCCGGACCACCGGGGAGCGGCGGAGCCGCCGCGGTCATCCCATCCCCTCCTCCGGTCATAAGCCTCACACGGGGATGGAGGGGCGTTGTCCCGGTCACCTCAGCTCACAGCGCAGGATCCGCGATACACCACTCTCACTCTTCGTCCCGACCAACCCAGCGTCACCGTCTGCAGCGCAACAGCATCAAATCCGAGCAATCACTCTAAAATGATGGATCAATTCGATATTTCGAATCTATTTATGAACCATATATTAAATTTATGCCAAGATTAATTGGTGCAAAAATCTTTCATCTGCATAATAATATTTTATTTTATTCTCATAGTAGTGTTTGTATTCGCCAGATGACACGCATGAGGACTGTCTCTGCTCACCCCATGTCCTCAGGCAAACTTTGTTTCCGGCAATACGGGACCGGTATCCAGACTATCTTCGGAAAGAGCTGAATTCTTACGTCGGACGGCGGGCAATGCGTGCGCCGAACGCGCGCGATCACAATATGCGGAGCACGGCCACCTAACTGTTATCTCCTGGGTACCGCATTGTGCCCGCAACCGCTGCGTGTAACGCATTGTGTCTGGACGTTCACACACCCACCGATGGCCTAGCGGCCATTGAGGAAGCCGAATGGCTGCGGCGTCGAGATCAGGAGAATGGACCGTGAGCCTCGGCAGCCAACCTGCCGCCGTCCTCATCGTAGACGGAGATGAACTCGTGCGCATGGTGACTGCCGACATGCTGTCGGACGCCGGCTTCGATACCGTCGAAGCCCGCACGGTCGCCGAAGCCCTGGCGGCTCTGGATGGCCCTGCCGCGGTGCGCCTGATGATCACGGCACGCACCCTGCCGGGCGGTGATAGCGGCATCCATCTGTCCCACCGCGTGCGCGCCCGATGGCCCTCCCTCGGCATCATCCTCACGGCCGGAACCGCCGTCGACCTGCGCCGCGAGCTGCCGCCCGGCACGCGTCTCATTCGGAAGCCCTTCGGCTTTGCGGAACTGATGCGCGCGGTCGAAGCGGAGATCGGCGCTGGCGATGCGGGGGCATCGGCGCTTCCTCTGGTCCCGGAGGGGATCCCGTTCCAGGCGGGAGCGCAGTTCGGTGGCGGAGCAGGCGCCTTGGCCGCCCCCACAACCGCGCCGGAGAAGGATTAGACAACACGATGCTTTGCGAGAGCATGCCGGTCGGAAGGGCGTAACCGCCTCAGGGTCTGACGCCGCTGTCCGTGTTCCGACATAGCCCGAACACGACCTTCGAAATTTCCAGGGAGGCGAGGATCGGCTGGCGCAGGCACGCGTCGCGCAGCTTGCCGATGACGCTCTCGCAGCGCCCGTTCCCGCGATGCGATCCCGGCGCGAGGGACTGACCCTGCGTGGGACAATCGCAACGAGCGCCGGGACCCGTCCCGGACCGTGTCCGACGAACGATGGCTGATCGTCAGGCCGCGCGCACCGTGGCAAGAAAGCGAGCGACCTCGGCGGTCAAGTGGCCGGACTGATGCGAGAGCTCCGAGGCCGAGGACAGAACGCGGCCTGCCGCCGCGCCGGTCGCCTCGGACGCTCGCGCCACGCCCCCGACATTGCGCGTCACCTCCGCCGTACCCTTCGAGGCCTCGGCCACGCCGCGGACGATCTCCTGGGTGGCCGCGCCCTGCTCCTCGACCGCGACCGCGATGGCGTTGGCCACCCCGCTGATCTCCTGGATGCGCGTCGCGATCGCCTCGATGGCGCTCACCGCCTGGCCCGTCGAGCCCTGGATCCGGCCGATCTGACCGGAAATCTCCTCGGTCGCCCGCGCCGTCTGGCTGGCGAGCTCCTTGACCTCGCTGGCCACCACGGCGAAGCCGCGGCCGGCCTCGCCCGCCCGCGCCGCCTCGATGGTGGCGTTGAGCGCGAGCAGGTTGGTCTGCGCCGCGATCGAGGAGATCAGGCCGATGACATCCCCGATCTTGGCCACGGCGCCGCTGAGGTCCTGCACCAGGGTGCCGGTGCGATCGATCTCCCGGACGGCGCACTGCGCGAGGTCGGCCGAATTCGAGACCTGTCGGCCGATCTCCTGGACGGAGACGCCCAGCTCCTCGGCCGAGGCCGCTACGGTCTCGACGTGGGAAGCGGCGTCCGCTGCGGCGGCCGCGACGGTGGTGGATTGGCTGGTGGTCTCGTCGGCTGTCGTCGTCATGATTCCCGCCGTCGCCTGCAGCTCGTTCGCCGAGGCCGAGACTTGGCCGACAATGCCGCCCACCGCCCGTTCGAACCCGTCCGCCATGTCGCGCATGGCGCGCTTGCGCTGCTCTTCGGTCGAGGCGCGGGCGAAGGCCGTCTCCTCCTCCAGCGCCCTCGCCCGGATCTGAGTGTCCTTGAAGATCTGGACGGCGGACGCCATCCCACCGATCTCGTCCTGGCGCCCGAGGCTCGGGACCGGAGCGGCCAGATCACCCTCGGCCAGACGGCGCATCGCGGTGCGCAGGTCGTCGAGCGGGCGCAGGGCACGCCGGACGCCGAGCCAGAGGAACGACAGGGCGGCGAGGATCGTCACGCCGCCGACCAGCGCGGCTTGCTGGGTGATCCGGTCGAGCCCGGCCAGAACATCAGCCCGCTTCAGGCCGACATACAGCACGCCGATCACCGCCCCGGAGCTATCCCGGATCGGCTCGTAGAGCGTCAGGTAGGGCGTGCCCAGAATGTCGGCCTCACCGCGATAGCTTCGCCCTGCCCCGAGGACGGCATCGTAGACCGGCCCCGCAGCGAGCTTGGTGCCGACCGCACGGCTGCCATCGGGCTTGCGCACGGAGGTCGCGACCCGGACGTCCCCGCGGAAGACGGTCGCGGTTCCGCCCGTGACCTGGGCGACCTGATCGACCGCAGTCTCGGTCTCGGTGATCGCCTTCCGACCGACGCGCAGCTGCCCGTCCTGGATGGTGTAGGATGCGGCCTCGCCTGCCGGCACCAGCGTCGCCTTGAACAGGCGCAGGTTGCTGTCCAGCACGTCCGCCGCTCGAGCCTGCATGATCGTGCGCGCTTCGAAGAGGATGGAGCCGCCCACGAGGAGGGTCGCCAGCAGGACGAACAGGCTGCCCGTGAGCGCGACCCGCGCTGCCAGGGACAAGCTCGGAAGTTTGCGGGGCGTGGCGATCATCGGCATGTCCGATTGCATAGACCAGCGTGATGCACGTTCTGGTTCATGAGCGAAAATGCGTCACATATGTTAAGAAAAATTCGTCCCTGAATCGAAGACGGGACCGCGCCGTGCGTGCGACCCAGCGAAAGACTCCGCCCCAACGGTCAGGAGGAGCCCCGCCCAGGTGTCGCTGACGACGTTCGTGATCCGACGCGCATCGCCGGGGCTGTCGATCCGCCGGATTGGGCGCGGCCCGGCACCGTTTCGCGCCTGCGCCTTGGGCGCCAAATTCGTTGGCCGCGCCCTCCGCCTCGGCCCCGAAGCCGATATCGAATTCCGGCATCATCCCCGGGCCGGGCGGCAGGGCCGTGCGATGCCGTGCGGGCGGCATCGGTCCAGGGCTCGGGGGTGCGCGAGGGGGCGGCGCTGACGGGCCTCGGCCTGCAGCCGGCCTACCGGATCGGGGACATTTCCGCGGCGGCTGAGGCTACGCCGGCGCGTTGGTCTTGGATTGCAGGAAGCGCTGTCGGAACGCGGAGATCGTATAGGCGCGCCCGCGAGAATCTGTGATCTGCACGTGGCGGTAGCCAAGTTCTTCCCATTTCATGGCCAGCACGATGGCGCTTGCGGGATGGCGGCGAGTTTCCGAGGCATCACCGGATGGTCCGGTGCCCGTGATGCCAAATCGCGCTGCCATCGCGCACTCCGCCCGCTTTCGGTCTAGCTGTGCAACGATCAGCGCTTGTACTTTAATCCCGCCAAATAGCCTGCGCGTGGTCTGGCAGCTGCGGGCCGTCGGTGTCGGGCACGCTGCGGCCATTACGGATGTCGGTGAAAAATCGCGGTATTCGATCTCCGTCAGCCGATGCGGAAGCACAGCGTTTCCATCCGCAAGCCGGGCAGATTTCCCGATGAAAGCTTTCGCGTGCTTCAGGCCCGCGGCCGAAAGCGGGGGCTGAATCCGTTGGCGCGATGAATGGCGGACGCAGAGATGCGGCACGGAGGCGTTCAGCCGCTGGCGTCGGGTCCGGATTCGTGCTCGGGCATGAGGCGCGCCCTGCGGCCTCAGCCGCACGAGGATTTCGAGGGGTCGAGCCGACCTCGGCTCGGCGCCCGGTCCTCCCGGCCCGCCATCCACCGGCAACCCGTGGCCGGCGAGCCCGAAACGGGCCGCCGGCCCAGGTGCGGGCGTGGGAGCCCTACGGCATGTTCTCGGCGCTCGGATAGGCACGCACACGGTTGCGCCCCTCCACCATCCCGGCCGTCGACAGGCCGGTGCCGGAGACCGGAGGCTGGAGCTCGGTGGTGCTGGTGGCCGTCGGCGCCGTCCAGCCCTCCGAACGCCAACCCTGTGTCCGCTCGTCCATATCGATCGAGCCGTGCTGCTCCAGGGCATCCATGACCATGGGCGCCCGGGCGCTGTCGGCGCGCACCGTCACGAGCGTCCCGCCCCGGCGCACTCCCTCCGAATAGGCGTGGGCATCGCCCTCGCTCATGCCGGCGCCCGCCAGCCCCCCGGCCAGCCCGCCCGCTGCCGCGCCGATCCCCGCGCCCGTGACGGCACTGACGAGCCAACCGGCGGCAACCACGGGGCCGACGCCCGGAATAGCCAGAAGACCGAGGCCGGCGAGCAGACCCGCTGCGCCGCCCGCCAGCGTGCCGAGCGTCGCCCCGGTGCCCGCGCCGGTCTCGGCACCGTGCTTGGCATGCGGGTGGTCCCCGGAGCCCAGGCGGCCCGCATGGCGGTCGCCTTCGTTGTTGCTGACGATGCTGATGTCGGAATGCGGGATGCCCCCCGCCTCGAGCTTCGCGACGGCCTCGCTGGCATCCTCGTAGCGGTCGAACAGGGCGGTGATGGTTTGCTGTGCCATGATGGCCTCCTGACGGTTCGTCTCGATGTCGGGCGTGCGGCTGCCGCTCACTGCGCGGCGACGTTGCCCTTGAAGTCCACGCCGACAGGCACGGCCTTGCCGTTCATCATCGCGGTGCCCCGCCAGATGCCCTTGTCGTCCTTCTTGAGGTCCTTGGCGTCCTTGTAGCCGGCCTCATCCAGGCGATGACGGATCTGCGCCTCGGTGAAGCTGTTGGAGCCTTCCTCCAGCTTGGCCTGCGAGGCGGTGCCCGTGGTGCTCGGGTTGCTGGCGTCCGGCCGATCGGTGTTCGGGCGGGTGACGGCCTTCTGGCCGCCTGAGGTCTCGCTCGTGGCTGCATCGGGTGCGGGCTTGCTGGTCACGGTGGTCTGTGCGGCGGCCGGGCTGAGGCCGAGCAGGGTGAGCAGAGTGAGGGCTGTGAGCGTCTGGCGCATTGCGCGTCTCCTGAGGAACTTCTCGGAAGAAATTCGCCGCAGGAAGAAAGCGTTCCACAAGCAGATTGGACCGCCGACAAACAGTGAGGCGGATTAATCCGCCGGCTATTTTTCTAATGCCCAGTCTGTTACAGCCACGCCATCGGGATTAATCCGGTCTGCCACCGAGGCCATCCGAGATAGAACCGCCGGATTCACGCCTGCGGGCGAGAAAATCTTTGAGGCTCGAGAGGGTTCGGCGCCCTCCCTCGTTGCCGGCCCCCCGCCCGGTGCCGGCAGCCGCCCCGCCCGAGGGCGAGGCAGCCACTGGCGGAGGGCCTCCTCGACGGCGCGCCCCGGACGGGCGCCAGCACCCCGCTCCCGCCCGGCGCGGGCCGCTATTTCGTGAATCGTCCCGGGGAGATCGGGTCGCTCGCCGGGAACGTATCCGCAACGGCCTCATCGAGCCGACGCTCGCGGCGCTCGACCTGCGTCTCGCTCCCGGATCGGCTGACGGCCGCTCGGCCCCCTCGGGGCTTCGCGTTGCCGAAGAGCCCTGTGCGCCAAGCCAGGTAGCCGGCGCCACCCAACACGGCAGCGATCAGGGCCGTGCGGCCGGTGTCGTCCGACAGGAGGCCGCTCACCGTGCCGCTCCGCCGCCGCGCCTGGAACGCCCTGGTCTTCGCCCGGATGAAGGCCCGCATGGCGTTCTCGGCCTCCTGCGGCGAGAACCGCGAGCGGGCGGCCGGGATCAGCTCGTGGGCATGGCGGTGCAGGTGTTGGTCGATGAGGAAGGTGACATCCTCGAAGGTGTTCAGCCAGCCGGCCGAACCCGTCCGCCGATAGCGTGCCAAGCCCTTGAGCTGGCGCGTGAATTCCGCGTGCTCGCAGTGCAGGTCCTCGATGAGCGGCCGCGTCCTGCTATCCCGGCTGAGCGGAGCATAGAGGCTGGCATCGAGCCCGATCGCGTGCAGCTCGAGTTCGTCCATGAGGTCGCTCAGCATGCGCTCCCGGCTGCGGATCACGCCCGAGCCGTTCAGGGCATAGGGGATCTCGCGGATAAGCTGGGCGATGTTCTCGTGATCGCGCGCGATGAGCTGCCAAACGTCCATGCAGGGTGACTCCTAGAAGTGGCACCAAGCAACGGACCGCACGTTGTAGCTGTTCCCGCTTTTCTGAGGAGCGCCTCTCGGCCGGCGCTGCCGGTGCCAGCGCGGTCCTCGCAGCCGTACGGCTCCCCACAGCCTCGACGCGAGGCCGCTCGGCTCGCCCGCAGGCCAACGAGCGTGGTCGGTCGAGGAGGCGCGTCCATCAACCGAGCGTGCTCGCGCATGGGGGCCGGCCCGATCCCCCGGGGCCCAGCCCGGGACCGGGAGGGAAGGCGGCTGCCATGCCCCGCACGACCCGCCCAGGCCCGTCGGCCGGGCTGATCATCGCGCGCCCGCGCGCCGCAGCGATGGACGTCTTGCTCGATCCTCTCTCGTTCGATCCGATCGGAATTCAATACTTGTTCCCAGCGCGGCAATACGTATCCGATTGACCACAACCATATTGAGCGCAACACACTGACATAGTTTGTATCTTTCCCAAAAATGGAAGATCATATCGCCGCTTGACGATGTATGATCGTCAACCGAGGACGCCACCTCCCGGACTTCAGAACCGGTGCCCAACCGTAGCTGAAGAAAGCCAAGCGTGAATGTGCCAGGATGGATCTCCCAGCAACGCCGATAGACGGGCTCGATTTGGCCCGAGCATTGACGGCCTGCGAGATTATTCTGAACCTGTACGAGCGCCTCAGCTCGATGAATTGTTCGCGGCTGTTATCCGGCAGTCACGGGTGTTCATCGGTATCGTGGATACCGAGCTCAGACCGGTTTTCCTGAACGCGGCCGGACGCAGCATGGTCGGGCTCCAGCCTGACGAAGACATCGCGGGCCTCGCGGTGGCGGACTTCTTCCAGGCCGTCGACCAAGACGCCATCCACGACGTCGCGCTGCCGGCCCTGCTGCGAGACGGGTACTGGGAGGCGGAGGTACGGTTCCGGCATTTCAGCGGCGGCGCCGGAATGACGGTCCTGTGGCGGGCCTTCGCCCTCTACGATGACGCGCGGATGTTCATTGGCGCGGCGATGATCGGGACGGACATCTCGGCCCGCAAGCAGTCCGAGGCACGGCTGCGCGCGAGTGAGACCCGGCTTCAGGCCGCCATCGATCTCGTCGGTCTCTCGGCCTATTCCTGGGATCCGCAAAGCGGCGCGCTCGACTGGGGCGCCCATCTGAAGGCGCTGTGGGGCCTGCCACCCGAGGCGCCGGTCGACGAACAGGTCTGGCGCTCCGCCATTCACCCGGACGACCGCTCGCGGGTGGAGGCGGCCGTCGCAGGCTGTACGGACCCGGCCGGCGACGGCGTCTACCACATCAAGTACCGCGTCATCGGCATCCGCGACGGTGTCGTGCGCTGGGTCTCGACCCATGGCCGGACCGGCTTCGAGGACGGTCGGCCGGTGTCTTTCGTCGGCGTCGTGGTCGAGATCACCGCGCAGATGCGCGCCGAGGCCGCGCTGCGCGAGAGCGAGCACCGGCTTTCAGCGACGCTGGCGCAGCTGCCGATCGGAGTCGGCCTCGTCAATCCGGACGGCACCATCGCGCTGGCAAACCAAGTGCTCGATCACTACGCGCTCGAACGGATCCCCTCCGCGGAGTCGGGGGCGAGTGAGCGCTGGAGGGCCTACACGCCGGACGGGCGACGGCTGAACGCGGCGGATTATCCCGGAGCCCGGGGCCTGCGGGGTGAGACCGTCGTTCCGGGCGTCGACTTTATCTTCACCCACCCGGATGGCCGCGAGTGCTGGACGCGCGTGAGCGCCGCTCCGTTTCACAACGTCGACCACGAGATCAACGGCGCCATCGTGGTGGTGCAGGACATCGATCGGGAAAAGCGCGCCGAGGTCGCCCTGCGCGAGAGTGAGGAGCGCTTCCGGCGCTTCGCCGAGCACTCGACGAACGTGCTCTGGCTCGCCGACTTGCAGAGTGGGCGGCTCGATTATCTCAGCCCGGCCTTCGCGCAGGTCTGGGGCATGCCCATCGAGGATATGCCGGATGTCGCGGGCTGGCTCGCCAGCGTCCATCCGGAGGACCGCGATGCCGCCGCACGGGCGCTGGAGCGGGTCGGCAGCGGCGAGACCCTGGTCCTGGAGTACCGCATCCTGCGCGCCGCGGACCGCGCCGTGCGCCGCATTCGCGACACCTTGTTCCCGATTCCCCCGATCGACGGCCACATCCGACTGGTCGGCGGGATCGCGCAGGACGTCACCACCGAGACGGGCCTGCGCGCCTATGTGATCGCCGCCGGAGACGACGCCCGGCGAAGCCTCGTCGGAGTTCTGCAGGCCGCAGGCTACGAGGCGCAGGCCTTCGCGAGCAGCGAGGCCTTCCTCGTCGTGGCGGGCTCGCTGATGCCGGGCTGCGTCGTACTCCAGGTCAAGGAGCCCGGCGACTTGGTCGCAGCGAGCGCCTTGAAGGCCGCACGCGCGCACCTGCCCGTGGTGGCGACCGGTGCGAGCCGGGGCGAGGTCGCCTTCGGGGTCCGCGCCAAAGGCGGGAGCGGTCGACTTCCTCGAAGAGCCCTGGACGCCGGAGGCGCTGCTGTTCGCCGTCCGGACGGCGCTGGCCGAGATCCATGCCGAGGCCGATCAAGCGCGCGGGCGCGATGAAGCCCGCGACCGGATCGCGGCGTTGTCCGCGCGGGAGCGCGAGGTGCTGGAGGGTTTGCTGGCCGGCGGCACCAACAAGACCATCGGGCGAACCCTGGGGCTGAGCCCGCGTACGGTGGAGATCCACCGCGCTCGGGTCATGGAGGCGCTCGGTGCGCGCACCTTACCGGAAGCCATCCTCATCGCGGCGGCGGCGGGCGTGCAGCCCGCCCGTCGGCTCGACGCATAGGCCGCCCTCCGGCCCTGGTCGGAGCGAGGCGGCGCAGGATCCTCGACGGGCTCGGCAGGCTGCCCCTTCACCCTCTCGCACGACACGGTGGTGCCGATTGCGGCCACAGCCGGCATGCGCCCATCCGGGGGCGATGTGCAGGCCGCCCGTGGCCGGAACCCGGGACCTGGCCACCTCGGCCAGCCGGAAAGCCCGCCCGGCATCAGAGGTAGCCGGACTCGAACTCCGCGAGCTGGCGCAGCTGCTGCGGTGCGAGGATCTGCAGGCGGCGTCCGCGCAGCGCGATCAGCCCGTCGCGCCGCAGGGCCTGCAGCACCCGGTTGACGTGCACGGTCGAGAGTCCGAGCGTGTCGGCGAGATCCATCTGCGTCAGCGGCAGGCCGTACTGGCCGTCGGTGACTTGGCCGATCGCCCCCAGACGTTCCAGCAATTCGCACAGGAGATGCGCCGTGCGCTCGAGACCCGAGCGCATGCCGATGCTGACCAGCCACTCGCGGGCTGTCGCCTCTTCGGCGAACCGCGCATGCTGCAAGGCCAGGGCGATGCGGGGATGCCGACCGAGCAGATCGAGGTAGGCCGCGCGCGGAACCTTGGCGATCCGGCAATGGGTGAGCGCCTCCATCGCGTGGTCGAGCGGGTAGCCGTGGAGGGCGCCACGGTCGCAGAGATCGCCAGGGATCAGGTAGGCCACGATCTGACGTTGACCGGACGCGCGGCGCTTGTAACGGGCCACGAACCCGGAGAACACGATGATCGCGTGGTCGGCCAAGCCGTCCTGCTCGATCAGGACGGTATGCCGCTCGAACGGCCGAACGTAGACGATCAGACCCTCGAGTGCCGCGCGATCCTGATGCGTCAGCGCGACGAAGCCATCGAGCTTCCGCGTCAGCGCACAGGCGGCGCTCGGCGCTTCCGGCATCCAGTCCGAATGCCGCGGCACCCGAATGGCCCCGGATGCGGCGGGATCCGTCATGGTCATTGAGGCGAGTATCGCCATGGGCTTCCTCCAGAATGGTCGCCTCATTCTCCCGACGGCGCGACACCGGCACATCCGGCTTGTCCCTTAGGGGTCCTCCGATCCGTGGGGGTCGATGTCCGCGCTCCGATAGGCCATCGCAGGAGCGAGTCGCGCGATGTGCGGCGACCAGCGCGCGCGCAGGTCGAGGTAGGCGGGCTCCCCGGTTTCCGCCTGCGCGACCGCGACCCCCTGCTCGGCGAGCCGGGACGCCGCCCGCTGCCAATGGGCCCGCCACCTCTGCCGCTCTTCGGGATCGGCCGCCGCCGCCGACGCGTCGCCCGGCAGGAAGGCCGTTTCGAGCGTGACGACCAGCTTCAGCGCCACGCGCCAGAGTGCCTCGACCGCGGCGGCGTCCTTGAGCCAGGCCGTCTCCGCACCCGTGAGCGTGCTGCGGATCAGCGACACGGTATCGAGGATGAGGTGCGCCTGAGCCGAGACCGAATAGTACGGCTGCCGGAAGCGGAAATAGAACAGCACCGGGTAGAAGTGGTGGGTCTCCTTCATCGCGGCGATCTCGTCGGCCAGCGTGACGAGATGGCTGTAGCCGGCGCTGAACTGCCCGCGAGGCCCCAGCCGCGCCAGCAACGCGCCCGCATCCGCGGTTTCCCCGGAGAGGACGTAGAGCTGCAATCCGAGTGCGTTGCGCTGCCGAAGGGCGCCGTAGACTTGCATGACGTAGGTCAGGACCAACGAGGTCACCGACATCCCGATCAGCGAGTTCACGAGATAGCAGAGCCGGTAGGCCTCGGTCGTCGGCTTGAAGTCGCTAGCGCCGACGAGGGCCATGCTGCTGCCCCCGGCATAGAGCGCGGCGACGAAGTCCGTGGGTGTCGGGCCGTTGCTCGCCTGGACGCCCGTGCCGAGGCTGGGATGGATGATCAGCCCGGCGCCGAGCGTCAGACCGATGGCCCAGAGCAGGACGTAGAGCAGAAGGATGATCGGGCCGCAGAGGGACAACACCGGGCCGCGACGCGCGGGAACCGCCTCCGCGACGTGGCGCAGAGCGATCCAGGTGAGATGTGCGGCGCGCTCGGCGATCAGCCCGGTGCCGATGCGGGCGTAGAGGACGGTGAGGAACACGTCGAGGAGGATTACGGCCATCACGATGGCGCCCGACGCGCGTTCAAAGGCCGCCAGCATGGATGAGCCGTCCGCGAAGCTCCGGGCCCGACGGGCGCCGCTCCTATCGCGAACCGGCCCGCTGCGGTGGCCGTTCCGGGGACATGTCCTTAGGACGATCCCTGTCAACCGCGTGCGGATCCCTCCACGCGTGCGGATCCCCGCATGTCCCGCCTCGGCTCCGCCGACGCTTGAGGCTGTTCACCGGGTGGGGCGTTCGCCCGATAGTACCGATCGACGGCGGTCCAGAAGACGCCCTTCATCTCGGGACAGCGACGATCGAGCACGGCCTCGATCTCGGCGAAGGCCGCGCGCGCGCAGGCGTCGCGGTCGTCCTGCGAAAGCACATCACTCACGGCGGATCTCCCATCCGGCGGGCAGCCCGGCCACCCTCGTCGGCGCGAAGGTGACGTCGCGCGTCGCGCCGGGGGATCCGGGCATGTCCCTAGGCCTCCTCCGGTATCCCGCTCGCCAGCGGCGCAGGTCCTGTCCGGGCCTGAGAAAGAGGCGCGCACCGGAGGTGTCCTAAGGATTCGTCCGCGGGAAACGGGTGTCGGTCGTCTCGGTTCGTACCTAAGTCGGCCAGAGCATTTCCAGTATTTTGCCGATCCGGCGACCACAGGAGCCGTAAATCCTGGCCAGGAACACGGCCCGCTCAAGATTACGCGGAGCCTATTCGAAGATGGACCGCGTCTTTCCACGCTCGTCACAGGGACGGCGGTGATCGAAACGGCGACGGCAGATCGGACACCCTGTTCTCGCTGCCTCGCGCCCCTGAACGATGAGGGGCGGATGACCAGCCAGGACCGGCGGCTGCGCTCGCTCCGCCTTGATTGCCGGACGATGAATTCACCAGACGATCGATGGAGATATCTGCATCGTTATTGAACGGATTGAGGACTTAACGGGATCTATTTTGGGCGAAATCCCATGGAAGCTTGAATTCTTCGGACGGAACCTCGGTCCGTACGTCCTCGGATGGTCCGGATCGAACGGGTTCTGCGGGTCTGTCGAGGCGTTCCGCACTCAATCAACGGGAGAAAGGCATGCGCGCCCTGGTCTGGCACGGGAAAGAGGATATCCGCTGCGACACCGTCACCGATCCGGCGATCGAGGACGGACGCGACGTCATTGTCAAAGTCACGAGCTGCGCGATCTGCGGCTCGGACCTGCACCTCTTTCACAACTTCATTCCCGCCATGCTCCCCGGCGACGTCCTGGGTCACGAGACCATGGGAGAGGTCGTCGAGACCGGGCGCGGGCTCAACGGCACGCTGAAGACGGGCGACCGCGTCGTGGTCCCGTTCACCATCGTCTGCGGCGAGTGCGATCAGTGCAAACGCGGCTACTTCTCCGTCTGCCAGCGGAGCAACCGCAAGAAGTACCTTGCCGACAAGGTCTTCGGGCACACCACCGCGGGCCTGTTCGGCTACTCGCATCTCACCGGCGGCTACCCGGGCGGCCAGGCCGAGTACCTGCGGGTGCCGTTCGCCGATGCGACCGTCCAGAAGGTGCCCGAGGGCATCCCCGACGAGAAGCTGCTTTTCCTCTCGGACATCTTCCCGACCGGGTGGCAGGCGGCCGTACAGGCCGACATCCAGCCCACGGACACCGTGGCGATCTGGGGGTGCGGACCGGTCGGCCAGATGACGATCCGCTCGGCCGTGCTCCTGGGCGCCGAGCAGGTCGTCGCCATCGACCACCTGCCGGAGCGGCTGGAGATGGCCGAGGCGGGCGGTGCCGTCACCATCAACTTCACTGAGGAGAACGTCGTCGAGCGCCTGAACGAGCTGACGAGCGGCGAGGGTCCCGAGAAGTGCATCGACTGCATCGGCATGGAAAGCCATGTCAGCCCCACCATGCCGGACACGGTCTACGACCGGGCCAAGCAGATCGTCCTGGCCGAGAACGACCGGCCGCACGTGCTGCGGGAGATGATCTACGTGTGCCGGCCGGGCGGCCTGATCTCGATCCCGGGGGTCTATGGCGGCCTCGCGGACAAGATCCCGATGGGCGCGGCGATGAACAAGGGCCTGACGTTCCGTATGGGCCAGACCCACGTTCAGCGCTGGACAGGCGATCTCCTGCGCCGGATCGAGGAGGAGCAGATCGACCCCTCCTTCGTCATCACGCACGAGGTCCCGCTCGAGAAGGGTCCCGAGATGTACCGGATGTTCCGGGACAAGCAGGACAGCTGCATCAAGGTCGTTCTCAAACCCTGACACTTTGCGGAGGGAGCATGATGAACATGACGAGCCTCTCGAACATCGCGCGGTCCGAGGGCGATCCGAAGGTCCTACAGTCCGGGCCGAGTTCGCGCGGCATCCCGGACAGCCTCGCCAAGGGGCTCGGCTGGTTCAGCATCGGCCTGGGTCTCACCCAACTCCTGGCACCCCGGCGCATCACGGCGGCGCTCGGCATGGAGGGCAAGGAGGCCCTGGTGCGCGCCTACGGCGCGCGCGAGATCGGCAGCGGCGTCCTCTCGCTGTCGGTCGACAAGACGCTCGGGCTCTGGAGCCGGGTTGCCGGCGACGGCCTCGACATCGCGACCGTGATGACGGCGCTGCGGTCGGACAACCCGAAGCGCGACAATGTCGTGGTCGCACTGGCTCTGCTGCTCGGCATCACCGCAATCGACCTGATGGACGCCCAGGCCACCACGGCGCGGCACAGCCGGGGGGCGGGGCGTCGACGCTCCTATCGGGATCGCAGCGGCTTTCCGCGTGGCGTCAAGGCGTCCCGCGGTGCGGCTCGGGACTTCAAAACGCCCCCCGACCTGAAACACGCCCCGCCCCTCGCCGCGGTGTCCAAGCGCGTTCCGGCCGCCTGACCGTGCCCGAGCGTGCGGCGGGGCCGCCCCCGGGTGGCTTCGTCCGCCTGATCCGGTCGCCGGGATCCGGTCGCCGGGCCCGCAGACGTCTGAACTCCGGCCCGTCGCATCGGAGCTGTGGCCGCTCGGATTGGGTCGTCGGCAACGGAACGGGCCTGCGGCGTCGCGACGGCGTTGCCGATCGGGTTGACGTCGGGGCGTGGGGCGGCAGGTAGGGCCGGTGCGCGCCGTTCCGTCGACGCGGCTGGCGACCCTGTGGGCAAGCGCGGTTGTGCCTCACGGGGGTGTCGCCCGGCCGGAGCGGCGGCAGGCGGATGTCGGCCACACGATGCGGATCCGGGCCCCCCGCGCTCCGGCCACGCCGCGTCGGCCGTCGTCCGGAGGAGCGATCCGACAGGAGGGCAGCAAGGAGCAGCCGCGCTCCCGGATCTCCTGACGGGGCGCAATCCGATCGGGTGTCCGGCGGGAGAGGGCCCGTCGAGAGGAGGTGTCATGGACCAGCCGAAGCCCAGAGACCTGGTCGGGATGACGCGATCAGGCGCGGGACGGCCGGGCTATGTCACGGTGACGGGCGCCAGGGAGCACAACCTGCGCGACGTCGACGTGGAGCTGCCGCGCGACACCCTCGTGGTGTTCACGGGGGTCTCCGGCTCCGGCAAGTCCTCCCTCGCCTTCGGCACGCTCTATGCCGAGGCCCAGCGTCGCTACTTCGAGTCGGTCGCCCCCTACGCGCGGCGGATGATCGACCAGGTCGGCGTGCCCGACGTCGACGCCATCGAGGGCCTTCCCCCGGCCGTCGCCCTCCAGCAGCAGCGCGGCACGCCCAGCGCCCGCTCCTCGGTCGGCAGCGTCACCACCCTGTCGAGCCTCGTGCGGCTGATGTACTCGCGCGCCGGCACCTACCCGCCGGGCCAGCCGATGCTCTACGCGGAGGATTTCTCGCCCAACACGCCCCAGGGCGCCTGCCCATCCTGCGGCGGGCTCGGACGGATCTACCGGGCCACGGAAGCGTCCATGGTGCCCGACCCGTCGCTGACGATCCGCGAGCGCGCCGTCGCGGCCTGGCCGCAGGCCTGGGGCGGGCAGAACCTGCGGGACATCCTGGTGAGCCGGGGGGTCGACGTCGACACGCCCTGGAAGGACCTGCCGCGAGCACTCCGGGACTGGATCCTGTTCACGGACGACCAGCCGCAGGAGCCGGTCTATGCCGGGCTCTCCCCGGAGCAGACGCGGGCCGCCCGCAAGCGTCGCCTGGAGCCGAGCTACATGGGGACGTTCACGAGCGCCCGCCGCCACGTGCTCGGCACCTTCACCCATTCGCAGAGCGCCCTCATGCGTCGGCGGGCGGCGCGCTACCTCGTCAGCGAGGACTGCCCCGTCTGCCACGGCAAGCGCCTGAAGCCCGAGGCGCTCTCGGTCACCTTCGCGGGTCTCGATATCGGCGACATGTCGCGCCTGCCGCTCTCCGACCTCGCCGCGGTGTTGCGGCCGGTCGCCGAGGACCGGCTGCCCGATGACGGCACCGGCGAGACCGCCGATCCCGGGACGCTCGATCGCGAAGTGGGCCGGCGGGATCGGGCGCGGCGGGCCGCTTCCGGGGCGTCGGCCCATGCCGGCGCGCCGGACGTGCGCGCGACGCCGAACCTCTCGATCGAGAAGCGGCTCGCCGCCCAGCGCATCGCCGCCGATCTCATCGACCGCATCGGGACGCTCACGGATCTGGGCCTCGGCTACCTGCCCCTGGACCGGGTGACCACGACCCTGTCGTCGGGCGAATTGCAGCGCCTGCGCCTGGCCACCCAGCTCCGCTCCCAACTCTTCGGCGTGGCCTACGTGCTCGACGAGCCGACGGCGGGTCTGCACCCCGCCGACGGGGATGCCATGCACGACGCCCTCGCCGGGCTGCTCGCGGCGGGCAATTCGCTGTTCGTCGTCGAGCACGACCTCGGCACGATGCGTCGCGCCGGCTGGCTGGTCGATGTCGGCCCGGATGCGGGCGAGCACGGGGGCACTGTGCTCTACAGCGGCCCGCCGGAGGGCCTGCGCGCGGTGGAGGCGTCGCGCACGCGCCTGCACCTGTTCGGACTCGCCGAACCGCCGCGGTGCCTGCGGCGCGAGCCCTCGGGATGGCTGCACCTGGAGGGGATCGTCCGCAACAACCTGCGCGGCGTGTCGGCCTCGTTCCCGCTGGGCTGTCTCACCGCCGTGACCGGCATCTCCGGCTCCGGCAAGTCGAGCCTCGTCAGCCAGGCCTTGCTGGAACTCGTCGGCGACCGCCTCGGCAGGCCCGTCGACACCGGAGACGAGCCGGAGGATCCCCACGACGATGCGCCGGGCCCGACTGAGGGGCGCATCGTCGGCGGCATGGACGCGATTCGTCGCTTGGTGAAGGTCGATCAGAAACCGATCGGGCGCACGCCCCGCTCGAACCTCGCGACCTATACCGGCCTGTTCGACGCCGTGCGCAAACTGTTCGCCGCCACGCCCGAGGCACGCCGACGCCGCTACGATGCCGGCCGCTTCTCCTTCAACGTCGCGAAGGGCCGCTGCCCGGCCTGCGAGGGCGAGGGCTTCGTCAGCGTCGAACTCCTGTTCATGCCGAGCGTCTACGCCCCCTGCCCGACCTGCCACGGCTCCCGCTACGCGCCGGCGACGCTGGAGGTCACCTGGAACGGGCTGACCATCGCGGACGTGCTCGGGCTGACCGTCGAGCGCGCCTGCGCGGCCTTCGCGGACGAGCCCTCCGTACTGCGGCCGCTCGCCGTGCTGCGGGATCTCGGCCTCGGCTACCTGCGCCTCGGCCAGCCGGCGACCGAACTCTCCGGCGGGGAGGCCCAGCGCATCAAGCTCGCGACCGAATTGCAGAGGGGGCAGCGCGGGGGCACGCTCTATGTCCTCGACGAGCCGACGACAGGATTGCACCCGACCGACGTGGATCGCCTCATGGCCCAGCTCAACGGCCTGGTCGATGCGGGCAACACGGTCGTCATGGTCGAGCACGACATGCGCGTCGTCGCTGCGGCTGATCACGTCATCGACGTGGGGCCCGGCGCCGGAAGCCTGGGCGGCACCGTGGTGGCGGCCGGCCGTCCCGAGATCGTGGCCCAGGCGCGGGAGAGTCGCACGGCGCCGTATCTGCGGGACGAGTTCGATGCCCAGGCGGGCAACAGCTTGGCCCAGGCGGGCAAGGGCCTGGCCCAGGCGGGCAAGGGCCCGCTGCCGCAGCATCCCTGAGGATGCCATGCCGACCCGGGGCCGGGCTCGATCGGCACCGGGGGGCGATGACGGCAACCGCAGCGACCGGGGAGACGTCGTCGGGGCATGCCCGCCGCAGCGGGTCGCGATGCGGCGGGAGGGCCTCGGGGCGCGATCGATGGTGGCCCCGAACCGAATTCGCGCGCGTGCGCGAGAGGATCGTCGAGCGCTCCACGGACGGGGTGGCGTGCCGCCACGACCGCCCCCCGCGCGAGCGTGCGAACGGCAGACCCAGACACGCCCCGGAGACCCCCGATGAAGATCCTGATCGTCCTGACCTCGCACGACCGCCTCGGCGACACCGGCCGCAAGACCGGCTTCTGGCTGGAGGAACTCGCCGCGCCCTACTACGCGTTCACGGAC
>NZ_JBWJYM010000014.1:0-73888 GCF_056431005.1 Methylobacterium sp. HJ2 | reverse complement strand
TCGTCCTTGGGCTATCGGCCGCCCGCGCCCGTCAGCTACCCCGATCTGGCCTTCCGGCTACCCATGGCCGCCACCATGCAGTAGCCTCGCAACTGGCTCGGTCCAAAATACCGGTCAGGTCAGGTCGCCGAACATGGGCAGCGGCTCGCCCTGAGGAAGGCCGATCGGCCAACGACGGCCACCGCGAGCCGCCGAGGACTGGAGTTGCTCGCGGACTGGCCAACCTCCTACGAGGGCATCTTGGACCGCATGGTGGCCGACGTGCCAGCGCGGAACAGGCGGGATCTGTCCGCCAGGACCGCCTACGGTGCGTTGTCGAGGTGGCTCCTCAGCTCAACCGAACCATCCTTGGACCCCATGCGCGAGATTGTGCGCCACCACGCCGGCAGGACGAGGCTGTCCGCGCAACCGGGCATCACGCTCACGACGGCATCGCGAGAGGCGCGGATTGACCGGCCGACGTACTTCGAGATCGCAAAGCTTCACGGCCTAGTCCCGTCGAACAGCACCCCGCTGTCGAGGCTGCTTCTCGACGGCGACGCGGTTTCGAAGATGCGCGAGCTTCTCTCTGATACGCTGAGCCAGCGGCACGCCGCCCTTTGGCTGGGGATCAGCGTCCCAGCTTTCGAGCGCTTGGTCGATGCCGGCTTGGTCGCCGTCAGGGAACCTCTCGTGGAGAGTCGGCGCGGCAGGAACTACTCGCTACGCGAGCTCGCGTCCCTGGTGGACCAACTGGCTGGGGGTGCACCGGAACGGGCAGTTCCCCTGGACGATGAGGCCGGCATTCCATTGGCGTCCTTCAAAGCGAGGATCGGCATGGACCGTCTGATGCCGCTTCTTCTCGTAGGCCGCGTGCGCGCACGGGGGAGGCTCTTGAGGACGCCGGGCTTGAGAGGCGTTCTCGTGTCCGTCGGCGACGTGCTCGCGCTTCATGACCAGCCCGCCGACAGCATGCTGCTAGAAGAGGCGGCCAAGCGGTTCGGCGTCAACTATTGGGGTTTTCTCGGCTTGGTGAAGGCCGATCTCGTCCCGGCCAGCCAAGTCCTCGGGCGCACGAACAAGCAGTGGTGGGTGCGGAACGACGACTTCGAGCAGTTCTGCAAGGAATACGGTACGATCCGACATCTTGCCGAGCGATACGGCCTGTCACGCCCCGTGACGAGGCAGATCGTCAAGAAGGCGGACTTAAGCCACGCCCCGGTCCCTACTGGCCACTTCGTCGAAGTCTACCGTTATCGGGAGGCGGAGGAAGCGATGACGAATTCTGAGGAGGCGGAGGCATACCGGGCGCGACGGAAAGGGCACCCTGCTGAGCGAGCCGAATGAGGCAGGTAATGCAAAGGGATGGCTTGCCTCAAAGGGGGCCGCGGCATTTGGGTACAAACCTGCGTATTGCCCGAGGGAAAAAGGTACAGCGTCAGCAGCCATTTTGGGTAAGGCCCGGAAATTACCTTGTGTCTTCAAAGTCACTCCGTCAGCGGTTATGGGAACAGGCAGAGTGCGCCCGTCGCCGAAGCGGCGATGGCGCAGAGCCGCGATGCCCGATGCTGCGACGCATGCGGCGGCCCTCGACGGGCCGGCCCGCGCCGTAGCCGCGAAGGGCAACACGCTCGATGCGGCGATCCATGGCGGGTCGGCGCCGCGATAGGCCGGCCCGGTCCGCTCCGTATCCGAGGATGCGCCGCCCGCCTGCCGACCGGCGGCCAGTTCGACCGGCCGACGGAGGCGGCGCGCGCGCCCGGCTCCGTCGCGGGGCGCCCCGACGGAGCCGTGGGCGCGCGGTCCCTCACGCCGTCGGCTCGCCCGCCGAGACCTTCGCGGTCCAGTCGTCGAAGGCGATGACGCGCTGGCGCTGCTCGCCGAGGCCGTCGATGCGCAGGACCATCTCCTCGCCGGGTCGGAGGTAGCGCGGCGGCTTCATGCCGAGGCCGACGCCGGGCGGCGTGCCGGTGGTGATGATGTCGCCCGGCTCCAGCATCATGAAGTGCGAGGTGTAGGCCACGAGCTGGGGCACGTCGAAGATCATCGTCGCGGTGGAGCCCGTCTGCATGCGCTGCCCGCCGACATCGAGGCTCATGCCGAGGTTCTTCAGGTCCGGGATCTCGTCGAGGGTGACGAGCCAGGGGCCGATCGGCCCGAAGGTCGGGCAGCCCTTGCCCTTGGTCCAGGTGCCGCCGCGCTCCATCTGCCACGCGCGCTCGGAGACGTCGTTGCAGATGCAGACGCCCGCGACGTAGTCGAGCGCCTCGTTGGCATGGACGTAGCTCGCCCGCGCGCCGATCACCACGGCGAGCTCGATCTCCCAATCGGTCTTGGCCGAGGATTTGGGGATGATCACCGGGTCGTTCGGGCCGCTGATGCAGGACGGCGCCTTGTTGAACAGGATCGGCTCGGCCGGGATCGGCGATCCGGTCTCGGCGGCGTGGTCGGCGAAGTTCAGCCCGATCGCCACGAAGTTGCGGGTGCCGCCGACGCAGGGTCCGAGGCGGGTGCCCGGCGGCAGCAGCGGCAGCGACTCGGGATCGATCATCCGCAGCCGGTCGAGGGACTCGCGCGCCAGGGCGGGGCCGGCGATATCGCGCAGGACCGCCGAGAGGTCGCGGTAGCCGCCCCTGGCATCGACGAGGCCCGGTTTCTCGTCGCCCTGGGCACCGTGGCGGATCAGCTTCATCGCTCTCTCTCCGGAGGTTGCAGCGGCCGGACCATGGCGACCCGGCCGAACCGGTGCAAGCGCCGAGCGGCCGGGGGCGTTCCCCGGGGGACGCCCCGGCCGGATGCTCATTTGTTGCCTCAGAGCAACAAACCCGCGCGAAAGCGTGACGGGCGCTTCGCGAACCGGGCAGTTTACATGTGAACTATTCTGCTGGGTCACGGGGCCGAAGGCCACGAATCCTGCCGTCCTGTCGTGAATGCAGTCGTCGACGGAAAAATCAGCGCCTAATATTTGGTAATATTTGACTTCATTCTTCTTGCGGAGAACTCGTCGTTCGTTCATTGTCATTGTCAAGGTGCCAGCCCGGACATCGCGTCGGGAATCCAGCACCGTCGAACAAGATCGGGAGCTCGCTTGAGATGACACGTTGGGTTCGGGCACTTGCCCTGGCGGGCGTGGCCGCCGCCGGATGGTCCGTCGCCGGTACGACGGAGGGTTGGGCCGGCGCCTTCGGCATCCGTGAGCAGAGCACGGAAGCGCAGGGCCTGTCGTTCGCGGGCGCCGCCTCGGGCTCCGGCGGCGTCTCCTCGATGTTCTGGAACCCCGCCGTCATCACGATGCGGCCGGGCTGGGTGACGGAGCAGAACCTCACCTTCATCAACCTGTCGGCTGAGATCAAGCCGACGGTCGGCACCAATCCGGGCTTCCTGCCGCTCGGCGGCTCCGGCGAGATCGGGCAGGGCGCCGTGGTGCCGGCGGGCGCCACCTCCTACCAGCTCAACGACCGGATCTGGCTCGGTCTCTCCACGGGCGCGCCCTTCGGCCTCGTGACCAAGCCGAACCAGACCTGGGCCGGCGAGGTCTACGGCCGCTCGAGCCGGATCTTCTCGCTCGCCTTCAACCCGGTCATCGGGTTCAAGGTCAACGAGTGGCTCTCGATCGCGGCCGGGCCGAACATCGAGTATTTCCGCCTCACCCTGCGCCAGGCGCTGCCGATCCCCGGCATCCTGCCCACCACCTATCCGAGCGCCTTCCTGAAGGGCGAGTCCTGGGGCGTGGGCTACACCGCGGGTGCCACGATCACCCCCTGGGCCGGAACCGTGCTGGGCTTCGGCTACCGCTCCTCGGTCCACCACGACATCGAGGGCTCGATCGGCGTGCCGCTGGTGGCGCTCGCCCGCACCGCCGGTCAGGTCACCTCGAACCTCAACACGCCCGAGAAGGTCAGCGTCGGCCTGACCCAGGCGGTCGCCCCGAACGCCCGGATCAATCTCGGCTTCGAGTGGGACAACTGGACCCGGCTCGGCAATGTCGGCATCGTCTCGCGGACGCTCGGCGTGCCGGTGAGCAACCTGCCGCTCTTCTACAAGGACGGGTTCAACTACTCGATCGGTGCCGAGTACGACTGGTCGCAGAGCCTGACGGTGCGCGGCGGCCTCGCCTACGAGGTCTCGCCGATCGACTTCTCGAACCGCTCGGTGCGCCTGCCCGACGGCGACCGCATCAATCTCTCGGTCGGTGCGAGCTACCGCTACAGCGAGAAGCTGACGCTGAACGTCGCCTACTCGCACTTCTTCCTCGACCGCAACCGGATCCTGGCCGGCATCGGGCGCGACTACAACGTCGGCAACATCGCCTTCGCGGGCGTCACCGACGCCAGCGCCGACATCGTCTCGGTCGGCTTCCGCTACGTCTTCGGCGAGGTGGCCAAGCCCGTCCCGGCGCCGCTCGTGCGCAAGTACTGAGGCGGGAGGCCTCGGGCGCCCCGGCCTGACGGGACGCTCCGAATCGTCGAAACGCCCGGTGTCGCAGCAGCGGCGCCGGGCGTTTCGCGTCGGGGAAGCGGGATCCTCCGCAGTGCCGGCGCCGCCTCCCCCTCCGAGGCGCTCCCGTCCGGCGGCGGATGCGAGGCGACCCCGATCCCGAACGGACGGGATCGGGCGACGCGCCGCTCACGCCTTCATGCGCACGTAGGTGCCGGGCGCCGGCCCGAGCGAGGGCAGGGCGTCGCCGCCGGGCTTGCGCGCGGGCACCCGCTCGGGGGCCTGCCGCTCCAGCCAGGAGAACCAGTAGGGCCACCACGAGCCCTTGTTCTCGACGGCGGCCGAGATCCACTGCTCCAGGGTGCCCTTCGCGGGGCCGCCGGTCCAGAAGCCGTATTTCGGCTTGGCGGGCGGATTGACGACGCCCGCGATGTGGCCCGAGCCTGCCAGGACGTAGTCGACCGGGCCGCCGAACTTGCGCGAGCCCTCGAAGACCGACAGCGCGGGGGCGATGTGGTCTTCGCGGGTGGCGAGGTTGAAGATCGGCACCTTCACCTTCTTGAGGTCGAGGCGGACGTTGCCGAGGACCATCTTGCCCTTGGCGAGGTTGTTCTCGAGGTAGCAGTTGCGCAAATAGAATGAGTGGTTGGCGGCCGGCATCCGGGTGGCGTCGGCGTTCCAGTACAGCAGGTCGAAGGCCGAGGGCGGCTTACCCTTGACGTAGTTGTTGACGATGTAGGACCAGATCAGGTCGTTCGGCCGCAGCATGTTGAAGGCATTGGCCATGCGCGCGCCGTCGAGGTAGCCGCGCTCGGCCATCCGAGCCTCGACCTGCCGGATCTGCTCCTCGTCGGCGAAGACCTTGAGATCGCCCGCATGGGTGAAGTCGACCTGCGTGGTCAGCAGCGTCGCGCTGGTGATCCGCCGGTTGCCGGTGGCCGCCTGCATGGCGAGCGTCACGGCGAGCAGCGTGCCGCCGACGCAATAGCCCGCCGCCGCCACCTCGCGCTCGCCGGTGGCGACGCCGATCGCGTCGATCGCCGCCTCGATGCCCTCGCGCATGTAGCTCTCGAAATCCTTCTCCGCGTGCCGCGCGTCCGGGTTGACCCAGGAGATGCAGAACACGGTCAGGCCCTGCGAGACCATCCAGCCGATGAAGCTCTTCTGCGGGTTGAGATCGAGGATATAGAACTTGTTGATCCACGGCGGCACGATCAGGAACGGGCGCTTCAGCACCGTCTCGGTGGTGGGCGCGTACTGAAGCAGCTCGATCAGATCGTTGCGGAACACCACCTCGCCGGGACTGACCGCGACGTTGCGGCCGACCTCGAAGCTCGAGGGATCGGTCTGGCGCACGCGCAACTCGCCCTTGCCGGCCTCGATGTCCTCCTGGAGCATCTGCAGGCCGCGCACGAGGTTGGCGCCGTTCTCGGAGAGCGTGTGCCGCAGGAGCTCGGGATTGGTGAGCACGAAGTTCGACGGCGAGGCCGCGCTGGTGATCTGGCGCAGGTAGAATTGCGCCTTGTGGCGGGTGTGCTCGTCGAGCCCCTCGGCCTGATCGACGAGATCCTCGGCCCAGCGCGCCAGGATCAGGTAGCTCTGCTTGATGAAATCGAAATAGGGGTTCGAGGTCCACTCGGCATGCGCGAAGCGCGGATCCTTCGGCTCGGGCGCGGCGACCGGCGGCGCGTCGTTGCCCTGGAGCCGCAGGAAGGTGTTGCCCCACAGGGAGACGAACGCCTCGCCGAGCTTCGTCTGCGCCTCGATCGTCTTCTGGGGATCGGTGAGCCAGCGCTCGGCCACGGCGCCCAGCGTGCGCACCATGTCGTTGACCTCGTCGGAGGGCCCCTTCGACAGGGCCGCGCCGTCGGCCGGCTTGAGCAGGGCCGCGGCGTTGCGCTTCATCGCCTCGACGAACAGGCCGGCATTGCGCGACAGGGCGTCGATGTCGGGCAGGGGAGGCGTCGGTGTCTGCGGCGTCGTCACGCGTGCGTCACTCCCTGTGATCGCCCGCACCTGAACGATGCGGGGCGCGGGCCCTGACGCCGGATCGGCGCGGACGGGCCTCGTTTCCGACAAATTAACGCGCGAGCCAGAGGTTTCGCCAGACCGCCCTGCCGCGCCGCCGATACATCCCCTGCATGTTCTCGCCCGTACGCCTCCATCTCCGCCCGATCGGAAGGGCGTTCGCCGTCGCGGCGGCGTTGAGCGCGGGGGCGTGCTCGGGCGATGTCAGCCCGCTGCGCACGCTGGGCGTCGCCGGGCCCGCTCCGAAAGGCCCGGACGCGCCGGATTTCGTGACGCGGACCCGCAAGGACGGGGGCGATTTCCTGCCGGTCGGCGTCTCGGCCGCGCCGCGCCCCGTGCGTGCCAAGTCCGGCGACGGGCAGAAGGCGCTGGAGAGCGAGCTCGAGGGCGCCCGCAGCCGCAACGTCGCCCGCGGTCGCGCGGCCGAGAGCGCGGGCAGGGCGGTGAACCCCGCGCCGGCTCCGAAACCGGGCGGGGCTCCGGAGGCGGCGCCGACGCCGTAGCCGGATCGTTTTAAGGGTCGGCGGCCCGAATCTTCCGTGTTAGACAGGCCGACCGCCTCCCCGGACACCTTCAGACGCCAGTCACGGGATCGTGCGCGATGGACAACGCCATGACCGACTTCCACCGCATCAAGCGCCTGCCTCCCTACGTCTTCGAGCAGGTGAACCGGATCAAGGCCGCCGCCCGCGCCAACGGCGCCGACATCATCGATCTCGGCATGGGCAATCCCGACCTCGACGCCCCGAAGCACGTCATCGCCAAGCTGTGCGAGACGGCCGGGCGCCCGCGCACCGACCGCTACTCGGCCTCGAAGGGCATCGCGGGCCTGCGCCGCGCCCAGGCCGGCTACTACCAGCGCCGCTTCGGCGTCAGCCTGAACCCCGACACGCAGGTGGTGGCGACGCTGGGCTCGAAGGAAGGCTTCGCCAACATGGCGCAGGCCATCACGGCGCCCGGCGACGTGGTGCTGGTGCCCAACCCCAGCTACCCGATCCACGCCTTCGGCTTCCTGATGGCGGGCGGAGTGATCCGCTCCGTTCCGGCCGAGCCGACGCCCGCGATGTTCCCGGCGCTGGAACGGGCGGTGCAGCACTCGATCCCGAAGCCGGTGGCGCTCGTGGTCTGCTACCCCTCGAACCCGACCGCGTACGTGGCGGGGCTCGATTTCTACAAGGACCTCGTCGCCTTCGCCAAGAAGCACGAGCTGATCCTGCTCTCGGACCTCGCCTACGCCGAGGTCTATTTCGACGGCGAGCCGCCGCCCTCCGTGCTGCAGGTGCCGGGGGCGATCGACTGCACCGTCGAGTTCACCTCGCTCTCGAAGACCTTCTCGATGGCCGGCTGGCGCATGGGCTTCGCGGTGGGCAACGAGCGCCTGCTCGCCGCCCTCTCCCGGGTGAAGTCCTACCTCGATTACGGCGCCTTCACGCCGATCCAGGTGGCGGCGACCGCGGCGCTCAACGGCCCCGAGGATTGCATCCACGAGATGCGGGCGATCTACAAGAAGCGCCGCGACGCCCTGGTGGATTCCTTCGGCAAGGCCGGCTGGGCCATCCCGTCGCCCTCGGCCTCGATGTTCGCCTGGGTGCCGATCCCCGAGAAGTACCGGCCCCTCGGCAGCCTCGAATTCTCCAAGCTCCTCCTGGAGAAGTCCGACGTCGCGGTGGCACCGGGCATCGGCTTCGGCGAGTACGGCGACGACTACGTCCGCATCGCCCTGGTCGAGAACGAGCAGCGCATCCGCCAGGCGGCGCGCAACATCCGGCGCTTCTTCGACACCGCCGACAAGACCCTGCACAACGTCGTGCCGATGGCCAAGGCCGGCTGAGGCGACGGCGCGGCGCAGGGCTCGCACCCGTCCGGGTTGTTGCGGCGGGGCGACAGGGCGCGCCAAAGCCGCGGCGGAGCGGCCGGCGCGCTTGTCAGCGCTGCCGGCCTTGCGCAGGGTTCGGGGCGAGGGGTCCCACACGTCTTTCCCGCGTCCGAGGGTGCATGCGCCGTCTCAACCTGCCTGCCGCCCTGATCGCCGCCCTCGTGCTCGGCGGGCTCGGCGCCTGCGCGCCGAACCCGATCATCGCCCGCGACCCGGTGCCCGCGCCCGGCCCGCAGGACGCCTTCGTCTGCGAGTCGCGGCCGCTCCCCCTCAACGCCTTCGACACCGGCTGCCAGCCGGTGCGCCGCGAGCCCACGGTGGTGCTGCGCTCGAAGGGGTGAGCGGCGCGTCCGGGACGACGCGCGCGCCCACGGACGGGGAATGACGCGGCCCGCACGGACCGACGGATCCCCGATGGCGGACGATGTCCAGCCTCCGGGGAGGCGCGTCGCCGTTGCGCCTAGCGGTCGCTCGTCGGCGCGTCGGGCTGGCCATCCACGAAGGGACCGCCCCCGGCGCTGAAGAGCTTGCGCAGGAAGCCCGGCGCCACCGCCGAGAGCGGGTTCACGCTGACGTCGGGCGTGGCAAGCCGTCCCTTCACCCGGAAGTTCAGGGCGAACAGGCCCTCGTTGTGGCCGCCGGCCAGCAGCGGCCCGAACAGCGGCACCTGCGCCACCACGTTGTTGAGTCCGTAGAGCGGCACGAAGGTGCCGTTGATGTCGGTCTGCTCGCGCGCCGTGTCGAGGTAGCCCGAGAGCGTGAAGCCCATCGCGGCGTTCGAGATCGCCGCATCGGTGAACTCGACCCGGCTTCCGCTACGCACGAAGTTGGCGCGCATCCGGTCGAAGGTGACCTCGCTCGAAGGCTGGGCGGGCCGGCGCCGGCCGCGGGCGTCCACCGCTTCCGGCGTGTCGGGCCCCTGGGCCATGATGCTCGACAGGGCCGGCTCGTTGCGCAGGACGAAGTTGCGGATCTGGACCACCCCCGCCTGCGGGCCGTCGTTCAGGTTGATCCCCGCGCTGAGCTTGCCGCCGTGCATCCGGCGGTAGATGTCCACGAAGCGCAGGGTTGCGCCCGCATCCGCCGCCTCGACCTGGAGCACCGGCACGCCGCGCTCGGCTCGGCCGACGCTCGCCGAGAACGGCGCGGAGCGGAACCGGCCGCTGATCGCGGCGGAGCGGAGGTCGCGCCCGCGCAGCGCGAGCTTGAGGCTCGCACCGGTCAGCGCCTCGTCGTTGAAGCCCGTGAGGATGCCGAGCGCGATATCCGCGTCGATGTCCTTGGGGCTCGCCTCCTTGCCCTTCTGATCCGGCCCGGTAAGCGATTTCAGGAAGGGGCGCGCATCGGCGACCGCGCCGCGCACGGAGACGCGGTAGCCGGTCCCGGCCCGGTCGACGGTGACGCGCATGTCGTCGCCCGGCGACAGCTTGAGGCTCGTCAGCTCGGCCCGCTCCAGGCCCGACTCGCCGATCGTGGCGCTGCCGCGGGCCGAGGCCACGCCGGCATCGAGGACGATGTCGCGCAGCTCGGCGCCGGGGCCGGTATCGGTGAGGGTGAGGCTGAGGCGCCCGGGCTTGCCCGCCGCCTTGACGAGGCCCGGGATCAGCCCGTCCGTGCCCACCCGGGTCAGGTCCGCCTCGACCCGCACGGGCGTCCTGGCCCCGCGCCCAAGCGGCACCACCGCCTTGACGGGGATCGTGCCGCTGAGCTGAACCCCGGTCGGCAGGCCCTTCCGGGCGCGGAAGGCCTCGTCGAGGGCCACGGCGACCGCCACCTCGCCGCCTCCGCCCGTCCGGGGCTGGCGCAGGTCGAGGCTGACTGGTGCGCCGAGCACCCGGGCCTCCCCCTTCAGGCCGAAGCCGGTGCGATCGTACGAGACCGCGAAGCGGCCGGCCTCGAGCCGGTCCTTGCCCACCACCTTGTCGACGGAGAGATCGGCCAGGGTGCCGGTCAGGCTCACCGGCAGGTCGGCCAGATCCGGGATCTGCTTCAGGTTGAGCGGGAAATCGATGCGCAGGTCCGCCGTGCCCTTCACCGTGGCCGGGTCGAGATCGGCGCTGGTGAGGCTCTTGAACATCCGGGTCTGCAGCAGGGCCGCGAGCGCATCGGCCCCGCCCGCGAGGCGCAGGCCGACCTGGGCGGTCACCCGCTCCGGCGTGATCTCCGGGATGACGAAGCTGCCGTCGCCGATCCCGAGCGTGCGCCCGTCGGCCATGCGCACGTCGGCGGTGATGTCGTGGATGCGGGTGGTGCGCCCGGTGATGGTGCCGATGACGGCGCCCCGGGTCAGGGGCGGCGCGTCGGGCGAGATCTCCAGCGTCGCGTCCGAGATCTTGAAGTCGATATGGACCGCGCCGTCGGGCATCGGGTCGCCCTTTGCGGCGGCGGCGAGCTCGCTGCCCGACATGTCGACCCGGATGTCGACCGTTTCGATCCGTCCGGCCCGGAGCTGGTCCACGAGGTAGTTGCGGGCGCCCGGGGCGATGTTCTCGGGCCAGAGCCGGAGGGCGGTGCGGGCCTCGCTGTCCTGGGCCGCGACGTGCAGCGTCAGGCCGTCGTCGTCGGCGGTGGTGCCGAGGGTCCCGCTCATCCGCCCCTTGATCCCCGCACCCGTCAGCGTGAGACCGTCGATGCCGACGCCGCCGGCCCGCCCGGAGAGATGCGCCTCCAGGGTGTCGAGGCGCACGGGCACGTCCTTGGGTGCGGCGCCCCGCAGCAGCGCGTCCCGGCCCGACAGGACCGCGGTCCAGGCGGTGTCGGCCCCGTCCGGGCTCGCGCTCCAGGTCCCGGCGAGACGCACCGCGTTGCCGGCGCCGCGATAATCGAGGTCGGTCAGGGTCATCACCCGGGCGGCCTCGTCCCAGCGAGCATGGGCCGTCAGGCTGTCGATGGTGACGGGGTTGAAATCCTTCTCCTCGATGAGGAGCGAGCCGTCCCCGGTGCGGAGGCTCGCCGCCATCGTCTCGATGCGGCCGGCCTTCAGGGCGACGTCCGCGCGGGCGGAGAGCTTGAGGTCGGTGGTCACCGGCAGCTTCGACTGGCCGGACAGCAGCATCAGATCGGTGACCGGGAGGTCGTCGAGGCTGATGACGCCGGTGCGCAGCCCGTCGGCCGCCTCGCGCAGCGTCCCGCCGAACCGCCATTCCCCGTGCGGCCCGTCGATGCGCAGCTCGAACAGGCGGGCATCCTGGCGCGGGTCGCGCCCGAACAGGCCGTTGACGCGCTCGAACACGGCGCGCGCCCGCCCGTTCTCGTCGACGAGCGTCAGGCGGGAATCGGTGATCCGGGCCCGGTCGAGGGCGCCGACGACGCCGGCCGAGTCGAGCACCACCCCGAAGATCGAGGCGAGGCCGGCCGAGAGCGGCGACACCGTGCCGCGGGCCGAATCCACGCTCGGCAGGATCTGCGGCACGCTCCCGCCGGGGTGGGAGAGGTCCGGCGAGGCGAAGGCGATCGAGCCGTCGTGGTGGACGAGGGCCGTCATCTGCACGTCGCGGAACTCGATCGAGCGCGGCTGCACGGCGAGCCGGAGCAGGCTCCAGCTGTCGAGGCTGACGACGGCGAGCGGCGCGCGCATCACCAGGGCGCCCTGCGGATTGCGGATGTCGAGTCCGGCCATGCGCAGCGCCAGGGAATGCTCGGCATCGAGCTCGAGGCTGCTGTCGCGCAGGTCGATGCGCCAGCCGGGGCCGATGCGCTCGGCCACCGCCGAGGCCACCCGGCCGGACAGGGTGTCGAGGCTGATCGGGCCGGCCGTCAGGCGCAGCACCGCGAGCCCCCCGACGAGAGCCACGAGAAGGACGAGGCTCAGGGCGGCCAGCGCGCAGATGCCGCCCCAGCGGCGCCCCCTCCGAGGCCGTGTCCGTCCCCCGGATTCCTCAGCCATCGAGACCTTGCATTCGAAGCTTGACCGCTGGATCGGCTCGCCCGCTCACCTTAAGAGAGGGGACGAACCGGGTTTATCGGCCGTCGAAGCCGCTGTTTCGTGGTCGTTCGCCCAGGCACACCATCAATCGGCCGAAAGGAAGGCACGATGACCCTCACGAGCGGCGAACCGGCCCCCGACTTCGCTCTGCCCGGCTCCGGCGGGCAGAGCGTCGCCCTGTCGGGCCTGCGCGGCCACAAGGTCGTGCTCTATTTCTACCCGAAGGACGACACCAGCGGCTGCACGCTGGAGGCGCAGGGCTTCAACGCGCTCCTCGACGCCTTCGCGGAGACCGATGCGCGGGTGGTCGGCCTCTCGCCCGACCCGGTGAAGAGCCACGACAAGTTCTGCGGCAAGTACGGCCTGAACTTCCCCCTCGCCTCGGACGAGAGCAAGGAGACGCTCCAGGCCTACGGCGTCTGGGTCGAGAAGAGCATGTACGGCCGCAAGTACATGGGCGTGGAGCGCACCACCGTGCTGATCGACCGCGAGGGCCGGATCGCGAAGGTCTGGCCGAAGGTTTCGGTCCCGGGCCATGCCGAGGCGGTGCTTGAGGCCGCCCGCGCGCTCGCCTGAGGGTTGCAGAATCGGCGATCCTGTAGCCACCGCGAGTAGGCATGTTCAGATTTCGTTAACTGTGAGGCGCGATGGGTTGGCGGCACGATCGAGCCGTCAGCCATGCGCCGCACCCGCCCCGCCGTCGAGCCTCTCGCGAAACCGGCCCGCGGACGCGCCCTGCTCGGGACCTGTCTCGGCCTCGCCACCCTGTGGGCGACCGCGGCGAGCTACGGTCTGCTGTTCCGCGACGACGTGCTGGGCCGCCTCCTCGCCCGCGAGGGCGCGATGCAGACGGCCTACGAGGCCAGGCTCGGCGCGCTCCACGCGGAGATCGATGCGGCGCGCGCGGCGCGGGCCGAACTCGAGGCCGGGCTGGCGCGCCGTCTCGCGGCGGCCCTCGAGCGGCAGGCCGAACTGGAGCGGCGCCAATCCGTCATCACCCGGTTGCCGGGAGCGCCGCAGCCGGCGCCCCGCGAGGCCGCGCCGATCCTGTTCGATCCGGCCTCGGACGATCTCGGGCTGCGCGGCAGCGGCACAGGGCGCAAGGTCGAATCCCTGAGCGCCGAGCGGCTCGCCGCATTGGAGGCCGGGCTCGACCGGATGCAGGGGGTTCAGGCCGACGGCCTCGCGCAGGCGACGGCGCGGGCCGACCGGACGATCCGGCGCCTGCGCGGCCTGATCCGCTTCACCGGGCTCGACCTCGCCCGGTTCGGAGCCGCGCCCGTCCCGGGCGTCGGCGGGCCTCTGGTGCCGGTCTCGGGCGACGCGTTCGCGGAGGGGCTCGAGCTGACCCAGCGGTCGCTCGGCGACGCGGACCGGCTGGCCCGCATGGCGGCCGAGCTGCCCCTGCGCCGGCCCATCCTCGGCGGGAGCAGCGTATCGAGCCCCTTCGGCACCCGCCTCGACCCGTTCACCCGGGGCCTCGCGCTGCATACGGGGCTCGACCTCAAGGCCGAATGGGGCGAGCCGGCCCGCGCCACAGCGCCCGGCCAGGTCGTGCTGGCAGAATCCGCGGGTGGCTACGGCAACATGGTGGAGATCGATCACGGCCGCGGCGTCGCCACGCGCTACGCCCATCTCGGGCAGATCGCGGTGTCCCCGGGCCAGTGGGTTCGGGCGGGCGACCTCGTCGGCCGCGTCGGCTCAACCGGGCGCTCGACGGGCGCCCACCTGCATTACGAGACGCGGATCGACGGGGAGCCGGTCGATCCCGTGCGCTTCCTCGAAGCAGGGCGCTGGCTCGCCGACTCGGAGACGCCCTGATACGGCGCCGCACCGATCCCGACCGTCATCGGGATCGGCGCGGCCAAAGATCGGCTTGGCCAAAGATCGGCTTGGCCAAGCTCAGTCGATGTCCTCGACTACGTCGGCGCCGCCGTAGACCCGCTGGGCGAGCGAGGCCTCCATGAACGGGTCGATCGCGCCGTCCAGCACCGCGTCCGGATCCGTCGATTGCGTGCCCGTACGCAGGTCCTTCACCAGCTGGTAGGGCTGCAGCACGTAGCTGCGGATCTGGTGGCCCCAGCCGATATCCGTCTTGGAGGCGGCCTCGGCATTGGCCTTCTCCTCGCGCTTCTTCAGCTCGGCCTCGTACAGGCGGGCGCGCAGCATGTTCCAGGCGGTGGCCCGGTTCTTGTGCTGCGAGCGCTCCTGCTGGCAGGCCACCACGATGCCGGTGGGGTTGTGCGTGATGCGCACGGCCGAATCCGTGGTGTTGACGTGCTGGCCGCCCGCGCCCGACGAGCGGTAGGTGTCGATGCGGCAGTCGGATTCCTTGATCTCGATCTCGATCCGGTCGTCGACGACCGGATAGACCCAGACGCTGGCGAAGCTCGTGTGGCGGCGCGCGTTCGAGTCGTAGGGCGAGATCCGGACCAGCCGGTGCACGCCCGATTCCGTCTTGAGCCAGCCATAGGCGTTGTGGCCCTTGATCAGGAGCGTGGCGCCCTTGATCCCGGCCTCTTCGCCGTCGGTCATCTCGACGATGTCGACCTTGAACTTCCGCCGCTCGGCCCAGCGCGCGTACATGCGCTGGAGCATGTTGGCCCAGTCCTGGCTCTCGGTGCCGCCCGCGCCCGCATGGACCTCGAGATAGGTGTCGAAGCCGTCGGCCTCGCCGGAGAGCAGCGTCTCGACCTGCCGGCTCGCGGCCTCGGCCTCGACGGCGCGGATCATGGCCTCGCCCTCGGCGATCGAGGCCTCGTCGCCCTCCATCTCGCCGAGTTCGATCAGCGTGGCCCCGTCCTCGAGATCGCGCTCGAGCTTGCGGATCGCACTAGCGGCCTCGTCGAGCTGCTGGCGCTCGCGCATGACCTTCTGGGCGGCCTCGGCATCGTTCCAGAGGGCGGGATCCTCGGAGGCGGCGTTCAGCTCCGCGAGGCGTTTATCGACGGTGTCCCAGTCAAAGATGCCTCCTCAGCAGTCCGATCGACTGCTTGGCGGCATCCGAGGCTTGCTCGATCTCGGCGCGCATCTTGTGTTTCGCTTGGATGGGTGTCGGGCCCTCGGGCCGGTGGAGGGTGATACCGACCGCGTCTCCGCCTGTAAACGCCCCGCCGGGCCAACCCCTGCGTCCCCGGACCGCACGGACAGCGCCGCCTGCCGCGAAGAACCGGGCGCGCCCAGCGCGTTGACGGCCGGACACCACCGAGGGAGGAGCCGATGGCCGAGACCCATCACCCGAAGACCGATCACCCGGAGACCGAGCACGCCGAGATCTGGAAGGCGTTCAATGCCGCGGTGAACATGACCCCGGCCGCGCTGCGGAAGCATCTCGACAGCGAGGCGAGCAAGGCGGTCGGCCAGAAGGCGGGGGAGGGCGGGGAATCGACCGGCCACGAGATGGGCCGGCGCATCCTCGCGATCAAGGACAAGAAGAAGGCCGATCTCGGCGCGGACGATTACGCCGCCATGAACAAGGTGGTGGGCTACGTCCACCGCCATCTCAAGCAGGGCGGCAAGGCCCGCAACGACCCGGATTCCGCGTGGCGCATGTCCCTGATGAACTGGGGCCACGACCCGCAGAAGGATTGAGGGGCGGGCGCCCCGGCATCCGGATCCCTCAGCGCGGCAGGACCGGCGGCACCACGTAGGCCGGGGCCAGCACGTAGGCGCGGGGCTTCCTGCGGGCGCCGAGGCGGCCCTCGCTGAATTGGTCGTTGTAATAGTCGAAGCCGGTCAGCCCGAAGCCGCCGCCGTTCATCACCTCGGCGACGGGCACCGCCGGCACCGCGAGGTCGGGACGGCCGGGGGGCACGATCGGCCGTCCGGCCGCGTCGACCTGGAGCACGGTCGGGCCGTCCGGCCCGTAGAACACGTAGGAGACCGGCTGCGCCTGGGCGGCGGCGGAAAGGCCGGCCGCCAAGCAGCCGGCAGCCAGGATCGTGCGCAGGGCAGGGGTGGGCTTCAGGGTCACGCGGATCTCCGTCGCTGGTCCGGCACAGGCGGGCCGGTCACCGATCTCGTGTCGTTCGGGCCAGTATGGCCGAGGCGGGGGGCGCTGTCCGTTGCGATCCTGCATGCCGGCCCCGGTTTCCCGCGTTTTGCGGCCCATCCGGATCCGGCCGGCGCGGACGCGCCGCGCGGGCTGAGCCCGATACGGTCCCCGCCTCCATCGGGCGGAAACCCTATCCCTCGGCGCGCAGGAGCGCGTGGCGCTTGCGCCCGAAGGAGAGCTTGATCACGCCCTCGCCCGTCAGGTCGCCGAGGCCGAGCACCGCCCGCTCGTCGCCGACGGGGACGTCGTTGACCCTGAGGCCGCCACCCTTGATCTGGCGCCGCGCCTCGCTCGTCGAGGGCACGAGCTTGGCGTAGTCGGGCCCGAAGGCGGTGAGCACGCCGAGCCCGGCCTCCAGCACCGCGCGGGGCACCGAGACGCTCGGCAAATCGGTCGCGAGCGTGCCCTCCACGAAGGTCTTGCGGGCGGTCTCGGCGGCGCTCTCGGCAGCCTCCCGGCCGTGCATCAGCGCGGTCGCCTCGGTGGCGAGCACCACCTTGGCCTCGTTAATCGCCGCGCCGCCCCGGCCCGCGAGCGCCGCGATCTCGGGGAGCGGCAGCAGGGTGAAGAGCTTGAGGAAGCGCTCCACGTCGGCGTCCTCGGTGTTGCGCCAGAACTGCCAGTAAGCGTAGGGGCTCAGCATTCCGGCATCGAGCCAGACGGCGCCGGCCGCCGTCTTGCCCATCTTGGCGCCCGAGGCCGTCGTGAGGAGCGGGCAGGTCAGGGCATAGAGCTGCGGCGTGCCCATGCGGCGGCCGAGATCGACGCCGTTGACGATGTTGCCCCACTGGTCCGAGCCGCCCATCTGCAGGATGCAGCCGTGGCGGCGGTTCAGCTCCACGAAGTCGTAGGATTGCAGGATCATGTAGTTGAATTCCAGGAACGAAAGTTCCTGGTCGCGCTCCAGGCGCAGGCGCACGCTGTCCATCGACATCATGCGGTTGACCGAGAAGTGACGCCCGATGTCGCGCAGCATCTCGATGTAGTTGAGCTTGGTCAGCCACTCGGCGTTGTCGACCATCCGCGCGGCGTTCCCGGTCTCGCCGAACTCGAGGAAGCGCGTGAAGGTCTTCTGGATGCCGGCCTTGTTCTCCTCGATCTGCTCCAGGCTGAGGATCTTGCGCGACTCGTCGCGGCCCGACGGATCGCCGACCCGCGTGGTGCCACCGCCCATGAGGGTGATCGGGGTGCCGCCGGTCTTCTGCAGCCAGTGCAGCATCATGATCGAGAGCAGATGGCCGATATGCAGCGAGGCCGCGGTGCAATCGTAGCCCACATAGGCGGTGAGCCGCCCCTCGCACGCCGCCGCGTCGATGCCCGCCAGATCGGAGGCTTGGTGGACGTAGCCGCGCGCGACGAGGACCTT
The DNA here is from genome assembly GCF_056431005.1 of Methylobacterium sp. HJ2. Classification (NCBI taxonomy): domain Bacteria; kingdom Pseudomonadati; phylum Pseudomonadota; class Alphaproteobacteria; order Hyphomicrobiales; family Methylobacteriaceae; genus Methylobacterium; species Methylobacterium sp. HJ2. Next base: position 56,223 of record NZ_JBWJYM010000014.1, on the reverse strand, counting down.
GAGGAACTCGGATTGCGGCGCGAAGGACTCGGTCATGGCGGTACGGGCTCGGAGGATGTCGTCGGGCGGGACAGGCCGGCGCCCCGCATGGTAGCACCCCGGCCTGGGAGACCGGGGCGCGCCGCGGCTCTTAGCAGCCTGCCGGCCGAAAGGCACGGGTGCCCGGCGAAAGGCACGGGTGCCGCGCGAAAGGCACGGGCGACACGGGCGCCGGGGATGGCGGGATGAGCATGATGCGCGCGATCGGGCTGATGAGCGGCACCTCGCTGGACGGCGTCGACATCGCCCTGATCGAGACGGACGGCGAGGCGGTCCATGTGGTCCGGGGCCACAACAACTTCCTCGAGCCGCTTGGACCTACCGGCTACCGCGGCTATTCCGACGACGAGAAGGTCCTGCTGCGCGCCGCCACCAAGGATGCCGAGAGCGTGGTGCTGCCGGGCGACCGGCCGGGCCGGCTGCCGGAGGCGGAGGCGTTCGTCACCCTGGCCCATGCCGAGGCGGTCGAGCGCTTCCTCGCCGAGAACGGCCTGACGCCCGCCGACATCGACGTGATCGGATTCCACGGCCAGACCGTGATCCACCGGCCCGACCAGCGCATCACCATCCAGATCGGCGACGGTCAGGCGCTGGCCTCCCGGCTCGGCATCCCGGTGGTCTCGGACATGCGCCGGGCCGACATCGAGGCGGGCGGGCAGGGGGCGCCGCTGGTGCCGGTCTTCCACCGGGCGCTGGCCGCGGCCTCGGGCTTCGAGGGCGCCTTCGGCATCCTCAACATCGGGGGCGTCGCCAACGCGACGCTGATCGACTCGAAGGGCGGGATCATCGCCTTCGACACCGGTCCGGGCAACGCCCTGATCGACGAGTGGATGCAGGAGCGCGAGAACAAGAACCTCGACGACGGCGGGCGCACCGCCGCGCGGGGCCGGCCGGACGAGCCGCTCCTCGCCTGGCTCCTGATGCACCCGTTCTTCCTGCGCCGGCCGCCGAAATCCCTCGACCGCAACTGGTTCTCGCACAAGCTCGCGGGCCAGCTCTCGACGGAGGACGGCGCGGCGACGCTCACCGCCTTCACCGCGCGGGCGGTGGCGCGGGCGGTGGACCACGCCCCCGAGATCCCGACGCGCTGGATCGTGGCGGGCGGGGGCGCGCGCAACGGCGAGCTGGTGCGGCTGCTGAACTACCATCTGCGCGCCGAGATCACGACCGCCGACGCCATCGGCTGGTCCTCGGCCTATCTCGAGGCCCAGGCCTTCGCCTACCTCGCGGTGCGCTCGCTGAAAGGCCTGCCGATCACCCTGCCGTCGACGACGGGCGTGCGCGAGCCGATGACCGGCGGGGTGCTGGCGCAGCCGTGAGCCTCGGCTACGCCCTGCGGCGCATCGCCGAGGAGTATCCGCTGGCCCGGCTCGACCCGCCGGCCGGGCACCCGCTCGCCGCCCTGATCCGCAAGAGCGCCGCCGACGAACTGCGCGGCGCGCTCGCCGGCCTCGACGGGCCGTTCCTGGTCAAGGGCAGCCCCGGTCGCGGCACCCGCTGGGCGGCGGTGCCCTGGCTCGCGATCTTCGATCCGGCGATCACCACCAGCGCCACGCGGGGCTACTACCTCGTCTACCTCTTCCCCGCCGACCGCGAGGCGGTGCACCTCTCGCTGGCACAGGGCACGGTGGCGGCGATCCGCGCGCACGGACCGCGCGCCGACGCCCATCTGCGCGCCAGCGGCGACGCCCTGCGCGACCGGCTCGCCGACTTCGCCGGCCGCCTGCCCGTTCGGGCCATCCGGCTCGGCAGCGCGGGCGCGCTGCCCGAGGGCTACGAGGGCGCCCACATCCTCGGGCTCAGCTACGGCCTCGACGACCTCGGCGACGAGCGCCGGCTGCGGGCCGACCTCGCGACGGGAATCGGGGCCTACCGGGCGCTCAAGGCGCGCGGCGGTCTCGACGGGCTCCCCGGTTTGTGACTCACCGCAACCCGCGCTAGAGCACGCGCACCATGTCCCACAACACCTTCGGCCACCTGTTCCGCGTCACCACCTTCGGCGAGAGCCACGGGGTGGCGCTCGGCTGCGTGGTCGATGGCTGCCCGCCGAACCTTCCGCTGGAGGCCGAGGAGATCCAGGCCGAGCTCGACCGCCGCAAGCCCGGCCAGTCGCGCTTCACCACCCAGCGGCGCGAGCCCGACCAGGTCCGGATCCTGTCCGGCGTGTTCGCGGACGACCGCACGGGCGGGCGCCAGCTCACCACCGGCACGCCGATCGCGCTGATGATCGAGAACACCGACCAGCGCTCCAAGGACTATTCCGAGATCCGCGACAGCTACCGCCCGGGCCACGCCGACTACGCCTACGAGGCCAAGTACGGTATCCGCGACTATCGCGGTGGCGGGCGCTCCTCGGCGCGCGAGACGGCGGCGCGGGTCGCGGCGGGCGCCGTCGCCCGCAAGGTCATCCCAGGGATCACCATCCGGGCCGCCCTGGTCCAGATGGGCCCGCACGCGATCGATCGCGCCCGCTGGGACTGGGACGCGGTCGCCCGCAACCCGTTCTTCTGCCCCGATGCCGAGATGGCGGCCTTCTACGAAGGCTATCTCGACGGCATCCGCAAGGACGGCTCCTCGATCGGCGCCGTGATCGAGGTGGTGGCCGAGGGCGTGCCGCCGGGCCTCGGCGCACCGGTCTACGGCAAGCTCGACGCCGACCTCGCCGCCGCGATGATGTCGATCAACGCGGTCAAGGGCGTCGAGATCGGCGACGGCTTCGCCAGCGCCGCCTTGCGCGGCGAGGACAACGCCGACGAGATGCGCGCGGGCAACGACGGCCCGACCTTCCTCGCCAACCACGCGGGCGGGGTGCTCGGCGGCATCTCCACGGGCCAGCCCCTGGTCTGCCGCTTCGCCGTGAAGCCGACCTCCTCGATCCTCACGCCCCGCCACACCGTCACCCGCGACGGGCGCGACGCCGAGATCGTCACCAAGGGCCGCCACGACCCCTGCGTCGGCATCCGCGCCGTGCCGGTGGCCGAGGCCATGATGGCCTGCGTGCTCGCCGATCACCATCTGCGCCACCGGGGACAGGTCGGCTGACCGCGCCCCCTCGCGCTCCATCATCGAGACAGCCCGAGCCCACGCCGTGTCCCACGCCTCCGTCACCGCCTGCATCGAAGCCTTCGCCCGCGGCGAGATCGTCGTCGTCACCGACGACGACGACCGCGAGAACGAGGGCGACCTCGTCGTCGCGGCCGCGCTCTGCACGCCGGAGAAGATGGCCTTCATCATCCGCAACACCTGCGGCATCGTCTGCGCGCCCGTCACGCTCGACGAGGCGCGCCGGCTCCATCTCGACCCGATGGTGGCCGCCAACGACGCCCCCCTCGGCACGGCCTTCACGGTGACCGTCGACGTCAAGCACGGGCTCACCACCGGCATCTCGGCGGAGCAGCGCTGCAACACGGTGCGGGCGCTCGCCAACGGCAACATGGGCGCGGCCGACTTCGTGCGCCCCGGCCACGTCTTCCCGCTGATCGCCCGCGACGGCGGCGTGCTGATGCGCTCCGGCCATACCGAGGCGGCCGTCGACCTCTGCCGGCTGGCGAAGCTCCCGCCGGTGGGCGTGATCTGCGAGCTCGCCAACGACGACGGCACGGTGATGAAGGGGCCGCAGATCACGGCCTTCGCCGAGACGCACGGCCTGAAGCGCGTCTCGGTGGCCGACCTGATCGCCTACCGGCAGGCCCGCGACAAGCTGGTCGAGCGGGTCGGCCAGTTCCCGGTCAAGACCGAGTTCGGCGCGATGACGGGCTACGCCTACACCACGCCCTTCGAGTCGATCCAGCAATTCGCCTTCGTGCAGGGCGAGATCGGCGACGGCCAGGACGTGCTGGTCCGGCTGCACCGCTCGAACGTCGTGGCCGACGTGATCGAGGGCGGGCGCCAGATCGAGGCGGTGATGGCCCGCTTCGCCCGCGAGGGCCGCGGCATCCTCGTCTACCTGCGCGACGGCACCGCGGGGGTCCCGCTGTCGCGGGTCGCCGACGAGGGCACGGAGGCCAAGCGCGTGCGCCAATGGCGCGAGGTCGGCCTCGGCGCCCAGATCCTGCGCGATCTCGGCGTGGTCTCGATCCGCAATCTCTCGACCTCGTCGCGGGCCTATGTGGGCCTCTCCGGCTTCGGCATCGCGCTGCTCGGAGACGAATTGCTGGAGGGATAGCGGCCCTGCACCGGCCGCGACTGGATCCGCGGCCGGGCGAGGATCCGGCGAAGGGATCGCAAGGGGCGGCCTCGACCCCTCGCTGCGGCTCCGCACCCTCACGGCCCAGGTTCGGAGAGGCGCTGTCTCACAGGTCGCGGATGACGCTGGCGGAAGCGGGACGAATTCGCGCTCCGTGCTGAGCCGGTGTCCCCTTCGGCGCGGCGCGCTCTACCTTGTCCGCAGGATCGGGATTCGGGCGGGGCATGGCGATTCAGGGGCAGCGCATCCGGGTGCTCAACGACGCCGAGCCGCGTCCGGACGGGGCCTACATCCTCTACCTGATGCAGCAGGCCAATCGCGCGCACCACAACCCCGCGCTCGAGCTGGCGATCGAGGAAGGAAACCGGCTCGGCCTGCCCGTCGTCGCCTGTTTCGGCCTGCTCGACGGGGCGAGCGGCTTCCCCGAGGCCAACGCCCGGCACTACGCCTTCCTGCTCCAGGGCCTCTCCGACGCGCGGGCGGGGCTCGAGGCCCGCGGCGTCGGCTTCGTGATGCGCAAGGCCTCGCCCGCCCGGGTCGCCCGCGACCTCGCGGACCGCGCCGCCCTCCTGGTGCTGGACCGCGGCTATCTCGCCATCCAGAGGCGCTGGTACGCCGAGATCCTGAAGGCCGTGGATTGCCGCGTCCTGCAGGTCGAGGGCGATGTGGTGGTGCCCGTCGAGACCGCCTCGACCAAGCACGAATACGCGGCCCGCACCCTTCGACCGAAGCTGCACCGTCTTTGGGACGCGTTCCTCGACGATCTCCGGCCGCGCCGGGTCGCGCACCGCGCCGACGGCCTCGGGCTCGCGAGCGAGATCGACGTCGCCGATCCGGACGCGGTCCTGGCCGGCATGCGTCTCGACCGCACGGTCCCGCCCGTGCGGCGCTTCCGCGGCGGCGAGACCGAGGCGCGCGCCCGCCTGAAGCGGTTCCTCGCCGAGGGCTTTTCCGGCTACGGGGCCGAGCGCAACAGGCCCGAGGCGGGGGCGGCCTCGCACATGAGCCCCTACCTGCATTTCGGCCAGATCTCGCCCGTGGAGATCGCTCGCGCGGTGCGGGCGGCCAAGGGCGGCGACGCGGCCGACCGCACCGCCTACCTCGAAGAGGTGATCGTGCGCCGCGAGCTCGCGATGAACCACGTCTTCTACACGGAGCGCTACGACGACTACGCCCACGCGGTGCCCGAGTGGGCGCGCAAGGTCCTGGCCGCCTGCGCCGACGATCCCCGGCCCCACGCCTACAGCGAGGATGACCTCGCGGCCGGCCGGACCCACGACCGCTACTGGAACGCCGCCCAGGCCGAGATGCGCGAGACCGGCTACATGCACAACCACCTGCGCATGTACTGGGGCAAGAAGATCCTCGAATGGTCGCCCTCTCCCGAGGAGGGGTTCGCCCGGACGCTGCGCCTCAACAACCGCTACTTCCTCGACGGGCGCGACCCGAATTCCTTCACCAACGTGGCCTGGGTCTACGGCCTGCACGACCGCCCCTGGGCGAGGCGCAAGATCTTCGGCACCGTGCGCTACCAGAGCGAGAACTCCCTGCGGAAATTCGATGCCCAGGCCTATGTGAAGACGGTGGAGGCGCTCTGCGCGGCGGAGAAATAGGGCTTCCCCCGCTCGCGCGCCGGCCCGGGTCTCGCTAGAGTTCTGGGCGCCGAAGCGGATCCCGGTTCGGCGCAAGGCCACACGACACGACCCTGCAGCCGGTCCCCCTCGCACCGGGATCGGCTCCGCGGTCCGACATCTTCGCGTTCCCATCGAGGCCATGCCGCGTCTTCGCTACCGCCCCTCGATGGCGCGCCTGCGCACCGCCTCGGCGGACGCGTTCCCCGTGTGGCGCGGCCGGCTGCTGTTCCTGTTCGGCGGCATCTGCGTGGGGCTCGCCGCCGTGCTGATGGCCAAATGCGCCGACGGGGCGCAGGCCCTGTTCCGGCGCCTGCTCGACCTCTCCCCGCTGCTGGCCCTGGCGGTGACGCCCGCGGGCTTCGCGCTGGCGGCGCTGCTCGCCCGCACGGTGTTCCCGAACTCGCAGGGCTCGGGCATCCCCCAGGTGATCGCGGCGCGCCACAGCGCGGACCCGGCCTTCCGCCACGCCCTGATCTCGCTCCGCGTCGGCTTCGGCAAGATCGCTGTGATGAGCCTCGGGCTGCTCTGCGGCGCCTCGGCGGGCCGCGAGGGCCCGACCGTGCAGGTCGGCGCCGCGATCATGGCCGCGGTCGGCCGCCTGACCCCGGAGCGCCTGCCCGGCCTGATCCTGGCGGGCGGGGCGGCCGGGGTGGCGGCGGCCTTCAACACGCCGCTCGCCGGCATCGTCTTCGGGATCGAGGAGCTGGGGCGGGCCTACGAGGCGCGCTCCTCGGGGCTGATCGTGGCCGGCATCGTGGCGGCGGGCCTCACCTCGCTCTGGCTCGTCGGCAACTACACCTATTTCGGCACCGCGCAGGCGGCCCTGCCGCTCGGCAAGTCCTGGATCGTCGTGGGCGTACTCGGCGGCCTCGGCGGCCTGGCGGGCGGGCTGTTCTCCCGCCTCGTCATCGCCTTCGCGCGCGGCCTGCCCGGCCGGGCCGGCGCCTGGATCACCCACCACCCGGTCGCCTTCGCCGGGCTGTGCGGCCTCGGGGTGGCGCTGTGCGGCCTCGCCTCCGGCAACGCCGTCTACGGCACCGGCTACGAGGAGGCGCGCGCCATCCTGCACGGCGAGGCCCCGGCCCGGCTCGATTTCGCGCCGCTCAAATTCGCCGCGACCGTGCTGTCCTCGATCAGCGGCATCCCGGGGGGCCTGTTCGCGCCCTCGCTCGCGGTCGGCGCCGGGCTCGGCGGCATCCTCGGCGGGCTGTTCGGCTCCGTGCCGGTCGATGCGCTGGTGCTGATCGGGATGGTGGCCTACCTCACCGGCGTTCTGCAGGCGCCCATCACCAGCTTCGTCATCGTCACCGAGATGACCCAGGACCACGCCATGATGATCCCCCTGATGGTGGCGGCCCTTCTCGCGGACGCGGCCTCGAAGGCGGTCTGCCGCGGCGGGCTCTATCACACCCTCGCGGAGATCATCCTCGCGAAGGCCCGGCGCGAGGCGAAGGCCGGCGCCCAGGCCGCCGAGCAGGTGGGCTGAGAGACTCGGGAGCCCTCAGCGCACGATGACGGTGGCGCCCACCGGCACGCGGTTGAACAGGTCGATCGCGTCGATGTTGCGCATGCGGATGCAGCCGGAGGAGGCCGCCTGCCCGATCTTCTCCGGCTCGTTGGTGCCGTGGATGCGGTAGAGCGTGTCGTGGCCGTGGTCGGCGAGGTAGAGGGCGCGGGCACCCAGCGGATTGGCCGGGCCGCCCTCCATCGGGTGAACGTGGGGCCAGCGCCGGACCATCTCGGCGGGCGGGTTCCAGGCCGGCCATTCGGCCTTGCGCGCCACGGTCGCCCGTCCGGTCCAGCCATAGGCCTCGTCGCCGACGGTCACGCCGTAGCGCATCGCCTTCCCGTCGGGCAGGACGAGGTAGAGCTGGCGCTCCTTCGTCTCCACCACCACGGTGCCGGGGGGCTCCTTCGTGGGATCGCTGACCTGGTAGCGCGCGAAATGCGGGTCGAACTCGGCGTCGGGGACGAGCGCCATGAAGGCCGTGTCGCGGGCCGACAGGCTCGGGTCGGGAACCGCCTTGAAGTTGCAGCCGCCGAGGAGGACGGCACACGCGATGATCGGGATGGAGCGCATGCCGTCCGCCATTCGAGGGTACCCCGGGCCACCGGTCCGGTTTCACGAGGCCGGGAGAGCATAGCCGCACCGGGCACTCCACCGTAGCCTCGCACGGCGGCTCCGTGCCACATTGGCGGGCGTTGTTGCAGGCGCGCGACAGGCGCGCCGGCCCCGCACGCACCGTTTGCCGGGAGGGTACGAGACCCGTGACGACCCTGTACCTCAGCCATCCCTCCGCCCTCGACCACATCGTCCCGGAGGGTCATCCCGAGCGGCCGAGCCGGATCCGGGCCGTGGAGCGCGCCCTCGAGAACGAGCGCTTCGCCGGCCTCGTCCGGGGCGAGGCGCCCCGTGCCGAGCCCGGGATCGCGACCCTCGCCCACCCCGAGGACTACGTGGCGGCGATCGTCGCCGCCGCCCCCGCCGACGGGATGGTGGCGATCGATTCCGACACCGTGCTGTCCCCCGGCACCCTGGAGGCGGTGCTGCGGGCCGTCGGCGGCGCCGTCCACGCGGTCGACGCGGTCATGGCCGGCGAATGCAGCAATGCCTTCGTGGCGATGCGCCCGCCCGGGCACCACGCCGAGCGCACCCGGGCGATGGGCTTCTGCGTGTTCAATCAGGCGGCCATCGCGGCGCGCCACGCCCGGACGAAGCACGGCGCCAGCCGCGTCGCTCTCGTCGACTGGGACGTGCATCACGGCAACGGCAGCCAGGACATCTTCTGGGACGACGGCGCGGTGATGTACGCCTCGACGCACCAGATGCCGCTGTTTCCCGGCAGCGGCGCCGCCTCCGAGCGGGGGACGCGGGACACCATCGTCAACGTGCCGCTCCGGCCCAACGACGACGGCGCCGTGTTCCGCGAAGCCTTCGAGACCATCCTGGCCCGCGTCGACGCCTTCGCCCCCGACCTGATCCTGGTCTCGGCGGGCTTCGACGCCCACCGCCTCGATCCGCTCGCCAATCTCCGCCTCGATGAAGCCGATTTCGGTTGGGCGACGCGCCGGCTCCTCGACCTCGCCGACCGGCACGCAGGCGGGCGCCTCGTCTCGGTGCTGGAGGGCGGCTACAGCCTGGAGGGGCTGGGCAAGTCGGTCGCCGCGCACGTGGACGCCCTGATGGGGCATTGAGGGATCCCCTCCGGACGCTCGGGCAAGAGATCGGCACGCTCGGGCGCATCGCGCCGCCACCGACTGCGTCGCGGACCTGCTAAGCTTGGGCCCGGGCACAGCGGGGGCGGGCATGGGCGATCAGGACAGCAGCGATTTCGGCGGCGCGCTCGGCGGGTTCGATGCGGATTCCGGCTCCGACGTGGTGGCGGCGCCGCAGGGCTTCGGCGAGCGGCTCGGGGGCAGCTTCGCGGCGATCCTGATCGGATTGGCGCTGATTCCGCTGGCCTGCATCGGCCTGTTCTGGAACGAGGGCCACGCGGTCCACGTCGCCAAGGCGCTGGCCGAGACGCAGGCGCTCGTCCGCCCGATCCCGACCGACCGGCGCGATCCGGCCTTCGACGGCCGGCCGGTCTACCTCACCGGGCCGGTGACGAGCGCCGCCGGCGTCGCGGATCCGCAGCTCGGCCTGCACGCGGCCGGCCTGCATCTCGCCCGGACCGTCGAGATGTACCAGTGGCGCGAGAGCCAGTCCGGATCCGGCCAGGACCGGACATTCACCTACCGGCAGGAATGGTCGGCGCAGGCGATCGGCTCGGACGGGTTCCGCGCACCCGCGGGCCATCGCAACCCGGCCTTCCCGGCCGTCCGCTCGCGCAGCTTCGGCGCGGCCGATGCCCGGATCGACGCGGTGCCCGTCGGCGCCCAAGCGGTGCAGGCGCTGCCGGCCGGCGAGGATCTGCCCGCGGACGAGGCGGGCGCGGCGGCCATCGCCAGGGCCCTCGGCCGTCCGGCCCGGGCCAGCGGGAGCCTCTACTTTGTCGGGCGCGATCCCGATGTCCCGAGCGTCGGCGACCTGCGCATCGCCTATCGCCGGGCGCCCGCGGAGACGGCCTCCTTCATCGGCCGCCAGGAGGCTGCCGGGCTGAGCCCGTTCCGCGCCTCGAACGGCGAGGAGATCCTTCTCGCCGCCACCGGGACGCGCTCCGCCGACGCGCTGATCGCGCAGGGTCAGGACGACAACCGCATCCTCGCCTGGATCCTGCGGGCGGTCGGGATGGCCGTGCTCCTGATCGGGTTCTGCCTCCTGTTCGGGCCGGTGAACCTGCTGGCGAGCGTCGTCCCGATCCTCGGCAGCCTGGTGGCCGGCGCCACGTTCCTGATGGCGCTCGCCGCGACGCTCCTGGTCGGACCGGCCGTGATCGCGCTCGCATGGCTCGCCTACCGGCCGCTGCTCGCGCTCGGGATCCTCGCCGGCGCGGGCCTCGCCGCATTCGGCTTGGCCAGACTGCGCCGACGCCGTCCGGCGCCCGGCTTTCGCCCGGCCTGAGCGACGGGCCCTGTCCAGGGGAGGCCGGCAGCCGAGCCCCTCATCCCGGATGCCGCCAAGCGGCTCCGGATCTCACCTCGGCGCCGCCGTAGGCTCGGCCCCGACAGGCGGGGTTTCGCTTGAGCGAAGGATACCTGAGACCGCGATGCGCCCGTCGCAGGGACGCGCCCGGCATATTGCGCCGCAGCGAGAACGAAAAAGGTTCGCGAAACTTGTTCCCGGCAAGCCTTTAGCCCGACGAGAACTGATCCGTGACGCACGGATCCCCATGAAATCGCGCACAATCGATTGCGACATTTCGGGCACATGAATTCGGGGATGTGTCGCAGCGCACGCGACGCGACAGGTTTGCTGCCCGTCTGCCCTTGCATTTCCGTTGGCGAGGTTCAGATTGTGCATCGCGGGATCGCGATGGCGTCGCGGTTTCGCTGCCCTCTCTGGGCGTTTCCTCCCTAGACTTCGGGCCGCTCCTTCGGGAGTGGCCTTTTTTCTTGGGTGCTTGCCTCTCGGGCGATCGCCCCGGAAGGCCCCGACCCGGCCGGGCCACGCCGGCCCGCATCCGGTCAGCCGGATCAGCCGCGCGCGCGGGCGCGGATCATGAAATTGTCGTAGGTGTACTCGGCGACCTGGAACCAGAGGTACTCCTCGTTCCGGAAGGTCTTCATCGCTTCGTAGACTCGGCGGAAATCGGCGTTCTTGCCGGCCATCTCGCCGTAGACGTCGTTGGCGTGCTTGAGCGCCGTCTCCATCACGTCCTGCGGAAAGGGGCGCAACTGCGCACCGCCCGCCACGAGGCGGCGGAGCGCCTGCGGGTTGCGGGCATCGTAGCGGGCCTGGACCTCGGCCCCGGCCTGGGCGGCGGCGGCCTGCAGCACCGCGCGGTAGCTCTTCGGCAGGGCCTTCCACTTCTCGGCGTTGATCCAGAGGTGGAGCATCGCGCCGCCCTCCCAGAACCCCGGGTAATGGTAGACCGGCGCCACCTTCTGCAGGCCGAGGCGCTCGTCATCGTAGGGGCCGATCCACTCGGCCGCGTCGAGGCGCTTGGCCTCCAGCGCGGGGTAGATCTCGGGTCCGGACAGCGTCTGGGGCACGACGCCGAACTTGGCGAGCACCTGTCCGCCGAGTCCGCCGATGCGCAGCCGCAGGCCCTGGAGGTCGGCCGCGCCCTTCACCTCCTTGCGGAACCAGCCGCCCATCTGCGCGCCGGTGTTGCCGGCGGCGAGCGCGACCAGGCCGAACCGGCCGAAGATCTCGTTGAACAGCTCGGAGGCGCCCCCGGCATGCCACCACGCGTTCTGGCCGCGGGCATTGAGTCCGAAGGGCAGGGCGGTGGCCAGCGCGAAGGTCGGGTCCTTCGCGGTCCCGAGCGCCGCCGGGCCGTGGCCCATCTCGACGGTCCCTGAGGCCACCGCGTCGAGGAGCCCCTCTGAGGGCACCGGCTCGCCCGGCCCGAGGGGCTGGATCTGGAAGCGCCCGTCCGTGGCCTCGCCGACGAGGCGCGCGACGCTCTCGGCCGCCCCGAACAGGATGTCGAGGTTCTTGGCGTAGGCCGAGCTCAGGCGCCAGCGCAGCTCCGGCCCCTGTTCGGCCCGGGCGGGCGAACCGGCCAAGGCACCCCATCCGCCGCCAAGCCCGGCGGCCAGGAGAGTGCGTCGCTTCACGGTCTGGGTCGAGCTCTTCATGCGCGTCGCCATGCCACCTCGTTCGTCCGTCGCCACGGGAACGGGCTGCGGCACGATGCGATCCCCGGGTGCGACCGATTCTGCGGCCCTACCACGTCCGCCCGCCGTCTCGAAACCGCGGCCGGTTCGTGGTAGCCCGGCGGCCGCATGAACCCAGGTATCACCCTCCACACCGTCTGCGGCCTCGAGGAACTCGCCGGCCACGGCGCGCGCGGCGTCAGCCACGTGCTCTCGCTGCTCGATCCCGGCACGCCCGAGCCCGCGGCCTTCTCGTCCTACGGGGCACACCGGCGCACCGTCCTGCATTTCCACGATTGCCTTGGGCCCGGCGCGGGGCTGGTGCCGCCCGAGCGCGCGGACGTCGAGAGCATCCTCGCCTTCGGACGCGATCTCGCCGACGCCGAGGGGCACCTGCTGGTGCATTGCCATTACGGGCTCTCGCGCTCGACCGCGGCGCTGCTGATCCTGTTCGCGCAGGGTGAGCCGGGGACGGACGCCGAGGCTCTGGTGGCGCGGCTGCATGCGTTGCGCGAGCCGGCTTGGCCGAACACCCGGATGACGGGCTTCGCCGACGAGATCCTGGGGCGGGCGGGCACGTTGACCGCGGCGGTGCGGCGCCTCCACGCACGCCAGCTCGCGGTCCGGCCCCATCTCGCGACGCTCCTGCGCGAGCACGGACGCGGTCCGGAGATCGACGCGGCGCTGGCGCTGTAGCGCCACGTCCGGGAGCGCTTTCCGCCGCGACGGATGCGGGTTCGGCGCAGAATCGCATCGCGCAAAGGGGGTTGGGGGCCGTTTCCCGTCGCGACGCGATCGGGAAGGCGTTTACCGGACCGACCCGTCGCGGATGGAGCCCGCGCGCTTCCCTCGGGCCTTTGCCGGGGAGGCGGGGGCCCGGGCCGCGGGCAGGCGCACGGATCATGGCCCGACGACGGTTGGACCCGATAGGCGGGCGCGAGCCGGAGGCCTCTCCCCGTACAGGCCTCCTGGCCGGGTACGGGCCTACTTGCCGGCGGGCGTGAAGGCGCCGTCCTTCCAGACGTAGAGGACGTAGCCCTGCGCGGTGACGTCGCCCTTGTTGTCGAAGCCGACCGTTCCGAGGACGAGATCGAAGCGCTCGGCGTGCAGCGTGGCGGCGAGGCGCCGCGGCTCGGGCGTCTTGGCGAAGTTGCCGGCGGCGGCGAGGGCCTGGAGCGCGGCGTAGCCGTAGATCGTCGATCCGGTCGGGTCGATGCCCTCGGCCTTGAAGGCCTTGACCACGGCCGCCGCCGCGGGCTGCCGGCTCGGGTCGAGGTAGAAGGTCATCAGCACGCCGTTGCTCGCCGGCCCGGCGATGCGGGCGAAATCCGGGTTGGCGATGGCCGAGGTGCCGAACCATTGCGGGCGGAAGCCCCGCTCGGCGGAGATCCGCACGAGGCGGCCCATCTCGGCCGCGTCGCCCCCGTAATACACCACCTCGATGGCCGCGCCCTTCAGCCGGTCGGCCAGCGCCGCGTCGTCGGCGTCGCTCGGCGAGAAGGCGACCGAGAGCGCCTCGTTGATGCCGATGCGGTTGAGATTGTCCTTGGTGGCAGCGGCGAGCTGCCGGGCGGCGGGGGTGAGATCTTGGATCAGCGCGATCTTGCGGTCGCGGAAGCGCTCGGCCAGCACGGCGGCCGAGAGCCGGGCCTGATCGTCGTCCCGCCCGCAGACCCGGAAGATCGTCGGGAAGCCGCGGTCGGTGAGCTTGGCCGCGACGGAGGCGGCGGTGATCATCAGGATGCCGTTCTGGGCGTAGACCTCCGACGCCGCGATCGACGCGTTCGAGCAGACATGGCCGACGACGAGTCGGACCTCGCTGCGCACGAAGTGGTTCGCGACCGCGACGGCGGTGTTCGAGTCGCAGGCGTCGTCCTGCACGTCGAGCACGATGGTCTGGCCGTCGAGGCCGCCGCGCGCGTTGGCGTCGCGCGCGGCGGCCTCGATCCCACGCAGCACCTGCTCGCCGACCGCCACGTAGGCGCCCGAGCGCGGCACGGCCACGCCGACCACGACGTCGGCCAGCGCCGCCGAGCCCGCGGCGAGCGCCGGCGCCAGGGAGAGCAGCAGGGTCAGGGCTGGCCTCAGGCCGGCCCGGGTCAGGCTCCGGCGCAGAGGCCCGGGGCCGAGAGCGACGCGTCCGATCTTCATCGGGGCCTTCTAGAGCCGTTTCCGAGCGAGCGAAATCGGCACCGTTCCGTCTCTTGGTCGCAAGCTCGTGCGGCGATCGGACATGCCGGACGCGGGTCCTCGTTCTGCCCCGGCCGCGGAGCGCACCGGAGACCGCGGCGCGGCCCCCTGCAGCAAACGACGCGGCTCGCCCGATGGCAAGGCCGCCCGTGCTGCGAACCGCGCCGGACCGGTGCGGAACCGCGCCGGGGCGTTTTATTTTGCGGTTGCGTAGACGGATGCGGCGCCGGCGATGGGACCTGTGACGGTCGAGAAGACGCCCAGCACCTTCTGGACCTCGGTGAAGGGGGCGTTGGAGACGTAGACGAGGTCGCGGTTGCGCATGCGGAAGGCCTGGGTGGTGAACAGGCTGTTGGGATCGCGCATGTTGACCCGGTAGACCACCGGCACCAGCGGCGTGCCCAGCAGGCGCGAGCCGGGGTTGAGCCGGCGCACCACCGCGGCCGGCTCGAACCGGAAGATGAACAGCCCAGCCGGATCGGCCTGGAAGTCCGACAGGCCCCGCGCCTTGGCCAGCGCCTGGGCCAGGGTGATGCCCTCGGCCTGGAACGGGATCTCGGTGGCGTTGCCCAGCGCGCCCACCGCCAGGAAGGTCTGGGGATCGCGCACCAGCGTCAGCACGTCGCCCGGGCGCAGGAACACGTTCTCGCGCGGGTTCGAGACCACCGTGGTCAGCGGCACCGTCGCGGTCTGGGTGCCGCGCGAGAGCCGCACGAAGGTCTCGTTGACGGGCGAGCGCACGCCCCCGGCGGTGGCCACCACGTCCAGCAGCCGGTCGCCGCGGGTGGTGAGCGGCACGCGCCCGCCCACGGTGGCCTCGCCCGTCACCGTCACCGTCTGGGAGACCGCCTTGGTGACCGCGACCAGCACCTGGGGCTGGATCGCCTTGCCGGCCAGCTCGTTCTCGATGAGCGCCTGCACGTCCTGGGTGCGCCGGCCCAGCACCTGGATGCGCCCGGCATACGGCACCGTGATGCCGCCGTCGCGGCCCACCACCTGCTCGGGGATCAGCGCCGACTTGGAGCCGGCCGAGAAGCGGTCGGAGAGCAGCGGGCCGGAGAACAGGCCGCCCGAGCCCGCCTCCCAGATCGAGATGGCCACGTAGTCGCCCACCCCGATCACCGGCTCGAGCGAGGGCCGGTGGTCACCGAAGGAGGCCAGCAGGCTGTCGAGCGGGCGCCCGCGCAGCGCCTCCACCACCGCCGGCGTGATGTCCACGATCTCGTAGCGCGCCAGCAGGCCTTCCGAGGTCGACACCTCCGCGCCCGACTCCACAGCCGAGGCCGTCGGCCCAGCCGCAGGCAGGACCGAGCAGCCCGAGACCGCGAGCGCGGTGCACAGGGCCAGGGGAAAAGCGCGCATCCAGGATTCGCCTCGGTTTCGCTGTCCTGCTGCCTAGCCCAATCGCGTCGGGGTGTCCGTAGCGGGTGAGACACACCCTCGCCCGGACGGCCGGCGCGCCCCCGTGATCCCCGCTGCACACAGCACGCCCGCCCGGAATCCGCCTGCGGCTGCCCGGACCTCAGGCTCGCGCCCGGCGGCGAGCTCCGCCGTCCGGAGGGCCGAGGCCATTGCCCGCACGCGTGTTCCGAGGAATAGATCGCGGCCCTTCAGACGCGAGGGCGAACGCCCGAGTCCCGGATCCGCATGCGCAAAGTCCTGGCCTACACACCTCCGGACCTGCAGGAGGCCCGGCCGGGCACGGTTCGGCGCCGGCAAGTCTTCTTCCTGCCGGGCTACGATCCGGAGGGGCGCAGCCGCTACCGGATGCTGTTCGTGCGCGAGCTGTCGCGCGCCGCGCGCCGGTTCGGCGAAGGCCGGCGCGCGATCTCGCCGGCGACGATCAGCCCGGACGGCCTGCGGCAGAGCTGGACCGTCGCGGCCCATCCGGCGACCGAGGGCGCGCGCGTCGATTATCACGTGCTGCTCTGGGACGACGTCGTCGCCCGCGACTTCCGCCGGCCGCGCGTCCTCAGCGTGCTGCTCCTGCTGGCCGGGACCCTGCACGCGCTCGTCTACGGCCGACTGTGGCGCTTCTACCGCTGGAACTGGCGCTACGGGAACGTGATCCTCTACCCGTTCGTGATGGTCGTGCTGCTGAGCTTGGTCTCCCTGGCGCTCGGCAGCCTCGTGCAGGCGGGTCTCGGCAGCGGGTTCGGCCACAGTCTCGGGCTGCCACCGTGGATCTCCGTGCCGCTCGCCGTCGCGGCGGGCCTGGGCTGGATCGTCGCCATCGAGACGTCCCTGAACCGGATCTACTTCTGGCAGCTTCTGAACGACTGGGTCTTCAACTGGCAGTACGGCCGGGACCGGCGGCCGGATTACCGCGCCCGGGTCGAGGCCCTCGCCGAGGCCGTCCTCGGCGAATTGGCGCGGACCGCGTCCGCGGGCGACCGGCCGGACGAGGTGATGATCGTCGGCCATTCCACGGGAGCGATGACGGCCCTGGAGATCGCGGCGCGGCTGCTCGCGCGCGATCCGGAACTGGGGACGGGCGAGACCGCCCTCTCCCTCGTCACCATGGGGTCCGGCCTGCCCCTGGTCGCGGACAATCCCGCCGCGGGGCGCCTGCGGGGCGAGATCGCCGCGATCGTACGCGCCCGCCGCATCGTCTGGTGCGACTTCCAGGCGCCGCAGGACTGGATGAACTTCCCGGGCTTCAACCCGGTGCTCGACCTGCCCCTCGACCTCGCCGGGGGGCCGATCGCCAACCCGATCGTGCGCTCGGCGCGCTTCCGGGACATCCTCACGGCCGAGACCTACGCGAAGGTGGTCTACCAGCCCTTCCGGATGCACTTCCAGTTCCTGATCGCGAACGAGCGGCCGGGCGAGTACGACTACTTCCGCATGGTGCTCGGCCCCCAGTTCCTGCGCGACCGTGCCACCCGGCCGATCATCGGGCCCGAGCCCGCGGCGCCCCAGAGCCGGGCGGCGGCCTGAGCCCACGCGGTGCCGAGGTCGCCGTCCCCCGCCCGCGCGCCGCACGGGTCGGCCCGGCCCACGCTTCCCTTGCGGCGGCGCCGGCCTATTGATGGGCTTCGAGCCGGAGATCGATCGTGCCGCAGCCAGACTCAGACGCCCCGGAACCCCGGATCCCTCCGCAGGTGCTGGTGGTGATGGGCGTGTCGGGATCGGGCAAGAGCACGATCGCGGCCCGCATCGCCGAGCGCCTCGGCTGGGTCTTCGCGGACGGCGACGGCTTCCACAGCCCCGAGCACATCGCCAAGATGCACGCGGGCCTTCCGCTCGACGACGCCGACCGCGCGCCCTGGCTGGCGCGCATCGGGGCCTGGATCGGGGATCGTCTGGCGGCGGGGGAGGCGGGCGTCGTGGTCTGCTCGGCCCTGCGGCGGCGCTACCGGGACGGCCTGTCGGGCGGTGATCCGCGCGTGCGGATCGTGTATCTGGCGGGCGAGCGCGCCCTGATCGCCCGCCGCCTCGCCCAGCGCGCCGGGCACTTCATGCCGCCGGCCCTGCTCGACAGCCAGTTCGCCGTTCTGGAGCCCCCGGGCCCGGACGAGCGCGCGATCACGGTCGGCATCGAGGCGGAGCCGGAGGTAATCGCCGACCGGGTGATCGCCGCCCTGCGCGAGGCGCAGCGATGACCCGCGACATCGCCCTGGTGATCTCGGACGTGGACGGCACCCTCGTCACCGACGACAAGCGGCTCACGCCGGGGACGGTCGCGGCGGTGCGGCGCCTCGCGGCGGCGGGGATCGGCTTCACCGTCGTCTCCGCACGGCCGCCGGTCGGGCTCCGCAGCCTGACGGAGGCCCTCGGGCTCGCCCTCCCGCTCGGCGCCTATAACGGGGCGAGCGTGCTCCGGCCCGACCTGACGGTGATCGAGGAGCACACGATCCCCGAGGACACGGCCCGGGAGGCCGCCCGGCGCCTCGCCGCGGCGGGCCTCGACATCTGGGTGTTCGCGGCGGGCGCGTGGTGGCTGCGCAATCCGTCCGCGCCCTATGCCGATCTCGAGCGCCGCACCCTGTCGGCGGAGCCGCGGGTCACGGACGATCTTGCCGGCCTCCTGGGGGCGGCCTCCAAGATCGTCGGCGTCGGTCCGGACCCCGCCCATCTGGCGGCCAGCGAAGCGGAGATCGCCGCCGCGCTCGGCGCGCGCGCCACGGTCCACCGCTCCCAGGCCTACTACCTCGACGTGACGCCGCCGCACCGGGACAAGGGCGGCTTCGTCGATTGGATGGCCCGCCATCTCGGGATCCCGGCAGCCCGGATCGCGAGCTTCGGCGACGCGGGCAACGACTGGCCGATGTTTGCCCGCAGCGGCCTCGCGATCGCCATGGGCAACGCCCCGGAGGCCGTGAAGGGGGCTGCCGGCGCCGTCACCGGCACCAATGGGGCGGACGGGTTCGCCGCGGGCGTGGACACGCTGATCCTCGGCCGATCCGAAGCCTGATGGCGGTCGGAGCCTGATCCCGGCCCCCGCCGTCGCGCGGGCGGGTCATGATGAGGCGGGCCCGGCGCGGTCCGGTTCGCGTCAGGAGCCCCGGCGGGCGCCCTCAGGGCTCGCCCGCATGCCCCGTGTGCGCTGTGGCACACGAACCACAGCACACCACCGGAACGCGCACCGCCCACAGCCGGGCGCCGCCGGGCCGCTTTCCGGCCTCATTTGGATCCGACCACAGCTTGACCAGAACAAGCCGACCGGGTCTCGAATGAATCGCCTCCTCCTCGCGGCCCTGCTCGCGTCGATTCCTGTCGCGGCGCTCGCACAGGGCGCCCGCGACAACATCGACGCGCTGATCGAGCAGGAAGCCAAGGCGAACGGGGTGCCGGCGAGCTTCGTCCACGCGGTGGTCAAGCGCGAGAGCAACTACAATCCGCAGGCCAAGGGCGGCAGCGCGCTGGGCCTGATGCAGATCAAGCACGCGACGGCGCGGAGCCTCGGCTACAACGGCGCCCCGAGCGGCCTGTTCGATCCCCAGACCAACCTGCGCTACGGCGTGGCCTATCTCGCCGGCGCCTACCGCACGGCCAAGGGCAACATCGCTCAGGCCTACACCTACTACAACCGCGGCTACTATTACGCCGCCAAGCGCCAGGGCATCGCCACGGAGTTGGCCTCCGTCGTGGCCCCGGTGGCTGCCTCGGCGAGCGCCGTGGCGAGCCTGTTCACCGGCGCTCCCGCCTCCGATCCGAGCGTGGCCGTCGCCGGCACGGCGCTGGCCTACGCGCCGAGCCTCGCGCCGCAAGCCGCGCAGCCGGGCTCCCAGATGGCCTCCGTGCAGGTCGAGGCGGTCGAGGTGCCCCTGCCGCCCCGTCGCCCGGCGGCTCTGGCGGGCGCGACGATCCAGCTCGCCAGCGCGGACCTGTCCGCCGTCACGCTCACGCCGCGGCCGCCCCCGGGCCAGGTCTCCGCCCAGACGCCGGCCGTCGCGTCGTCCACCACGCCGACCGCGGCGCAGGCGGCGAACCAACCCGTCGCCGAGACGATCGAAGTGCCGCTGCCGCCCCGGCGCCCCTCGGTCCAGATGCTCGCCGCCGTGGCGCGCCCGATTGCGGTGGCGCGCAAGCCCGCTGTCGGCACGGCCGTTCAGGAAGCCTCCGCCCTGCCGCCGGTCCAGTGATCCGGCTTCCGCTCGATGCGAGCGGAGACCGTATCGATCGGCTTGCGCCGCGCTCGCACGAAGCCCGGAACCGCCGCTCGCAGGGACAGCCAGGATTCGGCCCGAGCCGAAGCCCCCCGGAATCCGCAGCGATCGCAGACGGGCGGCTTGACCGGGGCCCCTTCCGACAACACATAGGCCACCGGTTCGCTGCGCTGCAGCAGATCGCCGCGTCGGCATCGGCGGGCCGGCGCATCACCCCGGGCAGGACAGGCCGGGCGGACGCGGGATCGGCCCCGGATGGTCCCTTCGGGCTGCCGAACGGACGAGCCTGCGCGGTCAGGGTGCGTCACCGTCCGGGACCGGGAGATCGGGGGGCGCCCCCTCGATCCGCGTATCGGACGGCCCCGAGGCATCGCCCTTGCTCCGGGCGACGAGGAAGGTTGACAGCGCCATGAGCGGCGTCTTGGAACAAGAATCGCTGTTTCTGACGGATCTCGGCCGCCGGGTACGCCACGCGCGCACGGTGCGCGGGCTGTCCCGCAAGATGCTGTCGCAGACCTCCGGTCTCTCGGAGCGCTACATCGCGCAGCTCGAGGGCGGCCAGGGCAATGTCTCGATCATCCTGCTGCGGCGGGTCGCCAACGCCATGGGCGTGCGGCTGGACGACCTCATCAGCGGCAACGAGGCGATGCCGGACTGGCCGGTGGTGCGCGACCTCGTCGCCCAGGCCAGCCCCGCCCAGATCGCGGCCGCCAAGACGATTCTCTCGGGCAGCGCGCAGGCCGACGGGGCCATGCGCCAGCGCGTCGCCCTGGTGGGCCTGCGCGGTGCCGGCAAGTCGACCCTCGGACGGCTGACCGCCGAGCGGATCGGCTGGACCTTCATCGAGCTCAATGCCGAGATCGAGCGCGAGAACGCCCTCTCGGTGCGCGAGATCTTCGCGATCTACGGCCAGGAAGGCTATCGGCGGCTGGAGCAGGCGGCCCTGCGCCGCCTCACGGAGCATCCGGGCCCGATGATTCTGGCCACCAGCGGCGGCATCGTTGCCGAGCCGCTGACCTACGATCTTCTGCTGCAGGCCTTCTACACGGTCTGGCTGAAGGCCAAGCCCGAGGAGCACATGCAACGCGTGCGCGACCAGGGCCACCTCGCCACCACCGGCGACCATGCCACCGCCATGCAGGAATTGCGGGCGGTGCTGGCGAGCCGCGAGCCGATCTATGCCCGGGCGCAGACCACGGTCGACACCTCCGACGTTCCGGTGGCCACGATGGTCGACCGGCTGACGGCGGCGATCGAGACCCGTTTCGGGCTGGGCCAGCGCGCGCCGGCCTGAAGCCGGGGAGACGCCGCTGACGTAGCGGGGATCGGGCAGGGGAGCCACGGCCGGGTTTCGCCGGCCCACGGTTCGTCACGCCGTCCCCTTGATCGCGGAGACGGGCAATCCCACGCTAAGGCCCTTCCGCGCTGCGACGCCCGCGGGACCTATTCGACCGCCGCAGCCCCGATGCGGCAGGATGCACGGTCCGGTCCCGGCCAGTTTGGGATAGGATCCTTCCACGTCGCCGCGCCGCGCGGGCAATCGGTCCTGTCCGGAGGGGGCGGACCCGCCCGGTGCGCGGGCCCGACCCGAGAACCCATCTGAGGAACCCGCCATGACAGCGAGCCCTGCCGTCAGCCCGTTCGGCCACAGCCAGGACGAGTCGCTCGCGGTCTGCGATCCGGTCTGGTCGCGGCTGCGCGGTGAGGCCGAGGCCGTGATGCGCGAGGAGCCGCAACTCGCCTCGTTCATCGTGGCCACGATCCTGAACCATCAGACGCTGGAGGGAGCGGTCTCCCATCGCGTGGCCGCGCGCCTCGGGCACGCCTCCCTGCCGGCGGAGCTGGTGGCCCACGGCTTCTTCGAGGCGATCCGCGAGGATCCGCATATCGGCGAGGCCTTCCGGGCCGACATCGTCGCGGTGATGGACCGCGACCCCGCGACGTTCCGCGCCATCGAGCCGGTGCTGTACTTCAAGGGCTTCCACGCCCTGCAGGCCCACCGCCTCGCCCATCATTTCTGGAACGCGGGCCGGCGCGACCTCGCGCTCTACCTGCAGAGCCGCTCGTCGGAAGTGTTCCAGTGCGACATCCACCCGGCAGCGCGGATCGGGCGGGGCATCTTCCTCGACCACGCCACCGGCCTCGTGGTGGGCTCGACGGCAGTGATCGAGGACGACGTCTCGATCCTGCACGCCGTGACCCTCGGGGGAACCGGCAAGCAGGGCGCCGACCGCCACCCCAAGATCCGCCGCGGGGTGATGATCGGGGCGGGCGCCAAGATTCTCGGCAACATCGAAGTGGGGACCTGTGCCCGCGTGGCCGCCGGCTCGGTCGTCCTGCGGCCCGTACCGCCGAACACCACCGTCGTCGGCGTCCCGGCCCGCGTGGTCGGCACCGCGGGCTGCGCCGAGCCGTCCCGCGCCATGGACCAGTTCGTCAGCATGGACCAGTTCATCCACATGGCCGAAGGCATCTGACGGAATCCGCAGGCTCCGACGCGCCGGGGGGCAGACGCCTACGGCATCGGAGGCCCCCAAGTCCTGCAATGACTCCGGCCCCGCGGCTCCCGCGATGGGCCGCACCGCTCCGCGCTTGCCGACCGCGCCACGCCGTGGCAAGCGCACCCCCGACCGGCCCAGGAGACGAGACAGCGTGACCAAGCCCGAGATCGCCAAGCTGCAGGATTACCTGCGCCGCAAGTTCGCCAACGCCAACATCCGCATCGTGGCGATGAAGGCCGCCGACTCGGCGGAGGTGTTCATCGGCGAGGAATCGATCGGCGTGATCGCCGACGACAAGGAGGACGGGGACGATTCGTTCGTGTTCCGGATGCCGATCCTCGACATCGACCTCGAGGATTGAGCACGGGCAGCTGCTCGGGCGTCCCGAACCGCGTCCGGCTGTGCACGGGTTAACGCTAACCCCGAGACCTGCTTAACGTTTCGTAAACGGACGGGTTAGACTGCGCGCCATTCCCCTGGAGTGTCGCGCGTCATGACCGTCTCGCCCGCCGCCTTCGAATCGATCCGCACCCTCTGCGTCGGCCTCGCCCTGTCGGGGCTGCTCGCCAGCGCCTACGAATTGTTCACCGAGCGCCGCGCCAGCTTCAGCGTGCTGGAGCGCGGCGGCGTGGCGGCGGCGGCGGCCCTGCCGATGCTGGCCTTCAGCGCGCCGTTCATCATCCTGCGCAACACCGTGCGCGGGCGCCGGATCGAGGGCCGCCCGATCCCCTTCGTGATGCTGGCCACCGTCATCGCCTGCGGCTGGAGCCTGCTCTCGGGCAGCCTCGCCCTGCACCTCGCGGCGCTGATCGCGGGCGTCTGACCGGAGCGAGCCTCCTGCATGGGTCGCATCAGCGGTTGGCGGTCGCGACCGGTGAGCTGCCGCCATTGAGGCTGACCCAGCGCTCGCTCTCCTGGCCCTCACGCTTGATGTAGGCGTAGCCCGTGCGCCGCCACGGCAGGATCGCGTTGGTCTTGTTGTCGAGGATGAAGTCGCCGCCGTCGGTGCGGACCATCAGCACCGCGTGGCCCTCGCCGATCTCGTCGATCACCACCGTCATGCGCAGGGCCCGCCGGGGCAGGCCGCGCTGCACCAGCATGCGACGCTTGAGCAGCTGGTAATCCTCGCAATCGCCGAAGCCGTCGTCGGGGAAGTCCCAGCGGTCGATGACGCCCCAGTGGGCTTGATCGGTGATCGGCTTGATCCGGGCGTTCACCCGGCGGTTGACGCTGGTCAGCGTTCGCCAGAGCGCGGTGTTGAGCGACAGGATGGCGGGCTCGCGCGTGTCGACCGCGCATTCCTCCGGCATCCGCTTGCACATCTCGGTCCAGGCCGCCACCGGGCGGACGGTGGCGCCGGTCTCCACCGCGGCCCCGTCCTGGGGCAGGGTCAGGCCGGTGCGAGCCTGGGTGGTGGCACCGCCGAGCATCAGGATCGCAGCCATGAGGCCGAAGCTGCCGGCGCGGCCGAGGCGCCGGGCGAGGACGGCCCATCCGGGCCGCGCGATCGCAAGCCCCGCCTCGGCCATTCCCTGGACAATCGCGTGCCGCATGCCCGCTGCCCCATCGCTGATGCTGCGATGAAGGTTGCATGACGACGCGCGTTGCTCAACCGAAAATGAAGAAGGAATTAACGCCCTGCTGAGCGTTCGGTTCCAAAGAAAAACAGGCGTGGCGAAGAAACATCTCGGTGGAGGGGAGGGAGTGCGCATGCGCCCTCGACATGCCGGGTCCGCGCCTTGTCCTGGCGCGGCGGCATCCCCTTGATCTCGAGCCGATTGCCGGCTTGAGACAATGCCCGGATCGCGGTGATTCGCATCCGGGCCGCAGACGCTTTCGCAAAAACCCGGCCAGGCTGGGCTTCAGGGAACAGCAGACCGATGCAACCCGCCATCCACCACGTGATCCGGGCGCTCGCCGAGGATGGCCGGGCCGGGGCCCTGGGTCTCGCCGAGTACGCCGTCGATACCTTCGCGGCGAACTGCCCGAGCGCCGGCGACCGGGCGCTCGCCCTCGATATCCTCCTGCGCGATCTCGCAGGTCTGCGCGGCGTCGCCCCGCACCTGGCGGGGTTCGTCGGCCGGATCGAGGCGCACGTCGCCGTCCTGCGTCGCACGGACACTGCCCCCGCCAGCTTGTCCGAACCTGCCGGCGGATTGTCCGAAGCTGCTTGACGGCGGCGTGGCCGGGGCTTCCGGCCGGCCCGGCCGCGCGCAGCGCTAGGTCGAGATCCTCAGCGATTCGCAGTCATCGCCGGCGATGAGACGCCACCGAGGCTGACCCATGCGACGGCGTCCTGGCTCTCGCGCTTGACGAAGATGTAGCCGGTGCGGTGCCAGGGCAGGATCTGGTTGGTCTTGTTGTCGAGCACGAGGTCGCCGCGGTCGGTGATCAGGGTGAGCACGGCGTGGCCCTCGCCCTTCTCGTCGATCACCACCGTCATGCGCATGGCCCGCCGCGGCAGTCCGGCGGCGGCCAGGAGGTGGCGCTTGAGCAGCTGGAAGTCCTCGCAATCGCCGATGCCGTCCTCGGCCAGGTCCCAGCGGTCGGGCACGCCCAGGTGCTCTTGGTCGGTCATGGCCTGCACGCTCTTGTTCACGCGCTTGTTGATGGCCACGATGCTCGACCACAGCGCCGGCGTCAGGCTGATGCGCGCCGGCTCGGACCGGTCCGTGGCGCATTCCGCCGCGTAGGACTGGCAGAACGTCACCCACGCCGCCAGTGGCTTCGCCGGGCCGAGCGGCGTCGCGCCGGCTTCCATCGCCGGGAGCGCGAGGATCGGCTCTGCCTGAGCCGCATCACCCGCGCCGAGGCCGACCAGCGTCGCGAGAGCGAACCCGACAACCTTGAGAACCGCCCCGCTCATCGCAACCCCCTCCGCTCGTGAGGTCACGATGCCGCCGGCTCTCCTGTTCCGCGCTGAAACCGATACGAACAATTTGAGCGAATCGCCGTCCCGGACGGCACGGCTCGCGACAGCGCGAACTGGCGATGTCGGCGATTCGAGGCGTTCGATGCAGATCGTTCAGGGATTCGAAACCGTGGGCGCAGGCACACGAGCGACGACGAATCATCGGCGCACATGTCCAGGAACGGCCATGGACCCGCGACCGCCGGAGGAGCCCCCGGGGTGCAGGTCAGTGCGGGATTGGGATGCGGGTGGGGACGGCCGACTGAGCTCGAGACGGGACTGGCTCAGAGCGGGACTGGCTCAGAGCGTCATGCCGTCGTGGAACCGGTCGGGATCGATCGGAAGCAGGAACTGCACGCCGAATCCGCCCTCGAAATAGCGCACCAGCCGCCCCGGTATCCGGCCGACCGCGACGGGCGTCCCGATCGGAGGCAAGGTGGTACAGGCGATCGCCGCGCCCGACATCGAGAAGTCGATGATGCGGGCGTTGATTTCGCGGCCGCCTTCCAGCCGCAGGACCACGCCGGGCATCTTCGGGATGATGCGCTCGTGGGTGCGGCCCTCGGGCAGGCCGAGTAGTTCGCGGTTGGCGAGCCACGTGAGCTGCGAGGCGATCTTGTCGCGCTTCCGCGCGGTGCCGGCCAGTTCGACCGCGAAGCCCCCGGGGGTGTGGCGCGCGACCACGCCCTCGATCCGGCCGATCTGCTCCAGGTAGAGCACGACGCGCTCGCCGATCCCTCCGGCGACCGCACAGGTGAGGCGCACGCCGCCGGGCGACATATCCACGGTCTGACACGGGAATTCCCGGCGGTCGCTCAGCATGTAGCGGCCGAGCAGCGCGACGGCGACCCGCTGGAAGCGGCGCTGGTCCGAGGCCCGCACGACGCGGCGCGGCTCCGGGACGCGGGTGACGTCCGGCGCGAGGAGCGCGGAGCTCGCTGTCATGCTGAGGCTGGCTTGCATCCGAGTCTGCTGCACGGGCGGGATCGAGCCCGACCATAGCCGGCAGGGCGTTACGAAAGCCTTCCCGGAATGCACGAAGCTCAGTGACGCCCGCCGCGGTGGACAAGAAGGTGCCCGCGGCGAACGGGAGCGCGGTCGTTGGCGGGAAGGGGCGGCTCGACCTCGGAGAGGATTTCACCGCGCAGAATCCGCAGTGAGGTTGTCTCAAGCTTCACGAGCGGGCGTAGGCCGACCCAGTAGGGCACGGTGATCGGGGTGAGCGTACCGAGCATCCGTGCCTGGGTCCGACCACGATGGCGCAAGGGGAGCAACAGGAGTTCGAGATCGACCTCCTCGCCCTCCGTCGTGGTGCCGCGCAGGCCCATCACCGCACCCACGGTGTCGTGGGCCACGATCTCGAGAATCCGCCACGCTTCGGGGTGGGGCGCTCCCGCATGGCCCGGCTGCCAGAGGCATTCGAAGGACATGCCGCGCAGCTCCCGCCCGAACAGGGCGCAAACCCGCGTCCCGGCCAGCCGCAGGTGAGCGGTCCGCATCGGCATGTCGAGTTCGAGGATCAGGCTGTCGGCCAGGAGATGGCGAATCTGGCCTGGCTCGATCTCGGCCCGCTCGGGAGCCGCACGCTCCCCACGCAAGCGGTCCCAGTAGGCGTGGAGCATGCGGCTGGTCGGGTGCTTCATGGTGTCCCGCAACTATCCTTCGGTCGGCAGAGCCGTCCCGATCCGGCACGCCCTGACGCGGGTTTCCGGACGATGTCTGAACCGTTCCTCGCGATCTGCGCACACTCTATGCCCTGTCACGGCGAGCCGCGCTGGTAACGCTCTGGTAAGGTTAATTTCCAATGACGACCGCGCACGGTTGCGAAGCGAGCCAGCTTAAGAAACGATTAGCTCGGTGATGCGGCGAAGTTTTGCAGCATCGGCGGAGCAGCGTTGCGGCACGGCAGGGTGCCGGATTGGCAGGGGCCATAGAGGCGTCGGATCGTCGGGATCCACGCGGTCCCGGAATACCGGCGGCGGACTGGAGATATCGGGGAAGCGTCTCGCTTGAGGGAGGGGGTCCGGACCAGGCCGCCCTCCCTTCTTTTTCTCCGGGATGGTTCCCGCCAAACCTCCGAGCACCTTCCTCCGCGATCCTTTTTATACGCCGCCCCGAACCTTCGAGGCCTTGCCCTGCACGGGTCGGCACCGACATGGTGACGCCATGGATGCATCGCCCGAGTTGCCGCCGCAGAGCCGTGTACCCGTGTTCAACATGCCGGGCGTGGTCACGGCCTCGATCGCCGTGCTGCTCACGATCCACGCGGTGCGCGAGTTCATCCTATCCGATACCTGGGACATTCAGCTCATGCTGAATCTCTCCCTGGTCCCCGCGCGGTGGACGGTCTGGCTCGATCCGTCGCAGGCCGAAGCGGTGATCCGGGCAGCCGGCGACGCTGCGGACGGGAGCCTGGCTGCCGCGCGCGAGGCCTTTGCCCGCTATCTCGTCGCCGAGCATTCCGCCGAGCCCTGGACATTCGCGACCTACGCGCTCCTGCACGGGTCCTGGCTCCACGTGATCTTCAACTGCGTCTGGCTCGCGGCCTTCGGCTCGCCGGTCGCCCGCCGCTGCGGACCCTGGCGCTTCGCCCTGCTCGCCTTGGCCGGGACGGTGGCTGGCGGCATGCTGCACGTCGCGATCGCCCCGCTCAGCACCGCGCCGCTTGTGGGTGCCTCGGCCGGAATCTCCGCCCTTATGGCGGGAGCGGCGCGCTTCGTGTTCCAGCCCCCGGCATCGGGATACGGCAGCCAGCCCTGGCATCTGCCTCCGAGGCGCCCGCCCGAGACGCTCTCCGAACTGATGCGCAACCGTACGGCCGTGGCTTTCCTGGCGATCTGGCTCGTCACCAACATCCTGTTCGGAGTGATCACGCTTCCTCTCGGGGCCGAGAACGCGGCGATCGCATGGGATGCGCATCTCGGCGGCTTCGCCGTCGGGTTCTTCCTATTTCCCCTGGTCGATCCCTTGAGCCGCCCAGGGCGAGGCTGAGTTCAGCGGTCGTGTCCCAGTGGGCCAGCCGATCGCCTGACGCGGGCGGGCCTGCCATCGGCGCGAGAACACCGCCCGCCAGCGCGAGGCATGTCGATTGCGCATGGGCCCGCCGCGTCCGGCGCTTGCCATCGGCGGACATTCGCCACACACTCGCCGCGATCGCCCGAACGAGCTGGGGTCAACCCGGCCTGGCCCTGCCAATCGCGCGCCGGGGCTGGCGCGCCTTCCGTCCGATCTGGGAGGACACATGACCGTTGCACGCATTCTCGTCGAGAAGGGCCATTCCGTCATCACGGTGAGCCCAGAGCGCACCCTCGACGAGGCGATCCACCTGCTCGCCGAGAAGAGTATCGGCGCTCTGGTGGTTGCCGATCCGGACGGCGCGGTGCTTGGGATCATCTCGGAGCGCGACATCATGCGGGTCCTCGCGGGCCTCGGCGGCGCTGCCTTCGACGAGCCCGTCTCGGCTCACATGACCCGCAAGGTGATCACCTGCAGCAAGAGCACGACCATCGAGGACGTGATGCAGACCATGACGAGCGGGCGTTTTCGCCACATGCCGGTCTGCGAGGATGGGCGGCTCGTCGGGATGGTCTCGATCGGCGACGTGGTGAAGCGGCGCATCGCGGCCGTCGAGGCCGAGCATCAGGCTCTGCGGGACTACATCACCACGGCCTGACGGCCTCAGACTCGCGCGCGCGCCCCGTCCAGCGCGGCGCGGATGCGAGGTAGAGCGGCGCGAGCCGCGGCATAGCCCTGTGCGATGCCGTCGGCCGCCCGGTGGAACTCGAACAGACCCATCTCGGCGAGATCCGGTCCGATGCTGACGTCGGGCGGGTCGCACGCGAGGCGTGCCCGCGAGATCCGATCCTGGGTGATGTTGAAGGCGTCGAACATCACGCGGGCGATGCCGGGTGCGACCGGGGCGAGCGGGCGCCCTCGTCGGCGGCGGCCGCGCATCAGCCCGAGCAGCGTCCAGCGCCGCCGCGCCTCGACGGCGCCCGCAACCACGCGCGCGACCGTGTCGGCGCCCGCCGGCTCGATCACGCCGCCGCGTACGCCCGGGTCGCAGTTGAGATTCACGCAGACCACGAGATCTGCCCCCATCGCGCGGGCCAGAGCCACCGGAACAGGGTTGACCAGGGTGCCGTCCATCAGGAGGCGGCCGTCGAGGGGCACAGGCGGGAAGATGCCGGGAAGGGCGTAGGAGGCCCGCACCGCATCGACCAGGGATCCCCGGCTCAGCCAGACCTCGTGTCCGGTGCCGAGTTCGGTGGCGACCCCCGCGAAGCGAACCGGCAGATCCTCGATCCGTCGCTCGGCCAGATCCTCCACGAGGCGGCGCCGCAGCCGGTCGCCGCCGATCAGCCCCGATCCGGACAGGCGCAGATCGAGCAGGCCCACCACACGGCGCTTGGTCAATGAGCGCGCGAAGGTCTCGAGCGCGTCGAGCTTGCCGGCGGCGTAGCAGCCGCCGACCACGGCGCCGATCGAGCAGCCCGCCACCACCCGCGGATGTATCCCGGCCTCCTCCAGCGCCCGGATCACCCCGATATGCGCCCATCCGCGGGCCGAGCCGCCACCAAGGGCGAGCCCGAGACGGACCCCATCGGCTGCTTGCCGCAGCGGCTCGACCGCACCGGGACCGAACCCCGCCTCGGCCTCCACTGCGCGCAGCGAGGCCGTCCCACGGCTCACGACACGACCGGCCGCAGCACGGGCCGACCCTCTTCGAGCGCGACGCTCCGATAGAAGCAATCGCGCCGGCCGGTGTGGCAGCATCCCCCGTCCCCGCCGACCTCGACGGTGATGAGCACCGCGTCTTGGTCGCAATCGATCCGCATCTCGACGACGCGCTGGACCTGCCCCGAGGTGGCACCCTTGTGCCAGAGCTCACGCCGCGAGCGCGACCAGTACCAGGCCTCGCCGGTCTCCAGCGTGCGGGCCAGGGATTCGGCATTCATGTGGGCGAGCATCAGCACGCGCCCGTCCCGGGCGTCGACGGCGATGCAGGCGATCAGCCCCTGAGCGTCGAAGCGGGGCGTGAAGGCATCGCCCTCCTCGACCTCGACGCGGCTGCCGGGCGGTTTGAAGCTCGGAGAGGAAGTCATGAGGATCGGATCGCTTCGCCCCTTGGCCGGATCGGCGGGAGGGCCTGCCGCTGGCGGATGGACCATCCCCTAAACCCGGACGATGACGGCCGTTCCAACACGGGCCCCGATCTCTCGGATGACGGGAAGCCTCAGCCCTTGCCGCCACGGACCAGGGTCAGGAAGCGCACCTGCTCGCTCGGATCGTCCCGGAAGACGCCACGGAACTGGCTGGTGATGGTGGAGACGCCCGCCTTCTGCACCCCGCGCATCGCCATGCAGAGATGCTCGGCCTCGACCAGCACGGCGATGCCGCGCGGTTTGAGGATGCTCTCGATCACGTCGGCGATCTGGGCGGTCATGGTCTCTTGCGTCTGGAGGCGACGCGCGAAGGTGTCGACCACCCGGGCGAGCTTCGACAGGCCGACCACGCCCTTGGTCGGGTAGTAGGCGATGTGGGCGAGCCCCATGAACGGCACCATGTGGTGCTCGCAATGGGAATAGAACGGGATGTCGCGCACCAGCACGATGTCCGAGTAGCCCTCGACCTCCTCGAAAACGCGCTCCAGCAGCGCCTCGGCATCGACTCCGTAGCCGCCGAAGAGCTGACCGTAGGCCTTCGCCACACGGGCAGGTGTGTCGATCAGGCCTTCGCGGTTCGGATCGTCGCCGGCCCAGCGCAGCAGGGTGCGGACGGCGGCCTCGGCCTCCTCGCGGCTCGGGCGGCCGAGGGCGATACCCTCCGGCACGCGGGTGGCGGAGGCAGGCTCGGGGGCGATCTCAGCGGCCTTCGCCCCCGCATCCTCGTGCCGGCGGTCATTGTCGTTGCGCATCAAGGGGAGAACCCGGCCTTCCTCGGCGGCGGCGGTGCCGTAGGAGAGGGATTTGAGAGCGGCATCCATGGCATCTCCCGCCTGCGCCACACGGGACTTCATGCTCGTGCCGTCAGGTTTGGCATACATCGCGTCGGACCGTTCCGGGCTTACGTGGCGGCTGAAGGGGTTTCGAGCCGCTGCCCGCTGCAGTCGTCGCGTCCCCGGCCGTGGGCGCGACCCTGGTCGACGGGCCGCCTCCTCGCGAAGCGGCGTTGTCGGGCCTATATCGTCGTTTCGGCGCCATCGCGCAACGTGTGGCCTGCCGCGCACCGCGCGCCGGCCCGCGACCGGCACGCCGCCGGGCCAGACTCCGGCGGTGCGCCGGGCCGGTGCCACCCGAGGAACCCCGGACGCCTCCGATGCTCGACGACATCTATAACCGCCGCATCCTCGAACTCGCCGCCGACATCCCGCGGCTCGGGCGCCTAGAACGGCCGGACGCGACGGCGACCGCGCATTCGCGGCTCTGCGGCTCCACGGTGACCGTGGATCTGGCGCTCGGCCCGGACGACCGGGTGAGCGACTTCGCCCACGACGTGAAGGCCTGCGCCCTGGGGCAGGCCTCGTCCTCGCTGATGGCCCGCCACGTGGTGGGGGCGGACGCCGCCGAACTGCGCCAGGTCCGCGAGGCCGTGCGGGCCATGCTGAAGCAGGGCGGGCCCGCGCCCGAGGGCCGTTGGGCGGACCTGGCCGTGCTGGAGCCGGTGCGCGACTTCAAGGCCCGCCACGCCTCGACGCTCCTGACCTTCGACGCGGTGGTCGACGCCCTCGACCAGATCGCGGCCAAGCGCCGGGCGGCGTGACCTCCTCCGGAGCCAACCGGTCGCGGGCGCTCCTCGCGAGCACCGTCGCGCGCCGCGCCGCCCACTGGGCGATCCGCGGCTACCAGCTCACCCTGTCCGGTCTCGTGGGGCGCCAGTGCCGGCACTGGCCGAGTTGCTCGGACTACACCGACGCGGCGATCGGCCGGCACGGGCTCTGGCCGGGCGGCTGGATGGGTCTTGCGCGAATCTGCCGCTGCGGCCCCTTCGGCACTCACGGCATCGACCTCGTGCCGGATTGCGTTCCGCCGCACGCCGCGTGGTATCGGCCCTGGGCCTACGGCCGCTGGCGCGGCACCGAGGCGCCGCCGAATCCGTTCGCCGCCCCGATCACCTGCGAAGCCATGAAAGAGGAGCCCTCCGCCCGTGAGGCCTGATCGGAACTTGATCGGCCCGGCTCCCGCATGCGGCGACGCCGACCTTGCCAGCCTGTCGAAAAGCGCGCCACACTCGGGAGTCTGGAACGACCGGGCCGTCCTGGCGACGCGCCCCCCGGTGTTTTGAGCAGGAAGCACTCAACCGCATGACGCAGGGCCCAGCCGCCGCGCAAGGCGCCACCAGCCTCGACGATGGAATCGTCGCCACCGCAGAGACCTGTCTGCAGGCCGTCGGCCAGGCCCGCGAGGCGATCCACGGGGTGATCTTCGGGCAGGAGAAGGTGGTCGATCTCGCCCTGGTCACCATCCTGGCGGGTGGGCACGGGCTCCTCGTCGGCCTGCCGGGCCTCGCCAAGACCAAGCTCGTGGAGACGCTGGGCACCGTGCTCGGACTCGATGCCCGCCGCGTCCAGTTCACCCCCGATCTGATGCCCTCCGACATCCTCGGCACCGAGATCCTCGACGAGGACGCCGAGCGCCGCCGCTCCTTCCGCTTCGTGAAGGGCCCGGTCTTCACGCAATTGCTGATGGCCGACGAGATCAACCGGGCGAGCCCGCGGACCCAGTCGGCGCTGCTGCAGGCGATGCAGGAGCACTTCGTCTCGGTGGCGGGCGAGCGCTACGACCTGCCGCGGCCCTTCCACGTGCTCGCGACCCAGAACCCGATCGAGCAGGAGGGCACTTACCCGCTGCCCGAGGCCCAGCTCGACCGCTTCCTCCTCGAGATCGACGTCGGCTACCCCGACCGCGCCGCCGAGCGCCGCATCCTGATCGAGACCACCGGCGTGGACGAGACCCGGGCCCGGTCGGTGATGAGCACCGACCAGCTCCTGACCGCCCAGCGCCTCGTACGCCGGCTACCGGTCGGCGAGGCGGTGGTCGACGCCATCCTCGACCTGGTGCGGGCGGCCCGTCCCGACAGCGGGGACGCCCTGGTGAAGGGGAAGCTGATGTGGGGGCCGGGCCCCCGCGCCAGCCAAGCGCTGACTCTCGCGGTCCGCGCCCGCGCGCTGATCGAGGGCCGGGTCGCGCCCTCCGTCAGCGACGTGAAGGCCCTGGCAGAGCCGGTGCTGAAGCACCGTATGGCGTTGAGCTACGCCGCCCGCGCCGACGGGGACACCGTCGAGGGGCTGATCGCGAAGCTCGCGGAAAAGCTCTGAGCTTGGTCGCGACCCGCACCCTCGGAGCCTCCGAGCGCAGCCCGAGCCGGCGGGAGAGCGAGAGCGCCGCGGCGCTCGCCGCGCGGATGCCCCGCCTCGTGCTGGAAGCGCGGCGCGTGTCGAGCCTCCTCGCCCACGGCCTGCATGGCCGCCGCCGTGCCGGTCCCGGCGAGAGCTTCTGGCAGTTCCGCCCCTTCGTCACGGGCGAAGCCGCGGCGCGGATCGACTGGCGCCGCTCGGCCCGGGACGACCGGCTCTACGTGCGCGAGCGCGAGTGGGAGGCCGCCCACAACATCTGGTTCTGGATCGACCGCTCGGCCTCGATGGGCTTCGCCTCCGACCTCGCGCAGGCCACGAAGGTCGAGCGCGCCCTGGTGCTCGGCCTCGCGCTCGCCGACGCCTTCGTGGAGGGCGGCGAGCGGGTCGGCCTGCTCGGGCTCACCCGCGCCACCGCCTCGCGCCGGATCGTCGAGCGGATGGCCCAGGCCCTCGTCGCCGATACGGCCGGGCTCGGGCTGGACCTGCCGCCGCGCTCCGAGCCCGGCCGCTTCGACGAGGTGATCCTCGTCAGCGACTTTCTCACCCCGCCCGAGCGCGTGGCGGCGGCCGTGCAGGAGATCGCGGGCCGCGGCAGCCGCGGCCACCTCGCGATGGTGATCGATCCGATCGAGGAGACCTTCCCGTTCGCCGGCCAGACCGTGCTGCACGACCCCGAATCCGGCTTCTCCCTCGACATCGGTGACGCCGCCGCCTGGGGCGAGACCTATCGGGGCCGGATCGCGCGGCACCGCGCGGCGCTGGCGGAGATCGCGCGGGGGCAGGGCTGGACGCTCACGCTCCACCGCACAGACCGGCCCGCATCCGAGGCGGCGCTCCGCCTGATGACCCTGGTCGCCGCCGCCCGCGGAACCGGCTGAGGAGGCTCGGGTGCTCGGACTGACCTTCGCCGCGCCGCTCGCGCTGGCCGCCCTGATCGGCCTGCCGGCCCTGTGGTTCCTGCTGCGGGTGACGCCGCCGCGCCCGCGCCGCATCGATTTCCCGCCGCTCAAGCTCGTGGCCGACCTGCTGCCGGAGCGCCAGACGCCCGCACGCACGCCGCCCTGGCTGCTGCTGCTGCGCCTCCTGGCCGCCGCCGCCCTGATCCTCGCGGTCTCCGGCCCGGTCTGGAATCCGCAAGGGGTCGGCGCCGGGGGTGGGCGCAGCGCGCTGCTCGTCCTCCTCGACAACGGAACCACCGCCGCCCACGACTGGCGCGCCCGCCTCGCGGTCGCCACCGATACGATCGAGGGCGCAGCCCGTGACGGCCGCCCGGTCGCCGTCCTGGGCACCGCCGAGTCCGCCGGAGCCGAGGCGCGCGGCCTTGAGGCCCGCCCCCCGGCAGCCGCCCTGGAGCGCCTGCGGGCGCTGGCGCCGCGTCCGCACCTCGCGGCGCGCGAGGCGCTGCTGCCAGCGCTCGGCGCCTTCCTGGAGAAGAACTCGGGCGCCGGCCTCGTCTGGATCAGCGACGGCGTCGCGGGCATCCAGGCGGACACCTTCACCAAGGGGTTGGCCGACCTCGTCGCCCGTCATGGGGCCTCGCTGACCCTTCTGCGGGCCGACCAGCCGCCGGCCCTGGTGCTCGCCGCCGGGGAGAACGCGGGCAAGCTCATCGCCAAGGTGCTGCGCGCCGCGCCGAACGGGCGCGACACCGGCCTGATCCGTGCCCTCGACCAGAAGGGCCTACCGCTGGCCGAGCATGATTTCGCCTTCGCGCAGAACGCGCTGGAGGCGGAGGTTCCCTTCGAGATGCCGGTGGAGCTGCGCAACGGCATCAGCCGCCTCGAGGTCGCGGGCGAGCGCTCGGCCGGCGCCGTGGTGCTGATGGACGAACGCGGCAAGCGCCGCCGGGTCGGCCTCGTCTTCGGCGGTACCAGCGACCAGGCTCAGCCCCTGCTCGCGCCGACCTACTATCTCGCCAAGGCGCTCCAACCCTTCGCCGACGTGCAGGAGCCGCGCGGCGCTAAGGGCATCGCCGACTCGATCAGCCAGCTTCTCGACAACCAAGTCACGGTTCTGGTCCTTGCCGACGTCGGCGCGATGGACGAGCGCACCTCCGCGCGGGTGGCCAAGTTCGTGGATGCGGGCGGCCTGCTGCTGCGCTTCGCCGGTCCGCGCCTCGCCGCCGGCAACGACCCGCTGGTGCCGGTGCGCCTGCGCCGGGGCGGCCGCAGCCTCGGCGGCACGCTCTCCTGGGACAACCCGAAGACTCTCGCGCCCTTCGCGCCGGAGAGCCCATTCGCGGGGCTCGTGCCGCCGGGCGACATCGGCGTGCGCCGCCAGATCCTTGCGGAGCCCGACGGCGACCTGCCTGCCCGGACCTGGGCCTCGCTGCAGGACGGCACCCCGATCGTCACCGCGGAGACGCGCGGGCAGGGGCGGGTGGTGCTATTCCACGTCACGGCCGACACCACGTGGTCGAACCTGCCGCTCTCGGGTTTGTTCATCGACATGCTGCGGCGGGTGGTGGCCCTCGCCGGCTCGTCGGCGCCGCCCACCGACGGCGGTCCCCGCCCGGCCGCCGCGATCCTCGCCCCGCGCCTGTCCCTCGACGGCTTCGGGGCGCTCGGCTCCCCGCCGGCCTCGGCCAAGGCGGTCGCGGCCGATTACGGCGACCGGGCCACCTCCGAGCACCCGCCGGGCTTCTACGGCCCGGCCGACGGCGGCATCGCGATCAACGCCCTCAAGGCCGGCGACACGCTGAAGTCCCTCGATCTCGCCAGCGTCGGCGACGCCCGCGTCGGCACGCTCGCGGGCGCCGAGACCGTCGACCTGCGCCCCACCCTGTTCACCCTGGCCCTGATGCTTCTCGCCCTCGACACCCTGGCGGGCCTCTGGCTCGGCGGCTTCCTCACAGGCGGCTTCACTGCGCGCCTGCGCGGGCGCCCGGCGGCCATTCCCCTGGCCGTCGCGCTCCTCGTCGGCCTCGCGGCCCTCGCGCCGGCGCCCACTCACGCCGAAGAGCCGCCGGCCAACCGCCCGAACGGCTTCGAGTCGGCCCTCGTCACCCGCCTCGCCTACGTGATCACCGGCGACGCGGCAGTGGACGAGGCGAGCCGGGCCGGCCTGACCGGCCTGACCCAGATGCTCGCCGCCCGGACGGCGCTCGAGCCGGGCGAGCCGGCAGGCCTCGATCCGGCCAAGGACGAGCTCGCCTTCTACCCACTGATCTACTGGCCGATCGCCCCGGGTCGACCGCAGCCGGATGAAGCGGCGATCCGCCGGATCGACGCCTTCATGCGCAACGGCGGCACCGTGCTGTTCGACACCCGCGACGGGCTGACCGTTCGCCCCGGCGCGGCGCCGACGCCCGAGGCCGCGTATCTGCGCAAGATGCTGGCGACCCTCGAGGTGCCGGAGCTAGAGCCGGTCCCGTCCGATCACGTCCTGACCAAGGCCTTCTACCTCGTGGACAGCTTTCCCGGCCGCTACGGCACCGGCCAGACTTGGGTCGAGGCCCTGCCGCCGGCCGCAGAGGGCAGCGAGCGCCGCCCGGCCCGGGCGGGCGACGGCGTCAGCCCGATCATCATCACGGGCAACGACCTCGCCGCCGCCTGGGCGATCGGCCGCCGGGGCGAGCCGCTCTACCCCGTCGTTGGCGGCGACCAGCGCCAGCGCGAAATGGCCTTCCGGGGCGGCGTCAACATCGTGATGTACACCCTGACCGGCAACTACAAGGCGGATCAGGTCCACGTGCCCGCGCTCCTCGAACGGCTGGGACAGTGAGCGCATGCTGAGCCTCAGCTTCACGCCTCTCCTGGCCTGGCCGGTGCTTGCCGGCCTCGGCGTCGTGGTCGCCCTGCTGTGCGTCCTGGCGATCGTCTCGCGTGGGCGGGTCGGCCTGCTGCGCGCGCTGGCGCTCGCCCTGGTGCTCGCCGCGCTGGCGAACCCCGCCCTGGTGCGCGAGGACCGCGAACCGGTGAAGGATGTCGCCGCGGTGATCGTCGACCGCTCCGGCTCCCAGGCGCTGGGGGACCGGCCGCAGATGACCGATCAGGTCCGGGCCGAGTTGCAGCGGCGCTTCGGTGCGTTCGCCAACATCGAGCCGCGCTTCATCGACGTGCCGGATTCGCAAGACGGCGACGATGGGACCAAGCTCTTTACGGCGCTCGGCCAAGCGCTCGCCGACGTGCCGCCGGAGCGGCTCGCCGGGATCGTCATGCTGACGGACGGGGTGGTGCACGACATCCCGGCCTCCCTCGCGGCCGCCGGCATCAAGGCGCCGCTGCACGTCCTCGTCACCGGCCACGCCGACGAGCGCGACCGGCAGATCAAGCTGATCGAGGCCCCGCGTTTCGGCATCGTCGGGCGCGACCTCACCATACGGGCCGAGGTGATGGAGCGCGGCGGCACCGGCACAGCCAACGTCACCATGCGGCGCGACGGCCAGGAGATCGGCCGGCTCAGCGTACCGACCGACAAGCCCTTCAGCCTCACCACCAAGATCGAGCACGGCGGCCCGAACGTGGTCGAGATCGAGGTGGAGCCGCTCCAAGGCGAACTCACCACGGTCAACAACCGCGCGGTGCTGCCTATCGAGGGCATCCGCGAGAAGCTCCGGGTGCTCCTCGTCTCCGGCGAGCCGCACCAGGGCGAGCGCACGTGGCGCAACCTGCTGAAGTCGGACGCCAACGTCGACCTCGTCCACTTCACCATCCTGCGCCCGCCCGAGAAGCAGGACGGCACGCCGATCTCGGAGCTGTCCCTGATCGCCTTCCCGACGCGCGAGCTGTTCGTCCAGAAGATCAAGGACTTCGACCTGATCATCTTCGACCGCTACGCCAACCAGAGCGTGCTGCCGCAGGCCTATTTCGATAACATCGTCCGCTACGTGCGCGAAGGCGGGGCGCTTCTGATCGCGGCGGGGCCGGAATTCGCCGGCCCGGCGAGTCTCGCCCGCACCCGGCTCGCCGGCATCCTGCCGGGCGACCCGGACGGGCGCGTGGTCGAGCGGCCCTACAAGGCGACGCCGACGCAGACCGGCCTGCGCCATCCGGTGACGCGGGCGCTTCCGGGCTCGGAGCCCGGCAAGCCGCCGGCCTGGGGCGACTGGCTGCGCATCGTCCAGGCCCAGACCCGGGCCGGGATCCAGCCGATCCTGTCGGGGGCCGACAACCTGCCGTTGCTGGCCCTGACCCGCGAGGACAAGGGCCGCGTCGCACTTCTCCTCTCCGACCATGCTTGGCTCTGGGCCCGCGGCTACCAGGACGGCGGCCCCTATCTCGACCTGCTCCGCCGCCTCGCGCACTGGCTGATGAAAGAGCCGGCGCTGGAGGAAGAGGCGCTGCGCGCGCAGATGACCGGCCACGGCCGCGAGATCCGCGTCGAGCGCCAGACCATGGCGGAGACCGCCGAGCCCGTCACCGTCACGGGTCCCACCGGCCGCGAGCGGGGCCTGACCCTGACGCAGGCCGAGCCCGGTCTGTTCACGGCCAGCTTCGAGGCGACCGAACTCGGCCTGCACACGCTGCGCTCGGGCAATCTCGTGGCCTTCGTCAGCGTCGGCCCCGCCAACCCGCGCGAACTCGCCGACGTGTTCAGCGACACCGAACGCCTGCGACCGGCCGCCGAGGCCTCAGGCGGCTCGATCCGCCGCGTCGCGGATACGGGCGGCATCCAGGTGCCGCGCCTCCAGGTCGTGCGGGGCGGCCGCCTCGCGGGCGGCGACTGGATCGGTTTCCGGCCGAGCGACAGCGCCAACATCCGTGGCGTCGAGGTCTACCCGCTGGCGCTGGGCCTGTGGGCGCTCGCCGGCCTCGCGGCGGCGGTGCTGGCGATGTGGCTGGTGGAAGGACGACGGCGGGCCGCCTGAGGCCGACGCAGCCGGTTCGGAGCGCTCCGAAGGCGTTGCCGACCGTTCCGCGATCCTCCCGGATTCAGAAGCACGCGACGGCACGTCTCGTCCGTGCCCGCGACGTCGGCGGATCCGGTCTGAAGCCAGGTCCTGCCCTGCCAGGGTCCCGGTCGCCACCAGGATCCGCCTCTGCGTAGGTGAAGGCGCAAGGGGGCCTGTCCCGCCTGCAGGAAAGGCCTTTCCGACCTCGGCCGCGATCCTGCTGAACGAGAATCAGAAGGCGTACCACATCCCGGCACTATCGGCGGAGGCACGGGCGAGGACGCCGGTCCGGGAGAGCGGTCGGGAGACCGACCGCCCGCTCCACGACGGACGAGGAGCCCCCGATCCCGCGACCGGGCGGTCCCGATCGGTGCGCACGCCTTCAGCGCGACACGTCCACCACCACGCGCCCGCGCACCTGTCCGGCAAGCAGACGCTCGGCCGTCGGGATCGCGTCCGAGAGCGGGATCTCGGCCGCCAGGGCGTCGAGCTTGGCCGGATCGAGGTCGCGGGCGAGGCGGTCCCAGGCCTCCAGGCGCTCGGGGCGCGGGCACAGCACGCTGTCGATGCCGACGAGCGTCACGCCGCGGAGGATGAAGGGCGCGACGGTGGCGGGAAAATCCATGCCCTGGGCGAGGCCGCAGGCGGCGACCACACCGCGCTGGCGCGTCGCGGCACAGACGTTGGCGAGGGTGTGGCTGCCCACCGCGTCGATCGCGCCGGCCCAACGCTCCCTGGCCAACGGCTTGCCGGGCTCAGAGAACTGCGCCCGCTCAAGGACCTCCGCGGCACCGAGGCCGCGCAGGTAGTCCGCCTCCTCCGGCCGGCCGCTCACCGCGACGACCGTGTAGCCGAGCTTCGACAGGATCGCGATCGCCGTGCTGCCGACGCCGCCGGCCGCACCCGTCACCACGATCTCGCCCTTCTCTGGGGTGACCCCGTGGCGCTCCAGCGCCATCACGGCGAGCATGGCGGTGTAGCCCGCGGTGCCGATCGCCATGGCCTGGCGCGGGGTGAAGGCCGCGGGCAGGGGTACCAGCCAGTCGCCCTTGAGACGCGCGATCTCGGCGAGACCGCCCCAATGCGTCTCGCCGACACCCCAGCCGTTGAGCACCACGGCATCGCTCACCGCGTAGCGCGCATCCGATGACTCGGTGACCCGGCCGACGAGATCGACGCCCGGGATCATGGGAAACTTGCGCACCACCGGGCTCTTCCCGGTGATTGCGAGCCCGTCCTTGTAGTTCAGCGTCGAGTATTGAACGGCGATCGTCACGTCACCCTCTGGCAGGCGCGCCTCGTCCACCTCGGTGAGGCCGGCGCGATAGCCGCTCTCGTCCTTCTCGATCAGGATCGCTCTGAACATCACTGTCTCCTCGGAATGGCGCATCGGCCTGGGCCAGGGTGGCTCGCCGTCGCGCCAGCGGCGGGTTCTAGACGCGCAAGCCGAAGAAGCGCGCGATCTCGGTGGCGGCCGCATCGGGCTTCTCCCGGTGGGGAAAATGCCCGACGCCGGGAAACGGCGCGAGGTCGAGATCCGTGAAATACACCGGAAGGCGGTCGCTCCAGGCATAGGGGAAGAGCGGGTCCGCCTCGGGCCAGCGGATGCAGGTCGGCACGCCGATGGGCTCCGGGTCGGGAGCTTCTCCCCGGATCATCGCAAGGCGGGCGGGATTTTGGCTGAGATACCAGTTGAAGCCGCCCTGGAGGTTGCCGGGCCGGAGATAGGCGTCGACGAAGTCCTCCAGCACGTCGTCGAAGGCATGCGGGTTCGGGCCGGCCCAGTGCCGGAGGAAATGCCCGATGTAGAGCCGGCAGGCCTCGCGCGAACTGCCCACGAGCTCGGCCGCGAAGGGCTGCAGATGGAAGGATTGGTACCAGATCTCGATCAGGTTCCCAGGCGCGCCGAGCCTGGGGCCGATGCCCGGATACGGGCAGTCGAAGAAGAACAGGCCGGCACAGCGCTCCGGCGCCGCGCGTCCGAGGGCTTGGCCCACATAGGCCCCGACATCGTGCCCGACGATCCCCGCCCGCGCGACCCCGAGGGCGTCGAGGAGCGCCAGCATGTCCGCCGCGTGCACGGAGGCGCCGACGCCGTCATCCGGGCGCGCATCCGGTGTGCCGGTGAGGCCGAAGCCGCGCAGGTCGGGCGCGATGCAGTCGAACCGCGCGGCGAGCCGCGTCATCACAGGCTCCCAGGTCAGCCACAACTCGGGCCAGCCGTGCAGAAACAGAAGCGGCGGCCCGGAGCCGAGGCGTGCGACGTGCAGATCGATTCCGTTCACCCGAACCGTCTCGTGCCGCACCCTGGCCTCCGCGCGATCCATCCGGGCGGTCAAGACGCGGCGGAGAAGGGCGTTCCCGAACGGGCGCGGAACTCCGCGGCGACCGTGCCGGAGACGCGCGGCGCGAAGCCCGGCACGAGTTCGCGCCAGAGGAAGCGGGCGGGATCGACGGGCCCCGGCAGGGCGAGGCGGCCGGGCGGCACGGGCGCGAAGCCGAAGCGGGCGTAGAAGGGCGCGTCGCCCACCAGGATCACCAAGCCTTCGCCCGCCCGCATCGCGCCGTCGAGGCAGGCCCGCATCAGGGCCGAGCCGATGCCGCTTCCCGCAAAGGCCGGATCGACCGCGAGCGGCCCCAACGCCAGGAAGGCCGGTCCTTCCGCGCGCACGGCGTTGAGGCGCACCGAGCCGGCGAGCACGCCGCCGACCGAGGCGGTGACGGCGAGATCCCGGCGGTGGGGGTTGCCCTCGCGGAGCCGGAAGGCGGTGCGGGCGTAGCGGCCGGGCCCGAAGGCCCGGGCATGCAGGCGCTCGATGGCTTCGGCGTCGTCGGGATGCTCGGGCCGGATGACGGGGGCGAGGGCGGGCACGCGGGACGAACGCTCCGGGACGGGTACCGGCGCGGTTAGCAGCGGCCGGCGCATCCCGCAATCGACAGGTGCGCGCGCACTTCGGACATCGCGACTTAAAGCGCCAGTACCATGCAGACGACCGGAAAATGGATCGCTGGTCCCATGCGGATCCGTTTGCGTTCACGGACCGCGAAGCCGAGCGCGACATAGTAAGGCTCAGCGTTCAGACTTGACCAGCACTCGAACCGCTGAATGCCACAATCTTGCGCTTGGCGACGGCAAGCGTTGAAGATCCTTCGACCAATGCCCCGCCCGACATGGTCAGGGTGGACGGCGAAATGACGGATATGGCCGAGACCGGGCTCGACGTCCGCCGTACCCGGTCTTTCCAGGCTCCACCCACCGCAGCCGATGGGAGGATCGTCGGCAAGCCAGTAACGCCCGGACGAGAGGAGTCCCGGTTGGGCTCGACACATCAT
This sequence comes from Methylobacterium sp. HJ2, assembly GCF_056431005.1. Classification (NCBI taxonomy): domain Bacteria; kingdom Pseudomonadati; phylum Pseudomonadota; class Alphaproteobacteria; order Hyphomicrobiales; family Methylobacteriaceae; genus Methylobacterium; species Methylobacterium sp. HJ2. The sequence continues at coordinate 13,424 of NZ_JBWJYM010000014.1, read as the reverse complement.
CGGCAGCGCTGCCGCTAAGAGGTCAGGGTCATAGGCATTCGCCATCGGGACCGGATAGGAAGCCTCCAACACGGCTTCGACCACCGGTCCGTCGTCCGGCACGGCTATGCGGACACCGCGGGCGACGACGTTCCTCATGCGGATCGCCTCAGGTCGCCCGCGCGGAGAAATCGATGCGCGGGTCGATCCAGACGTAGATCAGGTCGGAGAGCAGGTTCACCGCCAGCCCCAGCAAGGAGAAAATGTAGAGCGTCGCGAACACCACCGGGTAGTCGCGCCCGGTGATGGCCCGGAACGAGAGTTCGCCCAGGCCGTCGAGGCTGAAGATCGTCTCGATGAGGAGCGAGCCGGTGAAGAAGGCCGAGATGAAGGCGCCGGGAAAGCCCGCGATCACGATCAGCATGGCATTGCGGAAGACGTGCCCGTAGAGGACGCGCCGCTCCGAGAGGCCCTTCATCCGCGCGGTGAGGACGTATTGCTTGCGGATCTCGTCGAGGAAGGAGTTCTTGGTGAGCAGCGTCGCGGTGGCGAAGGCGCCGATCACCAGGGCGGTCAGCGGCAGCGCCATGTGCCAGGTGTAGTCGGTGACCTTGTGCCAGGTCGAGAAGCCGTCCCAGCCCTCGCTGGTCAGTCCGCGCAGGGGGAACCACTGGAAGAACGATCCGCCCGCGAACAGGATGATCAGCATCAGGCCGAACATGAAGCCCGGCACCGCGTAGCCGATGATGACGACGAACGAGGTCCAGCGGTCGAACCGGGTGCCGTCCCGGACCGCCTTGCGGATGCCGAGCGGGATCGAGATCGCGTAGGACAGGAGCGTCATCCACAGCCCCAGCGAGATCGAGACCGGCAGCCGCTCGCGGATGAGGTCGATCACCGTGACGTCGCGGAAGTAGCTGCGCCCGAAATCGAAGCGGGCGTAGTCCCAGATCATCTTCAGGAAGCGCTCGGGCGCGGGCTTGTCGAAGCCGTATTGCTTCTCGAGCTTGGCGATGAAGTCGGGGCTCAGGCCCTGCGCGCCCCGGTAGCGCGAGGTGTTCTCGGTGTTGGTCGGGCGCCCGGCGCCCCCGAGATCGCCCGCGCCGCCGGTGACGCGGGAGAGCGCGTCGCCCTGGCCCTGCATCTGCGCGATCACCCGCTCCACCGGGCCGCCGGGTGCGAACTGCACGATGGTGAAGGTGATGAGCAGGATGCCGAGAACCGTCGGCACCATCAGGGCGACGCGGCGCAGGATGTAGGCGAGCATGGGCTAGGCTTCCTCGCGCTTCGATCGCCGCATCAGGGCACGCCGATCCGCTGCGCCCGCTCGGCGTCGAACCACCAGGCCTGGGGCGCCCCGAGATCGTATTTCGGGCCGTTCTTGGGCCGGCCGTAGACGTCCCAGACCGCGAGGCGGTGGCTGGCCGAATACCACATCGGCACCCAGTAGCGACCGGCCCGCAGCACCCGGTCCAGCGCCCGGCAGGCGGTGACGAGGTCGGCGCGCGAGCGCGCATCCGCCACCCGGTCGAGGAGCGCGTCGACAGCCGGGTCGGCGATGCCCGAGAGGTTGGCCGAGCCCTTCACCGCAGCCGCGGCCGAGCCGTACGACTGCCGCAGCTCCGCCCCCGGCGTCGGCCCGAAAGCGAAGCGGCGCGTGACCACGTCGTAGTCGAAGTCGTTGACCCGGGCCTGGTACTGCGACGGATCGACGGTGCGGATGCCGGCGCGGATGCCTACGAGACCAAGATTGCGCACGAAGCCGAGGGTGTGCGGCTCGAGGCTCGGGTCGAAATCGAGGAACTCGATCTCGAAGGGCTTGCCGCCGGGCAGACGCAGCGTGCCGCCCTCGAGCGTGCAGCCCGCCTCGCGCAGCAGCGCGTCGGCGCGGCGGAGCAGCACCCGGTCCTGCCCCGACCCGTCCGAAACCGGCGGGCTCCAGGGCTCGCCGAAGACCTCCGCCGGGAGCCGGTCCCGCAGCGGCTCCAGCAGCGCCATCTCGGCCGGGGCGGGCGGCCCCGCGGCCTTGAGATCGGAATTCTCGAAGAACGAGGCCGTGCGCGTGTAGGCGCCGTACATCAGGTTCTTGTTGGTCCAGGCGAAGTCGAAGCACAGGCCCACCGCCTCGCGGATCTTCGGATCCTGGAATTGCGGGCGTCGGGTGTTGAGCCACCAGCCCTGGGTGCCGGAGGGCCGCGCATCCGGGACGGTGAAGCGCTGGACGCGGCCCTCGGCCACGGCCGGGAAGTCGTAGCCCGTCGCCCAGACCCGGGCGGTGAACTCCTCGCGGAAGGTGTAGGCCCGGCCCTTGAAGGCCTCGAAGGCGACGTTGCGGTCGCGGAAATACTCGTAGCCGATCGTGTCGAAATTGTTCTGGCCCACCCGCACGGGCAGGTCGGCGGCCCAGTAATCGGGCACTCGCTCGTAGGCGATCGAGCGGCCCTGATCGACCCGCGCCACGCGGTAGGGCCCGGATCCCAGCGGCGCCTCGAGCGTCGAGGCCTCGAAGTCGCGCCCGTCCCAGTAGGCGGCGGAGAAGATCGGCAGCTGGGCCACCGTCAGGGGCAAGTCGCGGGCGCGCCCCGGGGCGAAGCGGACGACCAGCACCTCGTCGCCCTCGGCCACCGCCTCGGTCATGTCGCGGATCACCTGCGAGATCTCGGGGTGCCCCTTGTCGCGCAGGATCGTGAAGGAGAAGGCGGCATCCCGGGCGGTCAGGCGGGTGCCGTCGTGGAAGCGGGCCTGCGGCCGCAGCCGGAAGGTGTAGGTCAGGCCGTCCGCGCTCGCGGCCACCGAACGGGCGACGAGGCCGTAGAGCGCGTCCGGCTCGTCGTAGGCGCGCACCATCAGGCTGTCGAAGGTGAGCTCGATCCCGCCCGCTCCCTCGCCGCGCAGGACGTAGGGGTTGAGGGTGTTGAAGGTGTTGCCCGCCTGATTGCCGAAGGTCTGGCTGACCTGAGCCGAGAAGCGCCCGCCCCGGGGCGCCTCCGGGTTGACGTAGTCGAAGCGCTCGAAGGCCGCCGGGTATTTCAGCTCGCCGAAGCTCGACAGGCCGTGGCGCTCGCCCGTCGCCCCCGCCTGCTCGACGACGCCCATGGTGCTCGCGCCCTCCGCGGCCCGGACGAGGCGGGTTCCGAGCGCCAGGGCCCCGGCGCCCAGGAGAAGGCGGCGGCGCGTCGCTCCGCCGCTCCGTCCCGCCGGAGCATCCCCGCGCCGCTTCAACGGGGCGCTCCGGCCTTGGCCGCGGCCGCCTCGTCGTACCACCACGTCGTCGGGAAACCCGATCCCCCGTAGGCGGGCAGCACGGACGGGTGTGCGAACCGGTTCCAGCGCAGGGTGCGCGAGACCTTCGAGGCCCATTGCGGCACCACGTAATTGTGGGCGAGCAGCACCCGGTCGAGGGCGCGCGTGGCGGCGACGAGGCCCGGCCGGTCATGGGCGAAGATCACCCGCTCGATCAGCGCGTCGACGCCCGGGTCCTTGATGCCCGCCACGTTGCTCGATCCCGGCCGGCCCCCGGCCTCGGAGCCCCAATGGTCGCGCTGCTCGTTGCCGGGCGACAAGGATTCCGGCCAGGAATTGATCGCCATGTCGAAGTCGAAGGCGCGCTTGCGATTCTGGTACTGCGCCTGGTCGATGATCCGCGGCGACACGGTGATACCGATGAGCTTGAGCTGGGCGACGTAGGGCAGGATCACCCGCTCGAAGATGCTCTGGGATTCGATCAATTCCACGCTGAGAGGCTGGCCGGTCGCCTTGCTGACCATGCGTCCGTCGCGCTGCTCGTAGCCGGCCTCGCGCAGCAGCCGCACGGCCTCGCGCAGGTTCGCCCGCACGGCCTCGGGGGTGTCGTTGACGGGGTTGCGGTAGGGCTCGGTGAAGACGGAGGGCGGGATCTTGTCCTTCACGCTCTCCAGGATCGCGCGCTCGTCGCCCTCGGGCAGCCCCGATGAGGCGAGCTCGGAACCGTAGAAATAGGAGTCGATACGCTTGTAGAGGCCGTAGAACAGGGCCCGGTTCATCTCCTCGAAATTCATCGCGAGGTTGAAGGCGCGGCGCACGCGCTCGTCCTGGAACATCGGCTTGCGCAGGTTGAATACGAAGGCCTGCATGATGCCGTTGCCGCGGTCGGGGAATTCCTCCTTGACGAGGCGGCCCTCCTTGACGGCCGGGAAGTCGTCGTAGGCGGTGGCCCAGTTGCGGGCGACGTTCTCCTGCCGGAAATCGTAGAGGTCGCCCTTCAGCGCCTCGACCAGGACCGAGGAGTCGCGGAAATACTCGAAGCGCATCGTGCCGAAGTTGTTGCGCCCGGCATTCACGGCGAGGTCGCGGCCCCAGTAATCGGGCACCCGCTCGTAGGTGGCGGTACGGCCGGGCTCGAACTTGGCGAGCCGGTAGGGACCGGACCCGAGCGGCGGCTCAAGGGTGGTCTCGGTGATGTTGCGCGCCTTGCCCTGCTGGTCCTTGGCCGTCCACCAATGCTTGGGCAGCACGCGCAGCTGTCCGACGATCTGGGGCAATTCGCGGTTGCCGGTCTCCGAAAAGGTGAAGGTCACCTCGCGCGGGCCGGTGGCCTCGGCCTTGGCGACATTCTGGTAATAGGCCGCGTAGAGCGGGCTGTTGCCCTTGAAGGCCTCGAACGACCAGATCACGTCCTCGGGCGTCACCGGCTTGCCGTCGTGCCACCGGGCGTCCTCGCGCAGCCGGTAGGAGACCGAGCCGAGATCGGGCGCGACCCGGATCGCCTCGGCGAGCAGGCCGTAGGAGGTGAAGGGCTCGTCCAGGGATTCGGTGCTGAGCGTGTCGTAGATCTGGGCGATGCCGCCCTCGAGATCGCCCTTCAGCCCCGAGACCACGATGTTGAAGTTGTCGAAGCCGCCCTGCGCGCCGAGCCGGACGAGGCCGCCCTTCGGCGCGTTCGGGTCGGCATAATCGAAATGGCCGAAGCCCGGGCCGTATTTCGGCTGGCCCATCAGGGTGATGGCGTGGACCCAGTTGCCGGTCGCGGTGCCGGCGGGAGCACCCGAGGCGGCCGCCGCGGCCGAGCTGGCCGGCTCCTGGGACAGGGCCGGGGCGGCGAGACCGGCGAGGAGGAGCGCGGCGGCGAGAAGGCGTCCGATCACGGTCTGGCGATCTCCGGTTCGTTGCGCGGCTCCGGGCGGAGCCCATCGGCGGGGAGGCGCCCGCCGCGGTCGCGGTTCGAGATCGGGTCGAGCCCCGCCTCGGCCAGAGAGGGTCTTAGAACGGGCATCCCCCCGCGCCAACCCGAACCGGCCGGGCGAAGCCGCGCGGATTGCCGCCGGGCGCGGCCCCATACCAGGGCGCGCGACATCCGCGGGACCCTCAGGGGCGTTCGGCGCGGCGTGGTCGGGCCGGAAGCACCGATCTGATCGCGTCGGATCGAGGCTTCTATGTCCTTGTTACGACGCACAGTCTTTCGACGAACCGGCAACCGGGTCGTCGGAATGCGCTCTAGCCCCGCTTGTCGAGCGGCCGTCCCAGGAGGCGGGCGAACTCGGCCTCGATCTCCTCGACGGAGAAGGGATTGGCTGTCGCGGGCTTCGCCGGAGGTGGCTCGGATGACGGCGTCGGCGCAGGAGCCGGGATCGGCGCCGGCGGCTCCGGTGCGGGCGGCGTCGGCTCCGGTGCGGCCGGGGGCGGGGGCGGCTCGACGGGCGCAGGCGGGACGACGGGCGGTGCCGGCACCGGAGCGGGGGCCGCCGCCATCGCGGCCGCCATCGGATCGATCGCCGGAGCGGGCTCCCGGGCTGGCTGCACCGGCTCGGGGGAGGGCGGACGGGGAGGGGATGACGGGGCGGCTGACGGCGCTGGCACCGCCGTGTCCCCCGGCGGCGGCGTGACTGCGGAGGAAGGCCGGCTCAATGCCGCCTGGAGCTGCCGCGCCATGTCGGACAGGATTGCCGGATCGATGGCCCGCCGGGGCGGGCTTGCGGGCATCGCCGCGGGTACGGCCTGGGACGCGGCGCGTTCGGGCGGCGGCGTCTCGGGCGTCTGCGTCTCCGGCGCGGCCGGCGGCGGATTGATCAGGGGCGGAGCCGTGCGGCGCAGCAGACGCTTGGCCGGGCCCTCGCGCGCGGGCGCTGCCGGCCCCGGTGCCCCGGGGCGCGGGCCCGCGCTGATCTCCGGAACCGCCTCGGAGCCCTGACCGGGCGCGCCGTCCTCCGGCATGTCGGGCCCGAGAGCCGTCGCGTCGAGAGGATGGGTGACCGGCGGGGCGGCGCTGGAGCGCGGCACGGCCGGAGGCACCACCACCGGCATCTCGAAGCTCGGCGCGAGCAGCCCGTCGGCGGGGCCGTGCAGGGCGGAAGGCTCACGCAGGGCCCCAGCCCCCTGCAAGGTCGACGGAGCCTCGAGCACAGGGTCGCTGGCGGGCTCGGGACGTACCTCAGGCAGGTCGTCGGGCCGCAGGACCGCCTCGCCGAGCGCCCGTCCCCGCTGGATGTTGCGCTCGATCACCACGTCGTTCGGACCGCCGACGAGGAGCAGGTGCTCGACGTTGTCGCGCCGGAGCAGGATGAGCTGGCGTTGCCGGTCGAGCTCGTACACGTCGACGATGCCGAGGCGCGGCTGGCGCCCGCGCTGCCCGGGCCGCCCCGCGGCGGCGAGCCCGCCACCGGTGAGCCGGCGGACCAGGAGCACGATGACCGTCAGGACCGCGAAGATGACCGCGAAGATGCTGACGTACTGGATGATCGGAGAGCCGTCAGAGCCGAACACGGACTGCAACCATTGCAAGGCTTCGCACTCTCGTTCCAGGATCCGGCCGGACCCTACGCAGGACACTGCCTGAGGTTAGCACGGCGCCGGGGCGTCGAGGCAATCGCCGAAACCGTCCGTTAACAGCTTCTCCGGCCCTCCCGGGCCTTAACGCGACATTAACCATGGACCCGGCAGATTTTGCCGGTCGGACGGATCACGCCCGCGTTTCCCGACGGAGGAGGCCCGTGGCCCTGATCGACATGCCGCTGTTCGCGGCGCTCCGGACCCGGATGCAGTGGCAGCAGGCCCGCCAGCAGCTCATCGCCGAGAACGTGGCCAACGCCGACATGCCGGGCTTCCGCCCACGCGATCTCGCCGCCTTGAGCCTCGACCCGCGCACCGGCGCGCCGACGGGGACCGGCTCCGGACTGGCGCTCACGAGCGCGGCCCACATGGCGCCCTCCGGGGCGATGGACGGCGCGGGCGCCGATCCGCGCCGCTTCAAGGGTTTCGAGATCCGCCCGAGCGGGAACGGGGTCAACCTCGAGGAGGAGATGATGAAGGCGGGCGACAACCAGTCCGACTATCAGCTCGCCGCCTCGCTCTACCAGAAGAACCTCGACGTCCTGAAGATCGCCATCGGCAAGAAGTAGGCCCGGCCCCGTCCGGATGCCCTTCCTGCCCCCATTGAGGAGCCGGTGCCGTGGATTTCTCGAAGACGCTCAGCATCGCCGCCTCGGGGCTCACCGCCCAGTCCGGGCGGATGCGCATCATCGCGGAGAACATCGCCAACGCCGATTCCGCGCCGCAGACGGCCGGGTCCGATCCCTACCGCCGCAAGATCCCGAGCTTCACGAGCCACCTCGACCGCGAGACCGGCGCGAGCCTCGTCGAGGCGGGCCGGGTCCGGCGCGACACCGCACCCTTCCGCACGAAGTACGACCCCGGCAACCCCGCGGCGAACGAGCGGGGCGAGGTGCGGATGCCCAACGTCAACGCGCTCATCGAGAACATGGACATGCGCGAGGCCCAGCGCTCCTACGAGGCCAACCTCAACATGGTCACGGCGACGCGCCGGATGATCTCCCGCACCCTCGAGATCCTGAAGTAGGCGCGTCATGGCAAGCAGCAACTTCGCGGCCGGCGCCTACGCGGCGGTCCAGTCGATCGGCGCCCCCAAGGCGGCGCCGAAGATCCAGGCGGGCTCGTCCGCGACCGACTTCACCCAGCTCCTCGGCCAGGCGATCGACGGTGTCGGCGCGGCGGGCAAGCGCGCCGACGCCCAGGCCCTCTCGGTGGCGGCCGGAAAGGCCAATGTCGTCGACGTGGTGACGGCGGTCGCCGAGAGCGAGACCGCCCTCCAGACCATGGTGGCGGTGCGCGACCGCATGATCTCCGCCTACGAGGAGATCATGCGGATGCAGATCTGAGCCGTCCGGCCGCCCGCCATCCGCGCACACGCCCCCATCTCCCAACCCGTGATCCGCATCCCATGACCGGCCTCGCCATCCTCGACGTCGCCCGCGACGGCATCTTCGTGTTCCTGAAGATCGCCGGTCCCCTGATGCTGGTGGCGCTCGCCGTCGGCCTCGCGGTCTCCCTCGTCCAGGCCCTGACCCAGATCCAGGAGCAGACGCTGATCTACGTGCCCAAGATCGTCGCGGTCTTCGCGGCCCTGCTGCTGATGCTGCCCTTCATCGGGGACGCGATGGCGGGCTACATGGGCCGCATCGCGGCCCGCATCGCGGCGGGCGGCTGATGGCGGGCGCGGCGCTCGCGGGCCGGCGGACCGACCCGGGGGCCAAACCGGCCGCGACCGGCTATAACCCCCTCCATGAACCTGCTGCTGCCGGGCATTGCCTCGGCCTATCTCCTGACCTTCGCCCGGGTCGGCACGCTGATCATGCTGATGCCGGGAATCGGCGAGCAATCGGTCTCGCCGCGGCTGCGCCTCGCCTTCGCGCTCCTCGTGGCGCTGGTGCTGTTCCCGGCGGTGCGCCCGCTGCTCGGCGACGTGCAGACGCTCGCGGGGCCGCGGCTGATCGGGCTCCTGTTCGGCGAGACCCTGATCGGGCTGGTGCTGGGGCTGACCGTTCGCATGATCCTGGCCGCGCTGCAGACGGCCGGGGTGATCGCCTCGCAGCAGCTCGGCCTGTCCTACGCCATGACGGTGGATCCCACGATGGGCGGCCAGCAGGCGGCCATCGGCAATTTCCTGTCGCTGCTCGGCATCACGCTGATCTTCGCCGCCGACCTGCATCACCTCGCCCTCGACGGGATCGGGCAGAGCTACCGGGTGCTGCCGCCGGACGGGGTGCCGGGCCTCGGCGAGGCGGCCCAGCTCGCCCTCAAGGCGCTCGGGCGCGGCTTCACCCTGGGCGTGCAGATCTCGGCGCCGTTCATCGCGTTCGGGTTGCTGTTCAACCTCGGCCTCGGCGTGCTCTCGCGCATGATGCCGCAATTGCAGGTGTTCTTCGTCGCGGTGCCGGCCTCGATCATGATCGGCATGCTGATCCTCGTGGGGGCGTTGGGCGTGATGATGGGCGTCTTCCTCGACGATATCGGCCGCTACCTCGCCAACCTCGCGGGGCGCTGACGGGCGTGCCGGCCGGAGGCCGCGATGGCTGAGGGCACCGAGCAGGAGGACAAGACCGAGGAGCCGACCCAGCGGCGGCTCGATCAGGCGATCGAGCGCGGCGAGGTCGCCACCAGCATCGAGATCAACACCTTCGCGGCGCTCGGGGCCTTCACCCTCGGGCTGATGCTGGCCGGGCCCCACATCGCCACGACGCTGATGGCGGAGATGCGCGGCTTCCTGATGAACGCCCACGCCGTCCCGGACGACCCGGCGGCGATGGGCGCGCTGGCGAGCCGGTCCCTGCTGATCTGGCTCCAGGCGCTCGCGATCCCGGCGGGCCTCGCCGTGGTCGCGGGCCTCGCCGCCGGCCTGCTGCAGCACCCCCTGGTCTTCACCACCGAGACGCTCGGCTTCAAGTTCGAGCGCGTCTCGCCGATGTCGGGGGTGAAGCGCATCTTCGGGATCGAGGCCCTGGTCCAGTTCGGCAAGGGGCTGGCCAAGATCGCGGTCGTGGGCGTGCTGGTCTCGGTGATGCTGTGGAACGACCGCGACCGGCTGGAGGTCTTCGCGCGGCTCGACCCGGCGGCCTGCCTGCCCGCGATCCTGGGGATCGGGCTCAAGCTGCTGGCGGGCGTGCTCGCCGTCCATCTCCTCATCACCATGGCGGACGCCCTGTACCAGCGCTACCGCTGGCGCCAGCGCCTGCGCATGTCGAAGGAGGAGATGAAGCAGGAGATGAAGGAGCAGGACGGCAACCCGGAGGTGAAGGGCCGCATGCGCCAGATCCGGGCCCAGCGCGGCAAGAAGCGCATGATGGCCGCCGTGCCGGGCGCGACCGTGGTCGTCACCAACCCGACCCACTACGCCGTGGCGCTGCTCTACGAGCCGGGCATGACCGCCCCCGTCTGCGTCGCCAAGGGCGTCGACGCGATGGCGCTGCGCATCCGCACGGTCGCGGCCCAGCACGACGTGCCGGTGCTGGAGAACCCGCCGCTCGCCCGCGCGCTCCACGCCACCGTCGAGATCGACCAGCCGGTGCCGGCCGAGCATTACCGGGCGGTGGCCGAGGTGATCGGCTTCGTCCTGCGCCTGCGCCGCCGCGCGGCCTGAGGGTGGGGACGTCCGGCCGCACCGCGGGCGCGCCATTCCGGCAACATTCGGGGGCGACTTCCACCAGCCCCCTGCAGGAGCACCGATTTTATCCCCTTGCCGTCCGGGCGGCGCGGGGCATAACCGGTCGGTCGTACTGGATTGAAGCGTGATGGCCGAGTTGTCTGGACCCACGACGCCCGTCGCCCCCCCCGTGCCGGGCTCGATCGACCGGTCCGAGCGGCCCGGCCGGGTCGGCCTCCTGCTCGTTCTGGCGGGGCTCCTCGTCGGAGCGGCGATCGGCCTGTCCTTCGTCGCCAACGAGCAGGCGCAGTCGCTGATCATCTGGCTCCTGGCGCTGCTCGCCATGGCCGGGGTGTTCTTCCTGTTCGCCCTGGCGATCGGGGCGATCCAGCTCTCGGGGCAGGGCGCCCGGGACGACATCACCAAGGCGATCGTCGACGGCGCGCCCGAAGCGGTCCTCGTGGTGGAGGAGGGCGGACGCCTGATCTACGCCAACGAGGCCTATCTTCAGGTCGCGGGCGGCGACAGCTTCTCCAATCTGCGCTCGGTGGAGCGGGTCTTCGTCGGCTCGCCCGAGGTCTCCGAGGCGGTCTACCGGCTGTCGCAGGCCTCCCGCGACGGGCGCAGCCACACCGAGGAGATCCGGATGTCGCCCCCGCCCGGCGGCGGCGAGCGCGACTTCGCGTGGTACCGGATCCAGGTGCGGCCGCTGCCCCGGCCGGGCCGGTCCGCCGCGCATTGGTCGGTGGCCGACATCACCGCCGAGCGGGAGCGCCAGGAGAACGTCTTCCAGGAGCTCCAGCACGCGATCGACTATCTCGACCACGCGCCCGCAGGGTTCCTGTCGATCGATCCGCAGGGCGCGATCGTCTACATGAACGCCACCCTCGCCGCCTGGCTCGGCTACGACCTCGCCACGATCGGCTCCGGCGGGCCCCATCTCGCGGAGATCGCGCCGGGCGCCGAGGTGCTGACCCGCAGCGCCGGCCTGCCCGGCGAGGTCCGCACCGACCGCTTCGACCTCGACCTGCGCCGCCGCAACGGCCATCCCCTGCCGGCCCGGCTCTACCACCGCGTCGCCTTCGGCAAGGACGGCAAGCCGGGCGCCTCGCGCACCTTCGTGATCAACCGCTCGGCCGGCGCCGAGTCGGACGAGCCGCAGCGCGCGGCCGAGGTGCGCCTGGCGCGCTTCCTCAACAACTCGCCGATCGCCATCGCCACCCTCGACCGCAGCGGCCGGATCGCGCGGGCCAACGCCTCCTTCGCGCGCCTGTTCGGCACCCTGCCGCGCCACGCCGTCGGCGAGGTCGGGGAGGCCACGGGCGCGCCCAACATCGCGGATTCGGTCAACGACCGCGAGGGCCTCGACGCGGCGCTCGCCAAGGGCGCGAGCGGCCTGCCCGAGGTCGCCCCGATCGAGGTGACCCTGAAGGGGCCGGGCAGCCGCTCGGCCCGGGTCTGGCTGATCACGGCGGGCAGCGCCGACGAGACCATCGCGGAGACCGAGCGCGAGGCGGTGATCCTCTACGCCCTCGACACCACGGCCCAGCGCCAACTCGAGCAGCAGGTGGCGCAGTCGCAGAAGATGAACGCCGTCGGCCAGCTCGCGGGCGGCATCGCGCACGACTTCAACAACGTCCTCCAGGCGATCATCGGCTACTCGGACCTGCTGCTGGCGAGCCATAGGCCGACCGATCCGGCCTTCCAGGACATCATGCAGATCAAGCAGAACGCCAACCGGGCGGCGGGCCTCGTGCGCCAGCTCCTGGCGTTCTCGCGCCGCCAGACGCTGCGCCCCGAGGTGATGAACGTCGGCGAATCGCTCTCCGAGCTGACGCTGCTGCTGAAGCGGCTCCTGGGCGAGCGCGTCGGGCTCGAGCTCAAGCACGGGCGCGAGGTCTGGCCGGTGAAGGCCGACGTGAACCAGTTCGAGCAGGTCATCGTGAACCTCGCGGTCAACGCCCGCGACGCCATGCCGAACGGCGGGCGCCTGCTGATCCGCACCGCCAACGTGCCCGATCCCGGCGCGGCGGCGGTGCCGGACGGGCGCGGCGGCCCGCCGCCCGGCGACAACGTGCTGATCGAAGTGCTCGATACCGGCGAGGGCATCCCGCCCGAGCTGATGGAGAAGATCTTCGAGCCGTTCTTCACCACCAAGGAGATCGGCAAGGGCACGGGCCTCGGGCTCTCGACGGTGTTCGGCATCGTCAAGCAATCGGGCGGCACCATCGACGTGCAATCGACCGTGGGGGAGGGCACCGCCTTCCGGATCTACCTGCCGCGCCACGTGCCCGAGGCCGTCGAGGCCGAGCCGGCCCTGCCGCAGGGGGTCCCGGGCCTGCCGCCCGCGAGCTTCCCGGCGCCCGAGGGGGGCCGGGCCCGGGGCGCGGAAGGGGGCGCCCCGCCGCCCGCGGCGACCCCGCCGCGCAAGCCCTCGACCGACCATACGGGGCAGGGCACCATCCTGCTCGTCGAGGACGAGGATCCGGTGCGCGCCGTCAACAGCCGCGCGCTCTCGGCCCGGGGCTACACCGTGCTGGAGGCGGCCTCCGGGGTCGAGGCCCTGCAGATCGTGCGCTCGGGCGACCACGTCATCGACCTCATCGTCTCCGACGTGGTCATGCCCGAGATGGACGGCCCGACGCTGCTCGGCGAGGTGCGCAAGCACCTGCCCGACCTCAAGGTGATCTTCGTCTCCGGCTACGCCGAGGACGCCTTCCGCAAGAACCTGCCCGACGGCGAGGCCTTCAACTTCCTGCCCAAGCCCTTCAGCCTGAAGCAGCTCGTCGAGACCGTGAAGAAGACCATGGCGGGGTAGGGGCGCCCCCTCAGCGTCGGCCATCGTCACGCGCCTCGGGCTTCGCGCGGGGTCGGGCTCCGCGCCGGATTGGACGCCGGGCAGGGGTTCGGGCTCCGCGCGCGGGGCTGCGCCGGAGGCGTGGCTGGAGGGAGACGCGGGACGCCGGGGAACCCGAAATCCGTGTGTCGCGCGTGAACCGATCCCCCGGCGCCCCGCGGGCCGGAGGGGCATCCC
>NZ_JBWJYM010000013.1:0-117186 GCF_056431005.1 Methylobacterium sp. HJ2 | reverse complement strand
GATTTGGCGCAGCGTCAGCACGACCTGTTCCGCGCTCGGCCTTTGTCCTCGCTTCATCCCCAACTCCTCTGGTCCACGCTGATCCTCTCAATCAGCCCGGTCCAAAGCCAGCCGGTCAGGTCAACCGCTGTCGCCGGCCAGCTTGGCCGGATAGAGGTCGAAGCGCTCGTGCGAACGCTCAATCATGCGTTTGGCGGCCGTGACCTCGGCTTGCCGGATGGCCGTGGTCGCCTCGACATCGACGATGATCGCGTGGTCGAGGTCGATCAGATAGTTGGCCGTGTAGGCAAAGAACGCCTGCCCGCCGTGCGCTCCGGTCCAGCGCGCGGCCGGATCGGCGGGCGAGATGAACTTGGGCGGCACCGGCGTCGCGGCCCCGAAGGCGGCCTCGTCGAGGACGGCGAGGTACTTCTGAGCAGCGCGGCTCACGGCCTCGGGCGGCAGGCCGGCAGAGCCTTCGACCCCCTTCTGCCGATTGGCATCGGCCCTGATTAGGCTGCCATCGACGGCAAAGCCTTCGCCACCGACGAGCCCCTCGGCGATGCAGCGGGCAAGCACGGTCTCGAACAGACGGCGCAGGAGATCACTGTCGCGGAAGCGGCCATGGCGGTTCTTGGAGAAGGTCGAATGATCCGGCACCCGGCCGTCGAGCCCAAGCCGGCAGAACCAGCGGTAGGCGAGGTTGAGGTGGACCTCATCGCACAGCCGGCGCTCGGAGCGGATGCCGAGGCAGTAGCCGACGATCAGCGTGCGGATCATCAACTCGGGATCGACCGAGGGGCGGCCCGTCGAGGCGTAGAACGGAGCCAGCTCCTGGCGCAGGCCGGTCAGGTCGACGAAGCGGTCGATGGAGCGAAGCAGATGGTCGGTGGGGACGTGCGTCTCAAGCGAGAACTCATAGAACAGGGCACCCTGCTCGACTTGGCGAGGTCCCATCATCTGCTGCGATCTCCGTCTCTCGACAGGAGAGGATCACCTCATCACAACCACTGCAACACCCGAGTTTTTCAACAGAATCGACCCGATGCAGACGTTTGCCGAGGTGACAGGTGGATTGCCTCTCTGCCCGCGGCACCCAAGGTACGGCAAGGCTTGCCAGTTTTTCTTGCCGATCGCATGACAGTGAACAAATTCCTGGACCAACGACGGTCCAAAGCATTCCATTGTGCTGCGCCACGTTGGATGGCTGAAGATGATGAGCAAAAGCAGCTGACAATATCTAGGAAAGCCCACACGAGCGGTGTGTTGGGGGCTTCGCAGCCCCAGTTTCTTGGCGCAATTGGTATGGTATTATTGCTGAGCGCCGCTCAGCTTCCATTGAAAACGCTTGTACAAATGTCGCATTATTTCTCTGCCGCGTCGGATTATCCTCTCGCGGCTGGATAGCAGGAGCAGGCGCACGGAAAGTCCTGGATCCACATCAATCAGAAGATCGAGCACCGCGTGGCGCTCTGGCCAGCGCGCGGCTTGGAACCCCGTATCGCGATGGTTGCACGAATCCGTGATTGTGACGGCTGGGTTCGTGATCAGGTATGCCGTCGTGTTCTCTAGCAGCAGAACGCCGGGCGAGAAGCGGCAATAAGCCTCATCATACGCGGTGCGCCAAGTATAAGCGGCATCTCCTGAGAACAGCACGAGTGTCATTGCGATCGGAACCCCGTCGAGCCGCAAGGCTTGAAGCGACACTAATCGGCGCTGCGCCAACTCGGCGACGAATTTGCGCGTGAACCTAGCCGTCGCCGCATCGCACATCAGCGCACTCTTCCGTTTGCCTTTCCAGCCGGCGGCCTCCAACCTCAGGAATTCTTCCAGTCCAGCGACAACCGCCTTCGGCCCGTTGACGCATGAAAAGACTAATTGCCCCAAATTGCCGAGATGACGCCGCTTACGGGCAAAGGCCTTGCGATGGCTCGATGACATCGAGCGTGCCCAGAAAGTTTCTGGTCCTTCGCATGCCGTCAGCTTAGCGCGGCTGCGCGCCTCAATCAGACGCGCGCGCGCCTCGCTGCCGAGTAACGCCTTTTCCAGGGCGTCCATCACCCTTGACCCGCCCGAAATGTCGCCCGCCAGCACCAGCTTCGGCAGGCCCGGCGTTGTCCGGATGTAATCTAGCATCGCAGCCAAGACAGGCACGGCATACTCTGCATCGATCACCGGCGTCCCAAGATAAGCGACGGGTCCCGCCGGACTGACGAGTGCCTTCCAAGGCCAACTGAGGCGCGTGACGCGCTCGACGAGCAGCCAGGCGCCCACGAGCTGCACGCCGGTACTGGTCCCCGGGTCGGTCCCCCACGCAAGCACGCATCTCACTGGATCAGGCCAGCTCTCCACGAAGGCCAACGCCGCCGCAGGGTCCATGAACACATTGGGAACGGCGGCGCGGGTGACCAGCGCGGACCATTGCCCGCATAAGCCAGCAAACTCAGCCGGACCGGCGAGCTGGATGCCGACCGCGGGGGCGGATGCCTCTGCCAGAGGGCTGCCCGCGGGCAGGTGGGTCGCGACGGATAGGCTCAACTGGCAGACCCATGTGCTGGCGCCTGGCAATGCTCGCCTTTCGGCGGATCCGTCGCTGGGATCAGAGGGGCGAGGCGACGCCGCCAAGCGCGGAGCCGGGATCGCGCGGACCGCGCGAGATCGAGCAAACGCCGACGCAGGGTCTCCGCTGCCCCGATCAACGTGAGGACCACGACCTTGCGCGATCTGACATCGACCATCAGATCCGAGACGGTACGTCGGCCCGACCAGAACTCTGCCATGTAGCCGGTATCGTCCTGATTGCAGGAATCTACCTCGTCCAAGCTCGCTTCGGCGAGAAACCAGTCGGTCATCTCCTGATGCAGCAGAAGCCCGGGCGCACAGGCGCGTAGCCTCTCGTCATAGGCCGTCTTCCAGGTGAAAGCCGTGTCGCCGGAGCGAAGGGTGACCTGCATGGCGACGGCGCGGCCATCGACACGCAGGGCCGTGACCCAGGCCTGGCCTTGGATCGCTAGCGCCGAAAGGGCGAGCCTGAAGAAGGTCGTCACGCTGGGGGCGCACAGGATCGCCTGCCCGCGGGCGCTTCTACGGGCCTTCCAGCCGGAGGCTTCGAGAGCGAAGAAAGCCTCAATCGCGGCCTCGAAGTCGGGACCGGATCGATGGTGCGTACAGGTGACGACGCCCTGCAAGGCGAGCCGCCTGCGCCTCTGCCGCAAAGACTTGGCCCGGCTGACCGAGATCGGCGTCGCGCCACCACCAGCCTGCGTCTTCAGCAGCATGGGCCGCCGCCTGGTCTCGAACCAGGTCCAGCGCGATCCGCGCTGCGTCAGCACCATCTCAAATACCGCTGCCGTGGGCGCGTCTGCGTTTAAGTTCCCGATGCTCAGGATCTTCGGCAGGGAGGGCGTGCGGACAACCGCATCCAGTATGCCGCCAAGCGCCTCCGCTGCGGCGTCGCGATCCAGCACGGGCCCGCCCAGGAAGGCATGGTCATGGACGGGCGACTTGAGGGCAGGAAGTGGTAGTAGCGACAGGGCCGGGCGGTGGGCGAAGGCCCAGGCGCCTATGAGCTGCCCAGGGCCGCCCTGGCTCGGCGCGCTCCAGACGAGCAGAATGTCGATGATCGTATGGCCCGATGCGGCGGCCGCAGCCACGATAGCGGGTTCTAGGAAGGCGTTGGCCTCCAGTGAACGCCTGACCAGGTCATTCCAGTCCCGCTCGACTGTGACGAAGCGTGCCGGCTTGGCGATCTCCACCGAGATTCGAGGAGCGGCAACCGCGCCTGCCGTATGACGCTCTACGGAAGGAGGCGCTTCGCCTGAGTGCTCGATCAAGTCGCGGCGCACAGATATCATCCTTAGCGGCAAGATATCTCTATATTCCGCCATCTCTCGGCGTCGCCGCTCGCATTCGTGGTAATCCGCTTGTGATAAGCCGCGATCAGCTTAGATCGTCATGACGATGTAGCGGGTCAGCTTTTGAAGTTAGGCCTGCCTTCCCGAGCCGGCCCGACGGCGTCACGCACATCAGCACCCGGCAGTATGCACGCCTGGTCGACGAGTGGGTTGCAGGCATCGGGCTGCGAAGCGAGGACTACGGGACCCATTCCCTGCGTCGCACGAAGGCATCGTTGATTTACAAGCGGACCGGCAACCTGCGTGCCGTCCAGATCTTGCTGGGGCATACCAAGATCGAGAGCACGGTCAGATACCTCGGTGTCGACGTCGAGGATGCCCTGACCTTGGCAGAGGGAACTGAGATTTGAGTGTTCGGCCCCCCGGCTTTCTTGTCGAGGGGCTTCGGAACCAGTCCGACAGCAAAGCGCCCATTCCAGTCACTAGTGGTTGAGCCCTGACGGTTGAGTCCGTGTGGGGTTTCGGTTTGAGGCCCATCCTGCGAGTCTGGCGGGATGCGCAGTGGCATCTCTTTCACGCTCTCGACCTCGGATCGCCTTCAACTCGAAGCACTCGTCGCGGATCGAAACACGCCGCAGAAGCACGTCTGGCGCGCCCGTATCGTGCTGCTGAGCGCGGATGGGCTCGGGACGCACGCGATCATGCGTGCGGCGAGCGTGTCCAAGACCGTGATCTGGCGCTGGCAGGACCGCTTCGCGCAGGAGGGCGTCGATAGGGTCCTTCGGGACAGGACGCGACCGGCGCGCATTCCGCCGCTGGGGCCGGAGGTGGCGGCGCGCGTGGTGGCTCTGACGCAAGGAGGACCACCCGGCGAGACCACGCATTGGACGGCCGCCGCCATGAGCAAGGTTGCGGCTATCAGCATCTCGTCGGTGCAGCGGATCTGGCGGGGGCATGGTCTGCAGCCGCATCGGGTCCGGCAGTTCAAGCTCTCCACCGACCCGGCCTTCGCCGCCAAACTGCGTGACGTCGTCGGGCTCTACGTCGACCCGCCTGCCCACTCAATGCGGTCGAGGCGGCGGTTCCGGCGGGCAAGACCGTCCACGCGATCTTGGACAACTATGCCGTCCACAAACACCCGAAGGTCCGCGCCTGGCTTGACCGCCACCCGCGCTGGACCTTTCACTTCACCCCGACCTCAGCCTCGTGGCTCAACGCCGTCGAGGGCTTCTTCGCCAAGCTCGCAAAACGCCGCCTCCGACGCGGCGTGTTCGGATCGCTGATCGAGGTGCAGGCCGCCATCAAACGCTTCATCGCCGAGAGCAACGGCAACCCGAAGCCCTTCGTCTGGACCGCCGACCCGGATCGCATCATCCCAGCCGCAAAGCGCGGGCACCAAGTGTTAGGCTCTCACCACTAGGGAGCCAGTCCGTAAAAACGTGTTGGATTGCCTCCGGATGTGAAGGCTTCGGCTCGGATTGGTCAGCAATTACGGCGAAGGCTCCTGGAGTGGCTTGCCCTTATCGACGACAAAGACCGACAGGATCTTGATCGTCTTATCGCCGACGACAGTGACACCCCCATGCGCAACGCCGCGTTGATTAATGCCTCGTTCTCCCGCCACTCGTTCTTTAGGCTCCTTCCCTGGCGCCTGGAATGTGCCACCCTCCAAAATGTAGAAGCTTTCTTCGCCATTGTGGAAGTGTCGAGACAAGACCGCCCCAGGAGGATATTCGGCAACCTGCATGACGATCTCTTTCATGTCGTCGCCAGATACAGGCGAGCGGCCCAGCTCAGTTCGCTTGATTTCCTGGGACATGGCTGATTTTACGAAAATGATCTCGCTGGCGGCGCATGTGAGAGCAAGCCCAAGTACCGCAAACCGTCGAATCATCTGCCCCGTCCTCCCCTTTGTTGTAGGATGGCATGGACCGGATTGCAGTGGAACAAATCCGACGTTTTACCGACTACGAAGCTAGCGGTGGATATCGGACGCTTGGTACCCATCCTTGAACGCCAGAGAAGGGTGGGAAGCGGGCCCCTGCTTTGCGGTTGGAACCGGACGTTCAGTGGTCAGTGACAACCGCGGCGGTGCGCACATTGAACTCATTGGCTGCCTCGTCTGAGGGATGCGCCAGGACTCCATTGATGCGAGGATCGGATACAGAGCTGATAAAGCAGAAATTGGGGGGTATGATGATCGGATTTGCAGGAAGGCTACGGACGCTCTGTCTGCTCGCAATCTGCATCTGCAGTATCGCGACGAGCACCCATGCGGCCGATGTGACTGTCCTATGCTCGCAGGGACTGAAGACCGCCTTGGACGAACTTGTCCAGCAATTCGAGCAGGCAAGCGGCGATCGCCTCATCGTCACCTACGACACCTCTGCCATCCTCAAAGTGCAGGTGGAAGCAGGCAAGCCTTTCGACGTTGTAGTCGTCACCCCACCATTGATTGCGGTCCTTATCCAGCAGGGCAAGGTTGCCGACGGCACCGCGACTACGCTCGCTCGCACGGGCATCGGCCTCGCTGTCAAGAAAGGCGCAGCGCGGCCTGACATCGGCTCTGCTGAAGCTATCAAGCGGGCGCTCACCAGCGCAGGATCGGTAGCCTACAGCACGTCCGGCGCGAGTGGAGCGGTCTTCGCCGCTGCTCTCCAGAAGCTCGGGATCGCGGACGAGGTGAAGGCCAAGGGCAAACCGATCCCGAACGGTCTGACCGGAGATGTCGTTGCTCGGGGCGAGGCAGACCTTGCCGTGCAACTGATGCCGGAGTTGCTGTCGGTCTCAGGGGTGGACGTGGTCGGACCGTTTCCTGCGGAGGTCCAGTCTTTCGTGGTGCTGACTGGAGGGATCTCGGCCACCGCGGACAAGGCTCGGGCCGAAGCGTTCCTCGCCTTTCTCAAGGCTCCTGCCGCGGCAGCGATCATCCGCGCCAAGGGTCTGGAGCCCGGCTAATCGATCAGTTTGGTTACCGACCTCCGAGAAGCGGACCTTCTGGCCTTTTGCAACGGTTCGAAAGCGGCCCCACGGCGTGGGTACCATCCGTAAGATTTCGACCACTAGATGTTCGGTCCCAACATGTGGTGTGACGGATCGAGCCTGAAGCGTTCTGGCTCTTTCGTCCAGGCCTGGCAGATGAACTCGTAGGGCGTGAGGCCGCGCAGGGTCTTGAGCCGGCGTCCGCAGTTGTAGGCATCCACGAACAGCTGCAGGTGCTGCCGGAGTTCGTTGTGGCTCTCGTAATGGTAGCGCTTGACCATGGCGTCCTTGATAGTTCGGTTCATCCGCTCGACTTGACCGTTCGTCCATGGGCAGCGCGGCTTGGTCAGGCGGTGCTCGATCTTCGTCTGCTCGCACGCCCAGTCGAATGAGTGCCAGCGGTACAGGCGCGGCCCGTCCTGGGTCGCCCAGTAGGCGGCTGCCTTCGCTTCGGCCTCCTCGTTCACTGGCTTGTTGTCGGTAAACTGGATGCCGTTATCCGTGAGCACCGTGTGGATCGTGTAAGGCACCGCCGCGATCAGATCATGTAGAAAGGCTGCAGCGATCCGTTGCGTCGCCTTCTCGTGCAGTTGGACGATGGCGAACTTGCTGGTGCGGTCGATGGCCACGAACAGATGTAGCTTGCCCTGTTCGGTGCTGACCTGCGCGATGTCGATGTGGAAGTCGCCGATCGGGTAGGCCTTGAACTTCGAACGCTTCGGCTTGTCGCCCTCGACGTCCGGCAGGCGACTGATGCCGTGACGCTGCAGACAGCGATGAAGCGACGAGCGGGTCAGATGCGGCAGGCTCGGTTGCAGCGCGTAGAGGCAGTCGTCCAGCGGCAGCAGAGTGTGCCGGCGGAAAGCGACGATCACCGCCTCGTCCTCTAGGCTGAGCACGCTGGATCGGGGCTCCTTCGGTCCCATCCGAGCATCGGTGCTGGTCTGGCGTGAGCGCCACTTCTGCACCGTCGTGGCGCTGATGCCGTAGCGCTTGGCGGCGGCCCTCACGCTCTCTTGACGAGCTTGGATTGCCCGACGGACCATCTTGTATCTTGGAGTTGCTCGCTGGCGTGAAGCCAGCGAGGCTACACGGTGAGGGTCAGCCCGCGTCCGTCTGGGGCTCGCAAGCCCGCGACAGAGCAAGGTGCGGCCCTCACCGCCACAGTCCCGAACCCGGACAGCCGCTCGGGCCCGAGCCCGCATTTGCAAGGTAGGGTCATGGACGAACAACCCACCCTCTTCGTTGGCATCGACGTATCCAAGGACCGTCTCGACGTTCATCTCAGGCCGACGGACGAGGCCTTCCACGTTCCGCGGGATGCGAAGGCGCTTGAAGCCCTCGCGCGCCGCTTCGGCAACCTCCCGGTTGCCCTCGTCGTCCTGGAAGCCACTGGCGGCTTCGAGGCGAACGTCGCTGCAGCGCTTGCAGCGGCCGGACTGCCGCTCTGCATCGTCAACCCGCGCCAGATCCGCGACTTCGCCAGAGCCATGGGCAGGCTGGCCAAGACCGACGCGCTCGACGCTGAGGTGATCGCTCTCTTCGCCGAACGCATGAGACCGCCGGCCAGACCTCTGCCCGAGCCGAAGAGAAGCCACTTCGCCGAGCTCGTGAGCCGGCGGCGGCAGATCATCGGGATGATCAAGATGGAGACCAACCGCCGCGACCAAGCCGTGGACAAGCAGCTGACCCGGCGGCTTAGCCGCCACATTGCCTTCCTGGAGGAGGAGCTCGCAGAGCTCGACGGGGTATCGGCCAAGCCATCAAGGCCTCTCCCGTCTGGTGCGAGACTGAGGCGTTGCTCAAGTCCGTTCCCGGGGTCGGCGACGTCACCGCGCGCACGCTTCTGGCTCAGCTGCCTGAACTCGGCACCATCGGGCGCCACCAGCTCGCGGCTCTCGTCGGCATCGCGCCGATCAACCGCGATTCCGGTCTGATGCGGGGCCGGCGATCCATCGCGGGTGGGCGAACATCTGTGCGGGGCGTGCTGTACATGGCTGCGCTGACCGCGATCCGGCGAGGTTCTCCCTTCCGGCCCTTCTACGAGCGGCTCACCCAGCGCGGCCGACCGAGAAAGGTTGCCCTTGTGGCGGTGATGCGAAAGCTCCTGGTGACGCTCAACGCTATGGTCCGCGACCGCACACCCTGGCGGCCCCTCACGGATTGACCTTCAACACAGCCGCTCAGTCGTCGTGGCGCTGCCGTGGAGAACCTGTCCCATAGCGCGTCCCTCTATGCGGCATCAGTCGTACCACCACACAGTGGGACCGAACATCAGATGGCCCTTGGGTGCGTCTCCGAAGCGGACATCGGTCAAGCCGGCGGCCACGACAGTGGGGTCAGCCGTCCGCCCGACCGAAAGCCCCGACGCCCTCCCGGACTAGGGTTGAGCGCCACCTCTGCGTCGCCGCGCCAGTGCACCCGGAAGTCCTTGCCGGCGAGCTGGTTGTCGTGGCCGAAGAACGCCTCGACCTCGTCGAGCAGGCCGGGTCGCAGGTCGGACAGGGTATGGACGTGCGCATGCGTGCGGGCTTTCACCGCTACACCGATCAAGCGGTCATTGCGCTCCCAGGCGCCGTCGCGCTCTCGCTGCGCGGCCTCGATGACGCCGACCAGCCGCGCCTCCAGCACGCAGCCCGGGAAGGCGGCCGCATCGAGCAACAGCAGGATGTCGAGCGGGTAGCCGTCGGCGCCCTTGGTCGAGGGGATCATGCCGGAGCCGTAAGGGAAGGTCGTGCCCTCCGGCTGGACCAACTTGAACAGGAAGGCACCGAGCGCTTCCGCGTAGGCGTACTTGCTCGGGCTGGCCTTGGGCGTCTCGACGACGATGTGGACGTGGCCTGCCTCGCCGAATGTCGGGAGGCGGCCAAGCGGCGGGGGGACGGGGACAAGACGGCGCTTCAGCGCCGCGCCCGGGATGGCGCCATAGGTTGGGGAACCCGGGAGGGGGCCCCGGGTCCTCGGGAGCGCCCGTGCGGGTAGCCGGGCGAGACCGTACGACCTGTAGTGATTGGGCTAGCCATTCCGGCGCCGGTACTTGCTCGCGTCGGTCGGTCCCGAGGTGGATTCGGACACAGTCGCGCGCTCCACGACGATGCGCTGTCGCTCGGGCGGAACCGGCTGGATCACCTCTGATGCCAGACATCGTGATCCCACAAGGGGCGGCGGCCGCCCATCATCCGCGCGGGCGGGGGCATGGGCGCTCCGAGCATCCGCACGCAACCGTACGATACTGCCGGGTTATCCTTGACCGCAGCGTCCTCAGGCTTAGAACCGCGGATTCTACTTCCGAACCCTCCTCACCCTTGCGTTCGGCAGGAAGGACGGTCGAACGCGAGTGAACTGTCCATGGCGCTGGTGAAGAGGACGCGGCTCGCGCCGCAGGAAAAATCCGCCGATGCCGGCGCGAGTGTTCCGAACCCTTCCCCGGTCACGCCTATTCCAGCCGGACGCTCGCGCGAGCGGTCCCGTGCGAGGCGGGAGAAGGCCGCCGAGCGGCTCGCCGCCGCGACGGAGGAACTCGCGGCGGGGATGACCGAGGCGTCGTCGGCCGCCGAGGAACTGCGCCGGTCGATGGAGCAGATCGCCTCCGGCGCCGAGGAAGCCGCCGGGGCTGCGCAGGAGTCCATCGGCGCCATCGAGGGCATCGCCGCCCGTCTGTCAGAGGCCCGGGAACGGGCGGACGCCTCGCGTCAGTCGACCACGGCGTTCCAGACGCAGCTGGCGGAGAACGGCGTTCAAATCACCACGTCGGTCGCAGCCGTGCAGGCCAATTCCCGCCGACAGTCCGCCACGGTCACTTTGATCGAGGAGCTCGACCGTGGGGCCGCCAGCATCGGTGAGATCACCGGTACGGTCGAGCACATCTCCGACCAGACTAACTTGCTCGCCCTGAACGCCGCCATCGAGGCGGCTCGTGCCGGCGAGCACGGGCGCGGCTTCGCGGTCGTCGCCGACGAGGTGCGGGCGCTCGCCGAGACGTCCGAAACGAGCGCCGGCGAGGTCCGAACGCTCGCCGAGGCGATCCGCACCATGGTCCGCGGTGTCGGCGACATCATACGCGCCGCGGCCCGGACTGCGACGGCTGAAGCGGAGGCCGGCAGCCGCGTAACCGAGAGATTGGAGGCGGTCCGGTCGGAACTCGGCACGTTGTCGGAGGGCGCGCAGGGCATCCTGGCCGCCGCGGTCGAGGCCGAGACGGCCATCCGAGAGGCGCAACGCGGCGCGGAGCAGATTGCCTCCGCGGCAGAGGAGCAGGCCGCCGCCGCAGGGCAGGCCCAGCAGGCCGTGGCGCAGCAGACGCAATCCCTCGACCAGGCTCAAACGACCGCGCAGGCGTTGGCGGGTCTCGCCGACGACCTGACCGGCAGCGGCTCGGTCCGGGATCGAGCCGAAGAGGTCGCCTCGGCGGCCGAGGAACTCTCGGCCACGGTCCAGGAATTGGCCGGGGCGGCCGGCGAGATCCTCGCCGCCATCGACCAGATCAGCCGCGGGACCGCCATCCAGAGCGCCGCCGCGCAGCAGTCCAGCGCCGCGATGGCCCAGGTCGAGCGTAGCGCCGCGGTATTCAGCTCGAATGCGACGGCCGCCCGAGAGAGCGTCGCCGGCATCGGGGCGACCATGCGGGACGTGCGCTCGGCGGTCGGCTTTCTCGCCGACGGCGTCGAGCGCTCCCTCGGCGAGACCCGCGCCTGCCTCGCCCGCATCGGCGAATTGGAAGGCAGCAATCGCCGCATCGAGAAGACCGTCGGCTCTATCGCCCTGGTCGCCGTGCAGGTGAACATGCTCGCGGTCAGCGGGGCCATCGAGGCGGCCCGCGCCGGCGAGGGGGGGCAGGGTTTCGCCGTGGTGTCGAACGACATCCGCGCGCTGGCCCGCGACGCGGCGGCGAACGCGGACCGCATCCTCGACACCGTGCGCGCCATACAAGATGGTGTCGCCGCCGTTCGACGCGCGCTTGAGATGGTCGTCGCTGCGTCCGAGACGGAGGCGCAGCGCAATCGGGCTCTGGTCGTAAACCTGGCCGGCGTCGAGGAAGACATCGCCCGACTGGAGGCTGGCAATGCCGACGTCCTGACCGGGGCGGGCGCCATCGTCGTCGCCGCCCGCGAGGGCCTGAAGGGCGCGCAGCAGATCGCGGCCGCGGCCGAGCAGGCTGACCGCGCCTCCAGTGAGGCCGCAACTGCGGCGCGCCAGCAGTCGAAGGGTGCCGAGGATCTCGCGGCGAGCGTCGAGGAAATCGCGTCGCTCGCCGACGAGTTGCAGGCCGCGGATGCCTGAGACCGACGGCACGGGCGACCGACGCTACCTCGTCTTCACGCTGGGCTCGGACGACTTCGCCCTCGATGCGGGCATCGTCCGCGAGCTTCTCCGGCCGCCCAGACTGACGCGGGTGCCCGGCGCACCGGCCGCGCTGGCCGGGCTCACCAACCTTCGCGGTACGGCCCTACCGGTGCTCGACTTGCGCCGCGTCGTGCGTCCGGGATTCGAGCCCGCCACGGAACCGACTCGTGTCGTCGTGGCAGAGGCGGCCGAGGCGGTCGGGCTGTTGGTCGACCGCGTCGTCGCGTTCTCGGCAGGTGCGGAATCGTTCGAGGAAGAAGGCCCATCGAAAGTCCGGCGTCTCACCACCACGGCGGGGTCGGGGCAGGTTCGCGTGCTCGATCTCCCGGCCTTGGTCGCGGAAGCGTTTCCCCGTGGGCGTGCCGGCGCGTCCGCGTCCGCAGGCGTCCGGCATGGACGGGATGAGGTTGCCGGCGCGGCGGATGCGGAGCGCGTCGCGCTGGTTTCCTTCACGGCCGCTGGGCGATCCTACGCCTTGCCGCTGGAGCGGGTCGCGGAAGTGCTCGCGCTGCCGCCGGACGTCGTGCCGGTGCCGCGGGCCGGGACCGCCGCCCTGGGCGTCGTCGCGCTGCGGGGCCGGGTGCTTCCGCTGCTGAACTTGCCGGCGCTGCTCGGCCTCGCCGCGCCACTGCCGGGGGCGGAAGCGCGCATCGTCGTCGCGCGCCTCGGAGGAACGGAGACCGGCCTCGTCGTCGATGCCCTGGGTCCGATCCTGCGGCTCGCCCCTGATGCCGTCGATCCGGTGCCGTCGGCGTTGAGCCGGGGCGGCGCGACCGCCGTCGACGCGATCTGCCGGGTCGATGCAGCCGGGACGCTCGTCTCCGTGCTGTCCCCCGACCGCCTGTTGGAAGGGACGTCCGTGACCACCTCGACCGTACGCTCCGATAACGCCAAGACCTTGGATGTCATGGCCAGAGATGCGACCGAGCAGGTCGTGGTCTTTGACGTCGGGGGCGAAAGCTACGGCGTAGCGGTCGGCGCGGTGCGGGAGGTTCTCCGCGTCCCGGAGACCATGGCGCGCCTGCCCCGGTCGCCGGACCTGATCGTCGGAGCCATAGACGTGCGGGGTACCGTGCTGGCCGTGGTGGACCAACGACGACGCTTCGGCCTGCCGCCCGGCCAGGCCGGCCCGCGCCGGCGCATCGTCGTGCTCGAAGCCGGTGGCAGCGTCGCCGGCCTGCTCGTCGACGGTGTCTCGCGCATGCTGCGCCTCGACGCGGCCGCGATCCGGCCGACGCCCGACTACTCCGGGGACGCGGAGAACGCCATCGACCGGGTCGCAACCCTCGACGATGGCAGCCTCCTGCCTATCGTCGACGCCTCGGTACTCCTCGCCGGCACGGACCGCAGCGTGCGCGCTTCGACGAAGCGGTTGCGGCGGCAGGACGCCGGCGCGGAACCCGCGGCATGATCCGCCTCCTGGTCGTCGATGACTCGGCGCTGATGCGCAAGCTCCTCGGCGGCGTGTTCGCGCAGGAACCGGACTTCGAGCTGGCCTTCGCGCGGGATGGCGATCAGGCGCTGGCCGAGCATGCCCGGTTCCGCCCGGACGTGATCACCCTCGACGTCAATATGCCGGGCCTCGACGGCCTCGCATGCCTCGACCGCATCATGCTGGATCGTCCGACGCCGGTGGTGATGGTGTCGTCCCTGACCGCGGATGGCGCGGAGGTCACGCTCGACGCGATGGAGCGCGGCGCCGTCGACTTCGTCGCCAAGCCCGGCGGCGCCGTCTCCCTGGAGATCGACCGCCTCGGTCCGCTGATCGTGCAGAAGGTCCGGGCGGCCGCCCGCGCCCGCCTGCGTCCGACCCTGCGCCTGGCAGAGCGCATCCGTGCCAGGAGCGCCTCCTCGGCCCGCGCCGCGGAGGGATGGCCACCGCGACGAGCGACCGTGCCTTCGACTGCGACACCGCCCACGTCGTCGCCAGCGCCCGGGCCGGTCGAGGGCGTTGTGCTGGTCGGGACATCCACGGGCGGACCGCCGGCGCTTGATGCCTTGCTGTCGCGATTGCCGGCGGATTTTCCGTGGCCGGTCGTAGTTGCACAGCACATGCCCGGCAGCTTCACCGGGCCCCTGGCACGCCGGCTCGACGGCCTGTGCGCCCTGCGGGTGCAGGAAGCCACGCGGCCGATGCCGCTGGCTTCGGGCAACGTCTACGTGGGGAGAGGGGACGCGGATGTGACTCTCGCGCGCCGCCCCTCCGGACTGGTCGTGCAACCGGTGCCGGTTCATGCCGAGTACCTTTGGCACCCGAGCGTCGACCGCCTCGTCGCGAGCGCCCTCGAACTGGTCCAACCCTCACGCCTGATCGGCGTGCTGATGACCGGCATGGGCCGCGACGGCGCCGCGACGATGGCAGAGTTGCAAGCGAAGGGCGGCCGCACCATCGCAGAGAGCGAGCAGACGGCTGTGGTGTGGGGCATGCCGGGAGAGCTGGTCCGGGCGGGAGGCGCCACCGTAGTCTCGCCACTCGACGACATCGCCGACGCGCTGCTGGACATGGTGCCCTGATGCCGCTCGTACGCCGCGATCCGCCCCGTCCGCCCGAAAGCACGGGCGTGTCTGCAGCCGTCGCCGCCCCACGCGACCTCACTTGCCGCACCGGGGCGGCGGACGATCTGGGGAATGCCCTTGAAGCGGAGACGGACCCGCGCGCTCGTGAAGCTGTTCTCGCGGCGCTGCTGGCCATAGCGGATCCATCCGCCGCCGCCGCGCTCGCCCGGCACCTGCGCTCGGAAGACGCGTCGCTGCGCAACGCCTGCATCGAGGCGCTCCAGGCGATGCCCGCCGCGGCTTCCTCGGTGCTGCCCAGCCTGCTCGCCGACGCCGACGCCGACGTCCGGCTGCTCGCCACCGAGATCGTGCGGACGCAGCCGACCGAGGCCGCAAATGGCATGCTCGCGCGCCTGCTTGAGCGCGAGACCCACCCGAACGTCTGCGGTGCAGCTGTGGAGGTGCTGGCGGAGGTCGGGACGTCCGATGCGGTGCCGTCGTTGCGTGCCGCCCGGAGCCGGTTTTCATCGGAGGCCTTCCTGCCCCAGGCCATCGACACCGTGCTCGCGCGCCTCGGATCGGGGCGTTGAGCGCGTGTCCGAACCCACATCGCCGGTTACCGATGCCGACTTCGCGCGCTTCTGCGAATTCCTGTACCGGCGCACCGGCATCCTGTTCACGCCGGCCAAGCGCTATTTCGTCGACCGGCGCCTCGCCGAACGCATGCAGGCCACCGCGTCTCGCTCGTTCGCGATCTACCTCGCCCGCCTGCGCGCCGACACGGACGGCGAGGTCGAGAAGCTCATCAACGCCTTCACCATCAACGAGACCTATTTTTACCGTGAGGACCACCAGCTCCGCTGCCTGACCTCCGCGCTTCTGCCTGAGCGCGTCACCGGCAAGCCGTCAGGGGCAACCGTGCGGATCTGGTCGATGCCCTGCTCGACCGGCGAAGAGCCTTATTCGGTGGCGATCTGGCTCCTGGAGAATTGGCCGGAGGTCGACCGCTACGATATCGAGATCGTCGGCTCGGACATCGACACCCGCGCGCTCGCCGCCGCGGAGGAAGGCCGGTATGGTGAGCGCGCGCTGATGCGGCTGAGCCCGGATCTCGTCGCCCGCTATTTCGTGCGCGAGGAGACGCGCCTCGGCCCGGCCTGGCGCATCCTTGCGGACCTGCGCGGCTCAGTGCGTTTCACCCCCTGCAACCTCACGGAGGCGGCAGCGATGGCCACGCAGGGTCGATTCGACGTCATACTCTGCCGCAACGTCCTGATCTACTTCGACGACGCCTCTCGACGCGTCGCGGCGGACAACATCTTCGATGCCCTCGTCCCAGGCGGGTTCGTCTGCCTCGGCCACACCGAGAGCATGAGCCGGATCTCCCCTTTGTTCAGGGTCTGCCGCTACGATGACGCCATCGTCTATAGGCGGCCGCGCGAGGGCGAGCATGGCTGAGACCGCGACCGCACCCGTCGAGCCCCCCCGCGTGCTCGTCGTCGACGACGCGAGCCTGGTGCGGATGTACTATCGGGGTGTCCTGGAGAAGGCGGGCTTCGTCGTCGACGAGGCGCTCAACGGCATAGAGGGGCTGGAACGGGTACTGGGCACGACCTACGACCTTCTCGTCGTGGACGTGAACATGCCGAAGATGGACGGCTTCAGCTTCCTCCGCGCCCTGCGGGGTCGCGAGTTCCCGATCCGGTCCATCCCCGCCCTTATGACCAGCACCGAGGCCGGCGACGGCGACCGGGAGGCGGCGCGAGCCGCGGGCGCGAACTTCTATCTGGTCAAGCCGCTCTCCGAGGACGCGCTTGCCGCGCATGCCCTGACGCTCGCGGGACGGCGCCCGTGAACGAGCTTCTCGAACAATTCCTCGCCGAGACGCGCGAGCTCGTCCAATCGGCCACGGAGGACCTGCTCGCGCTTGAGGCGGCACCGGGCGACGCAGAGGCGGTGAACCGGGTGTTCCGCGCCTTCCACACGCTCAAGGGCTCCGTCGGCCTGTTCGATTACCCGCCGTGGTTCGCGCTCCTGCACGCCGCCGAGGATGGCCTCTCCGCTGCGCGGGTTGGGACCCTCGCGGTGGATGCCAAGCTGATCGACCTCTCGCTGGAGACCCTCGATGCCACGGCGCGATGGGCCAATGCGGTGGAGGCGACGGAGCGGTTGCCGGCCACCGCCGCGACCGAGGCGGCCGATCTGGCCGAGCGGTACCGTTCGCTCATCGGGCGCAAAACGAAGGTCCTGGCGGCTGATGCGGCAGCGTTACCGGGATGGGCCATCCGTCTCGCCGACCCCGCCGACGTCAGCGGCAAAGCGCTGACCGCGGTGCGATACCTGCCCCGGAACGACTGCTTCTTCTCAGGGGACGACCCGCTCGCGCTGGTCCGGAAGGTACCCGGCCTGCGGGCTGTCTCGGTCGAACCGGCCACGCCGTGGGAACCGGGCGAGGAATTCGACGCCTATGCCTGCAACCTCGTCATCACCCTGCTGACCGAGGCCCCGCGCCCGGAGGTTGAAACGGCCTTCCGGCTCGTCGGCGACCAGATCACGGTCATTGATATGCCCGTGGCCGGCGCACGGACCGTGGTCCGCGAGGTTCAGACCGGGGTCGCGCCTACGTTGCCGCCGGTCGTCGCCGCAATCCTCACGGAACAGGTCCGCGTGCTGGCCGCCGAGGGCGATGGGGTCACCGACGCGGGCCGTTCGGAAGCCTGCGCGCGAGCGGCGGCGAACGCACTCCGGTCGGTTGGCCGTTCCGTCGACGCGGAGCAGTGCGCGCGGGCGCTCGAACGCGGGCTGGATGCCCTCCGGGCGGCCATCGATGCCGTCCTGACCGGCCGGCCGGACACCACTTCCCTGACCGGTGCCGAGGAGGATAGGGGCGCGACCGAGTTCCCCAGTGGAGACGCGGCCCGTACCCTGCGGGTCGACGCCTCCCGGGTCGACGGCCTCGTCGCGCTGGTCGGCGAGCTCGTCGTGGCCCGCAACACCCTTGGCCATCTCGCCGCCCGGGCCGAGGCCGGCGAGGATTCGGGCACGCTGGCCCGCGCGATCCGCGAGGCCGACGCGAATATCGGGCGCCTCGCGACGACGTTGCATCGGAGCGCCGTCTCGCTCCGGCTCACGCCGCTCTCAGGGGTGTTCCGCCGCTTCACGCGTCCGGTGCGCGAGGCCGCACGCGGCCTCGGCAAGGAGGTCGTCCTCGACGTCGAAGGCGAGGACACGGAGGCGGACAGGAGCATCGTCGAGAACCTGTTCGAGCCACTGCTGCACGTCGTGCGCAATGCGGTCGACCACGGCCTGGAGGATGCGGCAACGCGGCGACGAGACGGCAAGCCCGGAGCCGGGCGCATTCGCATGGCAGCCGGGCAGGACGACAACGGCATCGTCGTGTCGGTCTCCGACGACGGGCGCGGGATCGACCCGGCCTTCATCCGCCGCCGGGCATTCGAGCGCGGCTTATGCTCGGCCGAGGCGGCCGCGACACTCGATGACGAAGCTGTCATCGACCTGATCTTCGCGCCGGGTTTTTCGACGGCGGAGAGCGTCAGCGCCCTGTCGGGTCGGGGCGTCGGCATGGACGTGGTGCGTGCGGCGGCGGTGCGCATGGGCGGCCGCGTCTCGGTCGAGAGCCAAGTCGGCCTTGGCACCATGATCCACCTGCACCTGCCCCGGACCGTCGCCCTGGCTCGCATCATGGTGGTCGAAGCGGGCGGGGAATCGTACGGCATCGCGATGGACGCCGTCGTGGAGGTCGTTCGTAGGCCGCGGACGGCCATCCATGCCGTCGCCGGCGGGCGCGCGACGGTCCTGCGGGACCGAACCGTTCCGGTGTTTCGGCTCGTCGATCTGTCGGGGCATGGGCACGTTTCCATCGCGGCCCCGGAGGCCTTGCTCCTGGCCATCCGGGTGGGTCCGGAGACTGCCGCCCTGGAAGTCGACCGCGTCGAGGACCGCATCGAAGCGGTGGTCCGGCCGCCATCCGGCCTCGTGGCGGCCCTGCCGGGGGTGGCAGGCACGACCCTTCTCGGCGACGGCCGCGTGTTGCTCGTGCTCGACCCTGCCTCCCTGCTCGCGGCCGAGCCGACGGTGGACCAGATGGCTCGGGAGCAAAGGTGATGGCCGTTGTACGCCGGACTGACGCCGGGTCGGGAGCGCCCATACGCCTGGAAGGGGTCTGCCCGGTCGAGGACGCCGAGACGCTCGCCCTGCTCATCCTCGAAGACCGCGCCGCCTCGGTGGACTGGACCGCCTGCACCCGCATGCACACCGCGGTGTATCAAGTCCTGCTCCGGCTGCGGCCCAGCGTGCTAGGAACTTGCGGCGACCCGTTCGTCGACCGTTGGCTGACCCCGTTCCGGCCAGGATAAAGTGGCGTCGCTGACACTTACGGCTTTGCCCAGCGACGACCCAAGCGCATAAAGGATTTTCCCGCCACGCATCCGAGCGTATCGCGCGCAATCCAACCAGCATCGCTTTCCATGCCGACTATCGTCCTCATCGTCGACGACAGCAAGCTCGCGCGCCTCGTGGTCGCCAAGCTCCTGCGCCAGCTCAGGCCGGACTGGGAGGTGGTGGAGGCGGCCAACGCCGACCTGGCGATGTCCGTCATGGGGGACCGTCAGGTCGACGTGGCGCTGCTCGACTTCAACATGCCCGGAAAGGACGGCCTCGAACTCGCCGCGGACCTACGCGCAGCGAAACCCAACATGCCCATCGCCGTCGTTTCGGCCAACATCCAGGACGAGATCATCGCGCGCGCCCGCAGCGTCGACGCCACCTTCCTTGCGAAGCCGCTCACCGAGGAGGCGCTCGCCGGCTTCCTGTCGGGTGCCGCGCTCAGGCTGCGCAGGGCGGCCTCGTGACGTCAGCCACAGTCGATCTCACCGAACTGCAGCGCGACGCCTTCACCGAGCTCGTCAACATCGGCGTCAGCAAGGCCGCCGCCAGCCTACGCAAGATGATCGGCGTTCAGGTGCTGCTGTCGGTGCCGGCCGTGGAGATCGTGTCCCGGGCCGAGGCTGCGCGCATGATCGGGGAGCGGGAGGCGTCCGAGCTCGTCGTCATTCAGCAGGATTTCACCGGCGCCTTCGCCGGCCGCGCCCTCCTGATCTTCCCGCAGGAAAACGGGCGCGAGCTCGTCCGGGCAGTGGCCGGCGAGGAACTGTCCGCGGACGAGGTGGCGGAGCTGGAGGACGAGGCGCTCACCGAGACCGGAAACGTCATCCTGAACGGCTGCCTCGCGACGATGGCTAACCTGCTGCAGCGGACCCTGACGATGTCGCTGCCGGAGGTCATGAGGGGCGACGGTCCGCGGATCTTCCGGCCGACCGGCGAAGAGGAAGCCGATTCTCTGGTTTTGTTCCTGTACATCAACTTCGCGGTGCGCGAGCGCGACATCCGAGGGTACATCGCCATGCTGATGGACCTGCCGTCGCTGGAAAGCCTGAAGGTCCTGATCGATGAGTTCGTCGAGCGGGCCATCGGTGAGACCGAGTCGTGACCCATCCGACCGACGACGAGGTTCGCGGGCCGGGACGTACGTCCGCTTCCCTGAGCGGAGCGGCGGAGGAGATGCGCGGCACAGCGGGGCCATTCATCGCCGCGTTCGAACGCACCCCCCAGCCTATGGTCGTGACCGATCCGCGCCTCCCCGATAACCCCATCGTCTTCGCCAATCCAGCCTTCCTCGCCTTGACCGGCTACTCGGCCGGCGAGGTGCTCGGGCGCAACTGCCGGTTCCTCCAAGGCCCCGATACCGACCCTGCCGCCCTGGCCCAGGTCCGGGGCGCGATGGCCGGTCGGAAGGAGGTGAAGGTTCAACTCCTCAACTACCGCAAGGACGGCTCGACATTCTGGAACGAGCTCTACCTCAGCCCGGTCTTCGATGAGGCCGGCGAACTCTTGAACTTTTTCGCCTCTCAGGTCGACGTCACGCTCGCGCGTCAGGGACAGGTCGCGGCGGAACGTCAGGCCGGCATCGAGCGGCGTCTCGCCGACGCCCAGCGGCAATTAAAGATCACCCTCACGGCCGCGGGGGTCGCAGGGACCTGGGATTGGGACATCCCGGGCAAGCGGCTCCACGTCGACGACCGCTTCGCGCTCCTCAACGGCATCGAGCAGGACGTCGGCGCAGTCGGAGTGCCAACCGGCGCCTTCTTCAATCGCGTCCACCCACAGGACCGGACGCGTGTGCGACTGGCGGTTAGCGGCATCCTGAACGGCGCCGAGATATTCGACCGAGAATATCGTCTGCAGGCGTCGGATGGCGCGATCCGTTGGGTCCATGCCCGGGGCCGCTGCGCATACGGCGCGGACGGCAGCCCGTTGCGCTTCACCGGGGTCCTGGTCGAGATCACCGAGCAGAAGCGCGTCGAGGAGCGGCTGCGCATCGCTCAGACCGCCGGCCGGATCGGCACTTTCGAGTACGTACCGGGCTTTGCCACCGTCGCGGTGTCGCCCCAGTTCTGCAGCCTGCTCGGCATCGTACCGGCCGAGACCTTGGCGGTAAGCGCGGTGAACGCCCTCGTCTGCGAGGGCGGCCCCTTGCTCGACCCGAGCTTGGGGGGGTCCGGTGAGCTTCTCTATGCGGAAATGTACGTTCGGATGGCGGACACCGGTGAGATGCGCTGGCTCGCCAGGCGCGGCGAGGCTGTGCGCGACGACGCCTCGGCGGAGATGCGTCACGTCGGCGTGGTCTACGACATCACGGCCACCAAGGCGTCCGAGGTCGCCCTGCGCGAGATGAACGATACGCTGGAGGCCCGCGTCCGCGAGGCCATCGCGGAACGCGAGCAGGCCGAGGAGCAGCTGCGCC
Organism: Methylobacterium sp. HJ2; assembly: GCF_056431005.1. NCBI lineage: Bacteria > Pseudomonadati > Pseudomonadota > Alphaproteobacteria > Hyphomicrobiales > Methylobacteriaceae > Methylobacterium > Methylobacterium sp. HJ2. The sequence goes on along the minus strand of NZ_JBWJYM010000013.1, from coordinate 95,709 downwards.
AATCCCAGAAGATGGAGGCCGTCGGGCAACTCACCGGCGGCATTGCGCACGATTTCAACAACCTGCTCACCGGCATCGTTGGATCGCTCGACCTGATGCAGACCCGCATCAACGAGGGGCGGACCGAGAACCTGACCCGATACGCCGGCCTCGCCATGGCCTCGGCACAGCGTGCGGCGGCGCTCACCCATCGCCTGCTGGCGTTCTCGCGCCAGCAGCCGCTGGAGGCGAAGGCCGTGGACGTGAACCGGCTGGTGGGCTCGATGGACGACCTGCTGCGCCGCACGCTGGGCGAGCGCGTCCGCTTGGAAGTGGTCGTGGCGGGTGGCCTTTGGCTGACGCTGTGCGACCCGAACCAGTTGGAGAACGCCATACTCAATCTCGCCATCAACGCGCGCGACGCGATGCCGGATGGAGGGCGGCTCATCATCGAGACGGCTAACTCATTCCTAGACGACGCCTACGTTGCTCGCGAGGTCGGGGTGCGGGCTGGGCAGTATGTCTGCGTCTGCGTCACCGACACCGGCAGCGGGATGCCGCCGGAGGTTATTGCGCGAGCGTTTGACCCGTTCTTCACGACGAAGCCGATTGGCCAGGGCACCGGGCTTGGCCTGAGCATGATCTACGGCTTCGCCAAGCAGTCCGAGGGCAACGTTAAGATCTATTCCGAGACCGGCAAGGGCACCTCGGTGAAGCTCTACCTCCCCCGCTATTACGGCGAGGTGGAGGAACCCGGCGCGACCGGGCGCGAGACGCCGCGTGCTGAACATGGCGAGACGGTCCTCGTGGTCGAGGACGACGATACCGTGCGCACCCTGGTCGTCGAGGTCCTGGCCGAACTCGGCTACGCCACGCGGGAGGCGCCCGACGGTCCGTCTGGCCTGCGCATCCTGCAGTCGGACGCACGGATCGACCTCCTCGTCACGGACGTCGGGCTGCCCGGCCTGAACGGGCGCCAGCTCGCCGATCAGGCCCGCATCGGCCGGCCCGGTCTCAAGGTGTTGTTCATGACCGGCTACGCGGAGAACGCCGCCTTCGGGGCCGGCCATCTCGAACCGGGTATGCAGATGATCACCAAGCCCTTTCCGGTGGAGGTATTGGCCAGCAAGATCCGCTCGATCATAGAAGCTTGATCGTCTGTCTGTGCACGGGCCGAGTAGCACAGAAGCCTAATGCTAACGGGCCATGACATGCTGATGTCATGGCGGCCGCTTTCAGGTCTGCTTCGCCTTCCAAGCGGACATCCGAATCCGCCGGGCGGAAGATCCGCAACGAGTCGCATTGAGACGAGGGCACGGGCGGCAACAATGGTCTGCTTCTTCGTCTTGAACGCCGGACGCGGACGGACCGGTTTCGGCCAGCATCTGCCGCAACGGATCCTTCGCCTGAACGTCTAAGATGGTTGATTCTCTGCCGGTCCGCCTCTAGGCGGTGATATGGAAAAGTAGACTCCCCAGCTGCGCTGTTCTCGGCAGCGGGCGATCGTCCACAAGGTCTGATGTTCTCGATGACGGACGACCCCGAAGCTTGGACCTGACCACAGGTAGGGCCAAACGGTGAGGGAGATGTGGCGTGGATCTTCTCACAAATGTCGGAGAAGTTGCTACTCTGAGAGCACGTCCTTGATGCGGACGGCCAGGGCGTCCATGGCGAAAGGCTTGGTGACGACGGCCATACCGGGATCGAGATGGCCATGCCCAATGGCGGCGTTCTCGGCGTAGCCGGTGATGAAGATGACCTTGAGCGCGGGCCGCAGCATCCGAGCGGCATCGGCGATCTGGCGGCCGTTCATACCATTCGGTAGGCCGACATCCGTCATCAACAGGTCGATGCTGATATCCGACTCCAGGATGCGCATAGCGGTCGGGCCGTCGACGGCTTCAAGCGCGTTGTAGCCGAGGTCGCCCAAGACTTCGATGATGAGCATGCGGACGGCCGCTTCGTCATCGACGATCAGGACGGTTTCACCCTTGTCGGCGCGCGGCGGTGGGATGCTGACAGCGTCCTCGTTTTCAGTGTTTTTCCCGTAATGACGGGGCAGGTAGAGGCATATCATGGCCCCCTGCCCAGCTTCGGAGTAGATGCGAACCTGCCCGCCCGACTGCCGCGCGAAGCCGTAGATCATCGACAGGCCGAGGCCGGTTCCTTGGCCAGTGGGTTTGGTCGTAAAGAAAGGCTCGAAGGCGCGAGCGATCACGTCGGGCGGCATGCCCGTGCCGGTGTCGCTGACGCACAGGGAAACATATTGGCCTTCCGGCAAATCGCGCTCGCGGGCGGCGCGCTTGTCGAGCCAGCGGTTGCCGGTCTCGATCGTGAGACTGCCGCCGTCCGGCATCGCGTCGCGGGCGTTGATGCAGAGGTTTAGCAGGGCGTTTTCGAGCTGGTGCGGATCGACGAGCGTGGTCCAGAGGCCGCCGGCCGCAACAACCTCGACTGTTATGGCCGGGCCGACTGTGCGCCGGATCAGCTCGTCCATGCCCTTCACGAGCTGGTTGACCTCGGTCGGCTTGGGGTCGAGCGTCTGGCGGCGGGAGAAGGCAAGCAGACGGTGTGTCAGGGACGAGGCTCGCTTGGCGGCTGTCTGCGCGGCGGAGGCGAACTTGGCGATGTCGTTGAGCCGTCCCTGCAAGATCCGCAGCTCCAGCAGTTCGAGGCTGCCGGAGATCACGGCCAGCAGGTTGTTGAAGTCGTGCGCAAGGCCCCCAGTCAATTGCCCGACCGCCTCCATCTTCTGCGCCTGCCGGAGAGCGTCCTGCGTGACGGCAAGCTCTGCTTCCGACCGCAGCCGGCTGGAAATATCCTTGGCGAAGTGGAACGCGCCGATGATTTCGCCTTCGGAGTTGCGCAGCGGCGAATAGGTGACCTCCCAAGCGGGTTTGGCTAGATCGGGATCGCCGAACTCTTCCGTGATCGTATAGCTCTCGCCCGTCAGCGCCCGCGCCATGAACCCCCGCATGATCGGTGCCTGGTCCGGGGGAAACAGGTCGGGAAACACCTCACCCAACTGAACGCGGTGGCCGAAAATCCGGTAAAATTCGTCGCTATGGGCCTGGTTGAAGGCGATCAGCCGGTAGCTCGTATCAAACGCACAGATGGGCGCGGCGCTCGACTGGACGATATCGCCATAGAGCCGCATTTCGGCGGTGCGCTTGGCGACTTCGCGTTCAAGCCCCGCATTCAACTCCTTCAGCTCGGCCTCGCTACGCAGCAGTCTTGACTCGGTCTCCTTACGCGCGGTGACGTCGATGGCGGTGCCGATGGCCCGGATGCAGCGGCCGGATCGGTCGAAGATGCCTTTGCCCTTGGCCGCGACCCAGCGGACGATACTGTCCTCCCGCCCGATGGTGCGGTATTCGACGTCGTAGGTGGACCGCTTGTCGGGGTCGAGCGCCGTCGCGAATGCCTCGGCGGTGGCGTCGTAGTCGTCCGGATGCAGGCCGTCATAGAAGTCCTGCATGCTGCACGGCACATCCGGCGAAATGCCGAACATGGCCTTGGTGCGCGGCGGCCAAGTGAGCACGCCGGTCGTGAGGTCGAGGTCCCAGGTTCCGATTTCGGCGGCCTCGGTCGCCAGGCGCAAGGCTTCCTCGCTCAAATTGAGCCGGAGCTGGTTGGCCTCGCGCTCGGCGGTCAAGAAGGCGTTTTCGCCTTCGAGGGCGGCGAGGCGTTCCCGCTCCAGGGTCACGTCGAGCTGGCTCGCGAAGAAATAGGCGAGGTCGCCTTTGGCGTCCCGGACCGGTGCCATCAGCAGCCGGTTCCAGAACGGCGTGCCGTCCTTCTTGTGATTGCGGATTTCGATTTCAATCGCGCGTGGCGCGGCGACGGCTTCGCGGATTAGCGTCACGGTCGCCGGATCGGTTTCCGGCCCTTGCAGGAAGCGGCAGTTGCGGCCGACGATTTCCTGGTGGTCGTAGCCGGTCAACCGACAGAACGAGTTGTTGGCGAAGACAATGGGATTGTCGGGCTGGTTCGGGTCCGTGACGATCATCGGCATGCGGGTCGCCCGCACGGCGGCGGCGAACGGATCGATGCCCCCGTCCGTGCCGGCTATCTCGGACTTGATGCGCGCGCGGTCACGCTCGACTTTGGTATGCGACGCGTCTTCGCCTTCCTGCTGATTTTGCTCGTCCATGCCCTCAACCTTAGAAAGAAGCCCCGGCCCCTCTCCTTGCAGTTATGTGGTGAGCGATCCGATGGTGCAGAGGCCAGAGTGCCTGTACCGGCCGCTCCTAACCGGAAAAGCGAACGCGCGCCACGCGACCAACTGAGCTTGGCCGGACTACTGACGAATGGCCGCTTTCGGGAAGCGGCAATGGCGACCTGAGCGGCCGGGTCGGGGGAAGGCCGTCCGCTTTTCGCTTTGTCGCACTCCAAAGCGGACGAGCCGTTTTCGGCCAGACTACGCCACGCCGGTTCGCCAGCGCGCATAGAACCGGACGTTCGGCTTGGCGCTCCATTTCGGCCGTTCAGCGACCTTCGGCGGTATCTCGGAAGCGGACGCCGGCTCGCCATGAGCGCCCGGCCGGAATGCGGCCATTTCGGCCGCTCAGCTACAGCTCGCGGCTTCTCAGAAGGGGACTTGCGTCAGCGCAGCTTCCTGCGCTTGCTCCTTCCACTTCTGGACCTTGGACACGCCACCGATGTGCCCTCATGCGATCGGTATGGGATCACCCTCGGTGAACTCGCGCCAGAGTAGGACCAAAGCCGCCATAACAGCAGGCCCGAGGAAGAGCCCAAGCAGGCCAAGCGTTTCGACGCCGCCCAAGATACCGAGGAGCACCAGCAGGAAGGGGAGGCGCGTCGTCCCGCCAATCAGCGCCGGGCGCACGAAATGGTCGGCCACGAAGGTCACGACGAAGCCTACAGCGATGACTATTGCGCCAGCCACCGCCGAGCCTTGCGCGAACAGGATCAGCCCAGCGGCTCCGAAGACCACGGGCGCGGCAAACGGGATCATTGCGGCAATGGCTGTGAGCGCCCCTAGCAGAATGGGGTGGGGCACACCAGCAAAGTAGTAAACCAACCCTAGAAGGAAGCCCTCCCCAATGCCCACCAGCACCAGACCGTCGACGGTCCCGTGCACGGAGGCGACCATCTGACGAGCCACACGCTCGCCGCGAGGCCCGAACAGCTTGTTGCAGGCTGTCAAGCTCTGCTCACGCACCGTGCGCCCGTCGCGGAACAGGAAGAACAACGTCACGAGCGTGAAGCCGAAGAGGATTAGCCGGTGGAGCACCTGCCCGGCAGCTGTGCGGCCCAGTTCGCGCACCGATGAGGTGTTGAACCGCTCCAGGAGCGCGTGAGACCAGCCCGCATGGGCAAGGTTGTCGTTCCACCAGTTCGTAACTGCTCCTGCTCCGTAGGGCAGGCGTGAGACGATCTCGGGCACGGGGATGCCAGACTGCTCGACGCTGCGGCTGTACTCCAGCAGCGCGTGCGCCTCGTGCGCGGCTTCGACTGCCAGCACGAGGAAGGGGATCAGGAACACCAGAGCCACCAGCACTGTGAAGAGGGCTGGCAGCAGCAAGTTGTGACGGCTGGGTGGGAAGCGCTGCTCGGCTCGGCGGTAAAGCGGCCAGAGCGCGATGACCAAGATGGCTCCCCAGATCAGTGCTGGCAGAAAGCGGTGGAGGACGTAGAGGCCCAGCGATGAAAGGGTAAGCACGAGCGCGATACGGGCCACGCGCTGCGATGTGGGGCTCGGCGGCTCGCGAGAGGGTCCTGGCAGCGGGCGGGCCGGTCCGGCCTCGAACCGCCAGACGTTGTTCTCTGGTCTATCCATGTTCGGACCACCTTCACCCTATCAATGCGCTGCGGGTGAACGTGCTGACGCCGCCTCCGGGTTCCCCGCCTCGGCTGGACGCGCCCACGGTGTTGGCCATCCGCGCCTGCCGTGCACCGCACGGCTTCTGGCTGCCGACCGCGGTGTCTCGTGCGGTCTGGTGCTCCATCAAGGCACAAGTTCGGACCCGAGCACCACAACCGTCTTGGACAGCCAGATCCTGGTCATGAAGCCGATGGGCGCTCCCAGCGTGCACTCGGACGCGCTGAAGCGCTGACTCAGTCGCATCGGAGAGATTCAGGCGGCTCACGGTTGCGGCCTCAGTTCGTCTTCGGTTAGTTCTCGCTCACGCTTAACAGCCCGATACAGATCGAACAGGGCGCCATACCGGGCCGGGTTCACCCAATTCAGGCAGTCGATGCCGGCTGTGGCTGCGCGAAGTCGATCTAGATTGATGCGCGGCCGGATGGCCCGGCCTTCAGCGGCCAACTGCCAGAGCGCCTCAACTCTGGCAGCGGCAAATAGGCGGCTCTCAGGCGAATGGCTGGCGTCCTCGGCATAGGCGGCCAAGTCCTCGGCAGCCGCCATCGCGTACACCTCATCGATCTCGGGCTTCACCACGGTCTCGATACGCTCTTGCGGTTGAAGGCCGTGGATCTTCACGCCGCGGTGGAAGCCAACAACTGGCATGGGGACATTGCTGTTCATTGAAAGCCTCCACGCGCCGCCATCAACGCCAGGGCTCGTCGTGTCAGCGGATCGTCCTCCAACACTGTGTCATCAGCCGGCTGAGGGGCTGGCACGGGAAGGAGCCGACCGGAGTTCTGCAGCAGCACCCGGCAGGCCGCGATACGAGCGGCGGCAGGCGCCGTTTGGTCGATCGCCAGTCCTGCCAGGATCCGTAGAGGATCGATCCAATCTGGATTCACACCGCAGATCATCGCTCTGCGCCGGAGGGTCTCGGCGCGCGTGGGGCGACCACCCTTGGATTTCGCGATTGGAGGGTTTTCAGGGGTTTTCTGACTTCGAGATTTGGACATTTTTACTGCTCCGAATATGCAACTGCGGAGTGAAACTGACGCTGATCGGCTATGTGAAGCCCTGGAGTTTTTCTTCTTGGCGCGCGCGCGAGTCCTATGAACGGGACCATGTGCGGTGGACGCCCGGCGAATGCCTGAAGTTTTGCCCGCCCCCTCCCTTCGTGAAATCCCAGCCTTAAGCAGGCATGCTCCGCTGCATCCTCTGAAGCACTCCGTTGCCGCCCTCTGCGAAAGGTTGGTAGGCTGATCGCACCTAGCGAGAGGGGCAGATTTGGATCCGCTTTTCACACCGGGATGCGACCACGTTGCCTGGATTGGAAAGGGCTTTGTGTGGAGCTTGGAAATGGTCCCTGTCGCCTTCATTGCGGGTGACCATGCTTGGTCTATGGAGGCGAGCAATTGGCTGGGCTGTGTCGACCTATTGACTTGCATGGACAGGAACGGCCGTCCGGTTGCCTGGAGCTCCTCAGCTCGGGTCACCGCTCGAGGAATCTCCAGTTGGCCGATGGCTCCGATGAGGCCGGTGACACCTGGCAGACCCATGCGGCCGCTGACACCACGGAGACCTTTGATGCCTATGACGCCAACTGGAGGCTGGTCGCATCTCAGCTTCGAAGAGTGGCTGAACTCGTAGCCTAACACTGAGAGGGGCTCTGCTTCGTAGACCTCAGTGGCGCCTCGGCGTTGCGACTCGCCAGCCAAAGGACGGCTGCTTCGATGTCGCCGAACGTTCCGGCCGGATCGCCATTTGGCAAGCGACGGAACACGACACCGGGACCAGATCGAATAAGTGACCCGAGGTGAATTCTGAGCGAATAGATTTCAAAGGGGCATGGCACACTAAAACTCCACACAGCGCACAGTCAGGATAGCACATAAATTGTGGTCCGTCCCATGGCTCTCCGATTGGACTCCATTGGCGCCTGAGACCTTCGACAAATCTAATTGGATGAGCTTCGATTAATTCAGGACGCTCGCTCGGATTGACGAGCGAGCGCTAATTCGAGGTGAGCCGTCAGTGCAGGGAAGCCACGTAAGGGGCGATCGCTTGGAACCCGTAGACGTAGGCCGTCGGATATGCGTCTCCGAAGCCCGCTCCCTCGCCGTAGAGGTGGCTCCAGTAATCAGCGAAGGTCATAGGCCTGGGCTGCTTAGGTGTGCCGAACTCAGTACGTCGCATTCGGCGGGCTAATTCAAGCGGTCCGCGGTACGCAGCGACCGACAGGGCTGAGAGTTCGGCTCGGCTGGTGATCTCGTGGAAAGCCCGGAGCGCCTCGATCTCGGCGACAGCCCATTCCTGTTCTGGGCTGCCGTCTGAGTTCCAAGGCCTTCGAGGATCATGAGCTGATCGGATCTTCATCATCGCTCAGGCTCCCTGGATCAGGCGACGCTTGGCGCGGCGCTCAACAACGACGGGTGGACGGCGCATGGGCTCTCGGACAGGCTCAGGCTCCGTAATGGGGGCAGTTGCCGGGACGGCAATGGATGCCGTGGCGACGTCATCGGTCTCCGGCGGCAGAGCCGATGCCACCTGTACGAAGACGCTGAATTCCTGCTTGTAGATCTCAGCCAGGACGCGGGCCTGAGCCTCCGCTTCTGCGAAGCTGCCGTGCTCGAAGGGCTTGCTTCCCACCTTGATCAGCATGCCGGTTTTCGGATCCCGACAGGCGATCATGAAGCCGCCCCGGATGGTCTGCGGCGGTCTCTCGGCCATGCCGGGGTATTCCCGCAGGCGCCGCTTCAATTTCGTCATGGTGCTACCTCGAATTGGAAATTGCGGTTCAGCGGAGCGCCAGGCGGCTGCCGAGCTGGTCGAGGCGATCAAGCCGCGTGAGATCGTCGGCGATCCGCTGCAGCAGCGAGGCGCGGAGCTCTTGGAATGCCGCTCTGTCCGGATCCGCGGCCCGCATGGCGGCGATCGTGAGAGTGACCGGTCCCGCTTGCGCATGAGCGTGCGGGGCTGCCTGAGCCGTGCTATTCGTGTCCATGCTGGATTTCCTCTGCGGGGGTTCGGTTAGGCCCGGGGGCGCTGGCCGGCGCTGACCCGGGCCGTTTTGCTTCAAGCGTGCTGGGCGCCGCCGAATTGATCCGCGACCTTGCTGAGCGCTATGGCGAGCGTGGAAATCCGCTGAGCGTGCGCCGAAGTCTGTGCCATTGCGGGGTCCGATGGCGAGCTTGCGGAAGCAAGAGCGGTCGCCTGACCGAGAGCCGACTGCAGGTGAAGCGCTGTCGCCACCATGAGCGCAGCGACTCGCAGGGTAATTCCGTGCTCGCGCCAATCCTCTTTGGCCGCGGTCGAGTTGAATTAATCCTAGAATTCTTCCGCAGTGATCGCGTCGACGCGGGCTGCATAGAGGCGATGGGCCATGTGTGCCGTAAGTGCGACGGCGGGATGCACCACGCCGCTCGCCACACGGTGCAGGCCGTCATTTTCATTTTCAGACATAGTTCGTCCTCCTCCGGATTGCGCCGGGCCGCACAGCCGCCACTTGGCGGTTGATCTCGGTATGTCGGAGAGGCCGCCTCCGTGTCCGTCGCGCTGTCCACGGCACGCAGGGGGGCCAAGATATTTAGAGTCCCCACAGTTTAGGGGTGGAGATTTGGCCTGTTTCCACCGCTAGATTAGGGGTGGTGGATGGCCTTTTCGCTTCGGATTTAGGGGTGGAAGCACTTCGGATTTAGGGGTGGGCAAAAATCCTGCAGCCTGCTCACCGAACAGCGATTTTCCGTCTGGCCTTTCCCGTTCCGGACACTTGCTCGCGGGTGAGTTCGCGGTTTTCCTCGACTGTCCGGCGCGCCGTAGCGGCCACCTTCCTCGCATCTGCAAGAGACGTGAATCGTCGCCAGCTTTCGACAGGCGGTTCGCCGTCATGCGTTGGAAGCCAACAGAGCCGGTATCGAGCTGGGCGTCCCTTGTGGCTGCCAAATGCCTTGTGGCCTGGATCTGTGCGCTGGATCAGGCCAACAGCGATGGCTTCCTCAAGCGCGGGCAAAACCGAAGCTGATCCGATCCCATAGGCTTCGAAGTCCGCCCATGTAACCGGAAGGTCGCCGTTCTGTGAGCCGCCATGTGCCATATGCTCGAGCGCGATCCGGCAAACTACCCTTTGCCCCGCTCCTGATAGGGCTCGCCAAGCGGGGCTTTCGAGGATGGCTTGAGTCAGCCAAATCCATGCTTCATTGGGAGGAGGAGAGTTCATCTTGCGGAATTTCGAGTCCGCAAGCTTTCCAGTCGATCTGCCAGTGGCATCGGCTCTTCGCCGCGTCAGGTGCTCGGTCACGCGGCACCGCCATCTGCCAGCAGCAGCGTCCAGCAAGCCGCCCTAATGTGACCCTCAACGGCCGTGAGTTCGGCCGAGATGAGCTCCGGCACCACTCCGCGGCGCTGGAGCGTTTCCCGCTGTATCTGAAGCTGACGCTGCAGGTGCGCCTCGGCCTTCGCTGCAGTGGAGGCAGTCGCCATATGGCTTGCATGCCGGCGGATGAACCGGCGATCCCGTGAGCGAGGGAATGGGAGGACAATGGCGCTCATGCCGCGCTCTCCTGCCGCTCGATCCAAGCCATGATTGTGCTGCGCCGAGCATGCACGCGACCGCCAAGCCGAAAGGTCGGGAGCTCCTTTTTCGAGATGGCGTGATAGATGCGTCGGATATTGCCCTCGCGGCGACCCTCAACATCGCCATAGATCGCCACCGCGATGTTCTCGGCGCCCACAATTACCGGGTCTTCAGGCAAGGCGGTATCGTTCGCGCCGGACAGGCGCGCTTCATCTTTGATCATTGGATGCTCCTTGCTACTTAGCTAAAACGTTTGCGACAGCCGTTATGGTATTGTCTGTAATAACCGTCCGAACTTTTCGGTCTATTACACCTTTAAGCGGTTTATTATCGCCGTAAAAAAACGCTACGGATGAAAACATATCTTCCGCTTCGCTTGCACCTTTGTCTGCGCCGACGAAAATCGAAGCAGAGATGATCGGTTTGTCAAACTGCACAAACACCCTGATTTTCTTTTTCTTATTCCCTACACGAAAATAGGAGATGCCCTTGTGATCAGGGATTGCAGCGTCGACCAATTTTGCTAGTGCATCTCCGAATTGTTTTTGGTCCTTCAGCTGACCTGCAACAAGTGCGACTTCCGCAGACGCGTTTTTAAAGTCCGTCACCACGGTCTGCCTCAAGCATCCGAAGTCCCTAATGCTTTTAACGGCATCTTTCGCAAGAGAGGCCCCGTTTACTGCTATCAGTAATGCAGATGCATCGTTCGAAGACATCTTGGCCGCACCTGCGCCAGTCGACTCCTGTGCAATGCGACCTTCTTCTCGCACATAGCGAGCGATAAGTTTTACGCTACTCTCATCGAGCCCGGATACTTCCGCAACAACTCTGACGAGCTGACCTATCGACGCCATGAACCTTGCCTCGTCGTGTGTTATAGACACGACGGGTTGCGCTGTAAATCCCGTCGTGCGAAAAAAACACGACGCTTGAGCGCGATCGTGCTCAGCGCATTCTAGCGCAGAGAGTGAAATGGCCACGATAAGAAAGAGAATGCTGCCAAGCGGCAAAGCCGTTTGGCTGGCGAGCTACACCGATGGCGGAGGCGCCAGACGGTTCAAGCAGTTCCCGACTAAGCGCGAAGCTGATGCGTTCATGGTTCGCGTGCGTAGTGAGGTAGCAGCGGGCAGTCACGTGCCAGACAGGGCTGCAAGCACAGTCGATCAAGCCTATGGTTTGCTGATCAGCGCGCTGGAGGCGGACCAAGCTGCTGGTGCTACGCTCCACAATTATCGGGTTTATTATCGAGGGCACGTGAAACCTTTTCTCGGCTCGCGTTTGTTGCCGAAGGTGCATCCGGCGGACGTGGGTGAGTGGCTGGAACGGCTCAAGGCTGAAGGCCGCACAGAGGATACCTGCCGCCGCGCGCGGATCGTCCTGGGCGTCATCTTCGATGAGGCGATTCGGCGCCGCCTCGCCTACAGCAATCCGGTCCGCTCGCTCCGCAACCGCCGGAAGACGCGGCGAGCGGACATCCGGCAAGCGGAAGAGATGGTCCGGATCCCAGAGCGTGAGGCCGTGCGCGCCATGCTCGGCACTGCCGCGGACACGGGGGCCTTGTTTCTGGTCGCGCGCGAGAAGACGCCGCTGGGCAGCCGCACGGTGGAGGTCCGCCGAGTCAGTGCGGAGCACCCCATCAGCGCGTTGAGGTCGTTCCGGGCTGAGCATGTAGGCAGGCAGGTCGAAGCGTACCGGCCCACCACGTGGCTGCGGCCCATGCTGGCTACGATGGCGCTCGCCGGCTTGCGAATTGGAGAGGCTCGTGGGCTGGATTGGCAGCGCGTGCGAGCTGATGCCTTGCACGTGCGCGAGGCCGTTGACCGCTACAACGTTCGGGACAGCGTGAAGACGGTTGCGGCTCTGCGGGTCGTGCCGATCGGCCCTCAGCTGGGCGCTATCCTGGCTAACTGGCGAGCCATAAGTGGGCGCACCACGGGCCTCGTCTTCCCTTCGGAGAGCGGTACGCCCCTCGGCTATCCCAACATCGTGAACCGCCAGCTTGGCCCGCTACAGATCGCCCTCGGCATTGTGGCCGAGGATGGCTCACCACGCTGGACGGCACACAGCTTCCGGCACTTTGCCGTCTCGCTGTGGATCGATGAGGGTGCCGCGCTCAAGCAGGTATCCGAATGGGCTGGGCACGAGGCTCCGGAGTTCACGCAACGGGTCTACGGGCACTTGTTCGATGCCGGCCGGACGGATCGGCGGGCCATTACCGCAGGTGAGCTTTCGGTGCTCGGCGCAGCCGACGCAGCAACGCCAGCGCAACACGGCAACGACAACTCGACAGAAAACGCAGTACCTGCAACGGCTTGAGAATCCCCATAGGCCGCCTTCTAAGCGGCAGGTCGTAGGTTCGAGCCCTACCGGGGTCGCCAGCCGCTCTCCCTTGGGAATGAGGCATTTGGGATGGGGCTCGATAGCCCCAGACTTGCCTCCCGAGGCCCGTGGTTGCAGCGTGGTCGCAAGCCGGGTTGGGAACGGGCAAGGGTCTTGGATCCTGCCACGCAGGAGGAGCCGGAACGCGCCATGAACGGACATTGACTGAATGCCCGGTCGCGGACATTCAGTTTCAGGTGACCGCATGTCCGGTGTCGACTCTTCTTGGGCTTTCGGAAGGTCTGCTTATCGGCAGTCTAAACGGACCCGAATGATCGAGCGTGGCCGAAAGTATCTTATCCGCTTCGGTACTTGGAACGGGAGCAAGCGGACTTCTGGCGCGCTATGGCGGGAAGGACGTGCGTCGGCATCGCACCAGCCCCTCGACGCCCTCCCAGGTGCGGTTGTGTATCCACATCTCGGTTGCCTGCCATTAAATCCGCATACAACATCCATCCGCATGGTGAGGGAACGATCGTACGCTAGGGTTCCCATCCATGCTCAACGTCATTGGTTGCCTCGTCGAGGTGCATGACTTTCGCCTCGTCGCGCTAGCCGCTGGCATCTGTGCTCTCTCCGCCCTGACGACGATCTGCCTCATCAGCCACGCGCGCCGAGCCAGCGGATGGGCCCAGGCGAGCTGGCTTACGGTCGCGGGCATCGCCGGTGGTTCCGGCATCTGGGCCACGCACTTCATCGCCATGCTCGCCTTCGCGCCCGGCGTTCCGAGCGGATACGACGTCGCGTTGACCGGTCTATCCCTCGCCATTGCCGTCTCCCTGGTCGGCTCTGGTCTCTCCGTCGCCGTCATGGTCGGCGGCCAAGCCGCGTCCTGGGCTGGCGGTGCCGTCCTCGGACTCGGCATTGCGGCGATGCACTACACCGGCATGGCAGCCTACGACGTTGCCGGCCACAAGGCATGGAATCCCGCGATCGTCGCCGTCTCACTCGCGCTCGGCAGCGCCCTGGGCGGCGCTGCGCTGGCTGCACAGGTCAACGCGCGTGGCATGGTCCATCAGTTGCCGGCAGCCCTCTTGCTCCTGCTCGCCATCTGCAGTCACCACTTTACCGCCATGGGTGCCGTCACCATCACCCCCGACCCGACGCTCGCCGTCTCGGAAACCGCACTCCCGAACGCTTGGCTCGCCGTCGCAGTGGCGCTCGCCAGCTTCGCCATCCTTCTCCTCGCCGGGGCCGCCCTGGCCCTCGACGTCCGCGACCGCCGGCATTCCAAGCTTGAGGCGGAGCGCCTGCACAGCCTCGCCAACGCCGCTGTCGAGGGCCTCGTTGTCTGCACCGGCAACACGGTCGTCAGCGCCAACCGCAGCTTCGCCAAGCTCGTCGGCCTGCCGCAGGACGCCCTCGTGGGAACGGCCCTCTCATCGTACCTGCCGGACGACGCGGTCCGGTTGACGCTCGCCAGCCAGCCCGAACGCCCGGTCGAGGCCGAGCTGCTCCAGGCCAACGGCTCGCTGGTGCCGGTCGAAGTCATCCTGCAGGCGGTCGAACATGCTGGCCGGCCGCACTACGCCGTTGCCGTGCGCGACTTGCGGGCCCGCCGCCAGGCCGAGAGCCAGATCCAATTCCTCGCCCACCACGACGCCCTCACCGGGCTCGCCAACCGCGCCAGCTTCGGCAAGCGCCTCGAACAGGAGATGCGGGCAGCGCATGGCGGCGGCCGCAAGCTCGCGGTGCTCTGCCTCGACCTGGATCGCTTCAAGGAGGTCAACGACCTGTTCGGCCACGCCGCTGGAGACGCCATGCTGGAGAGCGTCGCCGGCATCGTCTCGGCCGAGCTCGACGACACCCAGATGATGGCTCGTCTCGGCGGTGACGAGTTCGCAGTGCTGGTGCCGTGCGAGCACGCCTCCGCCGCCGGGCGGCTCGCCGAGCGCATCCTGGAGGCGTTGCGCTCCGGCAAAGGCGATGCCGGCGGACCGCAGATCGCCACCAGCATCGGCATCGCCCTCTTCCCCGACGATGCCGACGAGCGCGCGGCGCTTCTGAGCTACGCCGATACCGCCCTCTACCGCGCCAAGTCCGAAGGGCGCGGCACCTACCGCTTCTTCGAGGCCAAGATGGGGGCCGAAGTACGGGAGCGCCGCCTTCTGGAGCACGACCTGCGCCACGCGGTTGCGCGCGGCGAGATGCAGCTTGTCTACCAGCCACAGACCGACGTCGGCACGGGTGCCGTCATCGGCTTCGAGGCTCTGCTGCGTTGGAAGCACCCGGAGCGCGGGTTCGTCTCGCCCGCAATGTTCATCCCCATAGCCGAGGAGAGCGACGCCATCCTGCAGATCGGCGAATGGGTGCTGCGCGAGGCGTGCCGCGAGGCCGCGACATGGCCGCGGCCCCTGTCCATCGCGGTCAACGTCTCGGCGGTGCAGATCCACAGCCCCCACTTCGTCGGCCTCGTCCACGAGGTGCTGCTCAAGACCGGGCTGGCGCCACACCGGCTGGAGGTCGAGGTGACCGAGACCGCGCTCATCAGCGACCCGAACCGGGCCCTCCTGACGCTCAGACAGTTGAAAGCGCTTGGACTGAACATCGCCATGGACGACTTCGGCACGGGCTACTCGTCCTTATCGAACTTGCGCTCGTTCCCATTCGACAAGATCAAGATCGACGGCTCGTTCGTGCGCGCGGTCGATAGCAACGAGCAGACGGCGGCCATCGTGCGCTCCGTGCTCGGCCTGGGGCGCGGCCTCGGCCTACCGGTCCTGGCCGAAGGCGTCGAGACAAAAGCGGAATTGGGCTTCCTGGCCGCCGAGCAGTGCCACGCCGCCCAAGGCTACCTCATGGGCCGCCCGTCGCCCATCGCGCAGTTCACCCAACACACCCATGGCACGACGCCGTTCATCGTCGACGAACGACAACAAGCCTGAGCGCACCGGCGAGGGGCAAGCGTCAACCTCACCCGCTTGTCCGCCGTCAGACGACTTGAGACATTTCGGTCTGATCGGGAACGGATGGTTTGATCCATCGACGTGGAGCGGTCTCCGGTCGTTATGCGGGCGGCGACTGCGCGTGCACCGAGAACCGGTCTCGGCCGAGCCGCGCCCGCTTCGAAGGCGGGCCGGCCTGCCACGAGCGGCCGGCAATCCACCCCGAGGCCGCGGCGTATCCCTCGCTCACGCCGGTGAGCCTCGTCGGCGGTGAGATCGTCCGGAAGCGCCGACCGGTGGGGCTAGGCCAGTCGTTCCACGCTCGGCGCCGTCGGCCCGTCCGCGAACATCGCCGCGGCAAAGGCGGGTCTTCAGGTCGAGGGGTGTTGGCGCCTACTCCGGCGGCCGGATGTTCGGCGGCCCGAGATGCTGAAGGAAATCCGGCTTGCCGAGGTTCACCCCGGCACTGCGCAGGATCGCGTAGGCGGTGGTGACGTGGAAGAAGAAGTTCGGAAGCGCGAAGCCGGTGAGATAGGCCTGCCCCGTGAAGCGGTAGCCCATGCCGTTGGGGAACTTCAGCTCAACCTCGCGCTCCGCGCCCGAGGCCAGCGCGGCCGGATCGACGCTGTCGACGAAGGCGATCGTCTTGGCGCAGCGCTCCCTGAGCTCGGCGAAACTGGCCTCGACATCCGGCATCGCGGGCGCCTCGATCCCGGCGAGCCGCGCCACGGCGTTCTTCGCGCTGTCGGATGCCATCTGGTACTGGGCCGGCAAGGGGCGCATGTCCGGGGCGAGACGGCCGAGGAGCAACTCGGCCTCGGGCTTTTCCGATGCCGCCTTATCGAGCCAAGCGCTCATGTTGCGAAGAGCGTTTCCGAAGATGGGAACGCTCACGTCGTGGATGCCGATGCTCATGCCCACTGCCTAGGGCACCTCTGCCCCTCGAGGCAATGCCGATGCACGTCGAGACGGAATTGCCCCGGCACCAAAGTCCTGCTCGGGAACCTGTCATCCGGCCTGACGTAGTCTGGCCGCTTGCAGGCGGTCCGCTTCTGGCCAGGACACCAGAGAAGCGGACGTCGTTCCGGGGCCGCTCCCGCCCCTACGAAGCCATTCGATACGTCATCAGCGAAGGGCCGGTGACGAGCTTGGAGCGGGATTGTCCGAGAGCCCGCGGACAGCGGCGGCTGATCGGCTTGGCTATTCCGATGATGCCCGGAGCCTGAAGTCACTGGTGGAACACAAGGACGCTTCAGCAAATTCCCAACAACATACAATAATTTCGCACCATCGACGTGCATATATGCTGTAGAACGCCGCAGATGCGACGATGTCAATGCCGGAAAAGACTCGTCTTTATGCAGGTGCGGCCAGAATAGATCGTACGCTCGGCGATATCATCGGTCCCACATCTAGCGCATGGGCACGTTGGCCGCCGCTTCTCGAAGCAGCTTTCCACCTGAGCCTGGCCGACCATGAGCACGGCCAGGCCGAAGCCGACTGCATCCCGGTTCCAATGCGGCACTATCCGCACGCCGATTCCCTCAGTTGTGCCGACCGTGTCCGCTAGAATCACGGTCGCGAATTCGCCTCTTCCGCCAGGAACCAAGCAATAGGCTCCAGTTCGAGGACATAAGATCTTCTTGTTTGCGACGATTGCTGCATGCTCTGTGTTGATATACAAAGAATTATAATGATAAACTGCGGTTGTCGTCCCTAGAAAATTTCCTGCTGCCATCGATCGCACGATCTTGTGCGCGATCAGTGGTAGCAATTGACAATTGATCTGAAAATAGGGGTAGCATCTAAACCATGCGCCGGTTGGAGAAAACGGCTTGGAGACGCTCGATGGCATGGTCGCCGTTCCGAACCAGATTGTTTCCGTCGGCCAGCGATCGCGAGCAGAAGGAGATCGGTGAGACGCAGCCGGAGCCGCCGAGAGCTGTGTCTTTGGGCGTCACCGACAAGAGAGCTGCGAAGGTTGAGGCGACTGCGTCGCGTGATCCGCTCGATGCGATCGGGCAGCGTGACGAAGTGGTGCGCATGCGCGTCAGCGAGATGATCGGTCGACTCGAAGACTTGAAGACGCTTCGGGACGATTTCTCCGCTGTCCTGGAACCGCTCGTTGCGATCTCCGACGAGCTGCCGCGCGCCACGATGCGGCTGGCCGAGGTCGAGGCTCTGTTCGCCACGGAGCAGCAAACCGGTGCGTCCGCTCGGCGCGAGGTCGGCGAACTGACCGTCAAGACCGCCGCCTTGGCAAATGACCTCGCGGCCATGACCGCTGAGGTTGTCCGTCTGGAGAGCGACATCCACACGCGTGACATCGAGCTGGAGCACCTGCGCGTCACGGGGCGTGACAGGGCGCTGGCCGCCGACAATTTCGAGCGCCAACTCGCTGCCGAAGCGGATCAGAGGAAGGCGCTCGCAAGCGAGAACAAGGCGCTTCGCCTCGAAGCCCAGGCCGTCGATCAAGCGCTCTCGCGATCCGAGCATGACCTCGCGGAAGCGCGCGAGCGTTTCGCGATCGTCGATCAGGATAACCGCCGTCTTCAGCTGCTGTGCGAGGAACAGGAGGCGCGCCTGGCCGACACGGTGGCACGCTATGCCGCGCTGAGGGACGAAGCCGAGAACGAGCGGGAGCGGCTGCTTGCCTTGGAAGCCGAACTCGCCTCCGAGATTGCGGCCCGGCAGAAGTACGCTGCGCAGCACGAGGCCGAGATCGGTGCCTCGCGGACAGAGCGCGCCAGCTTGACGATGAAGCTCGAAGCCGCTGCGAACCGGGGATCAGCGACCGAGCAGCTTCTTGCGCAACTCCGTGGCCAGCTCCGGGAGAAGGACGAGGCCCTCCGGGTCGCGGAGCGGACGGCCAAAGAGGCGGCCATCGAGCGGTCGACGTCGGATCGTCGGGTCGACGCGATGCAGGCCGATTTGACGCGGCAGACCGAGCGACTCCTGGAAGCGCAGCGACTCCGGTCCGAATTGGACAATCGGTGCGACATGCTCACCAAAGCGTTGGCGGCCAAAGACGTCGCCATCGAACAGGCGACGTCTCGCGCGGCTATGCTGTCCGAGCGCATCGACCAACTCAGCCGACGCCGCGAGGCCGAGATCCACGAGTTTGAGACAGCCAATCGCCGCCTCGTCGAAGATCTGCAATCGGAGCGTTCCGAGCGGGCGTTGGCGCAAGGCGCGCTCGACATCGCTCGCGAAAGCCGCGTCACGCTGCAGAAGCAGTACGAGTCTCTGAAGCGGAATACCCGAGGCTTTCGTGGATTCGACGAGATGGAGCCGCTGCCCAATCCGGAACAGGCCTCGGTCAAGTCTGCGAGCGACCTGGACGTGGAAAGCAATGTGCGCCCCTTCATGCCTCCTGAACGAACAAGCTAGCATCTGAAGTCGGGAGGCTTTTCACGTGTTGCGTATGGAGAAACAAATGGCAGACCAGGCGCTCAGAGATTCGAATGCCTCCACGGCGGAACAGTGGTTCATGCGAGGGATCAAGGCCGAGGGACTGAAATCCGTGACACAGGACGCAGCTCCGGTCCCGCTACCGGCCACGCAGTCTCGCAGCGTGCCGGAGCCTCAAGCAAATCCGGTCCCTTCGCGGGACTGGTCCTCGGCGCTCGATCTGATCCAAGAGGCGACAGAGGCTATCAGCATAAGCGAAGAGCGTGCTGCCGATCTGGAGGCTCAGCTCCAGCAGGTCACGACGAACGCGAACGAGGAGATCCGTCAACTCAGCGCCAAGGTCGCAGCCTCGGAGCGGCGTGCGCAGAAAGCCGAGGAACGGGCCCGTTCAGCGGAAGCTCGAGCGAGCGAGGCCGAAACTTGGCTGGTGCGAATGCATGACGCGGTTCTGAACGGTTTCGGCCGCAAGTCTCGCGCCGCAACGCAGCGGATCGAGGACGGGGATCGAGTTGCGAGCGCGAGCGAAAGTGCGTCCGAAGCTTGATCTCCCCGATTCTGTAGGAGCATGCGCTTGCGTCCCCCGCAGCCGTCCATCGTGATCGAGGCACACCGGCTGGAATTGACCAGACCCGATCAGCATTGCGCTATCGGTCGTCGGCTCACCGATCCGGCCAGCACGCTGCAGATGATTGAGGAGGCCATCGAGCGACAGCGCTTCATCGAGGATAAGGCGGATCTGATTGCCGAGCGTGCGCAGAACTTGCTTGGTCACATAGAGGCTGAGAGAGCGCGTCTGCATGCCCAGATCGAGAGGCTGCAATCTGATCTGGCCGGCCAGCGGAGCGACTTACGACTGACCCGTGAAAGGCTCGCCGAGGCGGACGATCGGGCAACGCTTGCTGAGCGGCGAGCGGAAAAGGCGGAGACCCGCAACGGGGAACTGACGAGCTTCTGCGTTCAGATGATCGACGCGATGGCGCCTTTCCTTGGCGAGACGTCGGGTCTTGCGGACAGGGAGGCTCTCCTGGCGTTCCTCCATGTCGTGGACTCCGACGCGTAAGGGCTGACGCGTCCGCGATTGGTGCGATGGCGGGGCTGTAGAGATGTCCCGCGAGCCTTGTGTGATCATACCCACCCATCACTGAACGAAAGCAGAACACACCGGCGCTTGGTGGCGGGTCAGCTCAGCGGACAACGCCTGGGGATGCTTCAGACAGTGCGTGCACCACGGCTTGGTGCGAAAGGGGTCTGAGATGGCGCTCAACCAGGACTCGGCTGTCGAGACGGAAGCCGAGACTCTCGGCCTGGCCTTTGCCCGGATCGACGAGAACGAGGGCATGCCAACCGACATCCGCGTCGATCAGCTCAGGTAGGTCGGTCGGCGCCTGACTCTTCGCGCCGGTCAACAACCGGTCCAGAGCGGCGGTTTGGGCCCCCGTGGGCCGAAGGCCGGCTCCTGGCGCAACTGAGATTCACGATCGAACCTGATGGAGCTTCCGCTTTTGGAGAAGCCGGGAGCGTCGCCTGAGCGGCCGAGATGGGCGCAAAGCCGAAGGTCCGCTTGTAGGCGTCGACCCAATTTCCGCTGTCCACCCGTGACAGAGCTTCGCAAGGTCTGCAGTCGGGTGGGCACCAGTTCGGATCTGGACCATCCCTCCATCGACGAACAGTTCGACGCCGTTGACGAATCTGGACGCGTCCGAGGCCGGAAATAGGACGGCCGCGGCGACGCCCTCTGGTCGGCCGATTTGACCAGAGGGGATGCTCGCAAGCATTGCCGCCTCCACCGCCTCGGCTTGATCGCCGTTGCCGAACAGCTCGGTCAGCCCGGCCGTGTCGGTCACGCCGGCGCCCACGACGTTGACCCGGATCAGCCGTGCTCGATCTCGACTGCCTTGATCCGAAGACACGCAGTTCCAAAGAAGCCGAGCCGGACGTCTAGCCGAGATCAGGCTCTACGGTGATCGCAGCGAAATACGCCGCTAGACGCTTCGACGCCTCGAAATCCTTGCACTCGATGTGAACCTCGGCCGGGAAAACCTTCGTCCTCTGCCGGAGTTGGTGAAGGATGGTCTCGGCCACGTCTGCCGCCTCGCCCTCAGTCTTACCGAAGGCGCGACACTCGTAGTTCCGTCCGCGGATGACGATGCTGAAAGGTGCGTCCTGCATACCACTCAGATGGGTGCGGATAGGCTTCTTCGCGCTGTGACAGAAGGCCCGGGAGGGTGGTCCTTGAAGCTGAACGGGAGCTGTCGCCACGCTTCAGCCTCGATGCACCCTCGCCCTGCCAATCTCCTCTCCGACAGCCGCGAGACCACCGGCTGGGCCATCGAGACCGGGCACTGCGCAAGCTGCCGGCCTCCTCGAAATGTCAGGGGATGGGCGATGAAGAAGATTGCTGCTCTCACGGCCGCTGCGCTTGTCGCGGTGAGCGCTCTCGGGCCGACGGCTGCCGAAGCTCGGGGTGGCGGTGCCATTGCGGCCGGTGTCATCGGGGGGCTCGCTGCGGGCGCCCTGCTTGGCGCCGCTGTCTCCGAGGCCCATGCCGCCCCGGCCTACGGCTACGGCCGCCCCGCGCCGGTCTATGGCTACGAGTACGAGGCTCCTCCGCCGGTCAGCTACCGCGCGGTTCGCGTGGTCCGCGAATCCGACTACGACGATGCGCCGGTCTACCGGGGCCCGCGCGTTGTGCGCTCCTACGATGCGGGTCCGGTGGGCTACGGCTACCGCCCCGCTGGGTACGGCTACCGGCGGGACTGCGACCGCCCACACGGGTATGGCGGCTGGTAAGAACCGCAAGCGCTGGAGGGGCCGCCAGGACCAAGAGGGGCCTCAAAGCGCGGCAGTGCTCAGCGCCCGGTGCGCCGAGCCCTGACCGATCCCTGACCTGGTGGCGATAGCGCCCATGCTCAGGCCCTCCGCCGCCAGCGCCTTGATCTCCTCGGCCTTGGCCCGGGCGGTCGGCTTGCGGCCCTTGTAGGCGCCTTCAGCCTTGGCCTTCTTGATGCCCTCGCGATGCGTCACGCTACGGGCCAGCCTGTCGAGCTTCGTGACCACTAGCGTGTCCCCGGAACGCGCGAACTCCAGGGCCGCCTCAAGCTGCTTGCGCGTGGCCACCGATGACACCTGCTCCCGAAACAGCGTCTCACAGCCGAGGGCCGTAAAGTCGCGGACTTGGGCCTCCAGGCCGGCATCCTGCTCCAGGGTCGAGATGCGCGCGCAGCCGATGAGCCTGATGGGCGTTCCGGTTCAGCTCGTTCGACTCGGATCCAAGACATAGAACCCGATCCCGTCCCAGAACGCGATAGCATTTCTATCGAACAGGTCCGCAGGCGGTGTGGCACGGTCCGCTGGAGCCTGCCCAAATGGAACACGGATGCTGAACCTCACCATGTCCGCATGGGTTGGCTCTTACGGAACGGAGGGACAGCACGATGGCCGACAAGCCGAAGACCACCCCGCCTGAGACTGGTGAGGATGCTGGGATCGACCGTCCGAGGCTCACACCGCAGGGCCGTGCTGCGGATGGTGAGCAGGATGAGACAGACCCGCAGGGCGGCGTTAAGCAGGGTCAGGCCGACAAGGCCGAGGGCTGATGCCACGCTACTTCTTCCACACGCACATCGGTGACGACGTGGTGGTGGACCCTGAGGGTCGCGAACTGGTCGGCCTGGAGGCTGCGCGCGAAGCCGCCAAGGTGCTGGCCCTACAACTGCTTCAGGGCGCCGGCAGTGACCCTGAACTGCTGAAGGCGGTGCTATTCGTGGCCGATGAGGCTGAGGAGATCGTTCTGGAGCTGCCGCTGACGGACGCGCTGGTCGCCGAGGTTGTGGCGATGCCGAGGACGGACGGGACCCTGCATTGAGGCAGCCACCCGGCATGGGCATGGGGGAAACCGGAGCAGCTCGATCGGGTCGATGCCGTCTCGCATTGTATCGAACCACCTTCCGGGACTGCACAGGTACGAACAATGAAACGGAGGTCGAGGCTTACTCCGATCGTTCCGGTCCATGCACTTTCTACCGCGTCATCATGACTTTGCCGGAGAGGGGCAGGCCTTGAGGGTGCGCTCGACCAGCCCGGTCGCCTCCGCCTTCAGTTCCGCAGCCGAGTCGGGCTCGAGATGGCGCAGAGCGTAGAAGGGACGAGCCATCTCGAGGTCGATGCGGCGCGGGCCGGCATCCTCGCAGATCAGGATCGGCAGCGGCGTGTTGGCCTTCTCGCAGTCGAAGGACGGACCAAGATCGCGCGCCACGACCACCGGCTTCGGCGGCTGCACTGTGCGCGGTGGGTCGGATACGGCAGCGGCCTCCTTGCGCAGGTCGATCAGCCGCGTCTTCATATTGTCGGAGGTGTCGGCCTTGGTCCGCGCCTCGGCTTGCGCGCGCAGGCTCCCCATTCGATCGAGCGCAGCCAGGCGGACGCCTTCGTATTGCGAAAGGCCCCCGAGACTCCCGACCTCGCGGCTGATCGTATCCGTATCGGGCGTAGACGGACCGGTGCGCGCGATTGCGCCAGGGCTCTTTCCCGTCTCTCGCGATCGTAACAGCATTCAATCCGACGGAATCGCGCAGCGCGACGTGCACTGTGTAAACGCCTCGAATCGGCGGCTTCTAAGCGGCAGGTCGTAGGTTCGAGCCCTACCGGGGTCGCCAGCAGACGTCCCGTCGCGACACGGCCTCACGACGCCCGGCGACGGGCCGGAGAGCGGCTTGCCGATCGTCTCGACGGCGCCGCCCGTCGGAGCAGGCTGCGTTCCGCCGGCCGTCGCAGACGGGCTCGGGATCCGACCGCACGCGGTCCCGGGGGGCGACGCCCGACCTTGACGATCACCTGGGGACGATCCTGGTGCGCGCGGTGGACGCGACGCTGCGCAGGCGCACGATGGGGCAGACCACGCGGCGCTGGCGGATAGGCGCGCCGCGTCGGATTGGATCGCCGCGATCACCGGGGCGATCGCGCGCCGGATCAGGCCGGGGCGCCGCGCTGCCAGAGGCGGAGCTGGCGGCGGTAGGGCGCGGGCAGCTCGGCGGCCTCCGCGGCGGCCAGCACCGCCTCGAGATAGCCCGGCCGCGGCAGGCCCGGCGCGGTGCTGCAGCCGAGATAGATCAGGGCGCGCCGGATCCCCGTCGCGGTCGAGACCGGCTGGTAGGCCTTGATGTAGAGCCCGCCCGAGACGCCCTCGTAGCGGTCGAGCGCCGGCACGTCGGCGAGCGCCAGCTCCCACAGCACGCCCCAGACGGTCTGCGCGGAATCGCGCACCACCGAGGCGTAGCCCTCGCGCATGATGATGAAGCGGTGGCGCTGCAGCCGCCCCTGGCCCACGAGCCGGGAGGCCGGGCAGCGCGCCGCCATGGCGGCGGCGTCCATGTTGGCGCCGTAGGCGAAGTAGAGGGGCATCGCGGCCCCTCCCGCAGGCTCAGGCGAATTCCAGGATCACGGCGTCGACCGCGAGGCTGTCGCCGTCCTTGGCGTGGATCTTCGAGACCGTGGCGTCGCGCTCGGCGCGGAGCACGTTCTCCATCTTCATCGCCTCGACGACCGCGATGGCCTCGCCGTTCTTCACCTCCTGGCCCTCGCTGACCAGGATCTGCTTCACGAGGCCCGGCATCGGGCAGAGCACCTGCTTGCCCGAGCCCGCCTGCTCCTTCACCGGCATCAGGGCGGCGAGCTCCGCCTCGCGCCGGGTATAGACCCGGGCCTCGGCCGCCGCGCCCGCGTGCTGGAGCGCGACGCCGTTGAGGAGGCCCCGCACCTGGATCGCCGCGCGCTCCGCGCCGACCGTGCCGGTCCAGACCGGCTCGCCCGGGCGCCAGTCGCTGACGACGAGGTGGGCGGTGCCGTCCGCCTCCGTCACCACCACGCCGTCCTCGTGGGGATCGACCGTGACCGGGTAGGCCCGGCCCGCCAGGATCACCACGCGGTCGCGCTCGAACGAGAGCAGGCTCGGGTCGCGCATCTGGCCGGAGATGCCGCGCTTGCGCTGGTTCAGCTTGTGGTCGATCGCCGCCGCCGCCGCCATCAGGCGCCGGGCGACCGCGCCCGCCGGCTCGGGGGCACTGAAGCCCTCGGGGAATTCCTCGGCGATGAAGCCGGTGGAGAGGCGGCCCTCCTGCCAGCGCGGATGCGCCATCAGGGCCGCGAGGAACGGGATGTTGTGGCGGATGCCGTCGATGGCGAAGGCGTCGAGGGCCTCGCCCTGCGCGGCGATCGCCTCGGCCCGGGTCGGCGCCCAGGTGACGAGCTTGGCGATCATCGGATCGTAGTGGATCGCGATCTCGCCGCCCTCCTCCACGCCGGTGTCGTTGCGCACGATCGCCCCGCCGCGCCGGCCCTCGGCCGGGGGCAGGTAGGTGGTGAGCCGCCCGATCGAGGGCAGGAAGTTGCGGGTCGGATCCTCGGCATAGACCCGGCTCTCGACGGCCCAGCCGTCGAGCTTCACTTCCGCCTGCCCCAGCGGCAGCGGCTCGCCGGCCGCGACCCGGATCATCAGCTCGACGAGGTCGAGGCCGGTGATCATCTCGGTGACCGGGTGCTCCACCTGGAGCCGGGTGTTCATCTCGAGGAAGTAGAAGGACTTGTCCTGCCCGGCCACGAACTCGACGGTGCCGGCGGAATCGTAATTCACCGCCTTGGCGAGGGCCACCGCCTGCTCGCCCATCTTGCGGCGGGTCGCCTCGTCGAGGAGCGGGCTCGGCGCCTCCTCGATCACCTTCTGGTTGCGGCGCTGGATCGAGCACTCGCGCTCGCCCAGGTAGATCACGTTGCCGTGCTTGTCGCCGATCACCTGGATCTCGATGTGGCGCGGATCGGTGATGAACTTCTCGACGAAGACGCGGTCGTCGCCGAAGGAGGACGAGGCCTCGGATTTGGCGCGGGCGAAGCCCTCCGCCACCTCGCCGGAGGAATGGGCGATGCGCATGCCCTTGCCGCCGCCGCCGGCCGAGGCCTTGATCATCACCGGGTAGCCGATCTCGTCGGCGATCTGCACGGCGTGCTCGGGGCTCTCGATCACGCCGAGGAAGCCCGGCACGGTCGAGACCTGGGCGGCGGCCGCCGCCTTCTTCGATTCGATCTTGTCGCCCATCGCCGCGATGGCGCCGGGGTTCGGGCCGATGAAGACGATGCCGGCCGCAGCCAGCGCCTTCGGGAAGGCCTCGCGCTCGGAGAGGAAGCCGTAGCCCGGATGGACCGCCTGGGCGCCGGTCTTGCGGCAGGCCTCGACGATCTTCTCGATCACCAGATAGGACTGCGACGCGGCGGCCGGGCCGATATGCACGGCCTCGTCGGCCATGGCGACGTGCACGGCGTCGCGGTCGGCATCCGAGTACACGGCCACCGTCTTGATGCCCATCCGGCGCGCGGTCTTGATGACCCGGCAGGCGATCTCGCCCCGGTTGGCAATCAGGATCTTCTCGAACATCGCGCGGGGCACTCGGATCGAACACGGGTGGAGTCGGGCCCGCTGCGGGCCTGAACTGTCCTGCCCGGATAAAGCAGATGTGCCGCGGACGGAAGCTGTGCCTTGGACGGGGATGGCCGAAGCGGAACGATTTTGCCGGATCGCGGGCTCGCCGGCTCCGGAGCGCCCGCGGCGGGCGGATCAGGCCGCGAGCGGGAAGGCGGCGGGCGCCGTCCGCACCGGGGCCCGGCTCCAGCGGTTGGCCTCGAGGGCGAAGGCCATCAGGGACTCGGCGCTGCTCTGGGCCTCGCGCACGATCTCCACGGCGATCCGGGCGGCGACCGGGGTCGGGCCGGTGCGGCCGGAGAGGGAGGCGGCGAGCCAGGTCGCGGTGTCGCGGTCGATGCGGCCGGTGGGGCGCTCCCCCCACACCGCGAAATCGACGATCGCGGCAATCAGGTAATCGCCGAAGCTGCCGTCGGCCGCGGGCACCGCCCGCTCCAGCGCGATCAGCATGTCGGCCTCGTCGCGGCTGACGATCCCGTCGGGCAGGACCTCGCGCATCAGGCGGCGCACGTCGCCCTCGGTGAGGGTGCCGGCCGACTGGGCATGGTTGCAGAAATGCTGAAGAGAAACGTTGATCATCTGTTGCTGCCTCCCCGGCATCTTGGTGGCCGGTGCTTGTCCCTTGATGTATTCGACTATGCCTCCTCGTTGTTCCTCCAGAGGTTAACGGCAGAATCTGAACCCGTGTTCAGGTAAACGCCGGATCACGATTTGGGCTTTCGAAAGTCTTGTCGCGCCGGCGCCGATCGCCCTGCCCACGGCGGGTGTGAGAATAAACACCGGGGCGGCGGGCCTCCGGGCGGAACGGTCGCGCTTGCGCCGCATTGAACGGCAGTTTCCCTGATGCCGGCGCGAGGCCGGCCGGAGTGCCGCGCATGACCCTTCTGAAATGGGCCCTGATCTGCTTCGTCGTCTCGGTCATCGCGGGCGGCCTCGGCTTCACCGGCATCGCCTCGGGCGCGAGCTCGCTCGCCCGCATCCTGTTCGGCCTGTTCCTGCTGGTCGCCATCGTGATCGTGGTGGTGGCCTTCGCCATCGGGCAGGCGGTGTTCTGATCCGGTGAGCGCCCGCAGAACCGGCCTCGTCACCGGGGCGACCGGCGGCATCGGCTACGAGACGGCCCTCGGCCTCGCGCGGGCGGGCCTGGAGGTCATCCTGGTCGGGCGGGATCCCACCCGCCTGACGGGGGCGCAGGCCCGCATCCGTGCGGCCGTGCCCGATGCCGTCCTGCACACGCGCCGCGCGGATCTCGCCGCGCAGCCCGAGATCCGGCGCCTCGCCGCCGAGGTCGCGCGCGATCACCCGCGGCTCGACGTCCTCGTCAACAATGCGGGGGCGATCTTCGACCGGCGCGAGACCACGGTGGACGGTCTGGAGCGGACCTGGGCCCTCGACCATCTCGGCTACGTCCTGCTCACCCTCGAACTCCTCGACCTCCTGCGGGCGAGCGGCCGGCCGGGGGCGGCGGCGCGGATCGTCAACGTCGCCTCGGCGGCCCATACCCGCGGGCGCATCGCCTTCGACGACCTGCAGAGCGAGCGCCGCTACAGCGCCATCGGGGCCTATGCCCAGGCCAAGCTCGGCAACGTGCTGTTCACCGACGCCCTCGCCCGCCGGCTCGACCCGCGCGTCACCGTGAACGCCCTGCACCCGGGCGTGATCGCCTCGGACTTTGCGCGCAACACCGGCGGCCTGCTGGGCTTCGGCTGGGGCCTGATCCGCCCCTTCCTGTCCAGCCCGGAGCAGGGGGCCGCCACCTCCCTGCACCTCGCCCTGTCGCCCGCCGTGGAGGGCGTGAGCGGGCGCTACTTCGCCCGCTCGGCCGAGACCGCCCCCTCCCGCTACAGCCGCGATGCGGTGCTTCAGGAGCGCGTCTGGACGATCAGCCTCGCCCAAGTCGGACACAAGGATTTCGGACACGAGGATTCCGGGCGCTGAGGGCCGGGCGGCCGCTCGGCGCCAGCGCTGCCGGGCCGCCCGGTACCGTCAGGCCGCTCGGTAACGTCAGGCCGCTGCGGGCTTCGCCGCCGCCCGCGTCGCGCCCGTGGATCGTGCCGCCGAGGCGGCCTGACCCTGGATCTCGATGAAGACCCGCTTCACCTGCGGGTTGCGCGCCCGCAGGGCGCCGTCGAGGCGCGAGACGGTGCACTCGACCTCCCCGGCATTGAGGTCGTCCTCCATGTCGAGGCTGAGATTGACCAGGATGTCGGACGGCCCGAGATGCTGGGTCAGCACCTCGTTGACGTGGCGCACGCCCGGCTCCGTCCCCACCACCTCGCGGATCGCCGCCTCCACCTCCGGGTCGGCGGCCTCGCCGATCAGCAGCCCGTGGGTCTCGACCATCAGGAACACGGCCATCCCGACGAGGACGAGGCCGATGCCGATCGAGGACCAGCCGTCGAGGGCGGGCATGTCGAGGAGGTGGGCCAGCACCACGCCCGCGATCGCGATCACGAGGCCGATCAGCGCGGCGATGTCCTCGATCAGGATGGTGAAGAGCGCCGGGTCCTTGCTGCGCCGGATCGCGCTCAGCGGGGAATGGGCGCCCTTCTCGGCCCAGAAGCTGCGGAGGGCCACGAGGCAGGAATAGCCCTCGGCCAGGATCGCGAAGCCCAGGATCCCCGCGTTCACCCAGACGCCGGGCAAGCGGTAGCCGAGCAGCGTCGCATCGGCCACGGGCTCGGGATGCTGGATCTTCTCGACGCCCTCGTAGATCGCGAAGATGCCGCCGCCGAGGAAGATCATCAGCGCGACGATGAAGGCGTAGAAGTAGATCTCGCGCCCGTAGCCGAACGGGTGCTTGGCCGTCGCCGGCTTCCGGGCCCGCTTCAGGCCGACGAGGAGCAGGATCTGGTTGGCGGTGTCGACCACCGAATGCGCGCCCTCGGCGAGCATCGCGGTCGAGCCGGTCAGGAAGGCGCCGACGAACTTCGCCACGGCGATCGCGAGGTTGGCGCCGGCGGCGGTGTAGATGGCAGCCGTGCTCTCGGCCATGGACGGGATCCTCGCGGGTTGGAACGGGCGGGCGCGGGGCGCGCGGCTCGGGCGTTGGGGAGGCCGGGCGGCCCTGCGGGAATGAGCCGGCCCCGGCCGAGGTTCCCCGCCCGGGGCCCGTCGGCCGCATCCGGCCCGGCCGGCGGGGCCCGGGCGGGCGGCACGGTCCGCGGATGGGGGCGGCGGTGGACTCGCGCGCGGCCCTTGCGCCATCCTGCGCCGCAACCCTGCGCGCCGCCGCGGCGTCACCCGTCCGGCGCGCCCGCAACACCAGCCCGGAATCGCCATGACCGCCGACGAACCGACCGCCTACGATCCCGACAACGTCTTCGCCAAGATCCTGCGCGGCGAGATCCCGGCCCATCGCGTCTACGAGGACGCCCACACCCTGGCCTTCATGGACGTGTTCCCCCAGGGCGAGGGCCACACCCTGGTGATCCCCAAGGCCCCGGCCCGCGGCCTGCTCGATGCCGATCCGGACTCGCTCGCCGCCCTCGCCCGCAGCGTCCAGACCGTCGCCCGCGCGGTGAAGGCGGCCTTCGGTGCCGACGGCCTGACGATCTTCCAGTACAACGAGCCGGCTGGCGGCCAGACGGTGTTCCACCTGCACGTCCACATCCTGCCCCGCCGGGAGGGGGTCCCCCTCGGGCGCCACGGCGGCGGCATGGCCGACAACGCGGTGCTGGCCGAGCACGCGGCCCGGATCCGCGCGCAGCTGGAGGCCTGATCCGACGCCCCGCGAGGTCGGCCGACGCCCCGCGAGGTCGGCCGACGCCCCACGAGGGTGGCCGACGCCTCGCGGGGGCGCCCCCCTCCCCGGCGGCGGCGCCCCGCCATGTTGCGGTGCGGCGCGCGCCGCGCTAGGACGGACCCATCCAACAGGACCCGGTGAAATCCCGGGTGGCTCTTCCGGCCGCCGATCCGCCGGACCACGCAATGTCAGGGCTCGCGCGCCGCGGACCTCCCCGGGAGGCCGGCCCGCCCTGTTGCGCGCCCCGCGCGGCCGAACCGTCCGGCCCGCGGGATGAGGAAAGCCGATCCCCACGATGAACCGTGTCCGCCTGCGGAGCGAATGGGCTCCGAACGTCACGCGCGAGGTGCTGGCCGGCACCGTCGTCGCCCTCGCCCTCATCCCCGAGGCCATCGCCTTCTCGCTGATCGCGGGCGTCGACCCGAAGGTCGGGCTCTACGCCTCGTTCTGCATCGCCGTCGTCACCGCCTTCGCGGGCGGGCGGCCCGCGATGATCTCGGCGGCCACCGGCGCCACCGCGCTCCTGATGACCGGGCTCGTGAAGGAGCACGGCGTCGGCTACCTCTTCGCCGCCACCATCCTCACGGGCCTGTTCCAGATCCTGGCCAGCGTCCTGCGCCTCGGCGACCTGATGCGCTTCGTCTCGCGCTCGGTGGTGACGGGCTTCGTCAACGCCCTCGCCATCCTGATCTTCCTGGCGCAGATGCCCGAGCTGATCGGGCGGGGCACGACGGTCTACGCGATGACGGCCGCGGGCCTCGCGATCATCTACGGCCTGCCCCGGCTGACGCGGGCGGTGCCCTCGCCGCTCGTGGCCATCGTGCTGCTCACCGGCGTCTCGATGGCGCTCGGCCTGCCGATCCGCACGGTGGGCGACATGGGCGCCCTGCCCGACCAGCTGCCCTGGATCGCCCTGCCCCAGGTGCCCTTCACCCTCGAGACCCTGCGGATCATCGCGCCGACGGCGCTGACCATCGCCATGGTCGGCCTGCTGGAGAGCCTGATGACGGCGGCCATCGTCGACGAGATGACCGACACCGGCTCCGACAAGAACCGCGAATGCGCCGGCCAGGGCGTGGCCAACATCGCCTCCGGCCTGATCGGCGGCATGGCCGGCTGCGCCATGATCGGCCAGTCGGTGATCAACGTCTCCTCGGGCGGGCGCGGCCGGCTCTCGACGCTCTGGGCCGGCGGCTTCCTGCTGTTCCTGATCGTCGTGCTCGGGCGATGGGTGGCGCAGATCCCGATGGCGGCGCTGGTGGCGGTGATGATCATGGTCTCGATCAACACCTTCCAATGGCGCTCGCTGCGCAGCCTCGCCACGCATCCGCGCGCGTCGAGCGCCGTGATGCTCGGCACCGTCGTGACGGTGGTGGCGACGCACGACCTCGCCAAGGGCGTGCTGTTCGGAGTGGTGCTCAGCGGCCTGTTCTTCGCCCACAAGGTCGCGAAGGTCTTCGCCGTCGCATCCACGCGCGCGTCATCCCCGCAGGCCGGCGCGGTGCGGACCTACCGGGTCACCGGCCAGATCTTCTTCGCCACGGCCGAGGCCTTCCACGCCGCCTTCGACGTCCGCGAGGACGGCCTCTCGGGCGTCGTGATCGACCTCGCGGCGGCCCATTTCTGGGACCTCACCGGCGTCAACGCCCTCGACCGGGTCGTGCTCAAGTTCCGCCGCCACGGCGTCCCGGTCGAGGTGGTGGGCATGAACGCGGCCACGGCCAGCCTGGTCGAGCGGCTCGGCACGCACGACAAGCCCGGCGCGGCGCTGGCCGCCTCCGGGCACTGACGCGGGCGCCGAGGGCCGGACGCCGGATTCACGCCGCCCTCGGCCCGGTGCCGTCGCGAGACGCGAGGCCGGTCCACGCCGTCACGGATCCGGCTGGGCGCGCGGGCCCCGCTTCAAGGGGCCCGCGCGCGAAAATCCGCGGCGCGGGACCACCGGGCAAGGATACGGGACGCCCGGGCATCCCCCGCGCGGGGCATCGGGGCTAGCTTGGCCTTACGGGCGGCGCGCGGGCGTCCGCCCTGCCGCGGAGCGCGGGGCACCATGCCCGGCGCCCCGCTGCCAGATCTCTCTCGCCCACAGGCAACATTCCGTGAGCAAGTTCCTCTTCCTGGCCGCCGCCGGCCTGATCGCCTGCGCCGCCGGCCCGGCCTCGGCCGCCAACCGCCACGTCGACATCGTCAACAAGACCGGCATGACGATGAAGCACTTCTACGCCTCCACGACCGGCACCGACGATTGGGAGGAGGACATCCTCGGCCGCGACGTGATCGCCGACGGCGAGACCTTCGACATCGACGTCGACGACGGCACGGGCAAGTGCCGCTACGACTTCAAGGCGGTGTTCGAGAACGGCGCCTCGCTGGTGCGCAACAACATCAACGTCTGTCAGATCAGCAGCTTCACCTACAAGCCCTGATCCCGCGCCTCCTGCGGGGCGCGCTCCGCGCGCCCTATCTCCCGGGCCGAGCGCGTCCGTCCGACGCGAACGGCCCGAGGAATCCCCGATGAGCGAGCAGCGCCCCCTCTATGCCAGCCCGAACGGCGACCGCTGGTCGCTCTGCCGGGCGGAGGGCGAGGTCTTCGTCCTGCACGAGCCGAACGCGCCCTCGGGCGGCCGGCCCGCCCGCATCGGCCTCGCCCGCTTCCTCGGCGACCATCCGGCCGCCCCGGAGCAGCGGGCGCTGCTCGACCTCGTCGGCACGCTGGTGGCCGCCTCGCCGGGCGAGGCCGCGCCCGTGACCGGCGCGCCGCCCGAAGCCGGCGCGGCGGCCGCTGAGCCCTCGCCCGGCGAGGAGGCCGTCTAGGCCCCTGCCGCATCCCTCACGGTCGCGACCCCTCAGAGCACCGCCGCGATCAGCCCGAGGCGCCGGGCCTCCTCGGCCTCGATGTACCAGTTCTCGGGCGCGCGCCGCAGGACCTCCTCCAGGCTCACCTGCGAGCCGCGGACGAGGTTGGCGAAGCCCTCGTTCTGGATCGCGATCGAGGTCTCGATCTCGTGCAGCGTGGCCTTGAGCCCGGCGATGCAGGTGGTGAGCGGGCCGCTGACCTTGAGATCCTTGTTCATCTTGCGCTCGTGCACCATCAGGCGGGTGCCGCGGGTGAGATAGCGGTTCGGCGGGGCGAAGAAGCTCATCAGGGTGGTGCCGGCCGAGTAGATCGCCGCCTTGCCCAGGAAGACGAAGCGCCGCCTCGGGTCGAGCTCGCTGTGGAAGCGGATGTCCTCGCCCATCATCCGCGCCACCTCCGGATCGCCCCCGAGCGTCGTCAGCTCGACGACCACGAGGTCGCGCTCCCGCGCCGCGTCGAACTGGCGGCGGAAATCCCGGTACATGTCGTGATCGACCTGCCCCGAGAGCAGGACCGCCGGGGCGACGAAGGCGGCGGGTTCGAGCGTCGTGGTGTCCATCGTGTCCTCGCGGGGTGGCCGGGACGCGGGCAGCAGGATGCGTGCCGGCCGGGGATCTCTCCCGCGGGAAGCGAGCGGACCGGCCCGGGTTCCCGTCGGGCTCGGGCCCGGGCCCCGGCCGCGGGATGCGGGCGCGCGCCGAGGATGCCCTATATCGGCTCGCGCCGGCCCCAACCGAGGAGCGTGTCCCATGAGAGTGATCGCCGACCTGTGCATCGTGCCGATGGGCGTCGGCCCCTCGGTCTCGCCCTATGTCCGCGCCATCAAGGCGCTGATCGACGCGAGCGACCTCGACGCCGAGATGCACGCCAACGGCACCAACATCGAGGGCGAGCTCGCCGACGTCTGCCGCCTGATCGAGGCCTGCGAGGCGCGGCTGACCGAGCTCGGGGTGCAGCGGGTCTTCTACACGATGGCCTTCTCGTCGCGCCGCGACAAGCACCAGACCATGGCGGAGAAGATCGGCGCAGTGTCCTAGCGGTGTCCTAGCGCGCAGTCCGACGCCGGGTCGCCGGTTCGGCGAGAGACCGGGCGTCACCACGGAGACCCGGGCCCGCTCCGGGCCCGCCCGTCGCGACCGAGCGGATCGGGCACGAACGCGCCGGTCACCGGCTGACGGACGGGCCGGACCGCGGGAACGTCCCCGCCCCTCTCCGGTTCTGCCGCCTGTGGCCCCGCCGCTCCGGCGCCCCGGGGCGTGCTCGAACCGGAAGGCGAAGGGTCGACATGTGCGGGATCTGCGGTGAGATCAGCTTCGACGGGCCCGCCGACCCGTCGGCCGTGCGGGCGATGATGGACGTGCTGCGCCCGCGCGGGCCCGATGCCGGCGGCCTCCACGCGCAGGGCGCCGTGGCCTTCGGGCATTGCCGCCTCAAGATCATCGACCTGTCGGAGGCCGGCCAGCAGCCGATGGTCGGTCCGGCGCTGGGTCTCGCCCTCGTCTTCAACGGCTGCATCTACAACTACAGGGAACTGCGCCGGGAACTCGAGGGCCGGGGCTACCGCTTCTTCTCGACGAGCGACACCGAGGTCATCCTCAAGGCCTACCACGCCTGGGGGCCGGCCTGCGTCGAGCGCTTCCTCGGCATGTTCGCCTTCGCGATCCACGAGCGCGACAGCGGTCGCACCGTCTTCGCGCGCGACCGGCTCGGCATCAAGCCGCTCTACTTCGCCGAGGCGCGGTCCGGCCCCGCGGCGGGGCGCCTGCGCTTCGCCTCGTCGCTGCCCGCGCTGCTGGCCGCCGGCGGGGTCGACACCGCGATCGACCCCGCCGGCCTGCACAACTACATGAGCTTCCACGCGGTGGTGCCCGCGCCCGGGACGATCCTCAAGGGCGTCACCAAGCTGCCCCCCGCCACCCTGCTGACGCTGGAGCCGGACGGCTCGCGCCGGGAGACCGTCTACTGGACGCTGGAGGTCGGCCCGCGCGCCGAGGATCGCGGCGTCGGCGAGGCGGAGTGGCGCGAGCGCGTGCTCGACACGCTGGCGCTGGCGGTCGAGCGGCGCCGGATCGCCGACGTGCCGACCGGCGTCCTCCTCTCGGGCGGCCTCGACAGCTCGCTCCTCGTGGCGCTTCTGGCGCGCGCGGGACAGACGGGACTCAAGACCTTCGCGGTCGGCTTCGACGCGGTGAACGGCGTCGAGGGCGACGAATTCCAGTATTCGGACCTCGTGGCCGAGACCTTCGGCACCGATCACGTCAAGATCGCGATCGACGGCTCCCGCACCCTGGAGGCCCTTCCCGACACCATCCGGGCGATGTCCGAGCCGCAGATGAGCCACGACGCCGTGGCCTTCCGGCTGCTCTCCGGCGAGGTCGCCCGGCACGTCAAGGTGGTGCAGAGCGGCCAGGGCGCCGACGAGATCTTCGGCGGCTACCACTGGTATCCGAAGCTCGTGGGCTCCACCGACCCGACGCGCGACTACGCCGCGGTCTATTTCGACCGCGACCACACCGAGATGCGGGAGGCGCTCGCGCCGGACCACCTGAACGGCGATCACAGCCGCGACTTCGTGGCCGCCTTCTTCGCCCGCGCCGGAAACGGCAGCGCCATCGACCGGACGCTCCAGCTCGACACCCAGATCATGCTGGTGGACGATCCGGTCAAGCGCGTCGACAACATGACCATGGCCTGCGGGCTGGAGGCCCGCGTGCCCTTCCTCGACCACGAACTGGTGGAACTCGCCGCCCGGATCCCGGCGGAGCTGAAGGTGCGGGACGGCGGCAAATTCATCCTGAAGGAGGCGGCGCGCGCCGTGCTGCCCGCCGCGGTGATCGACCGGCCCAAGGGCTACTTCCCGGTCCCCGCCCTCAAGCATATCCGCGGGCCCTACATGGACTTCGTCCGCGGCATCCTCGACGCGCCGCAGGCCCGCGCCCGCGGGCTGTTCAACCGGGCCTATGTCGACCGCCTGCTCGCCGACCCGGACGGGACGCTCACGCCCAAGGGCCACTCGAAGCTCTGGCAGGTGGCGCTGCTCGAAGCCTGGCTGCAGACGCACGGGATCTGACGGCGGCCCGGGTCTGGCCTGAGGGGGGGCGAATCGGGCCTGCGCCCCGCCTTGCGGGGGCCGGGTCCGGCCTGGGGCTTCCGCCTCGCCTGCGGCCTGGGCACCGGCCTTGCGTCGGGCCTGCGCTCAAGGTGACGCGCTTTCTCCACGATCGTCGCCGATGGGCTCGGGCCGGGCCGCCGCGGCCGGGCCGCCGCGCCAGGATGCGGGGCCGGCCGCATCGACAGGGGAGCCGAGACGCATGTGCCGCTGGATCGCCTACCGGGGCCGCACGATACCCCTGGAGCACTACGTCACCGAGCCGGCGCACTCGCTGGTCTCGCAGAGCATCCAGGCGCTCGAATCGACGGCCAGCACCAACGGCGACGGCTTCGGCCTGGGCTGGTACGGCGACCATGCCGAGCCCGGGCGCTACCGCGAGGTCCAGCCGGCCTGGTCGGACGACAACCTGCGCCATCTCTGCCGGCACCTGCGCTCGCACCTGTTCTTCGCCCATGTGCGCGCGGCGACCGGCACGCCGATCACCCGGCCGAACTGCCACCCCTTCGCCTGCGGCCCGTGGCTGTTCATGCATAACGGCTATGTCGGCGACTGGGCCCGGCTGCGCCGTCCGGTCGAGGCGCTGATCCCGGACGCGCTCTATCCCGGGCGCAACGGCACCACCGATTCCGAGGCGCTGTTCCTGGCGATCGTCGGCGCCGGCCTCTCGGGCGCGGGCCCGCACCGCGACCCGGTCGCCGCCACCGTCGTCACCCTCGCGGCGCTCACCCGGATCGTCGGCGGCCGCGAGGGCGGCCACCCGTTCCGCTTCACCGCGGCGCTCGCCGACGGGCACGACCTCTACGCCTTCCGGTACGCCGTCAACGACGCGGCCAACAGCTTGTACTATCGCCAGTCGGACGACGGCGTGGTGGTGGTCTCCGAGCCGATCGACCGGGAGCACGCGACCTGGACGGCGGTGCCCGATAATTGCGTGGTGATCGCCCGCCGCGACGCGCCGGCGGCGGTGGTCTCGCTCGCCGAATACGGCCTCGCCAACCGGGC
Source organism: Methylobacterium sp. HJ2 (assembly GCF_056431005.1). NCBI lineage: Bacteria > Pseudomonadati > Pseudomonadota > Alphaproteobacteria > Hyphomicrobiales > Methylobacteriaceae > Methylobacterium > Methylobacterium sp. HJ2. The sequence continues at coordinate 58,471 of NZ_JBWJYM010000013.1, read as the reverse complement.
GGGCCTACCCCGGATGCAGGCCCGCCTGAGCGCCTGAACCCCCGGACCGGGCCGCCGATTCCGTGGGTTCCCGGCCCGTGCGACGGCCGTGAGGAGGATCTTCCACGGCCGTGCGCACGCGGAGCAGAGTCTTTTTCGCCGCGCGGAATCTTCGGAAGACGCGTCCATTGATCGGAGGCGCTCCGGAGGCGACATCTCACCCATGCGCACCTCCCTCGACACGCAGCTGTCCGGACCGGCCCCGACCACCTTCGACCCGTTCGGGGAGCCCCTTGACGCGGCCCGGTGCGAGGCCCCGCGCGACGGACGCGCGCACCGCGTGACCGCGGCGGTGTTCTGGACTTTGGCCCTCCTGCTCGTCGGCGGGCGCGTCTATCTCTCCGACGTCCCGGTCGCGCAGACCTTCGCCTCGCTCGCCGAGACGGTGCAGGCGCACGTCACCCTGCGCTGAGCGGCTGAGCCCTCCGCAGGATCCGTCCGCCCGGCATCGACGGCCCATCGAACCGGGGCCGTCGCGGGCGGTTTGTTTCTGGGACGCTGCGTTTCCCCGGAGGCACCCCATGATCCGTTCGACGCGCCCTCTCCAGACGGGCCGGGCGGCGCGCCCGTGAGTGCGGCGCCCCCGCGCAACCGCCTGCTCGCGGCCCTCTCGGAGGCCGACCGCGGCCGGTTGCTGCCCTATCTCGAGCCCGTCGCGATCGAGCGCGGCGCGGTGGTGATCCGCGCCGGCGAGGCGCCCGCCCACGCTTGGTTCCCGGAGAGCGGCCTGTCCTCGAACATCCTGCGCGGCCCGGACGAGCGGGCCATCGAGGTCGGCTGCTTCGGCTACGAGGGCATGGTCAGCAGCGCGAGCGTGCTCGGCTGCGACGCGGCGCCCCACGAGATCGTGGCCCAGGTCGGCGGGATCTGGCAGCGCCTGGAGGTCGGCCGCCTGAAGGCCGCCCTGCGGGAGAGCCCGACGCTGCAGGCGCTGATGCTGCGCTACGTCCACACCCAGATCATGACGCTGAGCCAGACCGCTCTCTCGAACGGGGCCTACTCGATCGAGGAGCGCCTCGCGCGCTGGCTGCTGATGGCGCATGACCGGCTCGGCGGCGACGGCGTCGCCCTCACCCACGATTTCCTCTCGGTGATGCTCGGCGTCCAGCGCTCCAGCGTGACCCTCGCCACCCAGGCCCTTGAGGGCTACGGCATGATCCGCGCGCGGCGCGGCCTGATCACGATCCTCGACCCCGCCGCGCTCGAGCGTCTGGCGGGCGACACCTACGGGCCCGCCGAGGCCGCCTACGAGCGCCTGATCGGCCCGTTCCGCCAGCGGACGAGGGCCGGTCGCGTCGACGCGGGCGCGCGCCTCTGACGCCCTCCGCCCGGCGGCGCCGGGTCCCGGGGCAGCCTCAGAGAAGCCGCAGCCCCTTGCGGGCCTCGCTCGCGGGCACCCCCTGGCGCACCAGCCGATCGGTGCGGGCCTGCTGGTCGCGCCGCTGCCCGACGGCCTCTCCGGCCCGGAGCGTCGGGCGCAGCCACATGTCGAACGCCGCCGCCTGGGCCGCGAGGCTGAGCAGGATCATCTGGTCCGCGAGAGTCAGCCAGGCTGCCTGGACCTGCAGGAACTGGCGGCCCAGCACCTCCACGGACGCGCTGCTGTCCTGAACCATCCGGATCATCCTCCTGCTCTGCCCGACCGCGATCCCCAAGGCCCACAACGGCTCGGGGGGCCGCCGGGTTCTCCGCGCGGGCCTCCGCCCCTCGCAGAGCCCATGCCGCCGCCGGGCCCGCGCAGCGGCGAGCCTGTGCCGCGACGAGACCGTGCAGCGACGCGGCCGCGTCGTCCGGACGACGATAGGAGGGCCGAGATGAACGGGACCGGACGGGCGCCCGCGCCTCAATCCTGCAGGATCGCGGAGAGCGGCGCCTCGGCGGTGAAGACGAGGCCGCGCGGGCGGTAGTCGATCTCGGCCGAGCCGTCGAGCTCCTTGGCCAGCGCCCACTCGATCATCCGGCTGCCGAAGCCCTTCCGGCTGGGCGGCGCGACGGCCGGACCGCCGACCTCCTGCCACTGGAACCAGAGATGGGCGGGCGCGGGCGACTCGACGATGTCCCAGCTCACCAGGACGCGGCCCGCGTCGCGCGAGAGGGCACCGTACTTGACGGAGTTGGTCGAGAGCTCGTGCAGCGCCAGCGAGAGGGCGAGCGCCACCCGCGGGGCGAGCTTCAGCGCCGGGCCGCCGACCCGGAACCGGTGGGCCTGCTCGACGCCGAAGGGTTTCAGGGCGGCGCTCACCACCTCGGCGAGCGTCGCCCAGTCGCCCCCCTCGCGGGTGAGCACGTCGTTGGCCGCGGCCAGCGACTGGATCCGGGCCTCCAGCACCGTGCCGGCCTCGGCGACCGAGCCGGCGTCGCGCAGCGTCTGGCGGGCGATCGACTGCACGGTGGCGAGGGTGTTCTTGACCCGGTGGCTCAATTCGCGCGCCAGCAGGTCGCGGTGCTCCTCGGCGCGCTTGCGGTCCGTGACGTCGAGGACGATCCCGGCCATGCTGAGCGGATGCCCGTCGGTGCGGTAGGCGGGCTGGCCGCGCAGCATCAGCCAGCGGGTCTCTCCCCGCCCCGTCACCACCCGGTACTCCACGTCGTAATCCGTGCGCTCGGCGATGCAGCGCTCCATCTCCGCCTGCATCCGCGCGCGGTCCTCCGGGTGGACCGCCTCGATCAGCCGCTCGTACGTGAAGGCGTCGGCCGAGCCGATGCCGAAGATCGCCCGGCATTCCTCCGAGGGGACGAGGCGCCGGGTCTCGAGGTCGAGGGTCCAGGCGCCGAGGCGGCCCGCCCGCAGGGTGAAGCGCAGGCGCTCCTCGCTGCGGCTGAGGTCGAGCGCGCGCCGGCCGACCTCGGCCTCCAGGGCGTCGCGGTCCTGCTGCAGGCGCACCAGGCGGTCGCGCTCCAGCGAGACGTCGAATTGCGAGGCGAAGAAGTAGGTCAGCTCGCCGTCCACGTCGAAGACCGGCGAGACCAGGAGCCGGTTCCAGAAGGTGGTGCCGTCCTTGCGGTGGTTCAGCAGGTCGATCTCGATCGGCACCCGGCGCTCGATCGCCTCGCGCAGCCGCGCCACCGCCGCCCGGTCGGTCTCGGGCCCCTGCAGGAAGCGGCAGTTCCGCCCGACGATCTCCGCATGCGCGTAGCCGGTGAGCCGGGAGAAGGCCCGGTTGACGAAGACGATCGGGTTGTCGGGCTGGCGCGGGTCGGTGATCAGCATCGGCATCCGCGTGGTCCGCACCGCCGCCGCGAAGGGGTCGGGACCGTTGCCGGGCCGCGCGAACTCCTCGTGGATCCGCGCCTCGTTGTCCTGGTCGCTCACGCTCTGTCCCCTCGCCGTCGGGCAACACCGTCCCGCTGGCCGGCCCCCGCATAGCCCAGGTTGAGGCGGAACCGCGATGGCCGGCCGGGCAGCGATGCCGTCACGGCCCTGTGACCGGGGGGCGCAGGCGCCCGCGTCTCAGCCGCGTCTCAGCCCGCGGCCTCAGCCCGCATCCTGGAAGCCGCTCAGCGGCGCCTCCACGGTGCAGGTCACGCCCTCGGGCGGGTAGTCCAGGGCGAGGCGGCCCCCGACCTGCCCGGTCAGGCCCCGCTCGATCAGCCGCGAGCCGAAGCCCTTGCGGCTCGGCGGCGCCACCGGCGGCCCACCGCGCTCCTCCCACCGGATGCGCAGCTGCGGCTCCGGGCCGTCCTCGACGATCCGCCAGCCCACCGCGACCCGGCCCCCGGGCACCGAGAGCGCGCCGTACTTGGTGGCGTTGGTGGTCAGCTCGTGGAGCGTCAGCGCCAGGGCGAGCGCCGCCTTGGGGCCGATCTCGACGGCCGGCCCCGCGAGGGTGACGCGGTCCGTGGTCTCCGCCCGCACGCTGACGCCCTGGCGCACCACCGCGTCCAGGGGCGCGCGCTCGGCCATGCCGCCGAGCAGGATGTCGTGCGCGCGGCCGAGGGCGATCAGGCGGCTGTCGAGGACCGCGCGCGCCGCGTCGAGGTCCTGGGCGCCCCGCAGGGTCTGCATCGCCACGGCCTGCACGATCGCCATCAGGTTCTTCATACGGTGGCTCAACTCGTCGTTGAGCAGGTGCTGGCGCTCCTCGGCCCGGCGGCGGGCATCGACGTCGGCGATCGCCGCGACGGAGCCGGTCAGGCGCCCGGCCCCGTCGCGCATGGGGACGGCCGTGATCGCGATCCAGGCGCGGGTGCCGTCCCCGCGCTGGTAGGAGCATTCGAGCTCGGCCTGGTCGATGCCTTCGCGCAGGATGCGGGCGAGGGGGTACTCGTGCGGCTCGACCCGGCGGCCGTCGGCGTGGAAGGCGATCCACTCGCCGTAGCTCTCCGTGTCCGGCGACGGCAGGACGGCGTGGCCCAGGATCGCCTGCAGCCGCCCATTGCCCCCGACGATGCGCCCGTGCGGCGCCTCGGCGAAGAGGATGCCCACCGGCACCGAGTCGAGCACGGCGCGCAGCGAGGCCTCGCTCGCGAACAGCGCCGCTTCGGCCCGCCGCAGCGAGGTGAGGTCGAGCATCGCCCCGATCATCCGGGTCGCGCGGCCCTCCGCGTCGCGGGCGACGTAGCCGCGGTCGTAGACCGGGGCGTAGCTGCCGTCGGCGCGCCGGAAGCGGTACTCGTCCGCCCAGACGCTGCCGGTCCCGTCGACCACCGCGTGGATCGAGGCGTCGATGCGCGCCCGGTCGTCCGGATGGATCTGGCCGATCCACCACGCGCTCGTCGGCTCGACATCCTGCGGCGTGTGGCCGTAGGCTGCCGTCAGCGCCTCGTTCCAGAGCACCTGGCCGGTGGCGATGGTCCAGTCCCAGATCGCGTCGGTGGTGGCCCGCGCCGCCAGCCGGTAGCGCTCCTCGGTGCTCCGCAGGGCGCGCTCGGCCGCCTTGTCGGCGCTGACGTCCCGGACCGTGCCGACCAGCCGGACAGTCCGGCCCGCCTCGACGACCGCCTGGCCGCGGGCGGCGAGCCAGCGCTCCGCGCCCGTATCGGCGGCGATCACCCGGTAGAGCGCGTCGAACCGGCCCGGTCCGGCGGGATCGAGGGCGCTGCGCAGGTCCGCATCGGCCCGGGCGCGGTCATCCGGATGGAGGTTGGGGAGGACGCCGCCGGCGTCGGTCGCCGGCCCGGGCTCGGACAGGCCGAACAGCGCGCGCGTGCGGGCATCCCAGCCCAGCGACCCGGTCTCCGGATCGTAATCGAACACCCCGATCCCGGTCGCCTCGACGGCGAGCCGCAGGCGCTCCTCGGCCCGCGCCCGCGCGGCGAGCGCCTGATCGCGGTTCTCCAGGGCCCGCCGCAGCTCGAGCAGGCTCATCACCTGCCGGGCCAGCGCCTGAAGGCCTGTGCGCTCCTGCGGGGTCAGCCCCTCGGGCCGCGGCTCGGTGTCGATGACGCAGAGGGTGCCCAGGCCGACGCCCTGCGGGTCGCGCAGCGGCGCGCCGGCGTAGAAGCGGATGGCCGGGGGCTCGGTCACGAGGCGGTTGCGGGCGGTGCGCGGGTCGCGCGTCAGGTCGGGGATGACGAGCATGTCCTCGCCCGCGAGGGCGTGGGCGCAGACCGACTGGTCGAGGGAGGTCTGGCAGAGGTCGAACCCGATCCGGGCCTTGAACCATTGCCGGTCGCGGGCGACGAGGCTGACCAGGGCGATCGGCGTGCGGCAGAGCTGGGTCGCGAGCAGCACGGCGTCGTCGAAGCCCTGCTCGGGCTCGGTGTCGAGGATGCCGTAGGCGTCGAGGGCTGCTAGCCGCAGGGCCTCGTCCTGCTCCGGCAGGCCGTCCGGATCCGCGCTCATCGGCCTGTGAGGAAGCATGGGAGGGGGCAGGTCCAGGGCCAGGTGCGGGGGCATGTCCGGGATGCGCGGAAGCCGGACCCGCGTCCGGACATCCCGCGGCCCGGGCCGGGCCGCGTCCTCCACTGGTCCTCGCTTGTCAAAGACCCCCGGTCCCTTCGCTCGCCCGTTCGGCCCGCCCGCGCCGGCCGGGGCCCGACCGATAGCGCAAAGCGCGTGCGGGTTGTGTCCGCACGCGGGGCCTCCGCGACGTTCTCACTCGATTGTTACGGCGCCCCGATGCCGGTCAGGCGGGTTCCGAGAGCGCGGCCGCCTCCGCGGGCGCCGGCCGGCGCCGGGCGCGCAGGGCGGCGGCGTAGCCCGACAGCACATCGTGCCCCATCCGCTCCATCGAGAAGCGCTCGCGCACGCTGGCGCTGAGGGCCGCGAACCGGGCGCGGCAGCGCTCCGGATCCTCGTCCAGCACACCCGCGATCGCCCGCTGCAGCGCAACGGGGTCGCGGGCGGGCACGAGGTCGCCCGCGGCGTCGCCGAAGATCTCCGGGATGCCCCCGACATTCGTGGCGACCATCGGGCAGGCGGCGGCGGCGGCTTCCAGCACCACGTAGGGCAGCGATTCGGCGAAGGAGGGCACCACCATCACCCGCCCGCGGGCGAGGACCGGGCGGATCGGCTGGGCCGGCTCGAAGGCGACGGCGCCCGTCAGCCCGAGCGCGGCGGCACGGGCCTTCAGGGCCTCGGTATCGGGGCCGGATCCCACCATCAGGAGCCGCAGGGCGCGGCCCTCGGCGCGCAGGCGGGCCAGGGCCTCGAGGAGAACCGGCAGGCCCTTGGCCTCGCGCAGCTCGCCCACGTAGAGCAGGTCGTAGGGGTCGGCGGCCTGCGCGACCGGCGCGAACTCAGCCGCGCCGATCCCGTTATGGACGATCCGGGTGACCGCGCCGGCCGCGCCCACATAGGCGCGGTGGCGCCCGGCCACGTACTCGCTCTCGAACAGGAACACGTCGGTGCGGCGGGCGAGAAGCCCCTCGGCGGCCATGTAGAGGCGGTGCAGCGGCGTGCCCGGCTTGTAATTGTAGCTGCCGCCGTGCGGCGTGTAGGCGCGCACCAGCGGCCGGGCCGCGGGGGCGAGGCGGGCGTAGACGCCGCCCTTGGCCCCGTGCCCGTGCAGGACGTCGGCGCCGACGCGGTGCGCCTGCCGCGCCACCGCGCGCAGCGCCGCGAGGTCGCCCGGATGGGGGTTGCGCCGCATCGGCACCCGGATCACCCCGAGGGAGAGGCAGCTCCCGAGCTCGGCCAGCGCCGCCTCGGCGCGCTCGCCCCCGGTGGTCGAGTCGCAGACGATGCCGACGGCGTGGCCTGCCGCGGCCTGGAGCCGGGTCAGGTCCACCACGTGCCGGAACAGGCCGCCGACGGGGGCCCGGAACACGTGCAGGATGCGGCGGGGCGCGGCGGCGTCGAGGGGACTGGCGGCGACCACGGGCGGACTCCAGGTAGGCGGCGCGACGGCCGGACCCCGCGGTTCTCGCGCGTCTTCGGTGGGCGCCCGGTTAATCCGCGGGGACGCCCCGCCTCCGCGCGGAGGGTTTTCGGAACAAGGGTAAGCGGCAGGCTAACGCCGCGCGGCGATTCCGGCCCGGCGCCTCACGGCGGCGCCCGCGCCCCGCTCGGGCTCGCGGCCGTGCCGGGGACCGGCGCCCGTCAGGGCGTTCCGCTGCGCGCGGGCGGCGTCGCCGGTTGGGGCGATGGCTGATTCGCCGTCGGCCCGGTCCGCAGGAAGGTGATGATGATTCCGGCGACCGCGAGAAACAGCGCGGCGGCGAAGAGAGCGAACATCCAGCGTGGCATGGGCCTCAGCTAGCGCGCGCCGTGCGGAAGGGGATGGCGGCCGTCGGCGAATTCGGCGTCCGGGCGGTTTTCACGCGGGGCCGCGCGCTGGCTCGTCCCCGAAGGCGCTGCCCGGCCGCGGGGGCCATCCCCGCGGGCCGGGCCTGCCCCGGTCAGGCGGCCTCGCGCCGGCCCTTCGCGGGTTCGCGGCCCGCATCCTTCGTCGCGGCCTGCTGCTCCTGCCGCTCGGCGAGGGCGCCGGGACGGCCGAGGCCGATCTGCTTGGCGAGGGCCGAGCGCTGCGCGGCGTAGCCGGGCGCCACCATCGGGTAGTCGTCCGGCAGGCCGAAGCGCTCGCGATAGCTGCGCGGATCGAGGCCGTGCGTGGTGAGGTGGCGCTTCAGCGTCTTGTAGGTCTTGCCGTCGAGGAAGCTGACGATGCCGGAATCGCTCACCGAGCGCCGGATCTGGGCCGCGCTCGGCTTCTCGACCTCCACGACCGGGGCGGCGGGCGCCGTCCCGCTGCCGAGACCCGTGAGCGCGGCATGCACGCTGCGGATCAGGACAGGAAGCTCATTGGCCGGCACGGAGTTGTTCGAGACGTAGGCGGAGACGATATCGCCCGCAAGCTCGACCATATCGGGGTCCAGGCCCGAGGTGTTTTCTGTCATTGTTGGTTTCCGAAACGATGCCCCTCACGACTAGAAAACACAGATCCTGTGCGAAGATCAAGTGTGTAGGGTAGCAGTGCATACGCACGCTGCGTCCACAACATGAAGTTCTATAAAAGCCGCGCGCAATATGCAGAAACATGGGGCGCCCCTGCGGGCTTCCACCGACGCGTCCGGCCCGCAACCCGGCCTGTCCGGTCCCCTCGGCAGGCGCGGATGTCGAAAGCGTGAGGACCGCCCGGCCGTGTCGCCGGCCCTGTCTTAAGCATTCGGATAGCTCGGTCTGGGAGAGTCGCCGCAGCGTCGGCGAGAGCCGGATTCCCGCAGGGGCTGTGGCGTTCGATGAGTGCGTTCGATGTCCGCGATGTTCTGAAGGCCGCCGGAGGTCCCGGGGCGGCGGACGCCAAAGCCGCGATCCCGGTCGCGCCGGCGCGCGCGCCCCTGGCCGAGACCACCGTCCCGGTGGCGGCCGGTCCGATCTCCCCGGTGGTGGTCGCCGGGCTGGTGCGGATCGGGGAGTTCGGGCTGATCTGCGGCCTCGGCGCCGGCCTCCACCTGATGATGCTGCGCGGGATCGTGCCGCTGGGCGCCCGCTACGGCCTCGCCATCGCCGGGGTGGCGCTCGTCTCCGTCGCCCTGTTCCAGGCCGCCGGCGCCTACCGGATCACCGCGTTCAGGAGCTTCTTCAAGACGGCGATCAAGCTGAGCGCCGGCTGGTCCCTGAGCTTCCTGGCCGTCGCCACCGTGCTGGTGATGGCCAAGATCGCCGACAACTACTCGCGGCTCTGGCTCAGCGTCTTCTTCGCGGCGGGCCTCGGCGGCCTCCTCGTCGGGCGCTACGCCCTGATGCTCGCGATCCAGGCGCAGACGCGCAAGGGCCGGTTCGACCGGCTCACCGCCATCGTCGGCGGCGGACAGGCGGGCGAGGAGCTGATCGCCGCCCTGGAGACCCAGGCCGAGGGCGGCATCCGCATCGTCGGCGTGTTCGACGACCGCAACGACGACCGCTCCAGCACCGTGGTGGCCGGCTACCCGAAGCTCGGCACGGTGAGCGACCTCGTGGCCTATGCCCGCCACACCCGGCTCGACCTGATCGTCTTCACGATCCCGATCTCGGCGGAGGGCCGCATCCTGGAGATGCTCTCGAAGCTCTGGGTGCTGCCGATCGACATCCGGCTCTCGGCCCACGCCACCAAGCTGAAGCTGCGCCCGCGCAGCTACTCCTATCTCGGCTCGGTGCCGGTGCTCGACGTGTTCGACAAGCCGATCGCCGACTGGGACGTGGTGACCAAGGCCCTGTTCGACCGCTGCGTCGGCGCCCTGATGCTGATCGGCCTCGCGCCCGTGATGATCGCGGTGGCGCTGGCGGTGCGGCTGACCTCGCGCGGGCCGGTGCTGTTCCGGCAGAAGCGGCACGGCTTCAACAACGAGCTGATCGAGGTCTACAAGTTCCGCTCGATGTATGTCGATCAGTGCGACGCCACGGCCAACCGCATGGTGACCAAGGGCGATCCCCGCGTCACGCCCGTCGGGCGCTTCATCCGCAAGACCTCCCTGGACGAGCTGCCGCAGCTCTTCAACGTGCTGAAGGGCGACCTCTCCCTCGTGGGGCCCCGCCCGCACGCGCTCCAGGCCAAGGCCGCCAACACCCTCTACGACCAAGTGGTCGACGGCTATTTCGCCCGCCACAAGGTCAAGCCCGGGATCACCGGCTGGGCCCAGATCAACGGCTGGCGCGGCGAGACGGACACCAGCGAGAAGCTCCAGCGCCGGGTCGAGCACGACCTCTACTACATCGAGAACTGGTCGGTCCTGCTCGACCTCCAGATCCTGATCACCACGCCCTTCGCCCTGCTGAAGACCGAGAACGCCTACTGATCGGGCCGCTGACGGGGACGGCGCGGCGGCGGGTTCCGCATCCGGGACCCGCCGCGCGACCGATCAATCCTTGAGGTCGGCCGGCACCTTGCCGCCGTTCTCCTCGAGCTTCTTGATCACCTGCTTGTGCAGCCAGACGTTCATCGTGGCCGAATCGTCCTTGTCGCCGGTGTAGTGCAGCTCGTCGGCGAGCTGCTTGCGGGCGGTGAGGCTCGAATCGAGGTCGAGGAGCTTCATCAGGTCGACGATCGAGGTGCGCCAGTTCAGCTTCTGGCCGTTCTTCGACGCCATGTCGTTGAGCACCTTCTCGACGTCGACCGGGCCGCCCGCCGGGGCGGCGGACCCGCCGGAGGCCGGGCTGCCGGTCGTGGCGGTGGAGGTCGGGTTGCTCGAATCCGACGTCCCCGAGGTGGTCGACGGCGCGGCTTCCGCGCTGCCGCCGCCGAACGGGTGCAGGATCTTGCTGACGATGCTGCCGAGCAGGCTCATGGGACACTTCCTTCCTGTGCGTCGCCGCCCCCCGGAGGTTGCGACCGCCTGACAACGGAAGCCGCGCGCGAGACGTTCCCGGCCCCGGCCGACGGGCGCGGCCGATCCTCAGCGCCCGCGCAGGGCGAAGCCGAGGAGCCCGAGCCCGGCGATCAGGCAGAAGCCGCTCCAGCGCTCGAGCGCCGCGGCCTGCCGGGCCGGATGGCGCAGCGAGAGCGCCGCCAGACCAATGCCGGCGCTCAGGGACGAGAGACTGATCAGGGCAAGCATGCCGGTCCGCGGGACTGAATTGGTGTGACGCCCATACAGGCGATGCTCTCCGATCGGAACGCAGTCCCGATCGAATCCTGACGATAACATACAGGATGCCACATTCGTGATGATTTCGGCCCGACCGGTTTGCGATCGGCGCGGGCTGTGGCATGGGGGCGCTCTCCGTCCCCCCGATCCGTCCCGGGCCCGCTCCCCGGTCCGGCGTCCCGGGGGTCTCCCGATGCCGCGCCCCTCCCGCCCCGTGCCGGCCGGGCGCCTCCCCGGATCAGACCATGCGCCCGGCGCTCACCGCCCTCGCCACGCTCGTCGCGGCCGCCCTCGTCTCGGCCGCCGCCGCCCTGTTGCCGGCCGACGCGCGCGCCCAGACCCCCGTGCCGGTGCGCATCGGGGTGATCCCGGTGATCGGGGCGGCGCCGATCTTCGTCGCCGACCGCGAGGGCGGGCTGAAGCAGGCGGGGCTGAGCCCGACCTTCACCACCTTCGAATCCGGTCCGAACATGATCCAGGCTTTGGCCTCGGGCACGATCGACGTCTACGTCGCCGGCATCGCGCCGCTGGCGGTGGCGCGCTCGAAGGGCATCGACGTGCGGGTGGTGGCCGCCACCGCCGTCGAGGAGATGGTGTTCGTGGCCGGGCCGAAGCTCGCCCCCTACCTCGCGGCCGCGCCCGACAAGGCCGAGGCGTTCCGCCAGTTCAAGGCCAAGGAGGGCCGGGCCGCGCGCCTCGCCACCCAGCCCCTCGGCTCCGTGCCCAACACCACCCTGCAGCACTGGCTCTGGCAGGTGGCCAAGGCGGAGAAGGCCGACGCGCAGGTGGTGCCGATGGGCATCGACGCGACCCAGCAGGCCCTGCTCGCGGGCGCGGTCGACGGCGCCTCGATCCGCGAGCCCGCGCTCACCATCGTGCAGGGCCGCAACCCGGCGATCCGCCTGATCGCCACCGGCGCCGAGATGTTCCCCGACCAGCCGGGCACGGTGGTGGCGGTGTCGGGCGCCTTCGCCGACCGCAACCCGGCCGCGACCCAGGGCCTCGTCGACGCCCTCGTCAGCGCGACCGCCCTCCTCAAGACCGATCCCGACCGGGCCGCCCCCGCGGTCGAGCAGGCCCTCGGCAAGGGCATCACCGATCTCGCCACCATCCGGCGCGCCCTCACCTCGCCCGCCGCCAAGTTCACCGCGGACCCGCGCGTCATCGTCGAGGCGACCAAGGCGATGCAGGCCTACCAGCTCAGCATCGGCGCCCTCGACAAGGCGGTGCCGATCGACGGCCTGTTCGTGCCGACCTATTACGAGAAGGCCGAGAAGCGCTGAGCCGGCCCGTCCCGACCCCATGACCCGCGTCCGCTCCACGCTGCTCGCCGCCGCGGGGCTCGCCGCCTTCCTGGCGATCTGGGAGGCCGCGCCCCGGCTCGGCCTCGTCAACCCCGCCTTCCTGCCGCCGCCGAGCACGATCCCGGCGGCCTTCCTGCGCGAGATCACGCTCGGCGTCTGGGGCGAGGCGGTGCTCTCCAGCCTCGGCCACTACGTCGCGGGCCTCGCCTGCGGCGCCGGGATCGGCATCGGCCTGGGGCTCCTCGCCGGCATGTCGCGCGGCTTCGAGGCCCTGACGGCCTGGGTGGTGCGGCTGCTGCGGCCGATCCCGGGCCTCGCCTGGGTGCCCTTCGCCATCATCTGGTTCGGGGTCGATTCGCCGGCCGCCGTGTTCATCATCGCGATCGGGGTGTTCTGGATCGTGTTCTTCGCGACGCAAGGGGCGGTGCGCGGGGTCGACCGCGACCTGATCGAAGTGGCCCAGGCCTTCGGCTTCCGCTCGGGGCCGGCGCGCCTCGCCAAGATCGTCCTGCCGGCGGCGACGCCCGGCATCCTGGTGGGGCTGCGCACCGCGCTCGGCCAGGCCTGGATGGCGGTGGTCGCCGCCGAGATCTTCGGCGTGCAGGGCGTCGGCCAGCGCATGATGCAGGCCTCCTCGCTGCTCTCCACCGACATCGTGGTGGTCTACATGCTGACCATGGCGGGCCTCTACGGCCTGTTCGACACCGCCTTCGTCGCCCTTCAGGGCCGTCTCCTGCGCTGGCGCCCGTGACCCGCATGACCCCCGAGACGGACGGGACGGCGCCGGCCGGGCCGATCATCGCGATCCGCGGCCTCAGCCTCGCCTACGGGTCGGGCGACGGCCGCACGGTCATCCTCGACGCCCTCGACCTCGACATCGCCCGCGGCGAGGTCGTGGTGATCGTGGGCGAGTCCGGCGTCGGCAAGTCGACGCTGCTGCGGGTGCTGATGGATCTCGCCCGCCCGAGCGCGGGCACCGTCCGCATCGCGGCGCGGCCGGAATGCCGCACGCCGGTGGCGATGGTGTTCCAGGACGCGCGCCTGCTGCCCTGGCGCCGGGTGGTCGACAACGTCGCCTTCGGCCTGGAGGGCTCGGGCCTGTCCCGCGCCGAGCGCCGGGCCCGGGCCCGCGCGATGCTGGCGCTCGTCGGCCTGCAGGAATTCGGGCAGCGCTGGCCGCACCAGCTCTCCGGCGGCCAGCGCCAGCGCGTCGCCATCGCCCGGGCGCTCGCGGTCGAGCCCGACGTCCTGCTGATGGACGAGCCGTTCTCGGCCCTCGACAGCTTCACCCGCGAGGGCCTCCAGGACGAGGTCCAGCGCATCACCCTGGAGACGGGCAAGACGGTGCTGTTCGTCACCCACGACATCGACGAGGCGGTGACGATCGCCGACCGGGTGGTGGTGCTGGCCGGCCCTCCGGGGCGCATCGCCGCCGAGATGCGGATCGACCTGCCCCGTCCCCGCACCCGCCGCGACGCCGCCCTCCAGGCGATCGCCCGGCAATTGCGGGCCGAGCTGTCCCGGCGCTCGTCGGACCTGTAGGGCCCGTCGCCTCGGCTCTCCGCGCTCGGAGGCGCGAGGCGCGCGGCCGGAGGCATCCGTCCACCCTATCCCGACCTGCGGTTGTCCAAGCGGTCACCCGGAGGCATCCGGCCGGGTCGGCGCGGATATTGATCCCTCCGGCGCTGGCTCCTATCGTCGCGGATCCGGGGCCGCTGTCGCGGGGGCGCGGGCATGTTCACGCGGGACTTGGTCGAGCGGCTGCTCAGGGCCTCCGAGGGCGCCGTCTCCCTGGCGGGCGGCAGGGCGAGGACCGGGCATACCGGCGAGCGGCACAGCGCCATCACGAATGCGGACCTCGCCCTGAGATCCGGCGGCGACTTCATGCCCACCGCCTTCGTCGACTTCAAGCAGGCCGTCGATGTCGGGCTGAAGCTCTTCAACGTTCTCGGATACGCGGGCATCGATCAGGCGCGGAGCAAGCGGACCGGCGAATCCACCGCCTTCACGGCGGTCGATATCGGGTGCGCCTACGACGTCCGGCTCGCCAACCACCGCGGCACCGTGAAATGCGCGCATTTCACGATCGTCTTCGTGAAGAATCCGGCCATGCCCCACAACCTCATGGTGCTCACCTTCTTCCCGTGCGGCATGGACAAGGCCAGGGGGGAAGCCTACCTGCGGCTCCCCTGATCCGCGCCGGCAGGCGAAGGCGAGCCCGGCGCCGGGCTCCCCGCCTCAAGGGGCCGCGAGCCAGCGCAGCGCCGCGAGCCAGAGCCCGCCCGCCAGCACCGCGCCGCCGAGGAAGCGGCGCCAGGGGTTCACCCCGCGCAGCACCTCGTCGAGGGACCACCACGCGAGGCTGAGCGCGGCGCCGAGCCGGACCACGCGGCCGGGCGTGCCGTCCGGATCGAGCACCCAGCCCGCCGCCGTGAAGGCGAGGAACAGCCAGAGCGGCAGGTTCGGCCATTGCCCGATCGTGATCGCGCCGGTCTCGCGGCTGCGGAAGGTCCAGTCGATGGCGCGGCGGAGCCCGCCGCCCGTCTCAGAGCCGGTCGCCATCGGCTCGCCGGATCGGGGCGCAGAGCTGCGGGCTGATCCGGTCGAGATGCGCGCAGGCATTGTCGCGGTACCACGCCCGCAGGCCGGGCTGGTTCGGCGCCACGTACATCCCGACGAGCAGGAAGCCCGCCCCGCACAGGACGATCAGGAGGAGGAGGTTGCGCATCGTCTCGGCCGGGTCTCGCCGGGCGCCACGCGCCCGCTTGCCCGAAGGCAACGCGGCTCGGCCCCAACCGCTCCGCCGCTCCGCCGGCCCGCCACCGGCATCAGCCCGCCGGGAACACCCGTTGCAGGGCGAGGAGGGCCGCGCTCGGCGGCGCGTCCTCCGGCCCGGTCCGGTCGCGAACGGCGTCCCGCTGCGCCCGGGGCACCATCCGGATCGCTTCCCGCGATTCCCAGGCGCGCAGCGGCGCGGCCAGGATCCGCAGCGGCCGGCCCCACCACCGGGGCGGCGCCCGGCGCGGTTCGACCGGGCCCGCGCGCAGGACGGTCTTCAGGCCGCTGGTCCGGGCGCGCTCCTCCGCGTGCAGCCGCCACAGGCCGGCGCCGCGGCACAGCAGGCCCAGCCCCGTGAGCCAGAGGGCGATCTCGTAACCCGGTGCCATCTCGGACCTCTGGGGTGCCTTCGCGGGTGGTCTGCGGGGCGCGCCGTCGCGCGCATCCGGGCCGGGCCCGCGCCGGGCGGCGCGGTCCGGACAGGCGTGCGGGCGGTCGTGCCGTGCGGGCGACGCGCGGGGCCCGTCCGCGCGGAGGGCCGGGACGGATGTCGCGCCCGAGGAGTATGCGGCGCGGCATGGTTACCGACGCGTTAACGGGCGGCACCCCGCCGGGAGCGGCGGGATGACACGGCCCCGAGAGGCGCTATCGTCGGGCGCCGTCGAGTCGCGAGGCTTTCCGGATCGCCGAAGGCCTGACGGCTGCCAAGTCCCGGCGATCGCAAAACCAGCCCGTGAGGTGCGCCCCATGAGCCACGATTCCGAGAGCCCTCCGGGCGCCGTCCCGGTCAAGGGCGGCCTTGTCACCTATCTGCAGGTCGACGGCGCGCTGGAGGCGGCGGCCTTCTACGGCCGGGCCTTCGGGGCGGAGATCGCCGCCGCCTTCCCGCCGGACGCCCAGGGACGCACCATGCACGTCCATCTCTACCTCAACGGCAGTTCGCTGATGCTGGGCGACGCCTATCCCGAGCACGGCCACGCGCTCCGGGCGCCGCAGGGCTTCACCCTGACCCTGACGGTCGACGACATCGACGCCCGATATGCCCGCGCGGTCGAGGCCGGCGCGACCGCCGTGATGGCGCCCGCCGAGATGTTCTGGGGCGACCGCTACGCGCAGCTGCGCGACCCCTACGGCATCCTCTGGGCCATGAACCAGCCCAAGGTCCGGGCATGAGCGGGCCCCCGGATGCCGGTGCGCCGGAGGCGGATCGCGATCTCGTCCTCACCCGGTGGATCCCCGCCCCGCCCGACCGCCTCTACCGGGCCTGGACCGAGCCGGACCTGCTCGCGCGCTGGTTCGCGCCCGCGCCCTTCACCGTCTCCGCCGTCGACCTGGACCTGCGGCCGGGCGGCGCGAACTGCATCGTGATGCGGGCGCCGGACGGCACCGAGTACCCGAACGCGGGCGTCTATCTGGAGATCGTGCCGGGGGCGCGGCTGGTGTTCACCGACGCCTACCGCGCGGGCTGGGAGCCGGGCCCGAAGCCGTTCATGACGGTGATCGTCACTTTCGAGCCGGAGCAGGGCGGCACCCGCTACACGGCGCGGGTCCGCCACTGGACGGCGGAGGACCGCGACACCCACCTGCGTATGGGCTTCCATGCGGGCTGGGGCCTCTGCACGGACCAGCTCGCCGCCCTCGTCGCGGATCTCTGATCCGCCCTCCCCGCGATCGACGCGGATGGCGGGCCCGACGAGGCTGCCCGGCGCCCGGGCCGCGCACGGATCCACCCGCCCGCAGGGATCGGCCGGATCCGGGATGACGGAGTCCGGGCGCGCCGTGCGGGCGTGCCCGGACCCGAGCGGATCAGCGCATCCGGCGGTGGTGGCGGCGCTTCTTCATCGGGCGGCTGCGCATCGGGGCGGCCATCGCCGCGTCGCCGGCGCCGGGCGCCATCGAGGGAGCGCCGCCGGGAGCGCCGGCCCTGCGCGCCTGCCCCGCCAGCGGGCCGCCCGCCTGCGACCCGGAGGTGTTGTAGGGCGAGCCGCCCTGGGCGAGGGCGGTCCCGGCCGTCAGCAGGGTCAGCGAGGCGGCGATCAGAAAGGCTTTGGTCACGGGAAGATCCTCGGTCGAGAGCGTGCAGGTGGAGCCCGCGGAGGCGACATCGTCCCCGGGGGCTCAACCGAGAAAGGAACCGTTTCTCAAGGCGCAAGTTCCGCGTGTGGGATCGGTCCCGATCCCGGCCGCGACGGGTCGCGCTGAACCCGGTCGCCGCCCGAGCGTTCTCGAACCCGGCGGATCCGGCTACCCTGGAGACCGACCCGCAGCCCGGACGCTCCCGTGACCCCCTCGCCGCCCGTTACCGCCCCCGCCCCGTCCCATCCGACGTCCGCCCCGGCTCCGGCCCTCGCGGGCGCCTATCTCCTGCTCGACGTGGCGGGCACCCCCTGCGCCCTGGCGCGCGCGGAGGCGGCCGAGATCCTGCCCCTGCCGGACCTGTTCCGGCCCCCGGCCTGCGGGGCCTGGCTCGCGGGATTCCTCAACCTCGGCGGCGACGCGATTCCGGTGATCGACCTCGCCCAGCTGCTCGGCCTGCGGGACGCCCTGCCCGAGACCCTGTCGCCCGGGACGGACCGCGCCGAGATCACCCGCGCGGCGCTCCACGCTCATCTCGTCCTCGTCGCGGACCGGTCGCTCGCCTACCGCGTCGACCGCGTCACCGACGTCGTCGCGGTGGCCGCCGCGGCCCTGCGGCCGGTCGGGCCGGGCCACAGCCTCAACGGCTGCGTCTCCGCCGAGATCGAGCGGGCGGGCGCCCTCGTCCACGTTCTCGATCCGGCGCGGCTCCTGGGCACCGAGGAGCGGATGCGGGTGGAGGCGGCGCGGCGGGCGGCCGAGGCGCGTCTCGCCGCCCTGCCCGACTCCTCGCCCGAGTCCGTTCCGGAGCCTCCTGCCGAGTCTCTCGCCGCGTCCCGGCCCGCGCCCGGCGCGACCGCCGCCTGACGCCCGGGATGCGCCGACCGGCCACGACCCTGCGCGACGATCCGGGCTACGCGGCGCTGAAGGCCCGCCTCATCGCCCGCACGGGCCACCATTACTACGCCGACAAGGACGACCTCCTCGCCGACCGCCTGCGCCGCCGCTTCCGGGCGCGCGGCGTTCCGGGCGCCGAGGCCTACGCGGCGCTCCTCGCGGCGGACCCGGCGGAGTGGACGGCGCTGGAGGCCGAGATCACCATCGGGGAGACCTTCTTCTTCCGCTACGCCGAGCAGTTCGCCGCGCTCCGCCGGATCATCCTGCCGGACCTGATCGCCGCGCGCGGCGGGGAGCGCACCCTGCGGATCTGGAGCGCCGGCTGCTCCACGGGGGCCGAGCCCTATTCGCTGGCGATCCTCGCCCACGAGCTGCTCGGGCCGGCGCTGCCCGACTGGCAGGTCGGCATCCTGGGCAGCGACATCAGCGCGTCGGCCCTCGCCGCGGCCCGGGCGGCGGAATACGGGCCCTGGGCCCTGCGCACCTCGCCGCCCGAGGAACGGGCCCGCTACTTCCGCCGGGTGCCGCCCCCGCCCGGCGAGACCCGCGAGGCGGCCTACGCGCTGCGTCCCGAATATCGCCGCCTCGTCCGCTTCGAGCGGCGCAACCTGCTCGAGCTCGTGGACGGCCGCGCCCCGCCCCATCTCGACGGCTTCGACCTGATCCTCTGCCGCAACGTGCTGATCTACTTCGAGGCCGAGACCGTGGCGGCGATCATGCGCGGCCTCGGGCGGCGCCTGCGCCCGGGCGGGTGGCTGCTGATCGGCCATGCCGAGCCGAACCCGGCCTTCGCCGGCTGGCTCGATCCGGTCGCCCTGCCCGGCACCGTCGCCTACCGCCTGCCCGGCGAGGGCGGCGGAACGCCCGCGCCCGCCGCCGGGCCGTGGCGCCCGCTGGTACCGGACGCGGCCGATGCGGAGGCCGCGCCCCTCGCGGGACTGCCGGGATCGGGCTCGGCCCTGGCGCCCGCGAGCCTCCCGCTTCCCGCCGCGGCGCCCCGGCCCGACCGGGCGCCCGCGCCGCCCGTCCTCGCGGAGGCGGACGAAGCGGCCCCGCGCGCGATCGCGGTCGCCGGCCCGTCCGACATCGCGGCCGCCGCCGGCCCGTCCGACGCGGAGATCGTCGACCGGGTGCGCAGCCTCGCGGATGCGGGCGAGACCGGGGAGGCGTGGCGCGCCCTGCGCGACGGGCTCGCCGCCCGGCCGACCGATCCGACGCTGCGCTTCTACGAAGGGCTGATCGCCGGCAGTCTCGGGCGCGAGGCGGAGGCGGAGCGGGCCCTGCGCGCCGCGCTCTATCTCGAGCCCGGCTTCGTGATGGCCCACCAGCATCTCGGACTGCTCCTGGCCGGGCTCGGCCGCGGTGCCGAGGCGCGGCGGGCCCTCGACAACGCGCTCCGCCTGAGCCAAGCCCTGCCGCCGCAGACGATCCTGCGCGAGGGCGGCGGCGCCACGGCCGCCGAGATCGCGCGCGGCGCCGCCGCGGCGCGCGACGGGATCGGGTCCGGCGGCCGAGGGGACGGATGAGCGCGCGGATGGCCCGGACGACACCCGAGGGACAGGCGCCGGCCGCGTCCGGCAACACAGCCGGCGAGACAGCCGACAAGGCCGCCGCGCGCGCGCGCGCCCTGCGCGCAGCCCGCACGGCCGCGCTCGCCCGGCGGGGCGGCGGCGCGGTTGCGGCGCCGGGCCGGGCCTACCTCGTCTGCGCCTGCGGCGAGGACCGCTACGGCATCGCGCTGGAGGCCGCGCAGGAGGTTCTGCCGATGCGGCCCTGCACGCCGGTGCCGGGCGCCGTGCCGGCCCTCGTCGGCCTCGCCGCCCTCTCCGGCCGGATCGTCAGCGTGCTCGACCTCGCCCGCGCCTTGAACCGCCGGCCGGGCGGCCCCCGCGACGGCGAGAGCGGCCATCTCGTGGTGCTGCGGGCGGGCGGCTCCGCCTCCGGTCCGGTGGCGCTGGCCGTCGACCGGGTGCTCGGCCTCGCCCATCGCCCGGATGCGGAGGCCGGGGATCCGGTATCGGGCGGGATGGGCGACGCGGCCGTTTCGGGCTATGCCCCGGCCGGGTCCGATTCCGCTGCCGACGGCGGCTTCGTCGTCCTCGACCTCCCGCGCCTGCTGCGGCGCGCGCTGCCCTGACGCCCGCTGCCCCGACGCGCGCCCGGCGCCCGCCGGAATCCGCCCCGTCCCCCGAGGAGCCCGAACCCGCCTTGCCGCTCTCGCTGTCGCTCTCGATCGGAAAACGGATCCTGCTCGGCTTCGTCGCCGTCACGGTGGTGATCGTCGCCATGGGGCTCTACGCCATCGGGCAGATCGGCGCGGTGCGCGACACCACCGACGCCATCGTGGCCCGCGACCTTGCCATCGCGCGCCAGTTCGACGATCTCGCCAACAAGGCCCGCGACATGGGCCTCCTGCGCCGGAACGCGGTGATCGGGGTGCTCGCCCGCCGCACCGACGCCCAGGAGATCGCCCGCTCCCTCGACGGCTGGCGCGTCGCCGCCGCCGATTTCGAGACGATCATCACCACCCTGATCCGTTCGGCCGGCGAGTATTCCGAGGCCGCGACCTCGCCCGCGCGGGCGGCGATCTGGAAGCGGCTGAGCCTGAACGCCGGCGAGACCGCCAACCTGTTCCGCCAGCTGCGCAGCGCCAGCGAGGCGCAGATCACCGCGATCTCCGCCCGGGACACCGATGCCGTGGAGGCGCGCAACGACGACATCAACCGGATGCAGGCGAGCGTGATCCGGGGGATCGAGCAGGGCCGCAATGTCCTCGACGAGGGCATCGTGGCCGGCCAGCGCGCGGTGCAGGGCGTCTACGACGCCAGCCGCCTCTCGATCCTGCTGACGCTCGCCGCCTGCGTGCTGCTCAGCGTCCTCGTCACGGTGCTGATCAGCCGCGCGGTGGTGCGCCCGCTGGAGACCGTGATGGCCTTCGTCGAGCAGGTCGGCGCGGGCGACCTGTCGGGGTCGCTGACCGAGCGCGGCAACGACGAGATCGCCCGCCTCGGCCGCACCCTCAACCGGATGGTGGCGGGACTGGCCGAACTCGCCCGGACCAACCGGGCCGCCACCGCCGACCTCAACGCCGCCGCCGCCGAGATCCGCGCCTCCGCGCAGGAGCAGGCCGCCTCGGTGGAGGAGCAGTTCGCCGCCGTGCAGGAGACCGCCGCGACGGTCGACGAGATCACGCATTCGGGCGCGCAGATCTCGAAGCGGGCGGGCGAGGTGATCGCTACCGCCCAGGCCACCGCCCAGACCTCGCGCCAGGGCCTGCGCGCGGTCGCCGACACCGCCAAGGCGATGGACGCGATCCGCGAGCAGGCCGAGGCGGTGGCCGGCAACATCGTGTCGCTCTCGGAGAAGACCCAGACGATCGGCGACATCATCGAGACCGTCAACGACATCTCGGAGCGCACCCACCTGCTGGCGCTCAACGCCGCGATCGAGGCGGCGGCGGCGGGCGAGGCCGGGCGCAGCTTCGCGGTGGTCGCCGCCGAGATGAAGCAGCTCGCCGACCAAGCCAAGGCCGCCACCGTGCAGGTGCGGGCGATCCTCGGCGAGATCCAGCGCGGCATCAACACCTCGGTGATGCTGACCGAGGAGGCGGTGAAGCGGGCCGCCACCGGCAAGGCGCGCTCCGACACCACCCACCGCACCATCGAGGAGATCTCGGCGCGGGTGGAGGAGAACGTGCAGACCTTCCAGCAGATCGTCGCCTCGACGAACCAGCAGCAGCTCGGGATCGAGCAGGTGATGGGCGCCCTCCAGAACATCCGGCAGGCGAGCCAGCAGACCGCCGTGGGCACCCGCGAGGTCGAGACCGCCTCCGCGAACCTCACCGAGCTCGCCCAGGCCCTGATGGCCCTGGCCGAGCGCTACCGGCACTGAGCCGGTTCCGGATCCCGTGGCCGACATCCGCCAGCTCCTGCTCGCGGCCTTCGAGGTCGAGCACCGCGAGCACATCGAGGCGATCCGTGCCGCCCTCGGCGCGGCGATCGAGGGCGGTTCGCCCGCCCGGGCGCCGGACTGGAACGACATCTTCCGCCGCGCCCACAGCCTGAAGGGCGCCGCCCGCGCGGTCGACCTGCCGGCCGTCGAGGCGCTCGCCCATCGCCTGGAGACCCTGTTCGAGCGGGTGAGCCAGGGGGCCGGCCTCGGGCGCGAGGCGGCCAGCGCCACCCAGCTCGCCCTCGACCGGATCGAGGCCTACGTCGCCGCCATCAAGGCGGCCCCCGACGCCGCGATGCCGGGCGACGCGCTGTCGGCCCTCGATCGCGCCCTCGGGCGGGCGGATCCGTCTGAGGCTCAGGCGGCGCTCGCGGGCCAAGGGCTGCCTCCGGGCCAAGGGCCGCCCCCGGGCGAAGGGCCGCCGCCGGGCTCGGAACCGGCGCCCGGGGAGGCCCCGCGCCGGCGGCCGGGGAACGCCCCGGCTGCCCGGTCCGAGCCGCCCGCCCCGTCCGAGCCCGTCCCGGAGACCGCCCCCGAAGTCGCCCCGGAGGCCGCCCCGGACATGGCGCACGCGCTCCTGCGCGTCCCGGCCGAGGCGGTCGCCGCGCTGGCGCGGGCGAGCCACGATCTCGCCAGCACGCTGGGTGCCGGCGCGCCGGTGGCCGAGGGCCTCGCCCGGGTCGCCCACCTGTCGGAGGACCTGCGGCGCCGCGCCACCGCCGTCGCCTCCGGGCTCGGCGGCGCGCGCAGCGAGGGCGCGCAAGCCGAGCGCGGACGCGGCCCGGTGGGCGCCGCCCGGGCGGAGGCGGCGCGCCAGGAGGTGCTCGGGCTGGAGGCGGCGCTCGCCGGCCTCGCCCGCGAGCTGGGCGATCTCGCCCGGCGCCACGCCGCCGCCGCCGGCGCCGTCGAGGGGGCGGCGGCGCGGGTCCGGTCCGAGGCCGAGCGCCTCGCCCTGGTCCCGGCCGAATCCATGCTCGGGCTGCTGGCCCGGACCCTGCGCGAGACCGCGCGGGAGCAGGGCCGCGAGATCGCGGTGAGCCTGCGCGGCCTCGACGTGCCGGTCGACCGCTTCCTGCTGCAGACCCTCAAGGACCCGGTGCTGCACGCCCTGCGCAACGCCCTCAGCCACGGCTACGAGCCGCCGGAGGCGCGCCTCGCCGCGGGCAAGGCCGAGACGCCGACCGTCGGCCTCGAGGTGGCGGTGCGCGGCGGGCGCCTCCTCGTCACGGTCTGGGACGACGGGCCGGGGCCGGACCTCGCGGCGATCGAGGCGCAGGCGCGCCGCCGGGGGCTGCTCGCGCCCGAGCCGGAGGGCGGGACGCCCGAGGCCGCCGCCCTGCTCGACCTCGTCTTCGAGCCCGGCTTCTCGACGGCCGGCAGCGTCGACACCCTGTCGGGCCGCGGCTTCGGGCTCTCGGTCGTGGCCGACGCGGTCCGCGCCCTCCAGGGGGTCGTGCGGCTCGGCCCCCGCGACCCGCACGGCACCGCGCTCGCCATGAGCCTGCCGCTCTCGGCCGCCCGCCGCTCCCTGGTGCTGGTCGAGGCGGGGGGCGCCACCTACGCCCTGCCGGGGGCGGGCGTCGAGCGGCTGGTCCGCGCCGACCGGGCCGCGCTGCCGCTGGCGATGGGCCGCCTGCTCCTGCCGGTCCCCGGGACGGATGGGGCGGCGGCGAACCTGCCGGTGGCCGCGCTCGGGGAGATCCTGGGCCTCGCCGCGCCCGCCCCGAGCCCGGTCCTGACGGCGGTGGTGGTGCGGACGGCCGGCGGGCGCCTCGCCGTCGCGGTCGACCGCCTGCACGACGTGCGGACCCTGCTCGTCCTGCCGGTGCCGGCCGTCGGGGCCGATCCCGATCTCGTCGCCGGGACCGCGATCCTGCCCGGCGACGTGCCCGTGCTGGTGCTCGATCCCGAGGGCCTCGCCGCCCGCGCCGCCGGCACGGCCGGGAGCGCGGCCCGGCCCTTGGCGGAATCGGCAATGGCACCGGGCGGAACGATGCCCGATACGCGACGTTCGATGCAGCGCGCGACGATCCTCGTCGTCGACGATTCGATCACGACCCGCACATTGGAGAAGGGCATCTTGGAAGCGGCCGGCTACCGCGTGGTCGTCTGCGTGGACGGCCAGGACGCCCTCGATCGCCTGCGCGCCGAGATCGAGCCGGTGGACCTCGTCCTCGCCGACGTGGAGATGCCGCGCCTCGACGGCTACGGCCTGCTGCGCGCGCTGCGCGCCGACGCGCGCTTCCGCCGGCTGCCCACGGTGCTGATGACCTCCCGGGGCGAGGCCGAGGACGTGGCCCGCGGCCTCGAACTCGGCGCCGACGCCTACCTGACCAAGCAGAGCTTCGACCAGCGCGCCCTGCTCGACACGATCGGGCAGCTCCTGTGAGCGGTGGCGGCACGGCGCCGGTGCGTGTGATGCTCGTCGAGGACAGTCTCGTGGTGCGCGAGCTGCTGCGCCACATCGTCTCGCGCGATCCTCGCCTGCAGGTCGTGGCCGCGGCCGCCTCCGGCGAGGAGGCGCTGAGCCTGATCGGCGTGGTCCGCCCCGACGTGATCTCGATGGACATCCGCCTGCCCGGCATCGACGGGCTGGAGACGACCCGGCGGATCATGGCCGAGCACCCGACCCCGATCGTGGTGATCGCCGATTCGGTCGAGGATTCCTCCCTGCGCATCTCGATGAACGCGCTGCGCGCGGGCGCGCTCTCGGTGGTCGAGAAGCCCGTCGCCACCACGCATGCCGGCTACGAGGGCGTGGCCGGGGAGATCTGCACCCAGCTCCGGATCATGGCCCAGGTCCCGGTGATCCGCCGCCGCCCGATCGGCACCGGATGGGCCGACCGCAGCGCCCGCCCCGCTCCGCCGGCCCTCTCGGCGCAGGCGCCGACCGTGCTCGGCATCGCCGCCTCCACCGGGGGCCCCCCGGCGCTCGCCCGGGTCCTCGGCGCCCTGCCGGCCGATTTCCCCCTCCCCGTCCTCCTCGTCCAGCACATGGGCGCGGCCTTCATGGACGGCTTCGCCGGCTGGCTCGACGGCGTGGTGCCGCTCTCCGTCGGCGTCGCCCGCGACGGCGAGCAGGCCCAGGGCGGGCGCGTCTACGTGGCGCCCGGCGATCGCCACCTGGAACTCGGCGCGAACCGGACGCTGCGCGTCCTCGACAGCCTGCCGGTGGCCGGCCAGCGGCCGGCCGCGACCGTGCTGTTCCGCTCCATCGCCCGGCAATGCGGCGCCTCGGGCATCGGCGTGCTGCTCACCGGCATGGGCGAGGACGGGGCGCTCGGCCTGCTCGACATGGCGCGCGCCGGCGCCGCCACGGTGGCCGAGCACGAGAGCACGGCCGTCGTCTACGGCATGCCCGCAGCGGCCGTCCGCCTCGGCGCCGCGCG
Organism: Methylobacterium sp. HJ2; assembly: GCF_056431005.1. Taxonomy (NCBI): domain Bacteria; kingdom Pseudomonadati; phylum Pseudomonadota; class Alphaproteobacteria; order Hyphomicrobiales; family Methylobacteriaceae; genus Methylobacterium; species Methylobacterium sp. HJ2. Next base: position 33,090 of record NZ_JBWJYM010000013.1, on the reverse strand, counting down.
CAGCGTGCTGCCCCTCGACCGGGTCGCCGGCCACGTCCTGCGCCTCGCCGATCCCGAGGGCGCGGGGGGTTGAGCGCGGAGGCGGGATCGCCCGAGCCGCGGGCGCGCATCCTCCTGGTGGAGGATTCGGAGACGCAGGCCCTCGAGCTGCGCCTGCTGCTCGAGGCCGCCGGCTTCGCGGTGGAGCGCTGCCCGACCGCCGAGCTCGCCCTCGACCATCTCAACCGCGAATTGCCCGACCTCGTCGTCGCCGACTACCACCTGCCGGGCATGAACGGCGACGAGCTGACCCGTCAGCTGCGGCTGTCGCTGCGCACCCGGGCCCTGCCCCTCCTGATGCTCACGGGCGCCCGCGACGGCGAGCGCCAGGGGCTGGAGAGCGGCGCCGACGCCTACGTGGCGAAATCCGACGACCGCGATCTCCTCGTGCTGCGCATCCGGGCCCTGCTGCGCGAGCGCGGCAAGAGCGCGGATGCCGCCGAGACGCCGGGCGCGGCGGGCTTCCGGCGGGCCCGCGTCCTCGTCATCGACGGCAGCGCCACCTACCGGACCTTCCTGGCCGGCCTGCTCGGGCAGGAGGGCCACGCCGTCACCGTCGCGGACGGGCCCGAGGCCGCGATCGGCGCGCTGGACGCGGGCGGGGCGCCGTTCGATTGCGTCACCCTCGACCTGCTGAGCCCCGCCTATGACGGGCTCGGCCTCTGCCGCGCGGTGAACGAGCGCCGCGGGGCGCGGGCCGGCGGAGCGGGCTTCCACCTCGTCGGCATCTCGGGAAGCGCGCCCGCCAAGGATTTCCTGATGCAGGCCTACGCGGCCGGCGCGGACGACGTGGTCGCCAAGGCCGATGCCGAGGTGCTGGCGCTGCGGGTGCGTGGGCTCGTGCGCCGCCGGCTGCTGGAGGAGGACGACCGCCGCATCGCCGGGGAGTTCGGCGCCCGCGAGCAGGCGGTGGAGCGCGCCCGCGCCGAGGCCGAGGCCGCCGCCGCCCGCGCCCGCCTCGCCGACGCCCTGGAGCAGGCCAACAGCGACCTCGCCACCGCCAACCGGCGCCTGACCGACGCCCAGGCCAAGCTCGTCCAGGCCGCCAAGATGGCCTCGCTGGGCGAGCTCGTCGCCGGCATCGCCCACGAGATCAACAATCCCCTGGCCTTCATCCTGGCCCATCAGGGCACGGTGGAGCGGCTGCTCGGCGAGATGCCCGTCCCCGCGGGCGACGAGCGGGGCGCCCGCGCCCTCGCCAAGGCGCGCGACCGGGTCGGCGCCATGCGGATGGGGCTCACCCGCATCCAGGACCTCGTCCTGAACCTGCGCAAGTTCTCCCGCCTCGACGAGGGGGAGCGGGCCCTCGTCAACGCCCCGGAGGCGATCGAGACGGTGCTGGCGCTGATCCAGCACAAGCTCGGCACGGCGATCGCGATCGAGCGCGATTTCGCCGGCCGGCCCGAGATCCGCTGCACCCCGGCGCTGCTGAACCAGGTGGTGATGAACATCCTCTCGAACGCCGCCGACGCGATGCCGGGCGGCGGCACGATCCGGATCAGCACCCGCGCCAGCGAGGACCTCGACGAGATCCGCATCTGCGACACCGGCCCCGGCATCCCCGAGGATCTGCGCGAGAAGATCTTCGAGCCGTTCTTCACGACGAAGCCCGTCGGCGCCGGCACCGGCCTCGGCCTCGCGATTGCCTACAGCGTCGTTCAGGCGCATAGCGGCTCCCTTACCGTGGAGACGGCCCCGGAGGGCGGTGCCTGCTTCGTCATCGGCATTCCGCGGCAGGCAGTGGCACATGATTGAGGGCACGGACGGCGGGGGGACGGGCCCGCTGGACACCATCCTGGCCGTCGACGACGAGCCCGACATCCTGGTCGCCCTCGAGGACCTGTTCGAGGACAGGTACCGGGTCCTGACCACGTCGCGGCCCGCCGAGGCCCTCGAGATCCTCCGCGCCGAGCCGGACATCGCCGTCGTCCTCTCCGACCAGCGCATGCCCGGCATGACCGGCGACGCGCTGCTCGCCGAGGCCCGCGCCTTCCACGAGGCCCAGGCGATCCTGCTCACGGGCTATGCCGACATCACCGCGGTGATCGCCGCGCTCAACCGCGGCGGCATCGTCGGCTACGTCACCAAGCCCTGGGACGCCGACCTGCTGCGCGGCACCGTGCGCAATGCCGTCGAGCGCTACCGCCTCGGCCGCGACCTCGCCACCGAGCGGGCGCTGCTGCTCGGCCTGCTCGACCACGCCGAGGACGCGATCTCGTTCAAGGACGCGCAGGGCCGCTTCGTGCGCCTCAACGGGCGCAAGGCCGCCCGCCTCGGGCGCGACGTGGCGGCCTGCCTCGGCCGGCGCGAGGACGAGCTCCGCTCCGACCCGGCCGGAGCCGAGGCCGATCGCGCGGCGATCCGCACGGGCGAGGTCGGCGAGAGCCTGGTGGCCGAGGGGCCGACGGGCGCCGAGCGCTGGAGCAACGTCGTCCGGGTGCCGATCCGCGACGCCGCGGGCACCGTCGCCCATCTCGCCACCATCGAGCGCGACGTCACCGAGCAGCGGAGCCTGGAGGCGCGGCTCCGGCAATCGGACAAGATGCAGGCGCTCGGCACCCTCGCGGGGGGCATCGCGCACGATTTCAACAACCTGCTCACCGCAATCCTCGGCAGCCTCGAGCTGGCGGTGCCGAAGGTGCAGGACCAGCCGCGCGTCCAGCGCCTGATCGAGAACGCCCGCGGCGCGGCCGAGCGCGGCGCCTCGCTGACGAAGCGCCTGCTCAGCTTCAGCCGCACCCACGACCTCAACGCCCGCGCCATCGACGTGAACGCCCTGATCGAGGGGATGAGCGACCTGTTCCGGCGCAGCCTCGGCGGCCTCGTCGAGGTGCGGACTGACCTGGCGCCCGGCCTGCCCCCGGCCCAGGTCGATCCCGACCAGCTCGAACTCGCCGTGCTCAACCTCTGCATCAACGCCCGGGACGCCATGCCGGAGGGCGGCGCCATCGTGGTGGCGACGGAGCGCCTGCACGTCGCCGGGGATCCCGACCTCGCCCCGGGGGAGTACGTGACCCTCACGGTCGCGGATTCGGGCAGCGGCATCCCGCCGGAGATCCTCAAGCGCGTCTGCGAGCCGTTCTTCACCACCAAGGCGGTGGGCCAGGGCACCGGGCTCGGCCTCGCCATGGTGTTCGGCCTCGCCCAGCAATCGAAGGGCCGGCTCCAGATCGAGAGCGAGGTCGGCCGCGGCACCCGCGTCCTCCTCGCCCTCCCCTGCGCCGAGCGCCCGGCCGAGACCGCGGCGGCCGACGAGGCCGCGGCGACGCAGGCGGTGCGCCCGGCCCGGATCCTCGTGGTGGACGACGACCCCGAGGTCCGGCACGTCACCGCCTCGTTCCTCGACGATTTCGGCTATCGCCAGACCGAGGCCGCGGGCGGCGCCGACGCCCTCGCCCTGCTGGAGCGCGAGCGCTTCGACCTCGTGGTCGCCGACCTCGCCATGCCGGGCATGAGCGGCATCGACCTCTCCGCCGCGCTCCGCGCGCGCTGGCCGCACCTGCCGGTGCTGATCCTCACCGGTCACGCGGACGCGATGGAGATCCCCGCCGACCTCCCGGTCCTCGCCAAGCCGTTCCGCGCCGCGGACCTCGCCGGGCGGATCTCCGCGCTGCTGGAGCCGGCGGCGTCGGCCTAGCGCCGGCCGGGCCGATGCGCGGGCCGCGGGGCCCGTCCCCGTCAGGCTCACCGAAAGATCGGAGCGCGCACGAAAAAGGCGGCCCCTCGCGGGACCGCCTCGATCGGTGTCGGATCGGCAGGCGCCGGTCTGTATCAGGCCGCTTCGGCCTGAAGAACCGGGCCCGAATCCTTGCCGCGGGCGTCGACGTCGCGGTCGACGAACTCGATCACGGCCATCGGTGCGTTGTCGCCGTGGCGGAAGCCCGCCTTCATGATGCGGCAATAGCCGCCGGGGCGGCCCTTGTAGCGCGGGCCCAGCACCGTGAAGAGCTTCTTGACCATGTCCGCGTCGCGGATCTGAGCCATCGCCAGACGGCGGGTGTGGACGCTGTCGATGCGGCCGAGCGAGATCAGCTTCTCGACGACCGGACGCAGGTCCTTGGCCTTCGGCAGGGTGGTGATGATCTGCTCGTGCTTGATGAGCGCGGCGGACATGTTGGCGAACATCGCCTTGCGATGCTCGGTGGTGCGATTGAAGCGGCGACCGCGATAGCCGTGACGCATGGTGGCTCGTCCTGTCTCTGTTGACCGCCGTGCCAAGGGTCGGCCAGGCCCGCACGATTGCGGGTTCTTCGTTTCCGCATGACCCCGCGGCGGGATTCTCTCTCTGTCTTGCCGACCCGGACGCTCAGGCCCGGATCGGGATCGGCCGGACAGGGGGCGCCGCGCGGCGCCGCCCCGTCATGCCGGAGGCGCGCTCGCCGCTCAGTAATGCTCCTCGAAGCGCTTGGCGAGATCCTCGATGTTCTCCGGCGGCCAGCCGGGAACGTCCATGCCAAGGTGCAGGCCCATGCCGGCCAGCACTTCCTTGATCTCGTTGAGCGACTTGCGGCCGAAGTTCGGGGTGCGCAGCATCTCGCCCTCCGACTTCTGGATGAGGTCGCCGATATAGACGATGTTGTCGTTCTTCAGGCAGTTCGCCGAGCGGACCGAGAGCTCCAGCTCGTCGACCTTCTTGAGCAGCGCCGGGTTGAAGGGCAGCTGCGGCGCGAGCGGCGCGGCCTCTTCCTTGCGCGGATCCTCGAAGTTCACGAAGACCTGGAGCTGGTCCTGGATGATGCGCGCGGCGTAGGCCAGCGCATCCTCCGGCGAGACCGCGCCGTTGGTCTCGATCGTCATGGTCAGCTTGTCCTTGTCGAGATCCTGGCCCTCGCGGGTGGTCTCGATGCGGTAGCTGACCTTGGTCACGGGCGAGAACAGGGCGTCGACCGGGATCAGGCCGATCGGCGCGTCCTCGGGCCGGTTGCGCTCGGCCGGGACGTAGCCCTTGCCGGTGGCGACCGTGAACTCCATCCGGATCTCGGCGCCGTCGTCGAGGGTGCAGATCGGCAGCTCGGGGTTGAGGATCTGGATGTCGCCCGTCACCGCGATGTCGCCGGCCGTGACGAGGCCCGGGCCGGTCTTGCGCAGGGTCATGCGCTTCGGGGTGTCGGATTGCGAGCGGATCGCGATGGTCTTGATGTTGAGGACGATGTCGGTCACGTCCTCGCGCACGCCCGGGATCGACGAGAACTCGTGCAGGACGCCGTCGATCTGGACGGAGGTGACGGCCGCGCCCTGCAGCGAGGACAGCAGGACGCGCCGCAGCGAGTTGCCGAGCGTCGTACCGAAGCCGCGCTCCAGCGGCTCGGCCACGACGGTCGCGACGCGCTTCGGGTCGTCGCCGGTCGTCACCTGCAGCTTGTTCGGCTTGATCAGCTCTTGCCAGTTCTTCTGAATGACCACGGTCCTACCTCTCGCCTGTCCGCGCGGGCTCGCGTACCCCGTCCCGCGCTCCGGCCGGTGCGGTGCTGCCCCCCAGCGCCGACCGGTCCCTGAATGAAGAATCGTCGGGCGCCCCTGTCAGACGCCCTGCCCCGCGACCCAGAGGGCCGGTACGAAGCTGTAGCCCTGCTTGTCCCGGGCCACGTATCCGAGGGCGGGGAATTCCAGGTGGTTGCCCGCGATGAAGCTGCCGTCGGATGCGACCTCGTCGAAGATGCGGGCCCGCGTCGCCCGGGCCTGATCGCCGTCGGTGTCGAACACCATGCCGGCTTCCGGCCGCTTGAACTGGATCGCCGGTAGATGCACCACGTCGGTCCAGCTCAGGAGGGACGCGCCGCCCGAGACGATGCGGAAACCGCAATGGCCCGGCGTGTGGCCGGGCAGGTGGACGGCCGTGATGCCCGGCGCGACCTCGCCGCCCGCGTGCTCGCGCACGCGGCCCGCATAGGCCGAGACCGCCTTGCGGGCGGCCTCGAAATAGGAGCGCGCACCCTCCGGCGCCCGCGACAGCGCCTCGTCGGGCAGCCAATGCCGCGCCTCGTCCGCGTGCAGCACGATCTCGGCATTCGGGAAGGCCCGTCCACCGTCATCCGCGAGCAGGCCGCCGATGTGGTCGGGATGCAGGTGGCTGATCAGGACGGTCTCGATCTCCTCCGGACGGGTGCCGGTCGCCGCGAGGGCGGCGGGCAGGCGCCCGAGCGTGGCGGGGCCGAGCCGGCCGTAGCCCGTGTCGATCAGGGCCGGCTTGCGGCCCGGGCCCGTGATCAGGAAGGCGTTGAGCGTGATGACCGGCTGCTCGGGCCGGAAGCCGGCCCGCTGCAGCGCGCCGGCCTCTTCCCGGTCGATGCCCGTGACGAGATCGAGGGATCCCTGAAACCAGCCGTCATTGAGCGCGGTGACCGTGAGGTCGCCGAGGTTCCAACGCAGCACGCCTGGTAAAGGGGTCGATCCGTCCGCCACGGGCATCTCCGTCTCGAGGGTGGTTGCCGTCCCGTCCGCCGATCAGACGCGGCGGCGCTTGCGCGGCCGGCAGCCGTTGTGCGGGATCGAGGTGACGTCGCGGATCGAGGTCACGGTGAAGCCCGCGGCCTGGAGCGCGCGGAGCGCCGATTCGCGGCCGGAGCCGGGACCCGAGACCTCGACCTCGAGGGTGCGCATGCCGTGCTCGGCGGCCTTGCGGGCGGCGTCCTCGGCGGCGACCTGCGCGGCGTAGGGCGTCGACTTGCGCGAGCCCTTGAAGCCCATCGCACCCGAGGAGGACCACGAGATCGTGTTGCCCTGCGCGTCGGTGATCGTGACCATCGTGTTGTTGAACGAGGCGTTCACGTGCGCGACGCCCGAGACGATGTTCTTGCGTTCGCGCCGGCGGACGCGTGTCGGTTCCTTGGCCATGTTCTGCTCGTCAGTCCTTCAGGCACGCCCGTAATTCCAGGCGCTCGGGATTCTTCTGGAAGGTTCGGCGGCGCGGGTCGGAGAGGACCCCGCCGCCACGCTGGGACCCCCGGAGCGGGGCGCCCGACGCGACGGAGGGAGGCCGCGCGGGGTGCGCGGCCTCCCGAAACCGGATGCTTACTTCTTCTTGCCGGCGATCGGCTTCGCCTTGCCCTTGCGGGTGCGGGCGTTGGTGTGCGTGCGCTGGCCGCGGACCGGCAGCTGCTTGCGGTGGCGCAGGCCGCGGTAGCAGGCCAGATCCATCAGGCGCTTGATGTTCATCGAGACTTCGCGGCGCAGATCGCCCTCGACGAGATAGTCGCGGTCGATCGTCTCGCGGATCGAGAGCACCTCGGCGTCGGTCAGCTGGTTGACGCGGCGCTCGGCCGGGATGCCGACCTTCTCGGTGATCTCCTCGGCCTTCTTGGAGCCGATGCCGTGGATGTACTGAAGCGCGATGACGACGCGCTTGTTGGTCGGGATGTTGACGCCTGCGATACGGGCCAAGATAACGCTCCATGTGATGCCGGGACGAGGCCCGGTCTTCGATTCCGCGCGTCCGGTGGAGGCCGGCCCTTGCGCGCCCGTCAACGACGACGTGGCCCGCGGCCGCCCTGAACGAGCGCACCCCGGACCATGGTTCGAATGAACGAAGACCGGCCTGCTAGCGCGGGCCGGTCTCGATGTCAACCACCCGACGAACGGCGCGGCCGCCTCAGGTCTCGGCGGTCTCGGCGTGCCGTTGCAGGATGTCCATCAGCTCCCGGGTCACCGTGTCGATCGGCTGCATGCCGTCGACGGTCTCCAGCATGCCGGCCTCGGCATAGTAGTGCGAGAGCGGCGCGGTGAGGGTCCGGTAGGCCTCGAGACGGGACTTGAACACCTCCGGGGTGTCGTCCTTGCGCACCGGCAGGCCGCGGGCCTCGGTCTCGGCGGCGCGGGTCTTGATCCGGTCGACGAGGGCCTCCTCGTCCACCTTCAGCTCGATCACGGTGGAGAGCGCGAGGCCCTTCTGCTTCAGCATCGCGTCGAGCGCCTTGGCCTGGTCCACGGTGCGCGGGAAGCCGTCGAGGATGAAGCCACCCTTGGCGTCGGACTCCTCGATCCGGTCGGCGACGATGCCGACGACGATGGCGTCGGAGACGAGGCCGCCGGCCTCCATCACCGCCTTGGCCTGGAGCCCGACCGGCGTCCCGGCGGCCACCGCGGCGCGCAGCATGTCCCCGGTGGAGAGCTGTGGGACGCCGAACCGCGCCACGATCCGCTCGGACTGAGTGCCCTTCCCCGCCCCGGGCGGTCCAAGCAGAATGATACGCATGGCGTCTGTCCTCGTCCTTACCCGCGCGTCCGGGGCGAACGGCGAAGCCTCCCCGGCATCGCCTTGGATCACGTCTTGTAGCCGGTCCGGCCGCGATGTGGAGTCGGACCAATGACGGGGGGCATCACTTCCCCCCGGGTGTTGCGCCTCAGCGCCGGCGCTGGCTCGTCGAGGCGCCGCGCAGCTTGGCCTTCTTCACGAGGCCCTCGTACTGGTGCGCCATCAGGTGGCCGTGGATCTGGGCCACCGTGTCCATCGTCACCGAGACCACGATGAGGAGCGAGGTGCCGCCGAAGGCGAGGCTCTGCGAGGACAACGCCAGCGCCATAATCTCGGGGGCGAGGCAGACGAAGGTGAGGTAGAGCGCCCCGATCAGGGTGATCCGGGTCAGCACCTTGTCGATGAAGGCGGCGGTGCGCTCGCCCGGACGGATGCCCGGGATGAAGCCGCCATGCTTCTTCAGGTTGTCGGCCGTCTCCTGCGGGTTGAAGACCACCGCGGTGTAGAAGAACGTGAAGAAGATGATCAGGGCGGCGTAGAGCGCCATGTAGACCGGCTGGCCGTGGCCGAGGAGCGTCGTCACGGTGCCGAGGAAGCCCGACGAGCCCTGGCTCGCCGAGAAGCTCGCTACGGTGGCGGGCAGCAGCAGCAGCGACGAAGCGAAGATCGGCGGGATCACGCCCGAGGTGTTGAGCTTGAGCGGCAGGAACGAGGTCTGGCCCTCGTACATGCGGTTGCCGACCTGGCGCTTGGGATAGTTGATCAGCAGCCGGCGCTGCGCCCGCTCCATGAACACGATGAAGTAGATCAGCGCCACGGCGCCGACCGCCGAGCCCAGCAGCGTGGCGGGCGACATCGCGCCCGTGCGGCTCAGCTCCAGCGCGCCCGCGATCGCCACCGGCAGGTGGGCGACGATGCCCGCGAAGATGATGAGCGAGGAGCCGTTGCCGATGCCGCGCGAGGTGATCTGCTCGCCGATCCACATCAGGAAGAGCGTGCCGCCCGTCAGGGTGATCACGGTCGAGGCGAGGAAGAACGGTCCGGGATCGATCGCGGCGGACGAGCTCTGCAGCCCGACGGCGATGCCCCAGGACTGCACCAGCGCCAGCACCACCGTGAGGTAGCGGGTGTACTGGTTGATCACCTTGCGGCCGGACTCGCCCTCCTTCTTCAGCGTCTCCAGGCTCGGGATCACCGAGGTGAGGAGCTGGATGATGATCGAGGCCGAGATGTAGGGCATGATGTTGAGCGCGAAGATCGCCATGCGCTCGACGGCACCGCCGGAGAACATGTTGAACAGGCCCAGCACGCCGCCCGCCTGCTGCTGGAAGTTGCGCGCGAACTGCTCCGGGTCGATGCCGGGGATCGGCACGTAGGTGCCGAGCCGGAACACCACGAGGGCGCCGAGCGTGAACCAGATGCGCTTCTTCAGCTCATCGGCCTTCGCGATCGCTCCGAAATTGAGGTTGGCGGCTAGCTGCTCGGCGGCTGAGGCCATGGCGCTCGATCCTGAAACCTGTCGCCGGGGCGCGCGGCGCCGGCTGAAACGAGAAACGGCGGCCGGTGCGAGGTCGCACGGGCCGCCGCTTGAGGCTCCGACTTAAGGGCTTCGCGACCGGCGTGCAACGCGTTGCACGCCGGCCATAGCGAGGCCTCAGGCGGTGGCGGACGCCGCGCCGGCGGCGTTTCCGCCCCCGCGGGTCGAGACGCCCGCCGCGTACACGACGGTGACGCTGCCGCCGGCCTTCTCGACCGCCTCGACCGCCGACTTCGACGCGCGAGTGACCTCGAAGGCGAGCTTGGCGGTGAGTTCGCCGACGCCGAGCAGCTTCACGCCGTCGCGGGGACGGGCGAGGATGCCGGCGGCGACCAGCGCCTGGACGGTGACCGGCGCCGAGGCGTCGAGCTTGCCCGCATCCACGGCGGCCTGGACGCGACCGAGGTTCACCTCGTTCAGGTCGGCGGCGTGGATGTTGTTGAAGCCGCGCTTCGGCAGGCGACGATGCAGCGGCATCTGGCCGCCCTCGAAGCCCTTGATGGACACGCCGGTCCGGGCCTTCTGGCCCTTCACGCCGCGTCCCGCGGTCTTGCCCTTGCCGGAGCCGATGCCCCGGCCGACGCGCATCCGGTTCTTGGTGGCGCCGACGTTGTCGCGGATTTCGTTGAGCTTCATGGTGCCCTCCTCAAGCCGCGCCGTCGAGGACGCGCACGAGGTGCTGCACCTTGCGGATCATGCCGCGCACGGAGGGGGTATCCTCCAGCTCGGAGACCCGGTGCAGCTTGTTCAGCTTCAGGCCGACCAGCGTCGCGCGCTGGGAGGCCTCGCGGCGGATCGGCGAACCGATCTGCTCGACACGGAGAGTCTTGGTAGCCATTCAACCCTCCCCTTACGCGACCGCGGCTTCGGACTGATCGTTCGGATCGGCATCGCGGCGGCGCGCCTGGAGCGCGGACACCTTGAGGCCGCGGCGAGCCGCCACCGAGCGCGGGCTGTCCTCGTTCTTGAGCGCCTCGAAGGTGGCGCGCACGAGGTTGTAGGGGTTGGAGGAGCCGAGGCTCTTGGCCACCACGTCCTGCATGCCCAGCGTCTCGAACACGGCGCGCATCGGGCCGCCCGCGATGATGCCGGTGCCCTGGGGCGCGGCGCGCAGGATGACCTTGCCGGCGCCGTGGCGCCCGTTGACGTCGTGGTGCAGCGTCCGGCCCTCGCGCAGCGAGACCCGGATCAGGCCGCGCTTGGCGGCCTCGGTCGCCTTGCGGATGGCCTCAGGCACCTCGCGGGCCTTGCCGTGGCCGAAGCCGACGCGGCCCTTCTGGTCGCCGACGACGACGAGGGCCGCGAAGCCGAAGCGACGGCCGCCCTTCACCACCTTGGCGACGCGGTTGATGTGGACGAGCTTGTCCACGAACTCGCTGTCGCGCTCCTCGCGATCATCGCGGCGGCCGCGGCCCCCGCCTTCCCGTTCACGTGCCATTGTCTACCTGTTGATCTCACTGGCGCGGGCGGCGGGCCCGCTCGCTTGATGATTCCTCGAGGAGCGGCAAGCCGCCGCTCCCCTCCGCCGTATGGTCGTGCGCGTCGTGCCCACGCGCTCCCGGACGATCGGTCCGGGGCCCGCGGGCGAGGTCCGCGCTCAGAAGTCGAGACCACCCTCGCGGGCGGCGTCGGCGAGCGCCTTGACGCGGCCGTGATAGATGTAGCCCGAGCGGTCGAAGATCACCTTGGTGACACCGGCCGCCTTGGCCCGCTCGGCGACGAGCTTGCCGACGGCCTGGGCCGCCGCGACGTCCGCGCCGGTCTTCAGGTCGGCCCGCAGCGCCTTGTCGATCGACGACGCGGCGGCGAGCGTACGCCCTTCGGCGTCGTCGATGACCTGGACGTAGATCTGCTTCGAGGAGCGGAACACCGTCAGCCGCGGGCGGCCGTTGGCCGCCGCGCGCAGAGCCCGGCGGACGCGCACCTTGCGCCGCTGGAGGGCGACTAGCTTGTTAGACATTCTCAGCCCTCCTTACTTCTTCTTGCCTTCCTTGCGGAAGATGAACTCGCCCGCGTACTTCACGCCCTTGCCCTTGTAGGGCTCGGGACCGCGATACTCGCGGATCTCGGCGGCGACCTGACCGACGCGCTGCCGGTCGATGCCCGAGATCACGATCTCCGTGGGCTTGGGCGTCACGATGGTGATGCCGGCCGGGATCTCGTACTCGATGTCGTGGCTGTAGCCGAGCGACAGCTTGAGGGCCTTGCCGGCCATCGCGGCGCGGTAGCCCACGCCCGTGATCTCCAGCTTCTTCTCGAAGCCCTTGGAGACGCCCTCGACGAGGTTCGCCACCTGGGCCCGGGAGGTGCCCCACAGCGAGCGGGCCTCCTTGGACTGGTTCTTCGGCTGGACGCTGACCGCGCCGTCCTCGAAGGCCACATCCACCAGGCTCGGAACGACGAACTGCAGCTCGCCCTTCGAACCCTTCATCTTCACGGTCTGACCGGTCACGGTCGCCGTCACGCCGGCCGGGACGGCGACGGGCTTCTTGCCTACGCGAGACATCTGCCTTCCTCCTCTCGTCCGATCAGAACACCTGGCAGAGCACTTCGCCGCCGACGTTGCGCTCGCGCGCCTCGTGGTCGGCCATGACGCCCTGCGGGGTGGACACGATGGTGACGCCGAGACCGTCGGCGACGCGGGGGAGCTCGCCCACCGACGAGTAGACCCGGCGACCCGGCTTCGACACGCGCTGGATCGAGCGGATGACGGGCTTGCCGTCGTAGTACTTGAGCTCGATCGCGAACTCGGTGCGGCCGTTGCCGAGATCCTGCACCGCGTAGTCGCGGATGTAGCCCTCGGACTTCAGCACGTTCAGCACGCTGGCGCGCAGGCGCGAGCCGGGCGTCTGAACGACGTTGCGACGGCGCTGCTGGCCGTTGCGGATGCGGGTGAGCATATCGCCCACGGGATCGTTGACCATGGCGATACCTCCTTACCAGCTGGACTTGACGAGGCCGGGGATCAGCCCCCGGTTGCCAAGCTCACGCAGGGCCACGCGCGAGATGCCCATCTTGCGATAGACGGCGCGGGGACGGCCGGTCATCGCGCAGCGGTTGCGGATGCGGGTGGCCGAGGAGTTGCGCGGCAGCTCCGCGAGCTTGAGGCGCGCCTCGAAGCGCTCCTCCATCTCGAGGGACTCGTTGTTGGCGATCGCGAGCAGGGCCTTGCGCTTCTCGGCGAAGCGCTTGACCAGCTCCTTGCGGTGGTTGTTCTTCTCGACTGAGCTCTTCTTAGCCATGTCTGTTCTCTCCGGTGTCCGCGTCTGAGGCCCTAGGGCCTCACTGCCGGAACGGGAATTGGAAGGCGGCGAGAAGGGCCTTGGCCTCCTCGTCGGTCTTGGCGGAGGTGGCCACCACGATGTCCATGCCCCAGGTCTGCTCCGCCTTGTCGTAGGAGATCTCCGGGAACACGAGGTGCTCCTTGAGGCCCAGGGCGTAGTTGCCGCGGCCGTCGAAGGAGCGCGGGTTCAGGCCGCGGAAGTCACGCACGCGGGGCAGCGCGATGGTGATCAGCCGGTCCATGAACTCGTACATGCGCTGCTTGCGCAGGGTCACCTTGCAGCCGATCGGCATCCCCTCGCGGACCTTGAAGGTCGCGATGGCCTTGCGGGCGCGGGTGATGACGGGCTTCTGGCCGGCGATGAGGGCGAGGTCGCCCGCGGCGACCGTCGCCTTCTTCGAATCGGCGGTGGACTCGCCGACGCCCATGTTGATGACGATCTTCTCGATCTGCGGCACCTGCATGGGGTTCGCGTAGCCGAACTGCTCGATGAGCTTCTGGCGGACGACCTCCTCGTAGTGCTTGCGCAGACGCGGGGTGTAGGCGTTCTTGTCGGCCTCAGCCATCGATCTGATCCCCCGTGCTCTTGGCGAACCGGACCTTGCGGCCGTCCTCGAGGATGCGGAAACCAACCCGGGTCGGCTTGCCGTTGGCATCCGCGACCGCGATGTTGGACAGGTGGATGGCGGCCTCCTTGGAGATGATCCCGCCTTCCTGCGACTGCGTCTGCTTCTGGTGACGCTTCACCAGGTTGATGCCGCGCACGAGAGCCTTCTCGTCCTTCGGCATGACCTGGATGACCTCGCCGGAGCGACCCGCGTCGCGGCCGGTGAGAACGACGACGGTGTCGCCCTTCTTGATCTTGGCGGCCATCACAGCACCTCCGGAGCGAGCGAGATGATCTTCATGTGATTGCGCGCGCGGAGCTCGCGGGGAACGGGCCCGAAGATGCGGGTGCCGATCGGCTCCTTCTGATTGTTGATCAGGACGGCCGCGTTCTTGTCGAAGCGGATCACCGAGCCGTCGGCCCGCTTCACGTCCTTGGCGGTGCGCACGACGACCGCCTTCATGACGTCGCCCTTCTTGACGCGACCGCGCGGGATCGCCTCCTTGACGGAGACGACGATCACGTCGCCCACGCCCGCATACTTGCGCTTCGACCCGCCGAGCACCTTGATGCACATCACGCGGCGTGCACCCGAATTGTCGGCGACGTCCAGATTCGTCTGCATCTGGATCACGAGAGTGACCTTTCCTTGTTTCAGGCGGGTTTCCGCACGCGGGCGGTATTGCCCGGCGGACGACGCCTGATGGGGATCTGTTGTCCCCGGCTCATATGACGAACCGCGCAAACGGCGTGGGATGCGCCGGCGCGGTCACCGCGTGCGAGGGGTGCGAACACCCCGTGGACTGTCGCGAAGGTCGGTCCGATACACCGGTTCGGTCGGGAGTTCAAGCGTGAAGGTGGGACGGCACAGGGCGATCGGGTGGACCCGATCGCCCCGGTCTCGTCGTCCGCCTCGGGCGCCGGCGGCGGCCTCCGCGGCCTCCGCGGCCTCCGCGGTCTTGCCCGTCGCTCCACTCGACGCTTCTCAGGACGGACGGCCCGCAGGACAAACGGCCTGAAAGACCCACTTCGCGCCCGGCCATCGACGATCGGGCCTCACCCGATTGCCCTGGGGGCCAGCGCTGCGGCGCGGATCTTGCCGGCCGTCGCGGGCCTGCGGAGATGCACGGGCCGGAACGCCCCCGTGCCGGGGCTGTCGGCGCCCGGGCCGGCGGGCGGATCCGGAGCGGATGGGGACGGAGATCGCATGAAGCCACGGATCGCGCTCGGCCTTCAGGGAGGCGGGGCCTACGGCGCCTACGGCTGGGGCGTCATCGACCGGCTCCTGGAAGAGCATATCTGGATCTCGGCGGTGAGCGGGGCGAGCGCGGGCGCCCTCAATGGGGCCGCCCTGGTCTCCGGCCTCGCCAGCGGCAGCGACGACGGCGCGCGCGATGCGCTCGCCCGCCTCTGGCGCGCGACCGCCGACCGTTCGCCGCTGCGGGCCTGGGACTGGGCCGGATCCGGCGCCTCCTCCTGGATGCCGCCTTGGACGGCGCCGTGGATGGAACCGTGGCAGCAATCCTGGAAGACCACCTGGGTGGAGCCCTGGGTGGAGGGCTCGCTGGCCTTCACCCGGCTCTACGGCGGCCATGTCACGCCCTTCTTCCCCGCCTTCCGGGCGATGCGGCCGTGGCGCGAGGCGGTGGCCGCGAGCGTCGATTTCGAGGCGATCACGGCGCCGCGCGCGATCCCGTTCTACGTCTCCGCGACGGACGTGCTCACGGGGGCCGCCCGCCTCTTCACCGGCGGGCAGATCACCGAGGACGCGCTGATGGCCTCCTGCTGCCTGCCGGAGCTGTTCTCGGCGGTCGAGATCGACGGGCGGCGCTACTGGGACGGGGGCTACGTCGCCAACCCGGCCCTCGACCCCCTGGTCTTCGGCGGCCACGGCGCGACCGACCTCATCGTGGTCCAGCTCACGCCCTTCGTCACCGACGCGGTCGGCGCGCGGACGGGGGCGGTGATGCGGCGGGCGAGCGACATCAGCTTCAACGCCTGCCTGATGCGCGAGTTGAAGATACTGACCGAGCTGCAATCCGCGGTGCGCCTGGCGGCCTCCCCCTCCCCGCGGCTGCGCCCGATCCTCGACATCAACATCCACCTGCTGCGCGCGCCGGCCGAGCTCGCCTCCGGCTGCGCCGACAAGTACGACACGCGCTGGTCGACGCTCTGCGCGCTGCGCGATCTCGGCCGGGCGACGGCGGAAGCGTGGCTCGCCGAGCGCGGCCACACGATCGGGGCGGCCTCAAGCCTGACGACCCTCGAAGAGGCCCTGACGGAGCACGCGCCGCGCGCCCGGGCGGCCCCGGCCTGAGGTGAGCCGAAACGCGAAAGAGGCGGGGGCCCCCGGGGGGCCCCCCGCTTTAGCTGACCTGGAAGGCCCGGGACGGACCTCCTATCCAATCTCACAGGTCATGACCCGTGAGGTCCGGCGGATGAAAGCCGCCCCGCGGTCGCGGGGTCGACTTCAAGGAGTCCGAACCGGAGGCACCCAGTCTCAGGCCTCGGCGGCGACCGGGGCGGACTCGCCCTCGACCAGCTTCCAGGTCTTGGTCTTCGAGTAGGGCCGGCACTCCTCGATGAACACCGTCTGGCCGACATGGGCGGCGTTGCCCTCGTCATGCGCATGGTAGTTCTTGGAACGGCGGACGGTCTTCTTCATGACCGGGTGGGTGAAGCGGCGCTCCACCTTGACCACGATGGTCTTCTCGCCCTTGTCGCTGACGACGACGCCCTGCAGAACGCGCTTCGGCATGGTCTTTGACTCCTCAGGCCTTCGCCGTCTGCAGCGTCTTCTGACGCTGCAGCGTGCGGACGCGGGCGATGTCGCGGCGGACTTCGCGGACGCGGGCGACGTTCTCGAGCTGGCCGGTGGCCCCCTGGAAGCGCAGGTTGAACTGCTCCTTCTTGAGGTTCAGCAACTCGTCGTTGAGCTGATCTGCCGACAGGGCCTTCAGATCAGACAGTCGGTTGGACGACTTCACGGATCCCTCCCTCAGTCGGCGATGCGGGTGACGATGCGGGTCCGCACCGACAGCTTGGCGGCCCCGAGGCGGAGCGCCTCCCGGGCGATGTCCTCGGCGACGCCGTCGACCTCGAACATGATCCGGCCGGGATGGACGCGGGCGGCCCAGTAATCGGGGGCGCCCTTGCCCGAGCCCATGCGGACTTCGGTCGGCTTCGAGGTCACCGGCACGTCCGGGAACACGCGGATCCAGACGCGGCCCTGGCGCTTCATCTCGCGTGTGATCGCGCGGCGGGCCGCCTCGATCTGCCGCGCGGTGACGCGCTCGGGCTCCACGGCCTTCAGGCCGAAGGTGCCGAAGTTCAGGTCGAAGCCGCCCTTGGCCGCACCGTGGATGCGGCCCTTGAACTGCTTGCGGAACTTGGTCTTCTTAGGTTGCAGCATGGCAGCCTCTCAACTCCTGTGGCCGGCTCACGCGTGGGACGGCTCGCGACGACCGCGGTCACCGCGGCCACCCTCGCCATCCCGCTCGCGACGGCCGCCCGAACGGCCACCCTCTTCCTGAGCCTTCTTGTCCTGGGCCATCGGGTCGTGCTCGAGGATCTCGCCCTTGAACACCCAGACCTTGATGCCGCAGGTCCCGTAGGTCGTGAACGCGGTGGCCGTGCCGTAATCGACGTCGGCGCGCAGCGTGTGCAGCGGAACCCGGCCCTCGCGGTACCATTCCGTGCGGGCGATCTCGGCGCCGCCGAGACGGCCCGAGCAGGTGATGCGGATGCCCTCGGCGCCGAGACGCATCGCCGACTGCACGGCGCGCTTCATGGCGCGCCGGAAGGCGACGCGGCGCTCGAGCTGCTGGGCGATCGAGTCGGCCACCAGGGTGGCGTCGATCTCGGGCTTGCGCACCTCGACGATGTTGATCGTCACGTCGGCCTTGGTCATCGTGCCGACGAGCTTGCGCAGCTTCTCGATGTCGGCGCCCTTCTTGCCGATCACCACGCCCGGACGGCCCGAGTGGATGGTGACGCGGCACTTCCGGTGCGGACGCTCGATGACGATCTTGGAGACCGCCGCCTGCTTGAGCTGCTTCATCAGGGCGGCGCGGATCGCGACGTCCTCGTGCATGAGCTTGGCATACTCGCCCTTCTGGGCGAACCAGCGGGAGTCCCAGGTCCGGTTGATTCCGAGCCGGAGACCGATCGGGTTGACTTTCTGACCCATCAGATCCTCCTCAGGCCGCTTCGGCCCGAACTTCCCGAACCACGATGGTGAGGTTCGAGAAGGGCTTCAGGATGCGTGCGCCGCGGCCGCGGGCACGTGCGTGGAAGCGCTTCAGGACCAGCGCCTTGCCCACGAAGGCCTGGGAGACGACGAGATCGTCGACGTCCAGGTCGTGGTTGTTCTCGGCGTTGGCGATGGCGCTCTCGAGGCACTTCTTGACCTCGGTGGCGATGCGCTTGCGGGAGAACTGGAGATCGGCGAGCGCCGTCTCGACCTTCTTGCCGCGGATCAGCTGCGCCACGAGATTGAGCTTCTGGGGGGAGACGCGGATCATCCGCGCCACCGCCTTGGCCTCGTTCTCGGGAAGCGCGCGGGGTGTGGCCTGCTTGCCCATCTCAGCGCCTCTTCGCCTTCTTGTCGGCCGCGTGGCCCGGGAAGGTGCGGGTCGGCGAGAACTCGCCGAACTTGTGGCCGACCATTTCCTCGGAGACGTAGACCGGGATGTGCTTCTGCCCGTTGTGCACACCGAAGGTGAGCCCGACGAACTGCGGGAGGATCGTGGAGCGGCGGCTCCAGATCTTGATGACCTCGTTGCGGCTCGCCCCGCGAGCCGCCTCGGCCTTCTTGAAGAGGTAGCCGTCGACGAACGGCCCCTTCCAGAGTGAACGTGCCATGGCGATTACTTCTTGCGGTTGTGGCGGCTGGACAGGATGAAGACGTCGGTCCGCTTGTTGGAGCGGGTCTTCTTCCCCTTGGTCGGCACGCCCCAGGGCGTCACCGGGTTACGGCCGCCCGAGGTGCGTCCCTCGCCGCCGCCGTGCGGGTGGTCGACCGGGTTCATCGCCACGCCGCGGTTGTGCGGGCGCTTGCCGAGCCAGCGGTTGCGCCCGGCCTTGCCGAGCGAGATGTTCATGTGGTCCGGGTTCGAGACCGCGCCGACGCTGGCGAAGCACTGGCCGTGGACCAGGCGCTGCTCGCCCGAGTTGAGGCGGAGCGTGACGTAGCCCTGGTCGCGCCCGACGATCTGAGCGTAGTTGCCGGCCGAGCGGGCGATCGCGCCGCCCTTGCCGATCTTCAGCTCGACGTTGTGCACGATCGTGCCCACCGGCATGTTGCCGATCGGCCCGGCATTGCCCGGCTTGATGTCGACGCTCTCGCCCGACACCACCTTGTCGCCCGGCTGCAGGCGCTGCGGAGCCAGGATGTAGCTCTGCTTGCCGTCCGGGAAGTTGATCAGGGCGATGAACGCGGTGCGGTTCGGATCGTACTCGATCCGCTCCACGGTCGCGGCGACGTCGAGCTGCTCGCGCCGCTTGAAGTCCACGTTGCGGAGCGAGCGCTTGTGCCCGCCGCCGCGGAAGCGGACGGTGATGCGACCGAGGTTGTTGCGGCCGCCCGAGGACGACTTGCCCTCGGTCAGCGCCTTCACCGGCTTGCCCTTGTAGAGCTCACGGCGGTCGACCAGGACGAGCTGGCGCAGGCTCGGCGTGACCGGTTTGAATGTCTTCAAGGCCATCGGCTTGGATCCCTAACCCGTCCTCAGAGCCCGGTCGTGACGTCGATCGTGTCGCCCTCGGCGAGGGTGACGATCGCCTTCTTCACGTCCGAACGCTGTCCGCGCTGACCGCGGAAGATCTTCTTCTTGCCCTTGGTCACCAGGGTGTTCACCGCGGTGACCTTGACGTCGAACAGCTTCTCCACCGCGTCCTTGATCTGCGGCTTGGTGGCCTTCGGGGCGACCCGGAAGACGACCTTGTTCTGCTCGGTGAGGTTGGTCGCCTTCTCGGTGATGACCGGGGAGACGATGATGTCGTAGTGGCGCGGATCGGCACTCATTTGAAACGCTCCTCGAGGGCGTCGATCGCCGCCTTCGTCAGCACGAGCGTGTCGCGACGCAGGATGTCGTAGACGTTGATGCCCTGGACGGGCAGCACGTCGATCTGCGGGATGGCGCGGGCGGCCCGGCCGAAGTTCACGTCGACTTCCGCACCGCCGATGATCAGCGCGTTGGAGAGGCCGAGCTTGCCGAAGCGCTCCACCAGACCCTTGGTCTTGTGGTCGTCGATGCTGATGTCGTCGACGACGATCAGCGTCGCCGCCTTGGCCTTCGACGAGAGGGCGTGGCGCAGCGCCAGGGCGCGGACCTTCTTGGGAAGGTCGTGGCTGTGGTCGCGCACCACCGGGCCGAAGGCCCGGCCGCCGCCGCGGAACTGCGGCGCCGAGGCCGCGCCGTGGCGGGCGTTACCGGTGCCCTTCTGCTTGTAGGCCTTCTTGCGGGTGCGGTTCACGTCCGAGCGGTTCTGCACGGCGTGGGTTCCGGCCCGGCGCTTGGCGAGCTGGTAGCGCACCATGCGCTGCAGCAGGTCGGGGCGGGGCTCGAGGCCGAAGATGGCCTCGTTGAGCTCGACCGAACCGGCGCCGGCGCCGTCGAGCGTGGTGACATCGAGCTTCATCACGCGTTCTCCTCGGTCGCGGCAGCCTCGGGAGCCGGGGCAGGCGTCTCGGCGGCGGACTCGGCGGAGCCGGTCTCGCGGAACTTGCCCGGCAGCGGAACGTCGGCGGGGAGCTTGCGCTTCACCGCGTCGCGGATCTGGATCCAGCCCCCGGCGACGCCCGGGACAGCACCCTCGACCAGGATCAGGCCGCGCTCGGGATCCGTGCGCACGACGCGCAGGTTCTGCGTGGTGACCCGCTCGACGCCGAGGTGACCCGGCATCTTCTTGTTCTTGAAGGTCTTGCCCGGATCCTGGCGACCGCCGGTCGAACCGATCGAGCGGTGCGAGATCGACACGCCGTGGGTGGCGCGCAGACCGCCAAAGTTCCAGCGCTTGATGCCGCCGGCGAAGCCCTTACCCGTGGTGGTGCCCGTCACGTCGACGAATTGGCCCGGGATGAAGTGGTCCGCGGTGATCTCCGCGCCGACCGGGATCAGCGCGTCCTCGGACACGCGGAACTCGGCGAGCTTCTTCTTCGGCTCGACCTTGGCGACCGCGAAGCGGCCCCGCTCGGCGGCCGAGACGTTCTTGACCTTGGCCTTGCCGACGCCGACCTGCAGCGCGACGTAGCCGTCCTTCTCGGTGGTGCGATGCGCGACCACCTGGCATTGATCGATCTTGAGCACGGTGACCGGCACATGCTCGCCGGCCTCCGTGAAGACCCGGGTCATGCCGACCTTCTGTGCGATGACGCCTGAGCGCATAGGTCTCTCCCTCGCGCGATGAAACGGTAAGCTCTAAGCCCCGCGGGGGCTCAGAGCTTGATCTCCACGTCCACGCCAGCGGCGAGGTCGAGCTTCATCAGCGCGTCCACGGTCTGGGGGGTCGGATCGACGATATCGAGCACCCGCTTGTGCGTGCGCATCTCGAACTGCTCGCGCGACTTCTTGTCGATGTGCGGCGAGCGGTTCACGGTGAACTTCTCGATATGCGTCGGGAGCGGGATCGGGCCACGGATGGTGGCGCCGGTGCGCTTGGCCGTCGAGACGATCTCGCGGGTCGACGCATCGAGGATGCGGTGATCGAACGCCTTGAGGCGGATACGGATATTCTGACCGTTCATGACCTGCTGCCTTCAGCGGGAGGTGGATAGGGGCGGGCGTGGGGGCCCGCCCCTCTACCGATCCCTCTGGGGATTGCGCTCTCGATTACTCGTTGATGGCGGCGACGACGCCGGCGCCGACGGTACGACCGCCCTCGCGGATGGCGAAGCGCAGCTTCTCTTCCATGGCCACCGGGACGATCAGGGTGACGTCCATGGTCACGTTGTCGCCCGGCATCACCATCTCGGTGCCCTCGGGCAGGGTGCACACGCCCGTCACGTCCGTGGTGCGGAAGTAGAATTGCGGCCGGTAGTTGGTGAAGAACGGCGTGTGGCGCCCGCCCTCCTCCTTGGTCAGGATGTAGGCCTCGGCCTTGAACTTGGTGTGGGGCTTCACCGAGCCCGGCTTGCACACCACCTGGCCCCGCTCCACGTCCTCGCGCTTGGTCCCGCGCAGCAGCACGCCGACGTTGTCGCCCGCCTGACCCTGGTCGAGCAGCTTGCGGAACATCTCCACGCCCGTCACCGTCGTCGAGCTCGTCGCCCGGATGCCGACGATCTCCACCGTCTCGCCCACCTTGACGATGCCGCGCTCGACGCGACCCGTCACCACCGTGCCGCGGCCCGAGATCGAGAACACGTCCTCGATCGGCATCAGGAACGGCATGTCGATCGGACGCTCCGGCTGCGGGATGTACTCGTCCACCGTCTTCATCAGCGCCAGCACCGCGTCGTGCCCGACCGCCTTGTCGCCGTTGTCGAGCGCCACCTTGGCCGAGCCCTTGGTGATCGGGATGTCGTCACCCGGGAAGTCGTACTTCGAGAGAAGCTCGCGCACCTCCATCTCGACGAGTTCGAGCAGCTCGGCGTCGTCCACCAGATCGACCTTGTTGAGGAACACCACCAGCGCCGGCACGCCGACCTGACGGGCCAGCAGGATGTGCTCGCGCGTCTGCGGCATCGGGCCGTCGGCGGCCGAGACCACCAGGATGGCCCCGTCCATCTGCGCCGCGCCCGTGATCATGTTCTTCACGTAGTCGGCGTGGCCGGGGCAGTCGACGTGCGCGTAGTGCCGGTTCGTGGTCTCGTACTCCACGTGCGCCGTCGAGATCGTGATCCCGCGCGCCTTCTCCTCCGGCGCCTTGTCGATCTGGTCGTAGGCCGTGAACGTCGCCCCGCCCGTCTCCGCCAGCACCTTCGTGATCGCCGCCGTCAGCGACGTCTTGCCGTGATCAACGTGGCCAATCGTGCCAATGTTGCAGTGCGGCTTGGTGCGGGAGAACTTTTCCTTGCCCATCAGAGCCTCCTAGATTCGAATTGCTGTTGCGGTTGAAGCGGTGCGGTCGGGCCCGGGGGCCTTAGGCGTACTTGGCGATGACCTTGTCGGCCTCGCCGCGCGGCACCTCTTCGTAATGGTCGAACTGCATCGTGAAGTTGGCGCGGCCCTGGCTGAAGGAGCGCAGCTGGTTCACGTAGCCGAACATGTTGGCCAGCGGCACCATCGCGTTGATGACGTTGGCGTTGCCGCGCATGTCCTGGCCCTGGATCTGGCCGCGGCGGGAGTTCAGGTCGCCGATGACCGAGCCGGTATACTCTTCCGGCGAGACGACCTCGACCTTCATCACCGGCTCGAGCAGCACCGAGCCGCCCTTCTGGAGGGCTTCGCGGAGCGCCGCGCGGGAGGCGATCTCGAAGGCCAGCGCCGAGGAATCGACGTCGTGGTAGGCGCCGTCGATCAGCTCCACCTTGATGTCGACCACCGGGAAGCCCGCGAGCACGCCGGCGCCGAGGACGGAGTTCAGGCCCTTCTCGACGCCCGGGATGTACTCCTTGGGCACCGAGCCGCCGACCACCTTCGACTCGAACGAGAAGCCTGCGCCCGGCTCGTTCGGCTCGACGATGAACTTCACCCGGGCGAACTGACCGGTGCCGCCGGTCTGCTTCTTGTGGGTGTAGTCGATCTCCTGACGGCGGGTCAGCTTCTCGCGGTAGGCCACCTGCGGCTGGCCGATATTCGCGTCGACCTTGTAGGTGCGGCGCAGGATGTCGACCTTGATGTCGAGGTGGAGCTCGCCCATCCCCTTGAGGATGGTCTGGCCCGATTCCTGGTCCGTCGAAACCCGGAAGGACGGATCCTCGGCGGCCAGCTTCGCCAGGGCGATGCCCAGCTTCTCCTGGTCGGCCTTGGACTTCGGCTCGACGGCGATTTCGATGACGGGCTCGGGGAACTCCATCTTCTCGAGGATCACGGCCTTGACCGGGTCGCACAGGGTGTCGCCGGTGCGGGTGTCCTTGAGGCCGGCGAGCGCCACGATGTCGCCCGCGAAGGCTTCCTTGATGTCCTCGCGGTTGTTGGCGTGCATCAGGAGCATGCGGCCGACGCGCTCCTTCTTGTCGCGCGTCGAGTTGATGACGTTGGCGCCCGAGTCGATCTTGCCCGAGTAGACGCGGCAGAAGGTGATCGTGCCGACGTGGGGATCGTCCATGATCTTGAAGGCGAGCATGGAGAAGGGATCCGTATCCGTCGGGTGACGGACGGTCTCTTCCTCGGTCTTGAAGTCGATGCCCTTGATCTCGCCGCGGTCGGCGGGGGACGGCAGGTAGTCGACGACGGCGTCGAGGAGCGGCTGCACGCCCTTGTTCTTGAAGGCCGAGCCGCACAGCACCGGGTGGAAGGCGCGCAGCTGCACGGCCCTACGGACGAGACGGTGCATCGTCTCGATGTCCGGCTCGGTGCCGTCGAGGTAGGCCGACATCGCCTCGTCGTCGAGCTCGACGCAGGCCTCGACCAGCTTGGTGCGGTACTCCACGGCCTGGTCCTGCAGGTCGGCCGGGATGTCGGTCTCGTTGAAGTTCGCGCCGAGCGCCTCGCCCGTCCAGACGATCGCCTTCATCTTGATGAGGTCGATGACGCCCTGGAAGTTCGACTCGGAGCCGATCGGCAGCTGCAGGCAGACGGGCTTGCCGGCGACGCGATCGATGATGTCGGCGACGCACTTGAAGAAGTCGGCGCCGACCTTGTCCATCTTGTTGACGAAGACCACGCGCGGCACGTCGTACTTGTCGGCCTGGCGCCACACGGTCTCGGTCTGGGGCTCGACGCCCTGGTTGCCGTCGAGCACGCACACGGCGCCGTCGAGCACGCGGAGCGAGCGCTCCACCTCGATCGTGAAGTCGACGTGGCCGGGGGTGTCGATGATGTTCAGGCGCTTCTCGCGCCAGAAGCACGTCGTCGCGGCGGACGTGATCGTGATGCCGCGCTCCTGCTCCTGCTCCATCCAGTCCATCGTGGCGGCGCCCTCATGGACCTCGCCGATCTTGTGGGACTTTCCGGTGTAGTAGAGGATCCGCTCGGTGGTCGTGGTCTTGCCGGCATCGATGTGGGCCATGATGCCGAAGTTGCGGTAGTCCTCGATCGCATGCGTGCGGGGCATCGGGATCTCTCCGGAGAAAGGCTTCGGGGCCGCTTACCAGCGGTAGTGCGAGAAGGCGCGGTTGGCTTCCGCCATCCGGTGCGTGTCTTCCCGCTTCTTGACGGCGTTGCCGCGGTTGTTGGCGGCGTCCAGGAGCTCGGCGGACAGGCGCTCGACCATGGTGCGGTCGTTGCGGGCGCGGGCGGCCTGGATCAGCCAGCGGATGGCCAGGGCCTGACGGCGCTCGGTGCGCACCTCGACGGGGACCTGGTAGGTCGCGCCGCCGACGCGGCGGGAGCGGACCTCGATCGCCGGGGCGACGTTCTCGAGCGCGGCGCGGAACACCTCGATCGGGTTGGCGCGGGCACGGTTCTCGACGATGTCGAAGGCGCCGTAGACGATCCGCTCGGCGGTCGACTTCTTGCCCTCGTACATGATCGAATTCATGAACTTCGTCAGGACGATATCCCCGTACTTCGGGTCGGGGATGATCTCACGCTTCTCGGCCGAGTGACGACGGGACATGGGAGACTCTCGAAAAGTATCGACTTGAGCACCTCACGCAGGCCGCCTTGAGCGGGAACCGCCGGCGACATCCTTGTGAGGCAGTGGAAACCCGGCCGGAGCTCGAAAACCTTGCTTCGGCCGTCTTGCGTGGGCGCCCGGTTTCCGGGCCCCCGCGCGGTCGTCCGGCGCGTCGCGCCGCCGGTCTTACTTCGGGCGCTTGGCGCCGTACTTGGAGCGGCGCTGCTTGCGGTTCTTGACGCCCTGGGTGTCGAGCACGCCGCGCAGGATGTGGTAGCGCACGCCCGGCAGATCCTTCACGCGGCCGCCGCGGATCATCACCACGGAGTGCTCCTGAAGGTTGTGGCCCTC
The DNA here is from genome assembly GCF_056431005.1 of Methylobacterium sp. HJ2. Classification (NCBI taxonomy): domain Bacteria; kingdom Pseudomonadati; phylum Pseudomonadota; class Alphaproteobacteria; order Hyphomicrobiales; family Methylobacteriaceae; genus Methylobacterium; species Methylobacterium sp. HJ2. The sequence continues at coordinate 7,418 of NZ_JBWJYM010000013.1, read as the reverse complement.
GCCCGGGATGTAGCCGATCACCTCGAAGCCGTTGGTCAGGCGGACCTTGGCCACCTTGCGGAGCGCCGAGTTCGGCTTCTTCGGGGTCGTCGTGTAGACGCGGGTGCAGACGCCGCGCTTCTGCGGGCAGGCGTTGAGCGCCGGCACCTTGTTGCGGGCCTTCTGAGCCTTGCGCGGCTGAGCGATCAGCTGGTTGATCGTCGGCATCCTGTGCCCTCTTCCTCCGGATCGCCGTGCTGCCGCGATCCTGTCCACGTCGTTGAGCGTCCCTCTCGGGGCGCGGGCTGCGCCGCGTCCCCGAGAGGGCAGCGTCGCAAAACGAATATGCGCCAGGGGTCGGTCAGGACCCGTGGCGCGCTGTCGGCAGAGGAGCACTCCCGGTACAGGCGCGCTCGTACCTACTGATCTGACGAGACGTCAGGCGATGTGAGCCTTCGGTATCATGCGGGCGCGCTAGCGAGGCTTGCCAGTCTAGCGAGGCTTGCGATTCACGCCCGCGGCAGCCCAGGGCCGACCGAAGTGGCGCGCTTCTAGACGCCCTGGCGGCCCGCGTCAATGCCGAACCGGCACAAATCCCGGCCCGGACGGAGGTTAACGCGCGGTTTCCGGCGACGTCCTGCGAGCGGGTCCGCGCCTCGTCCGCGGGCGGGGCCGTGCTCCCTTCCGGGCGTCGCTGGCCAAGGCGGGGACAGGGTGCCCGGGCGTCGCTCACGGAAGATTAAACCGGTTCGTCGAATTGTCCGCATCTCCGGCGGGGCTCGCCCGGCCGGATCTGCGGTTCGCGTACCAGGGTGATGCGTATGGGTAGCGTCTCGACGGCGTCCGACAACGTGGTTCCGTTCCGGCGCGCGCCGGCGCGACTCGCCCCGGGCGAGGGGGATGTGCGCGAGGGCCAGATCCGGCGCCGGGGCGAGCAGCGCAGCCTGATGGACGCGGTCTACGCCACCGGCAGCCTCGCGGTCGCGGCGGGCGACCGCGAGACCAAGCTCACCGCCTCGCGGCTGCAGGTCTACGGCTTCCTCGCCATCGAGGAGGTGACGGACGCGGGCACCCTGCGCCGCCTGCGCCCCTCGGAGGCGATCCGGGCCCGCACCGATCGGCCCTGGCGCCTGTCGCGCCCGCTCCAGGGCGGCCTCGGGGTCAGCATCCCGCGCATCGACGACTTCCTGTTCGAGCCGACCGGCCACCACGGCTGAGGCGGCGCCTCCCGAGACGCCGAAAGGGCGCCGGACCTGCCTGGTCCGGCGCCCTTTCGCGTTCGTGATCCTCTGCGCGGCGGGACCGTCCGGCCCGCCCGCGTTCTAGGCCTCGCCCTCGTCGAGCTCGTCGTCGGTCGGCTTGGCGTTCTCCAGGATCTTCTCGGCGACGAGGCCCGAGTTCTGGCGGATCGAGGATTCGATCTTGGCGGCGATCTCGGGATTGTCGCGCAGGAACCCCTTGGCGTTCTCGCGGCCCTGGCCGAGGCGCTGGCTCGAGTAGGAGAACCACGCTCCCGACTTCTCGACGATGCCGGCCTTCACCCCGAGATCGACGAGCTCGCCCACCTTCGAGATGCCCTCGCCGAACATGATGTCGAACTCGACCTGCTTGAAGGGCGGCGCGACCTTGTTCTTGACGACCTTGACGCGGACCTGGTTGCCGATCGCCTCGTCGCGGTCCTTCAGGGTCGAGATGCGGCGGATGTCGAGGCGCACCGAGGCGTAGAACTTCAGCGCGTTGCCGCCCGTGGTGGTCTCCGGGCTGCCGTACATCACGCCGATCTTCATCCGGATCTGGTTGATGAAGATCACCATGCACTTCGAGCGCGAGATCGAGCCGGTGAGCTTGCGCAGCGCCTGGCTCATCAGGCGGGCCTGGAGGCCGGGCTGGCTCTCGCCCATCTCGCCCTCGATCTCGGCCCGCGGCGTCAGCGCGGCCACCGAATCGACCACCAGCACGTCGATGGCGCCCGAGCGCACCAGGGTGTCGGTGATCTCCAGGGCCTGCTCGCCGGTATCGGGCTGCGAGATCAGCAGGTCGTCGAGGTTGACGCCGAGCTTGCGCGCGTAGACCGGGTCGAGGGCGTGCTCCGCGTCCACGAAGGCGCAGACGCCGCCCTTCTTCTGGGCCTCGGCGATCGTGTGGAGCGCCAGCGTGGTCTTGCCCGAGGATTCCGGCCCGTAGACCTCGATCACCCGGCCCCGCGGCAGGCCGCCGACGCCGAGGGCGATGTCGAGCCCGAGCGAGCCCGTCGAGACCGTCTCGACCTCGGCGACCTTGTCGTTCTTGCCGAGCCGCATGATCGAGCCCTTGCCGAAGGCGCGCTCGATCTGGGACAAAGCGGCGTCGATCGCCTTCGACTTGTCCTTGTCCATGCTGGGCGTATCCACGGCTTTCAGGGCGGGCTGGGCCATCGCGGCGGCATCCTTATGCGGGGGTTGGGCGCCGTTCGCAATCGCGCCCCGGCTGTCGTTTATGTACTCTTTTTGTTCTCATTGCGCAAGGGTGGCGCCCCCGGGGCGAGGGCCGGCATCCACCGGATCCGCATTCCCTCCGGCCGGCCCTGGCCTGGGCCGGGACCCGCTCGGCCGGGCGCGCCGCGCCGTATTCGGAGCGCGTCCGCAGCTGCCGGCGGGCTGTCCGGCCGATCGTGCGTGCCTGTTGCAGGTGGCTTGAGGCTGCAACTTCCGGGAAAGACTTTATAACTATTCGCATTCGAGGGTGTTGAGTCTCGGATACGGGTGTCTCCAAACGCGCGTCGGGCGAAGATCACTCGATCGTCGGCGCTTGTCTTCTCACGTCTTCGCGCGCTCAACGGTCCGACGGCGCGGCCCCCGGCCCCGGCGAACCTGATCGGAGACGCGGCGATGACGAGAACGGGCAGGGGCGGGCCGGCAGGCGCCGCGATGGTGCTCGGCGGCCTCGCGCCGCTCTGGCTGTCGGCGGTGCAGGCGCAGCCGGTCGAGTCGGAGGTGGTGCTCTCGGAACTCTCCGTCACCGGGACGGGCGAGGCCGCGACCGGGCCGGTGGCGGGCTACCGGGCCGGCCGCTCCGGCACCGCCACCCGCACCGACACGGCGATCCGCGACGTGCCCCAGTCGATCCAGGTGGTGCCGCGCGAGGTGCTGGTCGACCAGCAGGACGTGCGGCTCGCCGACGCGATCCAGAACGTCAGCAACGTGCAGTCCGGCGGCACCATCCAGGGCCGCTCCGACACCTTCGTGATCCGCGGCTTCCGCACCCAGACCTACGCCATCGACGGCGTGCTCCTGAGCCAGGCCAACACCTTCAACACCACGCAGCGCGACCTCGCCGACGTCGAGCGGATCGAGGTGCTCAAAGGACCGGCCTCCGTGCTCTACGGGCGCGGCGATCCCGGCGGCCTCGTCAACATCGTCACCCGGCGGCCCACGGCGGAGCCCACGGGCGACCTCACGCTCCAGGGCGGCAGCTTCGGCTTCGCCCGCCTCCAGGGCTCCGTGTCGAGCGCCCTGCCGGCGGCGGAGGGGCTGGCCGCGCGGGTCAGCTTCGCGGCCCAGGACGACCCGACCTTCCGCAACTTCGGCGACGGGCGCACCAACACCCGGTACTTCGTCGCCCCCGCCTTCACCTGGACGCCCGCCCCCGATACCCGCGTCGAGCTCCTCGCCGAGGTGACCCGGCAGGATTCGCAGTACGACGAGGGCCTGATCGCCCGGAACGGCCGGGTGCCGCGGGACGACGTCGCGCGCTACTACGGCACCCCGAACTCCCGCTACAACGGCGAATCGAACTTCGTGACGCTCAGGGCCGAGCACGACCTCAACGCGGCCGTGACCCTGCGGCAGGTCGTCAATGTGCAGTCGGGCGGCTTCGACGCCTTCGCGGTGCGCTCCACCGCCGTCAACGCCGCCGGCACCCAGGTCACGCGCCGGAGCACGGCGACCGACACCACCTTCGCGGCGATCGACACCCAGTCCGAACTGGTGGCGAAGTTCGACGTGCTGGGCCTGCGCAACACGCTGCTGGCCGGCTTCGAGTACACCAACGGCTTCCGCAAGTCGTACTCGGTGCAGTCGAGCTTCAGCGGCACGAGCTTCTTCGACCCGGCACCGCGGGGCACCTACGGCCCCTTCACCTTCCAGAACGCGATCCAGCAGCGGACCGCCCTGTACGGGCTCTACCTGCAGGATCAGATCGACCTCGGCGCCGGCCTGCAGCTCCTGCTCGGGGCGCGGGCGGATTTCGGCAGCCAGTTCTACGTCAGCCGGACCAGCGCGACGCAGGCGACGCCCCCGGACCAGGAGCTGTTCGGGATCTCGCCGCGTGTCGGCCTCGTCTACCGCCCGGTCGAGCCGCTGACGCTCTACGCGAGCTACACGACCTCGTTCAAGCCGCAGACCGACAACGTGCTGGGCGCCACGAACCCGCCGCCCGAGACCGGCGTGCAGTACGAGGTCGGCGCCCGCTACGACCTGATCCCATCCACCCTCACCCTGAGCGCCGCCGCCTTCCGGATCGACCGCCAGAACGTCTCGGCGGCCGACCCCGTCAACACGGGCTTCTCGGTGATCACGGGCGCGCAACGCTCGGAGGGCGTCGAGTTCGACATCGCGGGCGAGATCCTGCCCGGCTGGAAAATCATCGGCGGGCTCGGCTATCTCGACGCCCGGATCACGAAGGACACCACCTACGCGATCGGCAACCGGCTGATCGGCGCGCCGGAGTTCAGCGCCAGCGTCTGGTCGACCTACCAGATCCAGGACGGCCCCTGGCGCGGTCTCGGCTTCGGCGCGGGCCTCACCCATGTGGGCAACCGCTTCGGCGACCTCAACAACAGCTTCACGGTGGGCAGCTACAACCGCCTCGACGCGGCCGTGTTCTACGATGTCGAGCGCTACCGCTTCGCCGTCAACGCCCGCAACCTGACGGATGCCCGCTACATCGAGCAGCCGTTCAACCAGTTCAACAACCTGCCGGGCGCGCCGCTGACGGTGCTGGCGACGATCACCGCGCGGATGTGAGCGCGGGGCTCGCATCCGCCCGATCGAGGCGCCGGCCGCTCCGGCGCGGGCGCGCCGGTGATCCGCGCGGGCGCCGCGGACGGCCCCGGATCCCCGGGGGGCGTCCGCCGCGCCGGTGCGGCCCCACGGCCGCGCTTCGCCCGGCGGGACCAGGAAAACATACCGAAGCGGCTCGGAATTATGGGCGAATCCGCCTCCGGCCCGGCCGGCACGGTGAAAAATTTCCGGCCGTTTAACCAAGCTCCGATAGGGTCTGCGCGCACGTTCCACCCCCCGGACCACGATCATGACCCTCCTCGGCCACACCAAGATCCTGATCAAGGCTGCCCTCCCGCTCCTGATCGTCGCCGCCGTGGCGGGGGGGCTCGTGCTCTACGCCCGCTCCAGCCTCGCCGATCTGGCCGCGCAGACGCGCCAGCTGGTCGAGGTGCAGATGGCCCGCCTGGAGGGCATCCTGACCGTCCGCATCAACGTGAACGAGGCCGCCGTCCAGAGCCGCAATCTCGTGCTTGAGACCCGCGCGCACGAGATGACCGGCTACAAGGTCCGCTACGAGGCCGCCGCCAAGGCCGCGCTCGACAGCGCCGACCGGCTGATCGCCCTGTCCGACACGCCGCAGCGCAAGGCCGCGAACCAGGGCCTGCGCCAGGCCCTCGTCGACTTCTTCGCGGTCTCCGAGCGCGGCAACGCCCTGGCCCTGAAGAACGACCCCGCCGCCACGCCGGTCCTCCTCGTCGAGGCCGCGCCGCTGCGGATGAAGCTGCGCGAGATCATACAGCCGCGCATCGACCTGCTGACGGCCGAGCTCAAGCAGGCGAGCGTCGGCGCCGACGAGGCCTCGGCCCGTGCCGGCACGGTTCTGGTCGCCGCGGCGGCGACCGGCCTGCTCGCCGCCCTGGCCCTCGCCGCATTCATCGTCGTCGCCGGCATCACCCGCCCGATCGCGAGCCTGGTCGGGGTGCTGCAGCGCATGGCCCAGGGCGATGTCGCGGCCGAGATCAAGGAGGCGGCGCGCGGCGACGAGATCGGCGCCGTCGGCCGCGCGGTCGCGGGCATCAAGGCCATGGTCGCCCAGAAGGCGGCCGAGCAGGCGGAGGTCCAGCGCCTCGCCGACGCGGCCGCCGCGAGCGAGCGCAAGCGCACGATGGTGGAGCTCGCCGACGGCTTCGAGCGCGCCGTGGGCGGCATCGTCGGAACGGTGTCGTCCTCGGCCGCCGAGCTGCAGGCCACCGCCAGCACGATGACCGCGACCGCGACGGAGACGGCCTCGCAATCCACCACGGTCGCGGCCGCGGCCGAGGAGGCGGCCTCCAACGTCAACACCGTGGCGGCCGCGGCCGAGGAACTCGGCACCTCGGTCACCGAGATCAGCCGGCAGGTGCAGGGCTCGGCCAGCCTCGCCCAGGCGGCGGTCGGCGAGGCGGACCGGACCGGCCAGCTCGTCCAGGCGCTGAAGACCACCTCCGCCCGGATCGGCGACATGGTCGGGCTGATCTCCTCGATCGCCGGTCAGACCAACCTGCTGGCGCTCAACGCGACCATCGAGGCGGCGCGCGCGGGCGAGGCGGGCCGCGGCTTCGCGGTGGTGGCCTCCGAGGTCAAGGAGCTGGCCTCGCAGACGGCCAAGGCCACCGAGGCGATCGCGTCGCAGATCGGCGAGATCCAGGGCGTGACCGATCAGGCGGTGCAGGCGATCGACGGGATCACGCAGCGGATCAGCGAGATCAACGCCGTGGCCGCCTCGATCGCGGCGGCGGTGGAGGAGCAGGGGGCGGCGACCCAGGAGATCGTGCGCAACGTCGCCCAGGCCGCCACCGGGGCGGGCGAGGTCACGAGCAACATCTCGGGCGTGGCGCGGGCCTCCGAGGAGACCGGCTCCGCCGCCGCCCAGGTGTTCGCCGCCGCCTCCGGCCTGTCGCGCCAGTCCGACCAGCTCGGCGCCGAGGTCGCCCGCTTCCTCGCAACCGTCCGGGCGGCCTGAGCCGGCCCGGACGCGCACGGGAGCCTGCCGCCCCGGCGGGCGGCTCCCGTGCGCACCGCATCCTGCGGCTCGCGCCGCGCAGCGCGTCCGAGCCGGACCGGAACCCCTGCGCGGGTGCGGGCGCCTGCGGCGGGGACGGGACGCGCGGCCTCTGTCGGCGGCCGGTGTCGGCGGCCCATGAAGCGGGCGGTCTCGCGGAGGCAGCGGCGAACCGCACGCCCCGCCTCAAGCTAAGACATTATTCTTGACACATAGGAACAAAGCGGGTACATGGCTGTCCACGCGCTGTCCCGTCGGCGCGGCGGGTCTCCCATCCGCCGCGCCGACGCGCAGGGAGCCTGGACCGGATGACCGCCGGGGCGGGTGCGAGGACAGCGCGGCGGTTCCCGCGTCGCCGGCCGGTCAGCCGGCGCCCCGGGCGCCTCTGCGCGACGCCGAGCCGCGCTCGGCCTGGA
>NZ_JBWJYM010000012.1:0-163047 GCF_056431005.1 Methylobacterium sp. HJ2 | reverse complement strand
ACTCGGCCGTTAAACGCACCAGCGCCCATGGTACTGTGTCTCAAGACACGGGAGAGTCGGTCGCCGCCAGACCCGCACAGCGCAGGCACGCATCCACAGGATGCCAACCCATTCCCTCGACACGATGCTCACGACCCTGGCGCGGGGTGGAGCAGCCCGGTAGCTCGTCAGGCTCATAACCTGAAGGTCACAGGTTCAAATCCTGTCCCCGCAACCAACCTCACAAGCCCGCCCCGGATCACACTGGAGCGGGCTTTTGGCTGTCCGCAGGACCTTTTGCGATGCGAACCTTGCGCGTCATCGGCATCGGCACCGGCAACCCGGACCATCTCACCCTGCAGGCGGTGCGGGCGCTCCGCGACGTCGACGCGGTGTTCGCCCTCGACAAGGGCTCCGAGACGGCCGACCTGATCGACCTGCGCCGGCAGATCTGCGCGGCCCACATCGCCCGGCCCTACCGCTTCGTCGCGGTGGAGGATCCCGCCCGCGAGCGGCGTCCGGCCGATTACGGCGGCACCGTCGAGGCGTGGCACGCCGCGCGCGCCGCTGTGCTCGAGGGGGTGATCGCCGACAGCCTCGGGGAAGGGGAGGTGGGAGCCATCCTGGTCTGGGGCGATCCTTCCCTCTACGACAGCACCCTGCGCATCCTGGAGCGCATCCGCGCGCGCGGGCGCCTCGCCCTGGCCTGCGAGGTCATCCCCGGCATCACCAGCGTGCAGGCGCTGACGGCGGCCCACCGGATCCTGCTCAACCGGATCGGCGCGGCGGTGCAGATCACCACCGGGCGCAACCTCGCCGCCGGCCTGCCGGAGGCGGACGGCACCGTGGTGATGCTCGACGCCGACCCGCGCTTCGACCATCTCGACCCGGAACTGACGATCTACTGGGGCGCCTATCTGGGCACGGCCGACGAGATCCTGCGCTCGGGGCGGCTCGGCGATGTCGGGCCGGAGATCCGCCGGGTCCGCGCGGAGGCGCGCGCCCGCCACGGCTGGATCATGGACATCTACCTGCTGCGCCGCCCCGAGCCCACCTGACCCGGTATCCGCCCGGCCGGAGCGGGGACGGAGCCAGCAAGCCCGCGCAGCGCCGGACAAGCCCGCGCGGCGCTTGAGCGAAGCCCGGATCCGTCATCCCGCAGGGATCATCTGGATCGGGTCTGAGGCAATGCCGCCACGGACGCGCCGCGGCCGAGCCTCTACACCGCCGCCCATGCTGCAACTCCGCGACTACCAGCGCGCGAGCCTCGACGCGCTCCGGGCGGCCTGGAGCGGGGCAGGGGGCTCGTCTCCCGCCTCCGCCCTGCGCGACGGCCTGATCGTGCTGCCCACGGGCGCCGGCAAGGCCCTGGTGATCGCCGCCCTCGCCCGCGAGACCCTGGAGCGCCAGCCCGACGCCCGCATCGCCGTCGTCACCCACAGCCGCGAGCTGATCGCCCAGAACCACCGCGAGCTCGTCGGCTGGTGGCCGGAGGCGCCGGCCGGGATCTTCTCGGCCGGCCTCGGGCGGCGGGAGGCGGGACGGCCGATCGTCGTCTGCGGCATCCAGTCGGTCTGGAACAAGCTCGACGCCCTCGGCCCCCGCGACCTCGTGATCGTGGACGAGGCCCACCTGATCCCGCGCGACGCCGAGACCCGCTACGGCCGCTTCCTCGCCGGCCTGCGGCGCCTGCGGCCGGAGATGCGCGTCGTCGGCTTCACGGCCACGCCCTACCGCCTCGACAGCGGGCGGCTCGACGAGGGGGCGGGGCGCCTGTTCGAGGGCATCGTCTACGAGGCCAATGTCGGAGACCTGATCCAGCGCGGCTACCTCGTCCCCCTGCTCTCCAAGGCGACGCTCACCGCCCTCGACGTCAGCGGCGTCGGGCGGCGGGGCGGCGACTACATCCCGAGCCAGCTCGAGGCGGCGGTGAACCGGGACTGGATCACCCGCGCGGCGGTGGAGGAGATGTTGGGCTACGGCCACGGGCGCCGGGCCTGGCTCGCCTTCTGCGCCGGCGTCGCCCACGCGGAAGCGGTGCGCGACGCGGTGCGCGCCGAGGGCGTCTCCTGCGAGACCCTCACGGGCGAGACCCCGCGCCGGGCCCGCGATCGCATGGTGGCGGCGTTCCGGGCGGGCCGCATCCGCTGCCTCACCTCGGTCGGCGTGCTCGCCACCGGCTTCAACGTGCCCGAGGTCGATCTCATCGCCCTGCTGCGCCCGACCCAGAGCACCGGGCTCTACGTGCAGCAGGTCGGGCGTGCCCTGCGGACGGCGCCGGGCAAGGCCGACGCGCTGATCCTCGACTATGCGGGGCTGGTGCGGATGCACGGGCCGGTCGACGTCGTCACCGCGCGCACGGCCGCGGCGGTGCGGGGGCGGGAGGGCGTGGTGCGGGCCAAGCCCTGCCCCGGCTGCGGCGCCCTGATCGCGCTGAACGCCTCGACCTGCGAGGCCTGCTGGGTCGAGCCCGAGGCGGAGTCCGCGGAGGCTCCGCACGAGGCGGAAGCCGAGGACGCGCTGCCGATCCTCTCGCCCGCGGTGACGGCGGCGCTTCGGACGGGCTGGCAGCCCGTCACGCAGTGGCGCGTCGAGCCGACGCCGGACGGGATCGCGGTGGTGCTCGGCGGCGGCGCGCCCAGCCGGATCCGTCTCGATCTCGCGGGCAGCGGCTACGCGCGCGAGACGGCGGTGCTGTGGTGGCGCGGCCTCGGCGGCGGGCGCGACGTGCCGATGGACGCGGCGGAGGCGCTGGAGCGCCGGGACGAACTGGAGCGGCCGGACGCCGTGCGGGTGCGCCCGGCGGGCCGGCTGCGCGAGGAGGTGGCCTGCCGCTTCGCGGACGGACGGGTCTTCGCCGGGACCCGGCGGCCGGATGATCCGGCGACCGGATGAGCCGGCCGCTTGACCGGGGAGGGGGCTCGGGCGGGGATGGCCCTGCCCCGGAGCGCCGGCCGCCACGATCGCGCGGGCGGGTCCAGGACGGCGCGGACCTGTCGACCGAGCCGGTGTCCGGATCGCCGCGCGTCGAACGCCAGCTTGCGGCTCCCGGCATCCCGGCCTCCGCCTCGAACGGTCGAGGACAGGACGGCCAAGGGCTGCGGAGCCGCGGCACAGGACCCCTGCCCCGAAACGGCAACGCCGTATGGTTAACGAAAACTGTAGGAATGGGCCTCCCTCGACCTGATGGTTCCATAATATATCTTATGCGAATGGCGGATGCAGGCGTCAGACTGGGGTTTCCGAGGTCGTGCGGCGGACAGACACGCGTCGGGCTCGGACCGGATGACGGTCGGGCGGGCTCGCGGCACGCGTCCGGCGGACGGCACCGGCGCATTGTGTCGCGATCCCCTCCCCGGCACCGGATGGACGCCGCATTCTCCGCACCGCGTCGCGGAGGCACGGGCTCAGAACAGAGGATCGGGGCGGCCGTGCCGCTCCCGCACCGGCGGCCGGGCCGTCAGGGCCGAGAGGCGGCCGGCGAGGTGGTCCGGGTCGACCCGGTAATCGAGGTTCCGCCGCGCCGGGCCGGCGGCCTGCGCGCCCTCCTCCGCGGTGGCCGCGACGAGGAGATGGTACTCGAGGCCCAGCACCTCGCAGAGATGCAGGAGGCCGACATGCTCCCGGCGCTCGACGCTGAACGCGCTCTCGATCACCAGGACGCGGGTTCCGGGCCGGCAGAACAGCAGGTTCGCCAGATCCGAGCCGTGCCCGCCCACCACGAGATCCGCCTCGTGGAAGAGCCGCGCCTGCTCCCGCGCCGAGTGGTCGCCGAGGGTCTCGGCCCGGATCCCGTGCCGCTCGAGGACCGGGGCCACCGCCTCGAAATTGGCGATCCGGCGCTTGGGCCCGGCCAGGCCCTGGCGGCTCGCGAAGATCCGGCGCGCGGCGGTGACCTCCGCGAGGCCGAAGGCGTCCTTCACGTGCCGGGCGAAGGCCCGCACGAGGTCGGGGTACAGCCGCCGCTGGTTGAGGAAGGAGACGAGATAGGCCTCTTGCAGTCGATGGTCGCGGGCGGGATCGACCGGGAGCAGCCGCTCCTCGGGGATGCCGAAGGTGTCGAGGATGGCCCGGAAGGGTTCCCGCATCGCGGTGGGATGGACGACGATGCGGGTGTCGGGATCTGCGAGGCGCTCCGGCGCCAGCCAGCGGAGCAGCAGCAGCCGCGGGCACCAGTTGAACAGCCAGTGATACCAGACGCCGTCGATCGGGCCGCCCAGCACGACGTGCCGTCCCGGATGGAGAGCCGGCGCGGCGGCGAGGTCGTAGCGGTCCGCCGTCCGGGTGAACCGCAGCGGGACGATGTCGGCGATGCCGGCGTAGGTCTGGCCGAGGAACATGCGCTCCCGGCGCAAGTCGATCGGCACGAAGCCGCTCGTCAGCAGAACGTCCTGCACGCTGAACCCGAAGAGGCGATCGTGGCCAATTTTGTGTTCGGGCCACATCTCCAGATATTGTGCGTGCAGGACGCGCTTGAGATCGTAATCCGAATAGACATCCTGTTCTTGGACGATGATCCCTGAATACGAGTTCAGCATCTCTCGCTTCCTGGCCGGCGCGGCTGCAGCAGGGTCCGGCCCCGCATCTCAGCGGTCCGCCGGGATGGCTTATTTACCATCTGGCACTAAAGTCTTATCGAACAGCACCCTTAACTGGCGGCTCGCTCCCGGTCCGGGGGACTTGAGATTGAATCCTTGGGACGAAGCGGGACCACGACCGGATGACGCGAGCGAACGGGGACGGCGCCGCAGCGGCCGATGCGCGCGCCTATTTCAACGACTATGTCCGCCGCGTCTTTCCCGAGCGCCGCGCCGCCGCCGGCGCTGACTGGCCCTGGCCGGGCGACGAATGGGCCGACGAGGCCCTGCAGGAGGCGACGTGGCGGCGGATCGCCGGGCCTGCGCCGGAGGCCCTGCGCGAGATCGTCGAGATCGGGCCGGGCGCGGGCAAGTACACCGCCCTGGCGCTGGACCGCACGCCGGCCCGGGTCGCCGCCTTCGAGATCAGCGACGCCTTCCTCGACGTGCTCCGCACCCGCTGCGCCGCCGCGGTCGCGGCGGGCCGGCTCGATGCGCGCCGCATCGCCTGGAGCGACAACGAGGGCCTGCTCCGGGCCTACGGCACCCGGGCCGGCAGCGCGGACCTGTGGTTTGCCATCGACGTCCTGATGATGATGGATTTCCAATCCGCCCTCGTCTACCTGATCTCGGCGACGGCGATGCTGCGCCCGGGCGGCCGCTTGGTCGCCACCTTCGCGGACGGCGGCAGCGCGAGCGGCCTCGCCCGCATGCTGCGCGACACCGGCCGGCACTCCGCCTTCGACGCGGCGCCCTGCACGCGCTTCCACTGGATCGACCGGAGCCTGCTCGAAGCCGTGCTGCCGCGGCTCGGCTTCGGCGACCTCGCCATCGAGCACGGGCCCGACGGCGGCCTCGACATCGCCCGCCTCTATCTCAGCGCCACCCTGGTCGACCCGGAGGCGGGGCGGGCCCTCGTCCCCGGCCTCGCCCCGGTGGGCGATTCGACCAACCGCCGGGCCGCCGCGTGGGAATGAGCGCGCAGGCGCGCCCCGCCGCGGCGCTCGCGGGCGCGCCGGTGCCGTTCTGCCGTCCCACCGTCACCCTGGCGGGCGTGGAGGCGGTGGCGCGCGCGCTCGCGGCCGGCGGGCTCGCCGGCGGGGGCGAGCACACGGCCGCCTGCCATGCCCTGCTCCGCCGCACCGTGCCCGGGACGCCCTTCCTCACCACCTCCTGCACGGACGCGCTGGAGATGGCCGCCCTGGTGCTCGGGCTCGGTCCCGGCGACGAGGTGGTGATGCCGTCCTGGACCTTCCCGTCGACCGCCAACGCCGTCGCCCTGCGCGGCGCCGTCCCTGTCTTCGTGGACGTCGATCCGGCCACGCTCAACCTCGATCCCGCCGCGGTCGCAGCGGCGCTCGGCCCGCGCACCCGGGCCGTGTTCTGCGTGCATTACGCGGGTGTCGGCTGCGACATGGACGCTCTGCTCGCGCTCTGCGCGCAGGCGGGCATCGCCCTGGTGGAGGACGCCGCGCAGGCCTTCGGGGCGTCGTGGAACGGCGCGCCGCTCGGCGGGATCGGCGATCTCGGCACCTTCAGCTTCCACGCCACCAAGAACGTGAGCAGCGGCGAGGGCGGCGCCCTCATCGTCGGCCGGCCCGACCTCGTCGCTCGGGCGGAGATCGCCTGGGAGAAGGGCACGGACCGGCTGCGCTATCATCGCGGCGAGATCGGGCGCTACGAGTGGTGCGATCTCGGCTCCTCGTTCCTGCCCTCCGAGGTCACCGCCGCGCTGCTCACGGCGCAGATCGGGGCGGCCGAGACGGTCAACGCGACGCGGCGGGCCGCCTGGGCCCGCTACGCGGACCTGTTCGCGCAGGCGGCGAGCCCGGCCCTGCGCCTGCCCGCGGTGCCGGCGGCGGCCCGCCACAACGGCCACATCTTCGCCCTGCGCTTCCGCAGCGGTGCGGTCCGCCAAACCGTGCGGGACACGCTCGAGGCGCGCGGCATCGAGGCGCGCACGCACTACGTGCCGCTGCACAGCGCCTCCGCGGGCCTGCGCTACGGCCGGGCCCTGGGCACCCTGCCCGTCACCCGGGCGGCCGCGGAGACGCTGCTCCGCCTGCCGCTCGACGCGGTGATCACGGCCCCCGAGCAGGAGCGCGTGGTCGGCGCGATCCTCGAGGGGCTGGCGCGCGCGGGCGAGCCGGCGGGCGGCTGAGCCGCGGCCGAGCCTCCGGGCGCGCCCGGCGGCGGGCGCGTCAGAATCCGAGCCGGACCCCGCCGAAGAGCGTGCGCGGCGCGCCCGCCACGATCGCCCCCGGCATGCCCGCGAGCACGGCGGCGCCGTTCTGGAGGCCGCCGGGGCCGAGGGTGTCGGCGAGATTCTGGGTCGAGGCGGCGTAGAGGGTGCCCAGGAGGTTGCGCACCTCCAGGTAGAGGCTGATCCGGCGCGCGGGACCGCCGGTGAGCGCGGCGTCGTAGTGGAGGTTCAGGTTCACCAGGGCGTAGCCCGGCGCGCGCAGGAGGTTGGCGTTGTCGAGGGCGACGCGATCCTGCACCACGACCTCCGCGAAGGCGCCGAGCCCGGCGAGCGGGCCGGCCGGCACGTCGTAGCCGAGGCGGGCGAGGCCGACCTGGGGCGGCACGCCGGGGATCCGCCGGCCGGCCCGGTCGAAGCCGCGGCTGAGCCCGCCCGCCGACAGCGTCTCCGCGAAGCGCGTGTAGATCTGGTCGTCGTAGGTGTAGGCGAGGGTGGCGCGCCAGCCCGGCAGCGGGCGCCACTCCGCCCCGATCTCGAGGCCGCGATGCTCCGAGGCCGGCACGTTGTAGGTGTAGGTGACGGGCCCCCCGCCCCCCTGCGAGACCAGCTCGTCCCGGAAGAGCTCGTAGAAGCCGGTGAGGCTGAGGCGGAGCGTCCCGCGCGGGCTCCAGTCGAGCCCGAGATCGAGGCCGAGGTTGCGCTGGGTCCTGAGGCCGGTGTTGTCGCCGGGCAGCCCCGCCGGGGTGACGAACAGGTTGCCGGCCACCGGCGTGCCGTAACCCGTCGCCACCCGCCCGCGCAGGGCCCAGGCCGGGTCCGGGCGGTAGACCAGGGCCGCCTCCGGGGCGAGGTTGAACAGGCTGCGGTCGATGCCGGTGAGCGTCGCGACGGGGCCGGCGGCCGTGGTGGCGTAGGCCCGGTTGCGGCCCGCGAGCCAGGTGTTCTCCAGTCCGAGGCCGAGCACCCCGGTCCAGGCGCTCCCGAGCGCCAGCTCGACCCGGGCCCGCCCGCCCAGATTCGTCTGCGTGCTCTCCAGATCGCCGAGCAGCGCCCCGAGCCGCGGGCCGCCGTAGGGCGCGCGGGCGAAGGTGGTGGCGTGGCCGTCGATCGTCCCGAAGGCGAGCGCCGCGTAGCCGAGGGCCGGCATCCCGAACAGGTCGCCCTGCCGGGTCAGCTCGCTCAGCCCGCTCCAGGACGGGTACGAGCCCCGCGACGCGGTGGCATAATAGGGCTGGTCGAAGTTGCGCTCGTAGAACACGGCCTGCGTGCGCCAGCTCGTCCAGGCGTCGAGGTCGTGCTCCCAGCGCGCGGCCACCACCGTGCGGCGGTCGTCGCGTCCGAAGCCTCCCTCGTCCGCGGTGACCGGCACGGTGGCGCCGGAAGCTCCGTTCCGGAACAGGTTGACGAGGCTGCAGCCCGGCGCCGCGACGGCCACTGCCGCGCAGCCGCGCTGGTAGGGGTTGATCCGGTACTCGGCGCGGGAGCTGCGCACCGGCAGATCGGCGCCGATCCGGTTGTCGATCACCTTCAGGACGAAGCGGTCGTCGGGGCCGGGCGTGACGCTCGCCAGCAGGTTGACCATCCGGGTGTCGTAGCTGCTGTGGTCCTGGTAGCCGTTGGCCCGGGCGTCGCTGGAGAACAGGCTGATCGCGACCGGCCCGCTGACCTGCCCCACCGCGAGAGAGGGACTGAGCGCGCCGAAGCCCCCCGCATCGACCCCGATCTCGGTGCCGTCGATCTCCGCCGCATCGCGGGTGCGCAGGGCGATGGCACCGCCGGTGGCGTAGATGCCGAACAGCGCCGATTGCGGCCCGCGGAACACCGTGGCGCCCGCGTAGGCGCGCGGGTCGGTCAGGTCGAAGCGCGCGAGCCCGTCGGGCTGGGTCAGCACGAAACCGTCCTCCACCACGACGACGTTCTTGGTCCCGCCCGTGGGGCGGGCGTTGTTGCCGCGGATCGAGACGACCGCGTCGCGCCCGCCGCTGCCCTGGCGCACGCTGACCCCGGGGCTGTCGAGAAGGACGGAGCCGATGGTCGTGGCCGGGCGGTCCGCGATGGTGTCCTGCCGCCCGATCCGGGTGGCGGTCTGGCCGACCGGGTTCTCGATGACGGCCGCGGCGGAGCCCGGCGGCGCGGCGACAGTCGGGCCGCGCCCGTAGGGGTCGGCGCCCTCGCCCGTCACGGAGAGCTCCGACAGGACGACCGCGTCGGTCGCCGCCTCGACGGAGGCCGCTGCGCCTCCGGGCGCCGGTCCCGGCCGGGCCACGGCCGGAAGCCCCGGCAGGCCGAGGATCAGCGCGAGGCCCGTCAGCCGCAGGACGGCGGACCCGGCGCCCGCGCGCCGCCGACGTTCTCGAAGCCCGGCGCCTGCCGTGCCGTGCCCGCGCGACACCCGATCCCCCGAACCGCCAGGGCCCGAACCGGGCAGGCCGCCGCCGGGCGGGCCGGGGGCGAGATTAGACCGCGACGCGCGTCCTGACGACGGCTTCGCGGCCACACTCCGGAACCTTCACGGTCCGCTTTGGGCGCCGGCGCCGGTGTCAGCCGCTCCGATCCGTCAGGGGCGTCCCGGGACCTGCATCGACTTGGCGGTCGCCCTCCCCTACGCCAACCTGAGGCGCCGATCCCGATTCGGGGGGAGTGACGATGGCTCTGGAAACCGCGACCGCCCTGGCGAGCCCCGAGGCCAAATCGGCCCGGAGCGACCTGATCGAGGCGGCGGCCGGCCGCATCGGCGAGACGGGAGGGCGGGGCGGCTTCGTCCGCGACCTCTACGGGCGGGTGCCGCCGGAGGATCTCGCCCCCTACCCCGCCGAGGCCCTGGCGGACCTCGCCTCCGCCGCCCGCGCCCTCCTCGCCGAGCCGCGCCGGCCGGGCGCCCCCGCGGATCTGCGCCTGCGCGACGTCACCGTGATGCGCGACGGGCGCCCGCGCGACCTGACCGTGCTGGAGGTCGTCAACGACAACCGGGCCTTCCTGCTCGATTCCACGCTCGCCGAACTCGCCGAGCAGGGCCTCGCCCCGCTCCTCGTCGCCCACCCGATCCTCGGCGTCGAGCGCGACGCCGAGGGCGCCCTCCTGCGCGTCGTCGGCGAGACCACGGCGGATGCCGGCGGCGCCCTCGACCGCGAGAGCCTGATCCATATCCATCTCGACCGCCTGGACGCGGGCGAGGCCCGCGACCGCCTCTGGACCGGCCTCGCCCAGGTCTACCGCGAGGTGATCGTGGCGGGCGACGACCAGGGCGCCATGCTCACCCGCCTGGAGCATCTGGCGGCCGATTACGGCCACGGCCCCTCCCCCCTCGCCGCCGAGGAGATCGAGGAGGCCCGCGCCTTCCTGGCCTGGCTGCGCGACGGGCACTTCATCGTGCTGGGCCTGCGCGAGCAGGACCTCACCGGGCAGGCGCCGGGCGACGCGGTCAGCCTCGGCGTGCTGCGCGATCCGGGCCTCGCGGTGCTGCGCCGCGGGCGCGCCCTCGTCGACATGACGCCCGAGATCCGCGCCTTCCTGGAGGAGCCGCAGGCGCTGATCATCACCAAGGCGAGCGCCCGCTCCCGGGTCCACCGGGCGGGCTATCTCGACTATGTCGGCGTGAAGCTGTTCTCGCCCGAGGGCCGGCTCTCCGGCGAGGTGCGGATCGTCGGCCTGTTCACCGCCGCGGCCTATACGGCGCTGGCCCGCGAGGTGCCCTACCTGCGCCGCAAGGTCGCCGCGGTGGTGGCGCGCGCCGGGCTCGACCCCACGAGCCATGCCGGGCGCAGCCTGCTCGCCGTGCTGGAGACCTACCCGCGCGACGACCTCTACCAGATCGGCGTGGAGCGCCTGACCCGCTTCGCCCTCGCCATCGTCGATCTCGCCGACCGGCCGCGGGTGCGGGTGCTCGCCCGCGCCGACCGCTTCGGCCGCTTCGTCTCGCTCATCGTCTACGTGCCCAAGGACCGCTACGATTCGAGCGTGCGCGCCCGCATCGGCGCCTACCTCGCGGCCGAGCACGGCGGCCGGCTCTCGGCGACCTATCCCGAATTGCCGGAGGGGCCGCTCGCGCGCATCCACTTCATCGTCGGCCTGCCCGAGGCGGACGCGCCCGAGCGCGACCCCAAGGTGCTGGAGGCCGGCGTCGCCGACCTCGTGCGGACCTGGGGCGACGCCCTGCGCGCGGCGCTCTCCGAGGCCTATGACGGGCGCGAGGCCCGCCGCCTGCACGCCCGCTACGCCGAGACCTTCTCGGCGGCCTACCGCGAGACCTTCGCGGCCGCGCTCGCGGTGGCCGACATCGCGATCCTGGAGCGGCTCGACCCCGAGCATCCCCGCGCCGTCGGGCTCGGGCGCCGCGAGGGCGACCCGCCGGCCCAGATGCGCCTCAAGGTGTTCTCGCAAGGGGGCGCCCTCCCCCTCTCCGACCGGGTCCCGGCCCTGGAGAATCTCGGCTTCCGGGTGATCAACGAGCGGACCTACCGGCTCGCGGGCGAAGGCGGGCAGGTCTGGCTGCACGACATGCTGCTGGAGCGCGCCACCGGCGCCGGGATCGACCTCGCGCGGCTCGAAGGCCCGCTCGAGGAGGCGCTGCTGGCGATCGGCGGGGGCCGCGCCGAATCCGACGGCTACAACCGCCTCGTCCTGGAGGCGGAGCTGCCCTGGCGCGCCGCCGCCCTGCTGCGCGCGCTCGGGCGCTACCTGCGCCAGCTCCGCGTGCGCTACGGCCAGGACTACCTCGCGGCGACGCTCGCCCGCTATCCCGAGATCGCCCGCGGCGTCGTCGACCTGTTCGCCACCCGCTTCGACCCCGCCCGCGAGGGCGACCGGGCCGAGGCGCAGGCCGCCGTGCGCGCCCTGCTGGAGGAGCGGCTCGCCGCGGTGACGAGCCTCGACGAGGACCGGATCCTGCGCCGCTTCGTCAACCTCGTCGAGGCCGCGATCCGCACGAACTTCTACCAGGAGGCGCCCGAGGGCGGTCCGCGGGAGACGATCAGCTTCAAGTTCGCCTGCGCCGAGGTGGCGAACATGCCCCTGCCCCGGCCCTTCTTCGAGATCTTCGTCTACAGCCCCCGCGTCGAGGGCCTGCACCTGCGCTACGGCTACGTCGCCCGCGGCGGCCTGCGCTGGTCGGACCGGCCGGAGGATTTCCGCACCGAGATCCTGGGGCTGGTGAAGGCCCAGCAGGTCAAGAACGCGGTGATCGTGCCGGTGGGCGCCAAGGGCGGATTCTTCCCCAAGCGCCTGCCTCCGGCCTCGGACCGCGCCGCCTGGCTCGCGGAGGGCACCGAGAGCTACCGGATCTTCATCCGCACGCTCCTCGACCTCACCGACAACATCGTCGACGGCCGGATCGTGCCCCCCGCCCAGACCGTGCGGCACGATCCCGACGACGCCTATCTCGTGGTCGCCGCCGACAAGGGCACGGCCACCTTCTCGGACATCGCCAACGCGCTCTCGCTGGAGAAGGGCCACTGGCTCGGCGACGCCTTCGCCTCCGGCGGCAGCCAGGGCTACGACCACAAGGGCATGGGCATCACGGCGCGGGGCGCCTGGGAGGCGGTGCGGCGCCATTTCCGCGAGATGGACGTGGACGTGCAGGCCGACCCCGTCACGGTGGCGGGCGTCGGCGACATGTCGGGCGACGTCTTCGGCAACGGCATGCTGCTCTCGCGGAGCCTGCGCCTCGTCGCGGCCTTCGACCACCGCGACATTTTCCTCGATCCGACCCCCGATCCCGCCGCGAGCTTCGCCGAGCGGCGGCGCCTGTTCGATCTCGGCCGCTCCTCCTGGGCCGATTACGACCAGGCCCTGATCTCGACGGGCGGCGGCGTGTTCCCGCGCTCGGCCAAGACCGTCCCGCTCTCCCCCGAGATCCGCGCGGCGCTCGGCTTCGACCGGGCCGAGGCCTCGCCCGCCGAGGTGATGCAGGCGATCCTCAAGGCGCCCGTCGACCTGCTCTGGTTCGGCGGCATCGGCACCTACGTGCGGGCGACGACCGAGACCGACGCCGACGCGGGCGACCGGGCGAACGACGCGGTCCGCATCGCCGGCACGGAGCTGCGCGCGAAGGTCGTCGGCGAGGGCGCCAATCTCGGCCTGACCCAGCGCGGTCGCATCGAGGCGGCGCGCGCGGGCGTCCGGCTCAACACCGACGCCATCGACAACTCGGCGGGCGTCAACACTTCGGACGTCGAGGTGAACATCAAGATCGCCCTGATGATCCCGGAGCGCGACGGGCGGCTCGATCCGGAGGCGCGCAACCAGCTGCTCGCCGCCATGACCGACGAGGTCGCCCGGCTGGTGCTGCGCAACAACGAATTGCAGACGCTCGCACTGTCGCTCGCCCTGAAGCGGGGCGCGGGCGAGACGGGCTTCGCCATGCGGACCATGCAGGCGCTGGAGGCGGAGGGGCGGCTCGACCGGGCGGTCGAGTTCCTGCCCGACGACGCGACGCTCGGTGAGCGCCTGCGCCGCGGCGAGGGCCTGACCCGGCCCGAATACGCGGTGCTGCTGGCCTACGCCAAGCTCTCGCTCTACGACGCGCTGCTCGCCGGGCCGGTGCCGAACGACCCCTATTTCGAGCGCGAGCTGCAGCGATACTTCCCCGTCGCCCTGCGCGAGCGCTTCCCGGACGCGGTGAAGGGGCACCGCCTGCGCCGGGAGATCATCGCGACCGCGCTCTCGAACATCATCGTCAACCGGGGCGGTCCCTCGCTCGTCACCCGCCTCGTGGACGAGACCGGGGCGGACGCCGCCACCATCGCCAAGGCCTACGCGGTCACCCGCGACGCCTTCGGGCTGATGGAGCTGAACCAGGCCATCGACGGGCTCGCCGGCCGCATCGGGGGCCAGGCCCAGCTCGACCTCTACGCCGAGGTGCAGGACCTGCTCACCGGCCGCATCGTCTGGTTCATCCGCGAGCTCGACCTCTCGGGCGGGATCAGCCCGGTGGTGGCGCGCTACCGCGACGGGGTGAGCGCGGTGCTGGCCGCCCTGCCCGACGTGCTCGCGGCCCAGGCCCGCGACGACCTCGCGGCGCGCGCGGCCGAACTCGTCGGCCTCGGGCTGGCGGAGGCCTCCGCGTCCCGCCTCGCGGCGCTGCGGGCGCTGACCTCGGCCCCCGACATCGTGCGGGTGGCCGAGACCAGCGGACGGCCGGTCTCCGAGATCGCCGCGACGCATTTCGCGCTGGAGCGGGCCTTCCGCCTCGATGCCCTGGCGGGCGAGGCGCGCAAGGCCCCCGTCACCGACATCTTCGACCGCATCGCCCTGGAGCGCGCGGTGGCGGGCATCCGCCGGGCGCAGCGCGCGCTGACGGCCGAGGTGGTGGGGGATGTCGGCGCCGGCCCGGAGGCGGTCGAGGCCTGGACCAACGCCCGCGGCGCGGGCCTGGCTCGCATCCGCAACGCGGTCGAGGCGATCGCGGCCTCGGGCCTCACCGTCTCGAAGGCGACGGTGGCCGCGAGCCTGCTCGGTGATCTCGCGCGGGTATGATCGGGACGGGCGTGACCGGCGCGGCCGAGTGATCCGCATGCCGGTCGCCTCGCCTGCCGGATAGCCTAGGACCCGCCCAGGACACGCCCGGGCAGCCGGCCTGTTTCACGGCCGGTGCCGTCCATCGCGGGTGCCGTCCGCCGCGGGAGGACCCGGTTCGGCGGAGGCGCGATCTCGAGGCCTAGATGTGAGCTTTCAGGAGGTTGTCCATCCGGTCTGAACCGAGGACGCTGGAGTTGCGAAGCTTCAACGATCCCGGAGAGACCGGATGAACATCCACCAGAATGCGCGCTTGACGCCCTCGGGTCGAGAGCGGCTGGTACGGCTGGCCCGGAGCGGCCTCAACCCGAAGGCGGTGGCCGCGACGATGGGCGTGTGCCCCAAGACGGTGCGCAAGTGGGTCGCCCGGTTCGCCGCGGAAGGTGCCGCCGGGCTGCAGGATCGCTCCTCGCGGCCGCACACGCTGCACCGCCCGACCCCGGTCGCGACGCAGGCGACTATCGTGGCCTTGCGTCGGCAACGCCTGACCGGCGCGCAGATCGCCCGTGATCTCGCCGTCTCGCCGGCCACCATCAGTCGGGTGCTGCGCCGGTGCGGCCTGAGCCGCATGCGCGACCTCGAACCGCCCGAACCCGTGCGCCGCTACGAGCGCGACAAGCCGGGCGAATTGATCCACATCGACATCAAGAAACTCGGCCGCTTCGAGCGGGTGGGCCACCGCATCACCGGCGACCGCACCCGGCAGAGTTCAGGCCGCGGCATCGGTTGGGAGTACCTGCACCTGGCCGTCGACGACCACTCGCGCCTGGCCTACTCGGAGATTCTGCCCGACGAGACCCGAGCCTCCTGCCTCGCCTTCCTCTTCAGCGCGCTCCGCTTCTTCCGCCGCCACGGCATCGCGGTCGAGCGTGTGATGACCGACAACGGGCCGGCCTTCAAATCCCGACGCTACGCCAAAGCGTTGCGGCGCCTGACCATCCGCCACGCACGCACCCGGCCCTACACACCCAAGACCAACGGCAAGGCCGAGCGCTTCGTCCAGACGTCCTTGCGCGAATGGGCCTACGCGCGCGCCTACGACACCTCCGAACAGCGCCGCGCGGACCTGCCTGCCTTCCTCTTCCGTTACAACTGGCAGCGCCCGCACGGCGGCATCAACGGCACGACACCCGTCAGCCGCCTCGGCCTGACCGAGGACAACCTGTTGAGGATCAACACCTAGAGCGGCTCGATGCCCATCTCGAGCATGCGCTGGTGATGCTCCAGCCACACCCGGATCATCCGGGCGAAGAGGCCGGTCCGGCGCGGGGTGGCCGCGGCGAAGGCGGGGCTGAGAGTAGGGGACGCGCTCATGGTCGGGCTCGCGGTGGCGGTGAGTGTCGGACTGGACAATGCGTCCGATGGTGCGGCGCAACAATCAGCGTGCGAGCGGCCGACCCATGCTACAATCGCATGGCGTTGACGAAATACTAACGCTTTTGCGCCGACCCATGCAGGATAGCCCCGGTCTCAGGAGGCCTGCAGGGCCGGACGGGCCCGCAGCGCCCCGAGCGTCAGGCCCAGCCCGAGGAGGGCGACGGCCGCTGCGATGAGCGGGAGCCGGCCGTAGCCGGCGCCGAGCGTCAGGGCGAGGCCGCCGAGCCAGGCGCCGGTCGCGTTGCCGAGGTTGAACGCGCCCTGGTTCAGCGTCGAGGCGAGGTTCGGGGCGTCGCTCGCCGCCTCCACCACCCAGATCTGCAGGGGCGAGACCAGGGCGAAGGCGAGCGCGCTCCAGAGCACGAGCACCGCCACCGTCGCGGCCTGCGACTGGGCGACCAGGGTGAGGATCACCAGCACCGCGACGATGCCCAGGAAGCCGCCGACCACGGTGCCGAGCAGGTTGCGGTCGGCGAGCCGCGCGCCGACGAGGTTGCCCACCGTGAGCCCGATCCCGGTGCCGAACAGGACGCCGGTGACCGCCCCGGGGCTGAAGCCGCTGACGCCGACCAGGAAGGGCGTGATGTAGGTGAAGACCGTGAACAGGCTCACCGAGGAGAGCGTCGAGATCAGCATCGGCTTCAGGACCGGCCAGCGCCCGAGGGCGCGGAACTCCCGGACGATGCCGCCGCGCGTGCCCGGCAGCCCCGCCGGCACGTAGAGCTGGATCGCCGCGAGCGCGGCGAGGCCGATCGCCACCACGGCCCAGAAGGCCGAGCGCCAGCCCAGCGCCTGACCCAGGGCGGTGCCGAAGGGCACGCCCAGCACGTTGGCGAGCGTCAGCCCGGAGAACATCAGCGACACCGCTTGAATGCGCTTCTCGCGCGGCACCAGATCGCGCGCCACGATGGCGCCGATGCCGAAGAAGGCCCCGTGCGCGAAGGCGGTGGCGACCCGCGCCAGCATCAGGAGGCCGTAGCTCGGCGCCAGCGCGCAGCCGAGATTGCCTGCCAGGAAGGTCGCCATCAGGGCGATGAGCGCGGTCTTGCGCGGCAGCCCGGCCGTGGCGATCGCCACCAGCGGCGCCCCGACCACGACGCCGAGCGCGTAGCCCGAGACGAGGTAGCCCGCCTGCGGGATGGTGACGCCGAAGCTGCCCGCCACCTCGGGCAGCAGCCCCATGATGACGAATTCGGTGGTGCCAATACCGAAGGAGGCGATGGCGAGCGCCAGGATCGGGAGCGAGATCATGCGGGACCCTCTCGGGCGGCACGGCCGCGGCCCGGGGACCGGCGGATTGTGCGATGCGGGATGCCCCGAACATGGCAGGCGCCGTGCCGATGCCCACCGCCCGGGGCGGGAGGCTGCTGCGCGTGCGCGGCAGGTCTCGGGCGGGATCCCGGATGAGCGGACCTGGCTCCCCGCCTAGCCGGAGAGCCGCCCGAGCCGGTCGAGCAGCGCCCGGTCGTGCAGGAGCGCCATGCGCTCCTTCGGTCCGAGCCAGGCAATCGCCTCCGCCACGGTCTCGGCCTCCATCAGCTTGGCCTGGGCGATGACGTGGTCGGGCACGATCTCGCCCCGCGGCCGCGATGCCCCGCGGGGCAGCATGCGGGCATGGGCCTCGGCGAGATCCGGGTCGGCGTGGAGGGCGCGGAGCGCGTCGGCCTCGTCGAGGCCGGCCTCGGCGTTGTCGGCGGCGAGGGCGCCCGCCCGCACGGCGATGCCTGGCGGGTCGCGCTCCTCCGGCGTCATCAGCAGGCCCCGGCGCTTGAGCGCGAGGCCGAAGCCGAGCTGCCCGCTCGCCCAGGAGATCGGGATCGCCAGGACGAGGCCGAGGATCGTCGGCGACATCCAGAGGAAGAGCGAGGTGGCGATGGCGAAGGCCGCCACGCCCGAGACGATCCCCAGCAGGGTGTGCCAGCGGTGGCGGCGCACGATGTCGCGGAGCGGGATCGAGCCGTCGTCGCGCCGCTGCGGGTTCCAGCCGGTGTCGCGCCCGAGCAGGATGCCCATGACCGAGCCGGACTGGATCAGCATCGCGGTGGGGGCGATCAGCGCCGAGAGCAGGATCTCGATCAGGCAGGAGCCGACGAGCCGGCCCGCCCCGCCGCAGGCCCGGCGCACCGGCGCGTCGCGCAGCGCCAGGATCAGCCCGAGCGCCTTCGGGGCGAGCAGCACCCCCATGGTCAGCCCGAAGAGCTGCAGCGCGCGCACCGGGTCGAAGCGCGGGAAGACGGGGTAGAGCGCGAATTCCTGGGCGAAGTATTCGGGCTTCACGTAGGCCGTCTGCAGCACCAGCGCGATGCCGACCACGAGCTGGCAGAGCCAGAGCGGCGAGGCGACGTAGCCGGCGATGCCGGTGGCGAAGTGCTGGCGCGAGGCGAAGTGCAGGCCGGCGGCCCCGATGATGCGGCTGTGCTGGAGGTTGCCCTGGGCCCAGCGCCGGTCGCGCACCGCCACGTCGATCAGCGAGGGCGGGCTCTCCTCGTAGGAGCCGGGCAGCGTCGGCAGCATGAAGACGTCCCAGCCGCCGCGCCGGATCAGCGCCGCCTCCACGAAATCGTGGCTCAGCACGTGGCCGCCGAAGGGCGGGCGCCCGGGCAGGTCCGGCAGGCCGCAGCACTCGGCGAAGGCGCGGGTGCGGATGATCGCGTTGTGGCCCCAGTAATTGCCGTCGCGGCCCGACCAGTGGCTGAGGCCCGTGGCGATCACCGGCCCGTAGATCCGGGCGGCGAATTGCTGGACGCGGGCGAACAGGGTGTTGCGGTTGATGATGAGCGGCAGCGACTGGATGATGCCGGCATCCGGGTCCGCCTCCATCGCGGCGGCGAGGCGGACCACGGCCTCGCCGCTCATCAGGCTGTCGGCGTCGAGCACCAGCATGTGGTCGTAGGCGCCCCCCCAGCGGGTGACGAAATCGCCGATGTTGCCGGCCTTGCGGTGGTGGTTCTTCGGCCGGTGCCGGTAATAGAGCCGGGCCTGCGCGCCGAGGCGGCCGCGCAGCTCCAGAAAGGCGCGCTCCTCGGCGATCCAGGCGTCGGCCTGCGTCGAATCGGAGAGCACGAACCAGTCGAAGCGGTCGCCGAGCCCCGTCGCCTCCACGGCCTCACGGATCGCCTCGACGCCCGCGAAGGTGCGGGCGGTGGCCTCGTTGTAGACCGGCATCAGGACCGCGGTGCGGCCCCCGAGCCGCGCCGGCAGGGCCGGCAGGGCGGGGCGGCCGAGCAGAACGCAGAAGCCGAGCACCGCGCTGGTGAAGGCGAGCGCGATCCACGAGAAGGTGAGCACGAACAAGGCCACCAGGACGTACTGGAGCAGGGTCGGGCTGCCGGAGACCGACACGGTCTCGTACATCTGCCGCCCGCCATAGGCGGTGAGCGCCAGCGCCCCGCCGAAGACGAGGAGCCGGGCCGCGAGGGGCGCCCGCCGGGGCCGGACCGGCCTGCGGGCGGCGCCGGCCTCGAAGCGGGCGAGATCCTGCACCGGCATGGCGAGCGGGGCCTCCGGCGGCATCGCGGGGGGAAAGCCCTGCTCGGTCGCGAGGCCCCTGGGGGCTTCGGAGGCTTCGGGGGCGATCAGGGTGGCGTCGTCCGGGCGCACGGCGGGGAGCATTCCTCGAGGCAGGGGCGAGGGATCCGCCCGTGGCGCCTGTGTAGAGGATTGTATCCGGGAAAGGCACGGCCCCCGATCCGCTGCCTCGGCAAGTGCGGCCCGCGCGCAACGCCGCGGGCCCGGCATCGGGGTCGTTAACCTTCGGGTTACCATCCGGTCCTAGCCGGTCGTGGACAGACCAGCGCCGATCCGGCGCGGCCCCGAGCGCGCCATGACCCTGCCAGAGACAGTCACGATCGTCGCCAATGCAGTCGAGGATCATCTTGACGTCTTCGGGCTGCTCGGCCTCACCCTGGGATTTCTCGCCGGCCTGATGCCGCGCCCGGCCCTGATCCTGCTGGCCTCGGCCGCCTGCGCCGCCGCCTTCGGGTTCCACTTCCTCAGGCTCGGCGCCGTCACCGGGGCGGCGATGTGTGCGGTCTCGGTGCTGCAGAGCCTGCTGGCGGCCCGGTTCGGCGGCCGCGACCGGCGCCCGGCCTGGTTCGTCCCGCTCTTCGCGGGCAGCTTCCTCGGCGTGCTCGCCCTCACCGCGGCGACCTGGAACGGCTGGCCCTCGGCCTATGCCGGGACGGGGGCGCTGCTCGCGACCCGCGCGCGCCTGCAGGGCGATCTCGGGACGATGCGCCGCCTCTTCCTCGCCGCGTCCCTGTGCTGGGCCGGCCACAACCTGCTCGTCGGATCGGCCTTCGGCCTGACCTGCGACGGCCTGACGATCTCGGGGCTGCTCATCGCCCTGAGCCGGAGCGGCCTCACGCGGAGCGGGATGGACCGGCGCGGGCCGGGCCGGGCGCTGGCGGGCGCCTGAGGGTCGCGGTCGGCGCCCCCGTTCGGGAGCGCCCGGCCCGCCCGCGGAGACCCGCCGCGGGCCGTCCTACTCGGCCGCCTGCGCGTCCTGCGCCTTGCGGCGGCCGCGGGGCTTGGCGGCGGGTGCCTCCGCGGCGGGCGCCTCGGCGGCCGGGGCGGGCTCGGGCTCGGCGGCGGGCGCGCGGCTCTTGCGGCGCTGCTGGCCGAGGCCGAGCGCGCGGGCGAGCTCGGAGCGCTGGGCCGAGTAGCTCGGCGCCGTCATCGGGTAGTCGCGCGGCAGGCCCCACTTCTCGCGATAGGCTTCCGGCGTCAGGCCCCGCAGGGTGAGGTGGCGACGCAGCGTCTTGTAGGGCTTGCCGTCCTCGAAGCTGAGCAAGCTGTCGTTCGAGATCGACTTGCGGATCTGGGCCGGCGTCAGCTTCTCGACGGCCTGCGTCTCGGACGCGCCCGGCCGGGCGAGATCGCGCAAGGCCGCGTGGATGCTCCCGATCAGGGCCGGCAGGTCCGTTGAGGGGACCGAGTTGTTCGCCACGTAGGCCGCGACGATCTCGACGACCAGTTCGATCTGGTCGACGTTCTGCTGTTCCATGATCCCGTCCGTTACAGGTGCAATGCGCTTGTTTGGGGAAGATCGATCTCGCACAGGGCACGGTCAAGGGTTTATTTTGAAGGTCCGAATGCAATCGGTATTTTTCTGGGAGTCTTTGGCGCAAATGTAACGCATGATTGGTCAGATATGCCTCGACGCGTGCGCAGAATGCATTGCTGTCCCGGAAAAGTTGCAGTCCGGTCGGATCGACGGCTGTGGCCTGATAGATCTCGGATCGGGAAAATCTTGCTTTGGATGATGTATTTTTTTACCCCGCTCCACTCCGCGCACGGGCGGCCGAATGCACGCCGAACGAGCGTTTGTTTTTATTGCAAATCTTGGTTGCGTCCGCGCAGGACTGGAGCAGACGGCCCCTCAGGCGCCGTCGAGCCCCGGCTGCCCCCCCGAGACCGAGGCTTCGAGCGCGCGCAGGCCGGCCTCGGTGATCGCGTATTCGGCGTGGCGCTGGTCGGGATGGGTACGGCCGGTCGGCCGGATCAGCCCGCGCTTTTCCAGGTAACGATTGATGGGTTGGGGCGCGTAGAAGCGCGGTGCCGCGTGGAGCATGCGTAGGCGGTAGAGATAGATCGGCTTGAGCTTGCCCATGCGCCGGAGATCTAGGGCTTTTAATCGCGCGGGGCCAGCGAATATCCGCAGTACAAAAACAGAATACTTCTAAACTACAGTTTTAAATCGATCTAAAATAAAGCTCGGCTCGATCCGGACGCGGCCTCCCGCCGCGCTTTGGCACCGCGTGGGGACCAAGTCCTGGGCGGGGCAAAGCTTTCTTAACGCAGGCCTTGCATGGTGCGGGGGCCTGAAACCTGCGGACGCAGCCCTGCGAGCCCGTATGTCGGACGAGGCCGATCCTGCCCATCTCCGCCCCTCCCCGCCTCGGCACACCGGCCTCGTGAGCGCCCGCGTCTCCGGCCTGGAACCCGGCAGCCGAGCCGTGGCCGAATGCCCCGTCGATCCCGCCCGCGCCGACCGGCCGGCGGGCCGCGGCGCGGGCGGCGGGCTCGACGAACTGGCGGCGCAGGCCGCCGCCGCCGCGCGGATCGGGGCCTGGGAGTGCCGCCTCTCCGACGAGCGGCTGACCTGGACCGACGCCACCTACGACCTGTTCGGCCTGCCCCGCGGGGCGCGCCTGTGCCGGAACGCCATCGTCGAGTGCTTCGCCCCGGGCTCGCGCGCGCTGCTGGAGCAGGTGCGCGGCGGTGCGCTCGCCGCGGGGCGCGGCTTCCGGCTCGATGCCGAGATCGCGACGCCGCGGGGCGAGCGCCGCTGGATCCGGGTCACGGCCGCGCTCGCCAGCGCCGGTGGCTGCCCGGTCCGGCTGTTCGGCACGAAGCAGGACGTCACCGCCGAGCGGATCGAGATCGAGCGCCTGCGGCGGTGCGCCGAGCGGGACGCCATGACGGGCCTTGCCAACCGCGCCGCCTTCGACGCGCGGCTCCACGCCCGCGCGGCCGGGCCGGCGGGCGGGGCGCTGCTCCTCGTCGACCTCGACGGGTTCAAGCAGATCAACGACCGCTTCGGCCACGCCGCCGGGGATGCATGCCTGACGGAAGCGGCCGCGCGGCTCGCCCGCACCTGCGCGGGGGCCGGACTCGCGGCCGATCTCGTGGCCCGGATCGGCGGCGACGAGTTCGCGGTGCTGCTCCCGCCCGGGCTCGACCGGGACGCGCCCGGGCAGCTCGCCGGGCGGATCGTGGCGGCCCTCGGCCTGCCTGTCGTGCTGGACGGGACCGTCCTGCCGCTCGGCGCCTCGGTCGGGCTCGCCCGCAACGGCCCGGGCCCGGACCTGTTCGCCCGGGCCGACCACGCGCTCTACGCCGCCAAGGCCGCCGGCCGGAACACCTTCCGCAGCGCCGACGCACTGCCGGGGCCGGCCCCCGGGCCCCTGTCGGCGCGCCCGGTGCCGGCCGGCGCCTTCGTCCGGGTCTCGTGACGGTGCCGCGCCCGCCGGCAACGGGCGCGCCTGTCAGCGGACCGAGACCTTGGCCTCGGTCTCGTAGCCGGTGCCGTCGGCGTTGATCACCAGGATCCTGAAGGTGTCGAGCCCCTCGAAATCCTCCTCCGGCTCGTAGAGCAGCCGCTGGCCCTGCACCTTGCGGCTGTTGCAGGCGGCCAGAGGGGCGCTCGGCGCGTAGCGGGGGAACGATTCGCCCGATTCCGTGCTCAGCCGCCCGTGCGCGGGCTTGGCCAGGATCCGGATCACCACCGGCCCGATCACCGAGCAGTCGGGGTTGAGCGAGGCGTAGAAGGCGATCGCCCGCACCTCGCCCTTGGGCACCACCCGCAGCATCGGGAAGGTCGGGAGGCCCTGCGGCGACGGCGCGGGCGCGGATGGAGGCGGGGCGACGGCGGCCGGCGGCTCGATCGGCGGCGGGACGGGAGCCGGTGCCGACCCGGCGGACGCGGCCGGGAGGGCCAGGGGCGCGGCGAGGGCCAGGGCCCTGAGCGGCCCCCGGAGCAGGGACGGGCGCAGGGCGGATTGCGTAGGGGGGTGCATGGGGGGATGCATGGCGGGGTGCCTCCGTTGCGGGGCCATCATAGAGCAGGATCCGGGCAGCCCGCGCGGGGCGGAGGCCGGTTCCGGCAAGCCGGCATCGCCTCCGTCCCGGAACGGCCTGCCCCGGGCCGCGCCCCGGATCGCCCCGGATGGGCGGCGCGGGCCGCGCTCCGCGGAGACCCGGGTCACAGCGCCGCGCCGATGCGCGCGTCCGGCGCCCCGCCCGCGTGGCGATCGGAGCGGAACCGGGCGAAGCGCAAAGCCAGCCCCGGCAGGATCGCGAGGTTCAGCACCGTCGAGGTGACGAGCCCGCCCAGGATCACGATCGCCATCGGGCCCTCGATCTCGCGGCCGGGCTCGCCCGCCCCGAGCGCGAGCGGCATCAGGCCGAGGCCCGTCACCAGCGAGGTCATCAGGATCGGCACCAGCCGGTCGGCGGCGCCGTGAATCGCCGTGGCGCCGTCCCAGGGCCGGCCCTCCACCGTGACGAGATGCTCGTAATGGGCGATCATCATGATGGTGTTGCGCAACGAGATGCCGAACAGCGTGACGAAGCCGACGATCGAGCCCAGCGAGAGCACGCCCCCGGTCGCCGCCACCGCGGCGACGCCGCCCACGAAGGCGAAGGGCAGGTTGACGAGGACGAGGGCGAGGTTGGCGCCCGAGCCCGTCACCACGGCCAGCAGCAGCACGATGCCGAGGCCGGCCAGCGCGGAATGGACCAGGAGGTCGCGCCGCGCCTGCCCCTGCGCCTCCGCCGAGCCCGCGAAGGAGACGTAGACGCCCTCGGGCAGCCGCACCTCCTTGGCGATCTTGCGCCGCGCCGCCGCGACGAAGCCCGCGACGTCGCGGCCGACCACGTTGGCGGTCACCGCCTGCACCCGCTGCGCGCCCTGGTGCTGCACCTGGTAGCGCCCCGTGGTCTCGTAGATGTCGGCGACCTGCGACAGCCGGATGTAGCGGCCGCCGGGCGTGCGCAGCGGCAGGTCGCCCAGCGCGCTGAGGCGGCCGCGGCCCCGCTCGTCGAGGATCACGATGACGTTGAAGACCGCGTTGCCGACGTAGCTCTGCCCGACCACGTCGCCCTGATAGGCGGTGCGGACCGATTCCAGCACCTCGATGGCCTCGAGGCCCCAATGGCGCAGGTCCGCCGGGCGCAGGGAGGCGTTGACCTGCGGCATGCCGGCGGGGGAGGCCTGCTGCACGTCGCGGGCGCCGCGCACCTCGGCCAGTTCCCGGGCGACCGAGCGGGCCGCCGCCTCGATCCGGTCGAGGTCGTTGCCGATCAGGTTGACCACCACCGGGGCGGTGAAGCCCGAGACCGTCTCCTCGATCCGCTCGGTCAGGAAGGTCTTGAGCGAGAAGGCCGCGCCCGGAAACCCCGCCGCCAGCCCCCGGATCCGCGCCTCGACCCGCTTCTGCGACGCCCCGTCGAGGCCCGCATCGAGATCGATGTGGATCTCGCTGTAATGGGTGCCGGCCGTGTCCTGGCCGGCCTCGGCCCGGCCGATCTGCGAGGCGACCGAGCGGATGCCGGGGATCTTCAGGAGCTCCCCGGTGATCTGCGTGCCGAGGCGCCGGGATTCCTGCAGCGACGTGCCGGGCGCGCCCGCCATGTGCAGGATCAGGTGGCCTTCCTTCAGGTCCGGCAGGAAGGTGCCGCCGAGCGTCGGCAGCAGCGCGGCGCCGCCGAGCGTCACCAGGATCGCGGCGGCGATCATGGCCCGCGGGTGCCGCCCGATCCGGGCCAGGAGGGCGGCGTAGCGCGCCCGCGACCACGCCATCACGGGCGGCTCGGAGACGGCCTGCCCTGTCCCCCTCCCCGCCCCTCTGCCGCCGAGCAGCAGCAGGCTCAGCGCCGGCGTCACCGTCAGCGCCACGGCGAGGGAGGCGACGACGGCGAGGATGTAGGCGAGCGCGAGCGGGCCGAACAGGCGCCCGGCGACGCCCGAGAGCGAGAGCACCGGCACGAAGACGAGGAGCACCGCGAAGGTGGCGTAGGCCACCGCCGTCCGCACCTCCAGGATCGCGTCGCGCACCACCCGCGCCAGCGGCGTCGCCTCGCCCCGGGCGCGGTGCTCGCGCAGGCGCCGCACCACGTTCTCGACGCCGATCACCGCGTCGTCCACCACCTCCCCGATGGCGATGGCGAGGCCGCCGAGCGTCATGGTGTTGAGGCTCTCGCCCGCCGCCATCAGGGCCAGCACGGCGGCGATCAGCGAGAGCGGGATCGCCACCGCGCTGATCAGGCTGGTGCGCCAGTCGGCCAGGAACACGAACAGCACGATGATCACGAGGCCGCCGCCGAGCGCCAGGGCCTGCAGCACGTTGGCGTTGGCGATGGCGATGAAGTTGGCGGGCCGGAACAGGTCGGGCCGCAGGGCGATGCCGTCGCGGGCCAGCGCCGGCTTGAGGTCGGCGAGCGCCGCCTCGACCCGGTCGGTGACCTCGAGCGTGTTGGTGCCGACCTGGGCGCCCACCATCAGCAGCACGCCGGGCCGCCCGTCGACGAGGGCCGCGCTGATCGGCGGCTCGGCGGCGGCCCGCACGGTGGCGACGTCGGCCAGCACCACGCTCGCCCCGCCCTCGTTGATCAGCACCGTGCGGCCGAGCACCTCCGGGTCCAGCGCCTGCCCCTCGGTGCGCAGCACCACCCGCTGGTTGGCGGTGTCGACGAAGCCCGCGCCGCGCACGCCGGTGGCCTTGCGGGCGGCGGCCAGCACGTCGTTGAGGCCGACGCGGAAGCGCACGAGGTCGTTGGGGCGCACCTGGACCTGGAGCGAGCGCACGCCGCCGCCGTAGACCGAGACCTGGGCGATGCCCGGCACCGCGAGGAGGCGCTGGCGCACGGTCCAGTCGGCGATCGTGCGCAGGTCGAGGTCGTCGCGCGTCTCCGAGGTCAGCCCGACGAGGAGCACCGTGCTCGTCGAGGAGGTCAGCGCGGTCATGGCCGGCGGCATCACCCCCTGCGGCAGGCGGCCGGTGAGCGCCACCAGCCGCTCGCCCACCCGCTGGCGCACCCGATCGACGTCGCTGCCGGCCTTGAACACGGCGGTGATCACCGAGAGGCCCTGGATCGAGGACGAACGCAGGGTCTCGAGGCCCGAGAGCCCGTTCACCGCCACCTCGATCGCCTGGGTGACCAGGACCTCGACCTGCTCCGGGTCGAGGCCCGGCGCCTCGGTCTGGATCACCACCGAGGGCGGTGCGAACTCGGGGAAGACGTCGTACTTGGCGCTGCGCAGGGCGTAGAGCCCGAACACCAGAAGGGCGCAGGCCAGCGCCAGCACCACCCGAGGCATCCGCACCGAGGCGCCCACGAGGGCGGCCTGCGGCCCGGCGGCCGGTTGCTCATGGCCGGCGGCGATTTGCGGGCCTGCGGCGGCTTGCGGGGCCCCGCCGTCCCGCGCCCGGCTCTCAATCGTCATCGTCGCCCGAGACCCGGATCTGGCTCTTCAGCTCCTCGGAGAGCAGAGCCTGTCCGCCCTTGAGCACGATCTCGGTGCCGTCGGGCAGGCCCTCGACCACGTAGGCATCCTCCGACATCGGCGGGTCGGAGCGGATCGGGTGGCGGACATAGGCCCCCTCCCCCAGCCCGCGATAGACCCAGGTGCCGCCCTGCCCGTGCACCACCGCGTCCTCCGGCACGAGGATGCCCGTGACGCTGCGCTCCGAGGGCAGGAAGGCCAGGGTGCTCATGCCCGGCAGGAGGCCGCTCTCGCCGGCGACGAGGTAGTAGAAGCTCTGGCCCTGCACCCGCGGGTCGGTGCGGGTCGCCGCGCTGACGAAGCGCAGGGCCACGCGCGCGCTCTGCGGCGGCACCTCGGCGAAGGCGGCCTCCGGCGCCCGGCTCAGGGATTCGCCCGGCGGCAGCGTCACCTGCATCAGGAAGTCGGCCCGCTCGATCAGCCGCGTCACCGCGGGCGCGCGGGCGACGATCGCCTTGCCGATCACCGGCCCCCATTCCTGCTGGGCGGTGGCCTCGAGGGTGCGCAGCTGCGATTCCGCCGCCATCAGGGCGGCCTGATCGGTCTGGTAGGTGCCCTCCGCGGTCTCCACCTGCACCGGCGTCGCGTACTGGCCGAGATTGCGCGCCCGGCGCGCGGCGCTGCCCGAGACCTCGATCTTGGCCCGGGCGGTCTGGAGCTGGGCCCGGGCGTTGGCGTAGGCGTTGGTCAACTCGGTGACGCGGGCGATGTCGAGGACGACGCCGTAGGCCTGCAGCTCCTGCCGGTGGGCCTCCGAGCGCCGCGTCGCGGTCTCCAGACCGACCCGGACCCGCTCCTCGGGCCGCAGCCGCACCACCGTGCGCCCGTCCTCGACCGCGATGCGCGGCGCGGGCAGGGGCGGCGCCTCGGGCGCGGCGCGCAGATCGGCCAGGAAGGCGGGCGCCCGCAGGTCGGCGAAGTAGGGCGCGGCGCGGGCGCGCCAGCCCGCACCGGTCTCGGTGAGGGCGAGCGCGGCGAGCGCGGCCGCGACCAGGATCGCCCCCGTGAGCAGGATCGGGCGGCGCCGCCGCTGGAACACGCAAGACCCTCCCCGCTCGAGCCCCGGCCCGGATGCGGGATCCGGCGCGGGGCGTGCCCTCTCCGGGGCCGCCTGATTGCCACTTTTGCCCGGTTTTCGCGTCCGGATCTACCCAGATCCGGAGATTATCCCGGCATCGGAACGACGAGATGGAAATGCGCGCCGGGCTCCTCGCGCGGCAGGGTGAGCGTCGCCCCGAGCTGGCGGCTCAGGTTCGAGACGACGCGCATGCCGAGGCTGCGCGAGGCCCGGGTGATGTCGAAATCCTCCGGCAGGCCGACGCCCCCGTCGGAGACGTCGAGGACGAGCGCCCCGTCCGCGAGGGCGGTGCTCACCCGGATCTCGCCGGTCTCCGGATCCACCGTATCCGGGTAGGCGTACTTGATTGCGTTGGTGACGAGCTCGTTGACGAGGAGGCCGATCGGGATCGCCTGATCGGCGGAGATCCTCAGCGGATCCACCGTGCAGACGAGGCGGTGGCGCGGCGCCCCGCTCTGCAGGTTGGCGATCAGGGTGCCCAGGAAGGGCGCGAGGTCGATCTCGCCCGGCGCCGCGTCGCCGCCCGCGCCGTCACCCTGCCGCCAGAGCTGGTCGTGCACCCCGGCGATCGCCTCGACCCGGGTGCGCGCATCGACCAGCGCCGCGCGCACGGCGTCGTCCTCCGCGCTCCGGGCCTGGAGGGCGAGCAGGCTCGCCACGATGGCGAGGCTGTTCTTGACGCGGTGGCTCATCTCGCGGGCGAGCAGGTCCTGCCGGGCGAGCGCCGCCTTGAGCAGGCTCTCCGTGCGCTGGCGCTCGATCGCGCCGCCGAGCAGGTTGGCGAAGCCCTGCATGAAGGCGATGTCCGCCTCCCCGAACATGCCCTCGCGGGTGTCGTCCACCTCCAGCACGCCGAAGGCGCCGTCGCGGTTCTCGATCAGCACGTTGATCGCCCGCCGGATGCCGTGATCGGCCATGAGCTGGGGCGTGCGGAAGCGGGTCTCGCGCGCGAGGTGGTTCGAGATCACCGGGCGGCCGGTCTTGAGGGCGAAGCCCGCGGGCGAGGCGAGGTCGGCCCCGACCCGGGCCTGCCCGATCACGTCGGGCGCCCAGCCGATCCCGGCGCGCACCAGCAGCGTGTCCTCGCCGCGCAGGTACTCGAGCGCCTTGCAGAACTCGGCCCCCATCCCCTCGGCGCAGAGCTCGGCCGCCCGCTGCAGCAGGCCGTCGACGTCGTCGCCGCGCAGGGCCTCGACGCCGAATTCGGACAGGATCGCCTGCTGGCGCAGGCGGAGGGCGAGATCCGCGGAGGAGGTCATGACGGGCCTAGCTTAACAAGGATCGCGGCCCGGCGCGATGCGGAGCGGCGGGGGGCGCGGCGCGCCGACGCTGGCGGGAGCCCGCGGCGTCCTCGACGGTTGAGGGGGTACGGAAACGCGGGAGGGCGCGCATGGCGGACGGATCACGGGACGGCGGAACGCAGGGGCTCTCCGACAAGGCGCTCTCGATCTTCGCCTTCGCGGCCTATCACCGCCTGCTCAGCGGGGAGCGCGTCACCTCGGTGATCCGCAAGGACGGAGCCGGTCACGAGGCCGACCCGGACGGCGTGGCCGAGCTGGAATCCCGCGGCCTCGTCACCGCGAGCGAGACCGGCATCGCGTTCGGCGACGCCGCGGAGGCCTTCACCGAGACCCTGGTGGCGGCGCTGCGCAAGGAGGCGGGCCGGTAGGCGCCCCCCGCCCCGGCCGGGCTGCGCGAAGAAACGCCGCGCCTCTGGCCGCCGGCCAAGCCCGGGCTACCTGTTAGCCATTCCAGACTGGCTGATCCGGAGCCCGCATGAGCATTCCCCTCACGCTCACCGTGAACGGCGAGCGGCGCGACCTCGTGTTGGAGGATCCGCGCGTCACCCTGCTCGATGCCCTGCGCGAGCGCCTCCACCTCACCGGCTCGAAGAAGGGCTGCGACCGCGGCCAGTGCGGCGCCTGCACGGTGCTGGTCGACGGGCGGCGGGTGAACGCCTGCCTCGCCCTGGCCGTCAGCCTCGACGGGGCCAGCATCGAGACGGTCGAGGGGCTGGCGCGCGGCGACGCGCTCCACCCGGTCCAGGCCGCCTTCATCGCCCATGACGGCTTCCAGTGCGGCTTCTGCACGCCGGGCCAGATCATGAGCGCGGTCGGGCTGCTGCGCGAGATGCGGGAGGCCGGCGAGACCGGGATCGACGTCGAGCGGGTGCGCGAGGGCATGAGCGGCAACCTCTGCCGCTGCGGCGCCTATGCGGGCATCACCGAGGCGGTGGTCGCCGCCCACGGCGCGCAGGACACCGCGCGAGACACCCTGCGGGAGGATGCGGCGTGAACCTGTTCAGCTACACCCGCGCCGGCAGCGTCGCGGAGGCGGTCGCGGCGGCGGCCGAGCCCGGCGCGGCCTACCTCGCCGCCGGCACCAACCTCCTCGACCTGATGAAGGGCGGGATCGCGACGCCCGCCCGCCTCGTCGACATCACCCGCCTGCCCGGCCTCGACCGGATCGAGGCGCAGGCCGACGGCGCGACCCGGATCGGCGCGCTGGTGCGCAACAGCGACCTCGCCCGCGATCCCCACGTCGCCAAAACCTACCCGATGGTCGCCGAGGCCCTGCTCTCGGGCGCATCGGCACAGCTGCGCAACGCCGCCACCACGGCCGGCAACCTGATGCAGCGCACCCGCTGCCAGTATTTCTACGACACCGCCTCGCCCTGCAACAAGCGCGAGCCCGGCGCCGGCTGCCAGGCGATCGGCGGGGCGACGCGCCTCCACGCCGTGCTCGGCTGGAGCGAGCACTGCATCGCGATCCACCCCTCCGACCTCTGCGTGCCGCTGGCCGCCCTCGGCGCGTCGGTGGAGATCGCGGGGCGCGCGGGCACCCGCACCGTGCCGATCGGCGACTTCCACCTGCTGCCCGGCACGACGCCCGAGCGCGAGACCGTGCTGGAGCCGGGCGAGCTCGTCACCGCGGTGATCCTGCCGCCCGAGGCCGCGGGATTCGCCGGCCATGCCCGCTACCTCAAGGTCCGCGACCGCACCTCCTACGCCTTCGCCACGGTCTCGGCCGCCGCCGCCCTGACGCTGGACGGCGACCGGATCGGGCAGGCCCGGATCGCGCTGGGCGGGCTCGCCCTCAAGCCCTGGCGCGTCGCCGCGGCCGAGGACGCGCTGGCCGGCGCCGCGCCGGACGACGCGGCCTTCGCCCGCGCCGCCGAGGCGCTGGTGGCCGGCGCCAAGCCCTCCGGCCCCGAGAACGCCTTCAAGATCGAGCTCGCCCGCCGCGTCGCGGTGCGGGCGCTGCGCCTCGCCCTGGCCGGCACGCCCGCGCGCCTGCCGGCGCTGCCCGCTTCCCCGTTCTCGCACGCCACCGGAGCGATCCATGCCTGAGACCGCAGCCCGCGCCCGCCACGGCTCCAGCATCGGCCAGCCGCTCACCCGGCGCGAAGGCCCCCTCAAGGTCACCGGGCAGGCGCGCTTTTCCGCCGACAACCTGCCGCCCGGCACCCTGCACGCCGCGCTCTGCGTCGCCCGCATCGCCCGGGGCCGCGTCACCGGCCTCGACGTCGCCGCGGCCGAGGCGCATCCCGGCGTCGTCGCCGTGATGACGCCGGAGAACGCGCCCACGCTCGCCAAGGACCCGAACGAGAAGGACAACCCCTTCACCTTCCGGCTCGACCTGCTGCAGGATTCCTCCGTCCGCTACGTCAACCAGCCGGTGGCGGTGGTGATCGGGCGGACGCTGGAGGCGGCGACCGAGGGCGCGCGGCTGCTGGCGCCGACCTACGCGGCCGAGACGCCGAGCATCGGCCTCGACGCGGGCGCGCCGTTCACGCCCGCCGCCATCGGCGCCGGCCAGCCGCCGGAGGAGGGCACGGGCGACGTCGCGGCGGGGCTCGCCGCCGCCTCCCGGCGCATCGAGGCCGTCTACGAGACGCCCGCGCAGTACCACAACGCGATGGAGCCGCACGCGGCGCTCGCCGAATGGGACGGCGACCATCTCACCCTCCACACCCCGAGCCAGGGCATGACCATGGCCATCGGCCGGCTCGCCGGGCTGTTCGGCATCCCGGCCGCCAACATCCGGATCGAGAGCCCGTTCCTCGGCGGCGGCTTCGGCTCGAAGGGCATGATCTCGGGGCCGCAGGTGCTGGCCTGCATGGCCGCCCGCCTCGTCGGCCGGCCGGTCAAGCTCGTGGCGCGCCGCGAGCAGATGTACGGGCCGATGGGCCACCGGGCCGAGACGCGCCAGACCCTGAAGCTCGGCGCGGACGACCAGGGCCGGCTCACCGCGATCGACCACCACACGCTCACCGCCTCGAGCCGCTTCGACGACTTCTTCGAGCCGAGCGGCGGCGTCACCCACACCCTCTACGCGGCCCCCGCCCTCTCGGTGCGGCACGAGGGGGTGCGGGTCGATACCGGCACCCCGCTGTTCATGCGCGCGCCGGGCGAGGCCTCGGGCAGCGCGGCGCTCGAATCGGCGATCGACGAGATGGCGCTCGCCTGCGGCATGGACCCCCTGGCCTTCCGGCTCGCGAACTACGCCGAAGTGGAGCCGATCTCCGGCAAGCCGTTCTCCTCGAAGGCGCTCCGCGCCTGCTACGAGCAGGGCGCCGCCCGCTTCGGCTGGGACGGGCGCCCGCAGGCGCCGCGCCAGATGCGCGACGCCGACGGGCTCCTCGTCGGCTGGGGCATGGGCACCGCCACCTTCCCGGCCCTGATGTTCGAGGCCGAGGCGCGGGCGGAATTGCGCGCCGACGGCAGCGGCACCGTCGAGATCGGCGCGCAGGACATGGGCCAGGGCGCCTGGACGGCGCTCGCCCAGATCGCCGCCGACGGACTCGGGATCGCGCTCGATCGGCTCAGCTTCGCGATGGGCTCCTCCACCCTGCCGAACGGCGGCATCGCGGGCGGCTCGGGCCACACCGCGACCGCGGGCGGGGCGATCCACGCGGCGGCCGGGGCGGTGATCGCCGAGCTCGCCGCGCTCGCCACCAACGATCCGGCCTCGCCCCTGTACGGGGCCGGCAATGCCGGGGTGGTCGCCCGCGACGGGCGCCTGGTCCGCCGGGACGACGAGAGCCGGGGCGAGAGCGTCGGGGAGATCCTGGGCCGGGCCGGCCGCGACCGCGTCGAGGCCAGGGGCAAGGCCTCGGCCGACCCGGCGGCGCAGGCCTCCTACGCCCTGCACGCGCACGGGGCGGTCTTCGCCGAGGTGAAGGTCGATCCCGATCTCGGGCAGATCCGGGTCAGCCGCCTCGTCGGCGCCTTCGCGGCCGGGCGGGTGATCAACCCGCGCCTCGTGCAGAGCCAGTATTACGGCGGCATGATCTGGGGCCTGTCCTTCGCGCTGCACGAGCACGCGGTGCTCGACCCGCGCACCGGGCGCTTCCTCAACGACAACCTCGCCGAGTACCACGTGCCGGTGAACGCCGACACGCCCGCGATGGAGGCGATCCTCGTGCACGAGGACGACCCCCACGTGAACGCGCTGGGTATCAAGGGCGTCGGCGAGATCGGCATCACCGGCACCGCCGGGGCCATCGCCAACGCGGTCTGGCACGCCACCGGCGTGCGGGTGCGCAGCCTGCCGATCACCCTCGACAAGCTGCTGGGCTGAGCCTCGCGCGCCCGGCCCCGTCTGCGAGAGGGAGCCGGGCGCACCCGCTCGCGCCGTCTCGCGAGGCGGGGCGGCTTGCGCCTGCGCCGGAACGCGGCGCCATCCCGTCCCGGACGGATCCAGCGGCCCGCGCCGGGGCCGGCCCCTGCCCGGGCGCACCGGGCGGGCGCGCCCGCGTTTAATCCCGGCCTTCGTCGACGCCGGCACCCCGCATGTGCGTCCGGGCACATGTATTCGCCGCGGATCGGATTAAAATATTTGGGCTATACTTGTGTTTATCCGCACATACATTGCTAAAACCTGATCCTATTGTTCTCTCAGCGGACGGGAGCCCGGCGCCTGAGGCGCCCGCGCTCCTGCCCTCCATCGTTCGAGAGAAAGGATCTCCCCATGTCGCGCCGCGTCGCCATCGCCGCCCTCGTCCTCGCCCTGCCGTTCTCGGTGTCCCTCGCCCAAGCGGGCGAGGGCAGCGGCGGGGACCGCATGCAGGCCGGGGGCGGCCACATGAGCTCCTACGTCAACGACCCCTACCACGACCCCCGCTCGCTCCACGCGCAGCGCCGCGGCAGCGGCCAGCTCCTCGGCGCGCCGATGTACGCCGACGCGCCCGCCCTCACCGCCCGCGCCCTGGTCGCGCCGCACTGGGCGGTGGGTCAGCGGCCGGTGCGCCCGCGGCGCTGATCCGCCGGCCCGGCAGGCCCGGATCGGGCCCGCATCGCGCCCGGGCCCTCGAGCGCCCGGGCGCCGAACCGGACAGACCCTCCCCGCACAAGGATCTCACGTGGACAGCATCATCCAGGGCATCTCGACCTTCCAGGACCACGTCTTCCCCGGCCAGCGGCGGATGTACCAGCAGCTCGTCCGGGACGGGCAGCATCCCAAGGCCCTGATCATCGCCTGCGCGGATTCCCGCGTGTCCCCGGAGCACATCACCCAGGCGGGCCCGGGCGAGCTGTTCGTCTGCCGCAACGCCGGCAACATCGTGCCGCCCTTCTCGCAGCAGA
Source organism: Methylobacterium sp. HJ2 (assembly GCF_056431005.1). Lineage (NCBI taxonomy): Bacteria > Pseudomonadati > Pseudomonadota > Alphaproteobacteria > Hyphomicrobiales > Methylobacteriaceae > Methylobacterium > Methylobacterium sp. HJ2. Next base: position 128,726 of record NZ_JBWJYM010000012.1, on the reverse strand, counting down.
ACGGCGGCGTCTCCTCGGCGATCGAGTACGCCGTCGTGGCGCTGGGTGTGCGCGACGTGGTGGTGTGCGGCCACTCGGATTGCGGCGCGATGAAGGGCCTGATGAACCCGGAGGCGCTCGCCGCCATGCCGAACGTGGCCGCCTGGCTGCGCCACAGCCACGCGGCCGAGCGCATCGTCTGCGAGGCCTATCCGGAGGGGATGGATCCCGGGGCCCGGCACCGGGCGCTGGCGCTCGAGAACGTCGTGGTCCAGCTCGCCAACCTGCGCACCCATCCGAGCGTCGCCGCCGCGCTCGCCAAGGGGGAGCTGCGCCTGCACGGCTGGTTCTTCGAGATCGAGACCGGCCAACTCCTCGCCTATGACGGCGGGGCGGGGCGCTTCGCGCCGATCGAGGACGAGGGCAGCCTGCCGGTGGCGCAGGACTCCGCCATCCGCGTCGCCGCGCCGGAATACGCCGCCCCGGGCCGCCTCGCCGCCGAGTGAGGCCTTCGGCCCCCGCGGCACGCCGGGGGGCATCGTCATGCGTTCGTCAGGAGAATACGCTCTCTCGCGTCCGAGCCCAGCCCGGGCGCCGGAGCAGCCGATGACCCAATCCCCGAGCCCGAGCCGCCGCCGGATCCTCGCCGGCGGCGCCCTCCTCCTCGGCGGCCTCGCGCGGCCGGGGATCAGCCGCGCCGCCGACCGGCCGATGCTGAGCCACGGCCTGCAATCGGGCGACGTGTCCGGGGACTCCGCCGTGGTCTGGGCCCGGGCCGACCGGCCCGCCCGCGCGGTGATCGAATGGGCCACGACCGAGAGCTTCCGCGAGGTGCGCGGGGGCGTCTTCGTCGATGCCCTGCCCGACAGCGACCTCACCGTGAAGGCCGCGCTCGCGGGCCTGCCGCCCGACCAGGACATCCACTACCGCGTGCGGCTGCAGGACCTCGCCGAGCCCACCCTCCTGGGCGAGCCGGTGACCGGGCGCTTCCGCAGCGCCCCCGCCCGTCCCCGCGACGTCACCTTCTGCTGGTCCGGCGACACCGTCGGCCAGGGCTGGGGCATCGACGAGGCGCGCGGCGGCATGACGATCTACGCCGCGATCCGGCGCAACCGCCCGGATTTCTTCCTGCACTCGGGCGACACCATCTACGCCGACGGGCCGATCCAGGCCGAGGTGGCGCTGCCCGACGGCAGCCTCTGGCGCAACCGCGTCACCGAGGAGAAGGCCGCGCCCGCCGAGACGCTCGACCAGTTCCGCGGCGCCTACAAGTACAACCTCCTCGACCGCAACCTGCTGGCGATGAACCGGGAGGTGCCGATCCTGGCGCAGTGGGACGACCACGAGGTCACCAACAACTGGTGGCCGGGCGAGCCGCTGACCCGGGCCGAGCACGCGCGCAAGCACTACACGGCGCCGAACGTCCTGCTGCTCGCCGCCCGGGCGTCCCGCGCCTTCCACGAATACATGCCGATGCGCTTCGAGCCAGCCGAGCCCGGGCGCGTCTACCGGACGATCAGCTACGGCCCGCTGCTCGACGTGTTCCTGCTCGACATGCGCAGCTACCGCGGCCCGAACGGCGCCAACGACGAGACCGAGCCCGGCCCCGCCACGCAGTTCCTCGGCCCCGCCCAGGTGGCGTGGCTGAAGCGCGCGCTGAAGGCCTCGCGGGCGACCTGGAAGGCCATCGCCGCCGACATGCCCCTCGGGCTCGTCGTGACCTACGACACCGACGCGAAATTCGGCTCGGAGGCGGTGGCGCAGGGGAACGGCCCGCCGCTCGGGCGCGAATTGGAGATCGCCGACCTGCTGCGCTTCATCCGCGACGCCGAGGTGCGCAACACGGTCTGGTTCACGGCCGACGTGCACTACACGGCGGCGCATTACTACGACCCGGACAAGGCCCGCTTCCAGGACTTCGCGCCGTTCTGGGAGTTCGTCTCGGGGCCGCTGCACGCCGGCACCTTCGGGCCGAACCCCCTCGACGACACCTTCGGGCCCCAGCTCCGCTTCGTGAAGGCGCCCCCGCCCGGCCGCCAGAACCTCTCGCCCGCCGAGGGCTACCAGTTCTTCGGCCACGTCGCGATCGCGGCGGCCACCCGGCAGATGACGGTGACGCTGAAGGACGCCGCCGATACCGACCTCTGGCGCGTCACCCTCGACCCGGCCTGATCCCCTGCCGCCGCGATCCCGACCGACGGGCGGAGGCGCGGCGGCCCGGGACGGAGGGGCGGCGTCAGGCCGGCACGGGCACCGGCGCCGCCTCGGGCCGGCGCCCGATCATCAGCGAGAGGCCGGCGGCGGCGAGGCACAGGAAGCCCGCCGCGATGAAGGCCGAGACGTAGTCGCCCGTGCCGGTGCGGACCGCGCCCGCACCCCAGGCCGCGGCGGCCGCGCCGATCTGGTGGGCGCAGGCGATCCAGCCGAACATCAGCGGGGCGTTCTCCTCGCCGAAGGCCTTGCCGGCGAGGTTGACGGTCGGCGGCACCGTGGCGATCCAGTCGAGGCCGTAGAACACGGCGAAGAGCGAGAGGCCGGCGACGCTGCCGTCGAAGGCGTAGGGCAGGAAGATCAGCGACAGGCCGCGCAGGCCGTAATACCACGCGAGCAGCTTGCGGGCGTCGATCCGGTCGGTGAGCCAGCCGGAGGCCGTGGTGCCGAGGAGATCGCAGATCCCCATCAGGGCCAGCATGCCGGCCGCCGTCACCTCCGGGATGCCGCGGTCGAGGCAGGCGGTGATCAGGTGGGTGCCGATCAACCCGTTGGTCGAGGCGCCGCAGATGAAGAAGGTGCCTCCGAGCAGCCAGAAGTCGCGCGAGCGGAGCCCCGTCAGCAGGCCGTTCACGGCGCGCCGGGCCGGGTTGACGCCCGAATGCACGGCGGGCGTCAGCGCGCTCTCGCCGTAGCGGGGCAGGCCGAGATCGGCCGGGCGGTCGCGCATCAGCAGGGCCACAAGGGGCACGAGGGCGAGCGCCGCCCCCGCCACCGTGAAGGCGACCGTGCGCCAGCCCTGATCGACCACGATGCGGGCGAGCAGCGGCAGGAACACGAGCTGGCCGGTGGCGCTGCTCGCCGTGAGCAGGCCGAGCACGAGGCCGCGGTTGCGCCCGAACCAGCGCCCGGCGATCGTGGCGCCGAGCACGTTGGCCACCATGCCGGTGCCCGCCCCGACGAGCAGGCCCCACAAAGCCACCATCTGCCAGGGCGCGTGCATCAGCGTGGTGGCGGCGGTGCCGACCGCCAGGATCAGGAGCGCGGCGCAGACCGAGCGGCGCAGGCCGAAGCGCTCGAACACCGCGACCGCGAAGGGCCCGATCAGCCCGTACAGGAAGATGTTGACCGCCACCGCCGCGCTGATCGTGGCCGTGGACCAGCCGAACTCGCGCTCGAGCGGCACGATCAGGATGCCGGGCGTCGCCCGGATCCCGGCGCCCACCAGGAGCACCACGAAGGTGATGCCGGCCACCACCCAGGCGTAGTGGAGGCGGCCTTGCGGGCGAGCCGGCGGCGTCGCGGTCTGGGCGGGCATGGGCTCGGGCCTTCGGTTCTGGGACGGGGACAGGTCAGTGGCCGGACAGCGCCGCGAGCGCCGCGCGGGCGCCGGGGGCGAGGCGCTCGCCGATCCGCGCCTCGGCGGCGCGCCAGTGCGGCAGGGCCGCGGCGATCGCCGCCGCGCCGGCCTCGGTCAGCGCCGCCACGCGCTCGCGCCCGTCGCGAGGGCCCACCGCCACCCGGACGAGGCCGCGCCGCTCCAGAGGATCGAGATTGCGGCCCATGGTCGAGCGGTCGAGAGCCGCCTCCTCGGCGAGCCGGGAGACCGGCAGCGCCCCGAGCCGCCCGAGGATGCGCAGGATCGCGAATTGGGTGACGCGCAGGCCCGCCGGGCGCAGGGCGGCGTCGTAGGCCGCCGTCGCCGCGCGCGCCGCCCGGCGCAGGGCCGTGCAGGTGCAGGGCGGGTCGGCAGATTCGGGAGGGCGTGCGTCGGACATAGATGCGGGTATATGCACACATCACGGCGACCGCAAGCGCGCCGAGGGGCCCCGGCTCCGTTCCGGCGAGCCCGGTCCCTCCGGGGACCGGGCGCCCGTCCTGCGAGGGTCTCCGCGCCGGTCCTCAGCCCCGCAGCAGCAGCGCGATCGCGGCCACCGCCACCACGCCGATCGTGGCGATGGTGCCGCCGCCCCGGCAGGCGAACTGGCGCGGCGAGTTCGGCGGCGCGAACATTCCGATCGGGTGGAGGATGCGGGCCACGAGGAGCACGAGGAGCAGGCCCTGGACCAGCCCGCGCGAGCCGCCGCCGCCCTCGACCAGGGCGATCAGCAGGAGCGCGAAGGGGACGTTCTCGGTGAAGTTGCCGTGGGAGCGGATGCGCTTGAGCAGCGCCTCGTCGCCCGTGCCGTGCAGGACGTTGCCGCCGACCCGGCCCGCCACGACCCAGCCGGTCAGGCCGAGATACAGCAGGGCGAACAGCCCGGCATAGAACGCTGTCGTCGTCGGAAACGTCACGGGATTCTCCGGTCGGGCCGCTGGTCTCGAGACGGACGCCGGCCGACCGCGCCCGTCGCGGGACCACCTAGGGCATCGCCCGCGATCCGGCATCCGGACGAGGCGTGCCCGCCCGACCGCGATCCGGTCCGGCGGACGGGAGCCTGTCACGACGGGGGCCTCGGGCTGTGCCCCGTCGCAACGACATCGGGACCGGCTCTAGCCGATCAGGACGCTCGCCGATCCGACCGCCACGGCGGCGAGACCGGAGGCGAAGGCGCCGATCATCGCGTAGCTGAACCACTTCATCATCATGTCCAAATCCCTGTCCCGCGGCTCAGCAGCGGTTTCCGCCGGAGGTCTGGCCGTATTGCTTGACCGGCCGGGTCTGCTGGTTGGCGTTGCCTTCGGCCGCCGAGCTCATCGGGCAGGCCTCGTAGAAGGGCGCATCGTGGACGCCGAGGCCGAGCGAGCCGGTGGTCTCGACGGCGTCTGGCACGTAGCCGGTCCAGCGGCCCTCCCGGGCCGACGCGGATGCGAGGGGGGCGGCGGCGAGGACGAGGGCGAGGACGGCGATGCGGGGCGTCACGCGGGTGTTCATACGGGTCTCGGTCTCCTTCAAGCGATCCGGCCGGACCGTCCGGTCGGTCTCGTCTTGCCTGATCCGAAGATGGGGGGCGCGGCGCCGCCGCGACGTGACGGCCCGCACGCACCGCCAGGGATTAAAGCCTGATCCGGGGCCTCGCGGCCGGCGGAGGCAGAGTCAGGCGATCGCCGGGTCCACGAGCTCGGCCACGAGGCGTCGGACTTCCTCCTCCGGCACGGGCTTCTCCGGGCGGGGCCGGCCGTGATCGAGGGGGCCGGCGGCGCGGCCCGCGCCCGTGGCGATTCGGCACGGCCGCATCGAGGCGCGCCTCCGATCCGATCAGGCCGAGGGCGTCCGCGCTACCGGTCCTCGGGGGCGCGGGCCGCGGCATCCGTCGTCCGGCATTCGGACGATGCCGGGGCGTCGCCGCGACGACTGTCCAGAAGATTCGCATCTGCAATCGGACCGTGCCCTTGATCTCGAGACATCGGGGCCGATCTTCTGTTTACGGAGAACGAAACCGGATCCCAGGCATGACAGAAGAAATCCAGGGGCAGAACCCCGACATCATCGCGTTCGCGGGCGATATCGTTGCGGCCTATGTCTCGAACAATCCCGTCCCGGCGAGCGAACTGCCTGCCCTTCTCGGAAGCGTCCACGGCGCCCTGTTGCGCCTGACCGGCGCCGCGGCTCCCGTCGCCGCGCCTGAGGAGGCGGTGGAGCAGCCCACGCCCGCGCAGATCCGCCGCTCGGTCACCGATGCGGGCATCATCAGCTTCATCGACGGCAAGTCCTACAAGACGCTCAAGCGCCACCTGACCAAGCATGGCCTGACCCCGCAGAGCTATCGCCAGCGCTACGGCCTGCCCTCCGAGTACCCGATGGTGGCGCCCGGCTACGCCGCGCAGCGCTCGGCCCTCGCCAAGGAGATCGGCCTCGGCCGACCGGGCGGAGCCCCCGATTCCGGCGGAGGCCGGCGCAGCGCCGCCTGATCGGCCCATGATCGGCCCCTGATCGGCCCATGACCGGAACGCATCCGGCTCGCCCTCTTCCGGAGCGGCGGGCTTTCGTGTGGTCTGCGGCGGGCCGACATCCCGGGCGATCTGTCCAGTCCTGCCCAAGATTCGGGCTGGACCGCATCCGTCCGGCGACCTATTCGCCCCTCCGAACACTGTGGCAACCGTCCGCAGGCTCGATTCGGGAGGACGCCATGACGCGTCAGGACAAGCCGGCCCCGACCCTCGACCGGACCCCCGCGCCGGCCCAGAGCCCGGCCGCGACCCTCTGGTCCGCCATCCTGGCCGAGCGCCGGGCGGGCGAGGATCCGGGCACCCGCCTCCGCGCCCTGCTGCTCGCCGACCTCTCCGAGCGGAAGGCCTGAGCCGCGACCGTCCGCGCGCCGATCGGTCTTCCGGCGACGCTCAGTCCGCGCCGGCCGCGCTGCGGCCCCGGCCGAGACAGGCGTCGCGCGTGAGATAGGCCGCGCCGCCCGCCACCATCAGGGCGAGGGCGTACCACGTGATCGCGTAGATCAGGTGGTTGTTGTGGAAGCGGATCACCGTGAGCCCGCCGACCGGGAGCCGGCCGTCGGGTCCCTCGTCGGGACCGCGATCCGCATCGACGAAGTAGGGCGCCGTCCCCGCGAGCCCCTGCGCCCGCGCGATCGCCGCGACGTCGCGGGAATACCAGCGCCCGGATGCGGGGTCGTTCGCCCGCAGGAAGGCGCCGCCGGGCTCCGACAGCCGCAGCAGGCCGGTGACCACGGTCTCGCCCGCGGGCAGGTCCCGGTCGGCCGGAGCGCGCCGGTCCCCCGGCACGAAGCCGCGGTTGACCAGCACGGTGAAGCCCGCATCGGTCCGGAACGGGGTCAGCACCCAGAAGCCGCCGCCGAGATCCGTGACGGCCTGGACCAGGGTATCGGCGCCGGGCAGGAAGCGGCCGGCGAGCCGCAGGTGCCGGTAGGCGTCGCGCTCGCCGAGGGCCGGCCAGTCCGCGGGCCCCGGTGCCGGAGCGGGGGCGCCGCCGGCATTCTCCGCGACGCGGGCGATCAGGTCGAGCTTCCAGGCCCGGCGATGGACCTGCCACGTGCCGAGCCCGACGAGCCCGGCGCAGAGCAGGAGCGCCAGGAGGTCGATCAGGATCAGGCCGGCAAGTCCCCTCGCGGCAAGTCCTCTGCCGGCAAGTCCTCTGCCGGCAGCCAGTCCTCTGCCGAGCCCCCTCCCCGTCCGGCGCCGCACCTGCTGGGTCAGGGCGCGTGGCGCATGTCGTGCACCGACATCGGCATCATGTTGGTGTTGAGGTGGTGCATCACCCAGAGCGAGCCGGTCAGCGTGATGATCACCAGGGTGACGGTGAAGATCAGCGCCAGCACGGTCCAGCCGCCCTCGGACTTGGTGTTCATGTGCAGGAAGTAGATCATGTGCACGACGATCTGCACCGCCGCGAAGCCCATGATCACGATCCCGGTCCAGAGCGGGCTCTCGAGCGGGCGCGCCATCACCATCCAGAACGGGATCGCCGTCAGGATGACCGAGAGCACGAAGCCGGTGAGATAGCCTCCGAACGAGCCGTGGCTCGGCGCGTCGGGGTGATGGGTGTCGGCGTGGTGCGCCCCGGCGTGGCTCGCGTCCGCGCTCATTGCAGGACTCCCATCAGGTAGACGAAGGTGAAGACGCCGATCCAGACCACGTCGAGGAAGTGCCAGAACATCGACAGGCACATCAGGCGGCGGCGGTTCTCGGGGATCAGCCCGCGCCGGCCGACCTGGACCATCAGGGTCAGCAGCCAGACGAGCCCCAAGCTGACGTGCAGGCCGTGGGTGCCGACCAGCGCGAAGAACGAGGACAGGAAGGCCGAGCGCTGCGGCCCGGCGCCCTCGTGGATCAGGTGGCTGAACTCGAAGAGCTCGATGCCGATGAAGGCCGCCCCGAACAGGCCGGTGACCGCGAGCCAAGCCTGCGTCCTGCCCTGCCGGCCCTTGTCCATCTCCAGCATGGCGAAGCCGTAGGTGATGGACGAGAACAGCAGCATCGAGGTGTTCAGGGCCACCAGCGGCAGATCGAACAGATCCTTGGGCGCGGGCCCGGCCGCGTAGTTGCGGCCGAGCACCCCGTAGGTCGCGAACAGCACCGCGAAGATGAGGCAGTCGCTCATCAGGTAGATCCAGAACCCCAGCAGGGTCCCGCTCTCCGGATGATGATCCTCCTCCAGGTGGAAGGTCGGCACGGTGCCGGGGGGCGCAGTGTCGGTGTGCATCATCGGCTCAGGCCCGCCAGCACGCTGGTGCGCTGCCCCTCGGCCCGGACGATCTCGTCGGCCGGAATGTGGAAGTCGCGGTTGTAGTTGAAGGTATGGACGATGGTCAGCACGAACATCGTCGCGAAGGAGAGCGCCGCCAGCCACCAGATGTACCAGATCATGGCGAAGGAGAAGACCACGCTGAGGCCGCCCAGGATCACGCCCGTGCCGGTGTTCTTCGGCATGTGGATCGCCCTGAAGCCGCTGACCGGCCGGGCGTAGCCGCGCCGCTTCATGTCCCACCAGCCGTCGAGGTCGTGCACCACCGGCGTGAAGGCGAAGTTGTAGTCCGGCGGCGGCGAGCTCGTGGACCATTCGAGGGTGCGCCCGCCCCAGGGATCGCCCGTGAGGTCGCGCAGGGCCTCGCGGTTGCGGATCGAGACCACGAGCTGGACGATGAAGGCCAGGATGCCGACCAGGATCAGGAGCGCGCCGACGGCCGCGACCACGAACCAGATCTGGAGCGAGGGGTCGTCGAAGTGCTGGGCGCGCCGCGTCACGCCCATCAGCCCCAGCACGTAGAGCGGCATGAAGGCGACGTAGAAGCCCACCAGCCAGAACCAGAAGCTGACCTTGCCCCAGAACGGGTCGAGCTTGAAGCCGAAGGCCTTGGGGAACCAGTAGCTCACGCCCGCCAGCATGCCGAACAGCACGCCGCCGATGATCACGTTGTGGAAGTGCGCGATCAGGAACAGCGAGTTGTGCAGCACGAAGTCGGCCGGGGGCACGGCGAGCAGCACGCCGGTCATGCCGCCGATGACGAAGGTCACCATGAAGCCGACCGTCCAGAGCATCGGCACCTCGAAGCGGATGCGCCCGCGATACATGGTGAACAGCCAGTTGAAGATCTTCGCCCCCGTCGGGATCGAGATGATCATCGTGGTGATGCCGAAGAACGAGTTCACGTTGGCGCCCGAGCCCATCGTGAAGAAGTGGTGCAGCCAGACGAGGTAGGAGAGGATCGTGATCACGACCGTGGCGTAGACCATCGAGGCGTAGCCGAAGAGGCGCTTGCCGCAGAAGGTCGAGGTCACCTCCGAGAAGATGCCGAAGGCCGGCAGGATGAGGATGTAGACCTCCGGGTGGCCCCAGATCCAGATGAGGTTGAAGTACATCATCGGATTGCCGCCGAGGTCGTTCGTGAAGAAGTGCGTGCCGACGTAGCGGTCGAGCGACAGCAGCGCGAGGACGGCGGTCAGGATCGGGAAGGCGGCCACGATGAGCACGTTCGTGCACAGCGAGGTCCAGCAGAAGACCGGCATCTTCATCATGGTCATGCCGGGCGCCCGCATCTTCACGATGGTGGCGATCAGGTTGATGCCCGACAGCAGCGTGCCGATGCCGGCGATCTGCAGGGCCCAGATGTAGTAGTCGACGCCCACGCCCGGGCTCATGTCCGCGCCCGAGAGCGGCGGGTAGGCGAGCCAGCCGGTGCGGGCGAACTCGCCCACGAACAGCGAGATCATCACCGTGATGGCGCCGGACGCCGTCATCCAGAACGAGAAGTTGTTCAGGAACGGGAAGGCGACGTCGCGGGCCCCGATCTGGAGCGGCACCACGTAGTTCATCAGGCCGGTGACGAACGGCATGGCCATGAAGAAGATCATGATCACGCCGTGGGCGGTGAAGATCTGGTCGTAGTGGTGGGGCGGCAGGTAGCCCTCGTTCGCCCCGAAGGCGATCGCCTGCTGCGAGCGCATCAGCAGCGCGTCGGCGAAGCCCCGCAGCAGCATCACCAGCGCCAGGATGACGTACATGATGCCGATCTTCTTGTGATCGACCGAGGTCAGCCAGTCGCGCCAGAGCGGGCCCCAGAAGCGGTAATAGGTGATGGCGCCCAGCACCACGATGCCGCCGAGCGCCACCATCGCGAAGGTGATCTGCAGGATCGGCTCGTGGAACGGGATGTCCTCGAGGGAGAAGCGCCCGAAGACGAGTCTCTGGAGGTCCGGATTGGAGAACATGGGATCGGCTCTCTGGCGAGATGTCGTCGGCTGTCGGCCGGCCTAATGGTTGCTGCGCTGGTCGGGGGCCACGGAGTCGTGGTTCATCCCCGGCATCGCATGGCCCGCATGCGGGTCCGCGGGCTGCTCGCCGCGGGCCTTCGGGTGCTCGGGGTCGTTCGGCTTCATGCCCTGGGGCTGCACGTCGCCCTTCGGCGGCCGGCCCGAGGCCGGGACGGTGGCGCCCGGGGGCTCGTCGCCCTGCTCGAGATGGCGGTTGTCGTAGCGCAGGCGCTCGCGGTTCTCGCCGCTCTCCTTGCCGCCGCCGCCGGCCGCGTCGATCGTCATCATCTCGCTCATGCACATCTTGCCGGGCAGGGCGCACATGTTGACGATCGAGCCGTAGAGCCCGTCGGCGACGGTCTTGTAGTAGCGCACGGGTTCGCGCTCGCTCGGCTTCTCGAGCTGGACGTAGCCGTCGCGGGTGAGCTCGCCGCCCTCCGACTTGGCCTTGGCGACCCAGGCGTCGAAGTCCTTCGGCTCCAGGCCGTGGAACTTGAACGTCATCCGCGAGAAGCCGGTGCCGCTGTAATGCGAGGACAGGCCCTCGTAGACGCCGGCCTTGTTGATCACCGCGTGGAGCTTCGTCTCCATCCCGGGCATGGCGTAGATCATCCCGGCGAGCGCGGGCACGTAGAAGGCGTTCATCACCGAGGAGGCGGTGATCTTGAAGGAGATCGGCCGGTCGACGGGCGCGGCGAGCTCGTTGACGGTGGCGATGCCGTATTCGGGGTAGAAGAACAGCCATTTCCAGTCGAGCGCCACCACCTCGACCTCGAGGGGCTTGGTCCCGGCCGGGACCGGACGCCCCGCATCGAGCCGCGACAGCGAGCGGTAGGGATCGAGGGTGTGGGTCGAGATCCAGGTGAGCGCGCCGAGCGCGATGATGATGACGAGCGGCGTCGCCCAGATCACCACCTCGAGCTGCGTCGAGTGGTGCCAGTCGGGATCGTAGGTCGCCTCGGTGTTGGAGGCCCGGTAGCGCCACGCGAAGATCAGCGTCAGGGCGATCACCGGCAGGATGATCAGCAGCATCAGGCCCGTGGAGGCCAGGACGAGGTTGCGCTGCTGCATCGCCACGTCGCCGGACGGCTGCATCACCACGAGGTTGCAGCCGCCGAGTAGTGCGACGAGCGGCAGCAGGACGGCCCCGCGCAGGAGCGCGCGCGCCCGGCCGGAGACGGGGCGTGTGGCGCGCCCCGAGCGCGCCTTGAGAGCGGAGTTGACCGCGGCGATGAGCATCGTTTCCCCTTGCCGCAGGTGCGGCGGCGAGACGTCCCAGAGGGTGGCGTCCCCGGAGGTCGTGGGACGCGGCGCGAGGCGCCGCGCGGTTCTCGGCGTCGGGCCTGAGGCCGGTCCGACGCCGTCGGTGCGGCCGATCACATCTGCCGCATCTCGGAGCGGTTGAGGGCGAGCGCCAGAAGGGTGGCGACCGCTCCCGACAGGAGGTAGAGGCCCACGCAGGCGAGCCCGAAGCGGGACGAGAGGCCGAGCGCCACCAGCGGCGCGAAGCCCGCGCCGAGCAGCCAGCCGAGATCGGCCATCAGCGCGGCGCCGGAATAGCGGAAGCGGGGCGCGAGCCGCGAGGTCACGGCACCCGCGGTCTGGCCGTAGGAGAGGCCGAGCAGCGAGAAGCCCACCAGCACGTAGACCGTCTGGCCGATGATGTTCTCCTCGATCACCAGCGGGGCGACGGTGCTCGCGATCGCGAAGGCGGCGATCAGGCCCGCCGAGATGATGAGGTGCATGCGCCGCCCGATCTGGTCGGCCATCAGCCCCGAGAACACGATGGCGCCGGCAAACAGCACCGCGCCGCCGAACTGCACCAGCAGGAACTCCCCCGCCGAGCGCTGGGTGAACAGGGTGATCCAGCTGATCGGGAACACCGTGACGAGGTGGAACAGGGCGAAGCTCGCCAGGGGCACCAGGGCGCCGATGAGCACGTCCTCGCCGTGGGCCTTCATCAGCGGGAAGAACGGCGCGGGCTCGAGCCGGCCCTTCTCGATCAGGTTCTCGAACTCGTCGGTCGCCACCAGCCGCAGCCGGGCGAACAGGGCGACGACGTTGATGGTGAAGGCGCAGAAGAACGGGTAGCGCCAGCCCCAATCGAGGAAGTCGGCCTGATCGAGGTTCATCACGAAGAAGGCGAAGAGCAGGCTCGCCAGCATGAAGCCGATGGGCGCGCCGAGCTGGGGCATCATCGCGTACCAGCCGCGCCGCTCCACCGGCGCGTTGAGGGCGAGCAGGGAGGCGAGCCCGTCCCAGGCGCCGCCGAGCGCCAGCCCCTGCCCGATCCGCAGGATCGCCAGCAGGTAGATGGCCGAGACGCCGATCGAGTCGTAGCTCGGCAGGAAGCTGATCGCCATGGTCGAGCCGCCGAGCAGGAACAGCGCGATGGTCAGCTTGACGCCGCGCCCGTGCCGCCGGTCGATCGCCAGGAAGATCACCGAGCCGATCGGCCGGGCGATGAAGGCGAGGGCGAAGACCGCGAAGGCGTAGAGGGTGCCCTTCAGCGGCTCGGCGAAGGGGAAGAACACCTTCGGGAAGATCAGCACCGAGGCGATGCCGTAGACGAAGAAGTCGAAATACTCGGCGGCGCGGCCGATGATGACGCCGACCGCGATCTCGCCGGGAGCGACCTTGTGGTCGGTCGAGACGAGGCGCGCGTCGCGTTCGAGCGGTGTCGAGTTGGCCGGCGACGAAGCCATAGCGTGATCCGGTGTCATCGAAGCGTCGGCCTCAATCCACGACGTGCCTGCGGGCGCCCGCCAGCGGGCCCCATCTCCTAGCGCAAAGCCCGGGGTGCGCAAGGATACCGATCCCGCGCCGTCCGCGACCCTGGTCTGCTCGATCCGCCGACCGCTGCGGCGAGGGCGTCCGCGTGGTCCACCGCGGGCTGTCCCCGCGATTCGCCGCCGATTCGCGGCCCGTTCGATCTTGTGAACCCTAGATAAGTCCGTGCCGTGCCGGTGCAAAGCCTCGCATTGTCGCGGCAGCCCCATACATCGGCGCCAATGTAGCGCGCCGCCTCGCCGGCCCTCCGCACCGTCTCGGCGGCGGGGGATCGGGACGGGGCTCGGGGCGCGATCCCCGGCCGGACCCGCCCGGTCCGGCGGGCGCCGAGGGGGGATGGATGCCGAGGTTCAGGGTCGGGCGCGAGGCCGGTTTCCTCGTCGCGGCGCTGCTGCTCGCGGCGGCGGCCGGCGCGGTCGCCTATGTCTCGCGGGCGACCACGCTCACGGTCGCGGTGGCGCCGAGCGGCGGCACCGAGCCCGCGGTGCTGCGCGCCTTCTCCGAGACGCTCGCCGCGCGCCAGCGCTCCGTGCGGCTGCGGCTCGTTCCCTATCCGGGCGTGCGCGAGAGCGCCGAGGCGCTCCAGCACGGGCGCGTCGATCTCGCGGTGGTGCGGCCCGACGTGCTGATGCCCGACAACGGCCTGACCCTCGCGATCCTGCGCGAGCAGATCCTCGTGGTCGCCGCCCCCGAATCCGCCGGGATCGGCGCCCTGCCGGATCTCGCCGGACACCGGGTCGGCCTGCTGGCCGACCGGGGCACCGATCGCGGCCTGATCGAGGCCGTGCTGCGGCAGGCGGGCCTGCAGGTCCTGGGTCCCGAGCACGCCTCCCCGGAGGCCGCCTCGCCCGAACCCCGCCGGCCCGGGACCGACCGCGCCGCCGATCCGAGTCCGTCCCCTCCGAGCCCCGCCCCTTCGAGCCCCGCCCCTTCGAGCCCCGCCCCGCCCGACGACGCCGAGCCGCCCGAGCCGGACGATGCCGTCGCGCTGGTGCCGCTCGCCGAGGCCGAGCTGAAGGCCGCCCTCGCCGACGGCCGGATCGAGGCGGTCGCGATGCTGACCACGGCGACGACCCCGCAGGCCGGCCGCGTCGTCGGCCTGATGCGCGGCGCCGACCCCAAGCGCCAGGCCGTCCTGATCGGCGTGCCGGACGCGCCGGCCGTGCTCGCCCGCATGCCGCGCCTGCAGGCGGTGAGCCTGCCGGCGGGCCTCTACGGCGGGCGCCCGCGCATCCCGGCCGAGGACGTCGCGAGCGTGGGCACCGCCTACCGGCTGATGGCCCGCTCCGACCTGTCGCGCAGCGTGGCGGCGGAGGTGACGCAGCACCTGTTCGAGACGCGCGCCGCCTTCGCCGACACCCTGCCGGCCGCCAACCACGTCCAGGCGCCCGCCTACGACACCACGGCGGCGGCGACCTCCGCCCGCTTCCCGATCCATCCGGGCGCGATCGACTACCTGGAGCGCGAGCAGGAAGGCTTCATCGAGCGCTACGAGACCTGGATCTACCTCGTGGCCTTCCTGGGCGGCGGCATCGGCTCCGGCCTGGCATGGCTGCGCCAGCGGGTGTTCCGGATCCGGCGCGAGCGGGTCGAGACCGCGACCGAGCGCCTGCTGGAGATCCAGGCGGCGGCGCGCGCCACCCCCGACCGCGCCCGCCTCGCGGCGCTGGCCGACGAGATCGACGACCTCGCCGCGGAGATCGCCCGCGACGCCCTCGAGCGCCCGGCCGAGCTGCGCAGCCTGAACGCCGCCGCGCTCGCGGTCGACGCCGCCCGCTCGACGGTCCTGCGCACGGCCGGGTCGGCCGGCGAGCGACGGCCCGAAACGGGCGGGGAAGCGGGGGGAGAACCGGGCGCCGCCGCCGCGTCCGCGTCGGATCCGGGCGTCGGCCGATGACCGGGCCCGAAAGGATCCTCGGCGGACAGCGGTATCCACAGCGATCGTCTTAACCTAAGTCAGGCCAGATCCGGTATTCACTCTGATCCCGGAAGAATATCGGTCGCGGTGTCGCAGGAGATTTGCGGAACAATCGGGCAAATCCTTCGGTTTTTCTCTCAGTCGATGCCGCTTTCCGCGGCACTCCACCATGCGTCCATTCCGGACCGAGCCGTGACCGCCTGGCATGCGCGTGCCTGGGCATGCGCGCGGCTGTGCGACTGCGACAGGGATCCATGACCTCACCGTTTCTCCATCCGCTCGCCGAGCTTCCGCTGCCCACCGGGTTTCCTGCCGACGACGCGGAGCACCCTCTCGCCGAGAGCTTCCGGGAGTTCATCCGCAATCCGCCCTTTCCCTGCGTCGGCGCCAAGTCGGCCCTGACGCGCGGGCAGATCCGGGTGGTCGTGGCCCGCGACATCGCCTCCGGGGCCGACGATGCCCGCGTCTTCGCCGCCCTGATGGCCTTCGTCAGCCGCTACCGGGCCGAGCCGGGGCTGTTCCAGAGCTTCGCCGTGGTGTTCGAGGGTCCCGGCACCCTCTCGGAGGAGGCCTTCGAGCGCGCGCTCTGGGCGCGGGCCCAGGGGCTCACCGACCAGGATTGCCGCCTGGGCCACGGCACCGACCCGCGGGTCGCGCAGGATCCCGACGATCCGCATTTCTCCCTGAGCCTCGCGGGCGAGGCCTTCTTCATCGTCGGCCTGCATCCGGGCGCCAGCCGGCAGGCCCGCCGCTTCGAGGCACCGGTCCTGGTGTTCAATCTGCACGACCAGTTCGAGCGGCTGCGGGCGGAAGGACGCTACGAGCGCATGCGCGCGGCGATCCAGGCCCGCGATCTCGCCTGGACCGGCTCGACCAACCCGATGCTCGCCAGCCACGGCGAGCGCTCCGAAGCGGTGCAGTACAGCGGGCGTGCGGTGGCGCAGGACTGGGCCTGCCCGTTCCGGCGCGGGGCCGACGCGCTCGCGCCCGACTGGTCGGCGGTGGCGGGCGATCTCCGCACCGGCGCCTTCGACGCCCGCCGCTTCGAGGACGGGACGGACCTGCGGTGAGCGCGCCCTGGACCTCCGAGGCGGCGCTCGCGGCCCTGGTCGAGCGGCTGCGCGCGGCGGGCTACGCCTTCACCACGGTGACGCCCGCCACGCAGGCCCACGTCGCGGCCCGGATGGGTGAGGCCCCGGCCCGGAGCCTGCGCGACGTGTTCGGCTGGAGCCGGCCCTTCGATCCCGAGGAGCCCGGCCCCGGCATCCCCGCCGAGATCGTCGGGCTGATGCGCGAGGCGGGCGTGCTGGTGCGCGCGGGCGCGGCGTGGCGGGCGAGCGTCCGGGTCTCGAGCCTGGCGGGCGAGCTGTTCGTGCACTCGGCCTATCCGCCGGCCGACCGGGAGGCGGTGTTCTTCGGGCCCGACACGATGCGGTTCGTCGCCTCCGTCCAGGCGCATCTCGACGCGCGCACGGCCCCGATCCGCCGGGCCGTCGACATCGGCTGCGGCAGCGGCGCGGCCGGGATCGTGGTGGCCAAGCGGGCGCCCGAAGCCGAGGTGCTCCTCGTCGACATCAACCCGAGCGCCCTGGCCGCGGCCACCCTCAACGCGCGGGTCGCCGGCGCGGCCAATACGAGGGCCGTCGCGAGCAACCTCCTGTCCGGCACGCAGGGCGTCTTCGATCTCGTGGTCTCGAACCCGCCCTTCATGATCGACCGCTCGGGCCGGACCTACCGGCACGGCGGCGGGGAGCTCGGCGAGGGCCTGTCGCTCGCCGTGGTCGAGGCCGCCGCCGAGCGGCTGGCGCCGGGGGGCAGCCTCGTCCTGTTCACCGGCTCGGTGATCGTCGAGGGGCGCGATCCCTTCGGCGAGGCGGCGCTCGCGGCCTGCGCCCGCGCCGGGCTCGACGCGCAGTACCGGGAATACGACCCCGACGCCTACGGCGAGGAGCTGGCCGACCCGGCCTACGCGCGTGCCGACCGCATCGCCCTCGCCGTCCTCACCGCCACGCGGGCGGCCTGAGATGGCCGACCGGGAGCGCGACGCCTTCCTGGAGGCCGCCCGCGCGGGCCTGTCGGCCAGCCCCCGCACCCTGCCGGGCAAGTTCCTCTGGGACGAGGCCGGCTCGGTCCTGTTCGACCGGATCTGCGACAGCCCGGACTACTACCCGACCCGGCGCGAGACCGCCCTGCTGCCGGGCGTCGTCGCCGAGGTGGCCGGGCTCGTCGGCCCCGGCGCCACGGTGGTCGAGTACGGCAGCGGCGCGAGCCGCAAGATCCGCGCGCTCCTCGACGCCCTCGACCGGCCGGCCCGCTACCTCGCCCTCGACATCTCCTACGCCTACATCGCCGAGGCGGTGGCGCGCCTCGCCCCCGATTATCCGGACGTCGCGATGGAGCCGGTCGCGGCCGATTATTCCGGGCCGGTGCGGCTGCCGGTCGATCTCGCGGGCGGCGGGCCGGTCCTCGGCTTCTTTCCCGGCACCAGCATCGGCAACTTCCCGCCGGAGGCGGCCGAGGGGTTCCTCGCCCGCGCCCGGGACACCCTGGGGCCGAGCCGCCTTCTGGTGGGCGTCGACCCGACCCTGGACGAGGCCCGGCTGCTGCGCAGCTACAAGGGCGCGGACGGGCTGATGTCGGCCTTCCACCGCAACATCCTGACCCGGATGGTGCGCGAGCTCGGCGCCGAGCTCGACCCGGACGGCTTCGAGCACGCGGTGCGGATCCGGCCCGATCCCTTCCGGGTGGAGGCCCATCTCGTCGCGCTGCGCCCGCAGGTGCTGCGCCTCGGCGGACGGGACTTCCCGTTCGCGGCCGGCGACAGCATCCGCACCGACACCTCGCACAAATACCCGCCGGACGCCTTCCGGGCGCTCGCCCGCCGCGCCGGCTGGCAGCCGGAGCGGGTCTGGCTCGATCCGGACGGCAGCTTCAGCCTGCACCTGCTGCGGGCATGATGTCGCAACCGGTGGGTGTAACGCAGGATAATCTGAAACTTAACCGGGACGCTCCGCGCTGATTACCAGACGGACATTCCGAACCCCTCCAAGGAGACCACCGCGATGGCACTCGACACGCGCACGATCTACGTGACCGCCCTCAAGAACACCCACGCCCTGGAGATGCAGGCGCTCCAGATCATGGAGCGCCAGATCGAGCGGCTGCAGCACTACCCCGAGATGGAGCAGGCCCTGCGCCGCCACGTCGAGGAGACGCACGGCCAGCGCCAGCGCCTGGAAGAGGCCCTCGGCAGCCTGTCGGAGAGCCCCTCGACCATCAAGGAGGGCATCCTGGGCTTCGTCGGCAACATGATGGCGCTCGGCCACACGCCGGCCCAGGACGAGATCCTGAAGAACGCCTACGCCAACCACGCCTTCGAGAACTTCGAGATCGCGGCCTACGAGTCGCTGCTCGCCATCGCGGAGGCGGCGGGCCAGGGCGGACACACCACCGGCTTCCAGCAATCCCTGCGCGAGGAGCAGGGCATGGCGCAGTGGGTCCACGAGCTGATCCGGCCCACGACGCTGCGCTACGTCGAGCTCAGCACCGCGGGCGACAAGGCCGACCGGTGAGCGGCCTCGCCCGTACGATCGGCGGCGGGCGGCGCAAGCCGCTCGCCGAGCAGGTGATCGTCGTCACCGGCGCCTCGAGCGGCATCGGCCTCGCCACCGTCCGGATGGCGGCCGAGCGCGGCGCCCGCGTCGTCCTCGTCGCCCGCAGCGCCGACGTGCTGGCCCGCGAGCGTTCGCGGATCGAGGCGGAGGGCGGCCGGGCCCTCGACGTGCCCGGCGACGTCGGCAGCCGCGCCGACATGCAGCGGGTCGCCGACCGGGCGGTCGAGGCCTTCGGGGGCTTCGACACCTGGGTGAACGTCGCCGGGCTGACGATCTACGGGCCCCTCGATCAGGTCAGCGACGCGGATCATGCCCGCCTGCTCCAGACCAACCTCTGGGGCACGGTGTTCGGCTCGCTGGTCGCCGTCGCGCATTTCAAGGCACGGGGCGGCGGCGGGCTGATCAACGTCGGCAGCGTCGCCTCCGATCTCGCCTTCCCGTTCCAGGGCATGTACGCGGCGAGCAAGCACGCGGTGAAGGGCTTCACCGAGGCCCTGCGCATGGAGCTGCTGCAGGCCGGCATGCCCGTCTCGGTGACGCTGGTGAAGCCGACCTCGATCGACACGCCCCTGCCCCAGCGCGCCCGCAACTACATGGACCGCGAGCCGATGCTGCCGCCCCCGGTCTACACCCCCGAGGAGGTGGCCCACGCCATCCTGCACGCGGCCGTGCATCCCCAGCGCGACATCGTGGTGGGCGGCGGCGGCAAGCTGATGACGGCCGCCAAGGAGTTCGCGCCGGGCGCCTACGATTATCTCGCCCCCGCGATCACAGCCTTCCAGAAGCGACGCAGCGCCCCGCGCGATCCCGAGGGCGCGCTCCACGCACCCGTGGGGGCCGGCGAGGTCCGGGGCACCCAGCCCGGCTACGTGATGCGCTCCAGCGCCTACACCCGGGCGAGCCTGCACCCGGCCGCGCTCACCGGCCTCGTCGCCACCGGCCTCGCCCTCGGCGCCGCCACCCTCCTGAACGGCCGATCGGGGCGGCGCTCCTGATCGCGATCCCGCTCCCCAACCCCGTGCGCGCCCCGTCGCCCGCCCCCTCGCCCAGCCCCTTCGCGTTCGCGCCGCCCGAGCGCCGCTTCGCCGCGGTGCCGGGAGGGCCGCGCATCGCCTATGCGGAGGCCGGGTCGGGTCCCGACCTCCTGCTGATCCACGGCGCCCTGATGACGCTGGAGGACATGTGGCTCGGGCCGATGCCGGCGCTGGCCGAGCATTTCCGCGTCGTCGCCATCGACCGGCCGGGACACGGCGAGAGCGAGCATGTCCGTCTCGCCGACGGCTCGCTCTGGCGCCAAGCCGCGATCGTGCGGGATCTCGCGCACGGGCTCGGGCTGAGCCGCCCGGTCGTCGTCGGCCATTCCTTCGGGGCGGCGGTGGCGCTGGCCCTGGGGATGCTCGCCCCGGACGCGGTCTCGGGCGTCGTGGCGATCTCGCCCATCGCCTTCCCGGAGCCGCGCCTGGAGCAGGTGCTGTTCGGTCCCCGCGCCGTCCCGGGACCGGGCGACGCGTTCTCGGCCCTCGTCCGGGGCGCCGACGGGCTGCTGCTGCCCCTGCTCTGGCGGGCGATGTTCCTGCCGCAGGCCATGCCGCGGCGCTTCGCCGAGGGCTTTCCCTTCGCCCTCGCGGGCCGGGCCGCGCAGCTCGCGGCCGACGGCGAGAACGCCAACCTGCTCTGGACCGACCTCGCCCGCAGCGTGGCGCGCTACCCCTTCTGCCGGGTGCCGGTGCGGATCCTCTCGGGCGAGCTCGACATCGTCACCAACCAGAGCCTGCACGGGCGCGGCGCCGCCCTGATGATCCCGGGCGCGCGGCTGCACCGCCTCGCCGGCCAGGGCCACATGCTGCACCATTTCCGGCCCGACGCGGTGCTCGACGCCGCGCGGGCGGTGGCGGGGCCGGACGCGGGCTCCCCGGCCCGGCCTCACTCCGCCCCGACGCAATTGGCGTAGAACGTCGTGGTCGCGGGCCAGTCCGAGAACACGCCGCGCACGCCGACCTCGCGGTGGAGCACGTCGAGGAGGGTCAGCATGTCGCCGTCCCGGTCGATCGCCGGGCGGATCGTACGGTAATAGCCGCCCCCGCCCCCCTTGAGCGGGCCGGAGCGCTCGAGCGACCATGTGACGAGGTCGAGCCCGGCGGCGCGGGCGGCCCGGGCGTAGGAGGAGGGCTCGATCCGGCCCTCCGGCCCCAGCCGCACCAGCATCCAGAGCGGCGGGGCGAGGAGCCGCACGCCGCGCCCGGCGAGATCCGCCATGCCGGGCTTCCAGCTCTCCGGCCGCTCCGGGTCGAAGGCCGGGTCGGTCTCGTCGCGGTTGTCGAGGAACAGGGCCTGGCGGCCGAAATCCGGCGCGGTCTCCAGCCAGTACAGGATGTCGCGCAGCTGGAAGCTCTGCAGGTAGACCTCGCCCGGAGGAATCCCGGCGGCGCGGTACTCGTCCACGAGCTGCCGGGCGTACATGTCCTGGGTGTAGGTCCCCTCGAACGGCATCGGCACCTCGGGGGCCTTCAGCTCCGCGGTGAAGCGCCGGCCGAGGGAACGCACCAGCGCGATGAAGGCGCGGTGCGACATCAGCGTGCCGGTCTGCGCGTAGAGGTCGGTGCGCCAGCGCGGCGTCGCGTCCAGGGCGGCGGCGAGGGTCGTGGCGTCGGGGTCGAAGGCGTCCATCTTGCCCGTGAGCTCCTCGAACTCCGCGAGCGTCAGGTCGCTGGTGCAGCAGCGGGCCGAGGCCTTGCGGCCGGTCGCGGGATCGGCCGGCTCGAAGCGCCGGCTGCATTTCGCGGCGAGCGCCGGCCGCGCCAGGATGTCCGTGGTGGCGTGCAGGTCGCACTGCGCATGGCGGCAGACGAGCTGCCGGTCCTTGGTGAAGGCGACGTCGCACTCGATCACCCCCGCGCCCATCCGGGCGGCGGCGAGCACGCCCTCGCGGGTATGCTCCGGGAACTGGAGCGGCGCCCCCCGGTGCGAGATCGAGAACAGGCGCGCCGTGTAGGGCCGCTCGACGCCGCAGGCCCTGAGCCGATCCTGCAGGGGGCCGGGCTTCATCCGGTCGACGAGGTAGAACGGCCGCGGCCCGAGCTGGGCCGGCTGCCGCGCGAGCGGGGTCTCCGGTGCGGCCTGCGCACTCTCTGCGGAGGCGGGCGCGGACGGCGCGAGGGCCAAAAACAGGGACAGGATCGTGGCGATGATGCGCATCGTCGATGCCTCCGCTCGGTCGACCGGACCCTCGCCGCGCCCGAGGCCCCGCGGCAACGCTGTCACCGTTCCCCGGTCCGCGTCCGGGGAGCCGGGCCGCGGCGAGGGCGCCGCGCACGCCGTCAGCCGCCGCGCGCCGGCTGCCACGGCCTCGGAAGGCGCGCTAGCGCGGGCAGCCCCGTCGCCGCTCGAAGGCCTGGATCTCGGCGATGGCCGCCCGATCGCGGGCCGACATCGGGACGTCCTCGACGCGGTCGTACGCGCAGCCGGCATTGCCGAACATCCGGATCGCCCGCGGGGTCTGGAAGCAGTAGCCCGCGTTCTTGTACAGGATGTTGCGCTGGTAATAGGCTTCCTCGCAGCTCTGGGCATGCGCGGACGCGATCGACGCGATCGACGCGACCGCAATCGTCAGGCTCACGATCGACGTCTTGGCGGGCATGGGCGAACCTCGTTTGCGGGCTTGCGGCCCGACACGCTCCGGATCGGCCGGCTCGAGCGTGGCGATAGCCGCGGGGGCGATGTCCCGGCAGGCCCCGCCGATCGGCGGGAGCCCTTCTCGGGCGAGAGTCACACCGGGAAGCACAGAACCGCCCGGGTGCCGATCCGGCCGGTCTCGTAGGCGATCTGGGAGCGCAGGTTCGTCGCCATCGCCCGGATGATGCGCGAGCCGAGGCCGGTGCCGCGCGGCTGGCCCTCGCCGGTCCAGCCGACGCCGTCATCCTCCACGGCGAGCGACAGGGCGTCCTCCCCCTGGCGGGCCACGGCGACCCGGATCTCGCCCGGCATCCCCGGCGGGTAGGCGTACTTGTAGGCGTTGGTGACGAGTTCGGTGACGACGACGCCGAGCGAGACGGCCTTGTCGGTGGCGAGCTGGATCGGCTCGGCCGAGAGCCTGATCGCGTGGTCGCGCCCCGCCGCCTTCATGGCGGCCTCGAGCTCCTCGACGAGGCTCGCGAGGTAGGCGTCGAGCTCGACCGCCTCGACGTCCTGCGAGGTGTAGAGGCGCCGGTGGATGCCGGCGATCGCCGAGATCCGGGCCTGCATCTCGTCGAGCGCGCTCTTGGCGGCCGGGTCGGAGACGGCGTTGCGCTGCATGTGGGCCAGCGCCGCCACCAGCGCCAGCGAGTTGGCGACCCGGTGGTTGACCTCGCGCAGCAGCAGCTCCGCCCGGTCGCGGGCCTCCCGCACCGCGGCCTCGGCCCGCTCCTTGTCGCGCCGCATCGCCTCCTGCCGCAGCGCCGTGCCGACCGCCTCGCCCAGCAATTCGCGGAAATGGCCCTGCACGTCCTTCCAGACGTAGTCGACGGCCCCGGCCTTCAGCGCGGCCACGGCGACGCGGCTGTCCTCCGAGCCCGTGACGTAGATCACCGGCGGCGCCTCGGGCAGCGCCCGGATCTCGGGCAGCAGGTCGAGCCCGGTCCGGCCCGGCATGTGGTGGTCGAGGGCCACCGCGTCGATGCCGCCCGCCGTGAGCCGCGCCAGCCCCGCCTCGCCGCTGGCGGCGAGCTCGACGCTGTAGCCGCGCGCCTGCAACGCCCGCTGCACGAGGCGGCCGAGGCCCGGGTCGTCGTCGATGTAGAGGATGCGCGCCGACGGCTCGGTGCTCATGTCCGGGTTCTCATGCCGCGGCGCTCACGTCTCGGTCGTCATGGATTCTCCGGAACCTGCATCACCGAGAAGAACAGCCCGAGCTGGCGGATGGCGTTGGCGAAGCCCTCGTAGTTCACCGGCTTGGTGATGTAGACGTTGGCGCCGAGATCGTAGCAGCGCTGCACCTCGCGGCTGTCGTCGGTGGTGGTGAGCACCACGACGGGCGAGCGCTTGGTGTGCGGGTTCGCCTTGACCGTCTCCAGGATGTCGATGCCGGTCATGTCCGGCAGGTTGAGGTCGAGCAGGATGAGCAGGTGGCGCCGGGCGCTGACCTCGCCGGTCCCGTCCGGCCCGAGCAGGTAGGCGAGCGCCTCCGTGCCGTTGCGGAACGGCACGATCTCGTTGTTCACGCCCGCCCGGCGGATGTTGCGCTCGATCAGGCGGGCATGGCCCTCGTCGTCTTCGATCATCACGATGCAGACAGGATGCACGGGCGCGTCTCTCGTCATCGGACCCCCCTCTCCTGCCCCGGGCGCCGCGGGATCGGGCGCCGCCCCGGGTTCGCGCCGGCCTGTTCGCGGCCGGCGGCTCTAGGCCGTCGGGCCCGCCGCCCGGCGGGGCAGCGTCACGCTGAAGGTCGTTCCCCGCCCCAGCTCGGACGATACCGTGATCCGTCCCCCCAAGGAACGCACCAGCGCCTTCACGTGCGCGAGCCCGATGCCCTCGCCCGGCCGGTCCTGTGCGCCGGAGCGCCGGAACAGCTCGAAGATGCGGGCATGGTCCTGGGGGGCGATGCCGCGACCGTTGTCGGAGACCGTGTAGCAGATCCGGCCGCCGCCGACCGCATGGCCCGCGACCGCGATCCGGCCCGGGCGCCCGGGGGCGAGGTATTTCAGCCCGTTGTCGATCAGGTTGCCGAAGATCTGCTCCACCGCGAGGCGGTCGGCCACGAGGTCGGGCAGGTCCGCGTCGATCTCCACCAGCGCGCCCGCGCTATCCGCCTGATGGCGCTGCGCGTCGGCGAGGCCCTGGACCAGGCCCGCCATCGCGAGCGGCTCCGGCCGGAACGTCCGCCGGCCCTCCCGCGACAGCTTCAGGATCGCGGCGATCAGGGCTTCCATCTTGGTGATGGCGGCCTTGATGAAGCCCAGCGCCTCCTCCATGTCGGCGTCGATGCGTTCCGCCTCCGGCGCGTCCTTCAGCGCGGCGCGCACCTCTCCGCGCACCGTCTCCAGCTCGCTCGTGAAGCCCATCACGTTGACGAGCGGGGCCCGCAGGTCGTGGCTGACGATGTAGGCGTAGCGCTGGATCTCCTCGTTCGATTCGCGCAGCTCCGCCTCGGCCTCGCGCTGCTCGGTGATGTCGGTGTGCACGCCGACCCATTCGCGAATCCCGCCATCGGGCTCGAGGATCGGCACCGCCCGGATCGCATAGTGCCGCCACGCTCCGTCCCGCGCGCGGACCCGGTGTTCGAACACGAAGGTGCGCCGCTCGGCCACCGCGGCGTTCCAGGCCTCGACGCTGGCCTGCGCGTCGTCCGGATGGACGGCGTCCGCCCAGCCGTAGCCCTCGTACTCGGCCCGGCTCTGTCCGGTGATCTCCGCCCATCCGGGCTGCTCGCCGGCCATCCGCCCCTGGGCGTCGTTCGTCCAGAGCACGCCGCGCACGGCCTGCACGGCGCCCCGGAAGCGGTCCTGCTCGCGCCGCACCGAGGCCAGCAGGCGGGCGTTGTCGAGGGCCACCGCGGTCTGCGCGGCGAAGCCCACGATCAGGCGCTCCTCGCGGGTGCCGAAGCGGGCGGGCTCGGGATGGCCGAACAGCAGGGCGCCGAGCGTGCCGCCGGAGCCCGACACCACCGGCACCGCGAGGTAGCTGCGCACCGGTAGGTGGCCCTTTGGCATGCCCCCGTGCGAGCCGTAGCGCGGGTCGCGGCTCACGTCGTCTGAGCGGACCACGCCCTCGGCGAGGAAGGTCGGCTTGAACAGCTGCGTGGCTCGCGGCAGCCCGAAGCGGGTGAACGCCTCGCGCGGCCCGCCGGTGAGGCTGAACAGGCGCCAGACCTCCTCCGGGTTGTCCTCGGCGCCCGCGGGCACGCGCTCGAAGAAGGCGCCGTAGCGCCCACCGACGAGGCGGGTCGCCGCCTCGATCACGGACTGCACCAGGCGCTCGAGCTCCGTCTCGGCCACCAGCGCGGTGCCCGCCCGGTTGAGGAGGTCGAGCCGCTCGGTCTCTTCCTGCAGCGCGAGGCGGGCCTCCTCGGAGCGCTGGTTCGCCCGCGCCTGGGCGAGCGTCGCGCCCGACAGCAGCAGGGTCGCCAGGGTCCCGAGCCCGAGCACCCCCGGCCAGATCGCGCCGCCGGGATCGCGCGCGAAGGCCGGGGCCGCGGCGACCGCGAGCGTCCAGGCGTGCCCGGCGATGTCCACCCGGCGCGTCGTCGCGAAGTCGGCCCCCGTGGCGGCGGGCGCGGAGGCGTAGAGCAGTCGGGCCTCGTCCGGTCCGTCGCCGTCATAGACCCGGTAGGACAGTTCCGGCTGGCCCCCGGCCCTGGGGGACATCGCGGTGCGGGGAAACAGGTCCCCGGCCCGGAACGGGCTGTAGACCCAGCCGGTCAGCGCCGCCCGCCGCGTGGCCTGCGTCTCCGGCACGCCGCCGCCCGCATAGACCGGAATGTAGATCAGGAAGCCCGGCTGCTTCGCGCGGTCGATCTCCTGGATCAGCTCGACCCGGGCCGTGAGGGCCGGCTCGCCGGTGTCGCGCGCCCACGCCATCGCCTCCCGGCGCAGGGGCTCGGCATACATGTCGAAGCCGATCGCGGCGGCGTTGCGCGGATCGAGCGGCTCCAGCGCCACGATCGCGGTCGGGAGATCGTCGCCGCGATGCTCCGGCCAGAGGCGGAATTCCGGCAGGCCCTGCGCCCGGGCGTCCCGCACCACGGCGTCGGCCTCCTCGGGCCGGAAGCGCCGGGCGAAGCCGATGCCGCGGGTGCCCGGATAGAGATCGGCGAGGCGCAGGCGCGCGACGAAGGCGGCGAGCTCCGGCCGGGAGACCTCGCGGCTCGCGGCGTAGAGCCCGGCCGTGGCGCGCAGCAGCGCCACGTAGGTGTCGAGCCGCTCGCGGATGCGCTCGGCCTGCTGCCCGGCGAGCCGCAGGAAGCGATCGTGGTCGCGCGCGATCCCGGCCTGCCGCATCTGCAGCGCCACGGCGCCCGAGGCGACGAGGCCGACGAGCAGGACCAGGGCGGGCAGCAGGTAGGCCGGGGGCGAGCGCCGCGGCGACGCGGTGGCGGGTGCGGTGACCGGATCCTGCATGGGCGGGGGGCTCAGGGACGAACGGGCCTCTCTGCCATCCGGCGGGGGCGAGCGCCAGATGGTGCGGGCGGGCCCCGAACGGACAGCCGGGCGAATGGCGCGCTCCCCGCCGGCGCACCGCGCCATTCCGGCGCGCGACAGGCCCGCGCCATCGGGGCTAGAACGGTCCCGCCGCGGAGACCGCGGCCTTCGGGCGCCCCCGACCGGAGACCCGCAGGGACGCCACGCTCAGGGACGCCGACCTCATGGACGCCAAGCTCGCACACCACGTCAGGCAGGCCGCCGCCGCGGGCCGGCGCCGGGCGATGGCCTTCCCGCGCGGCACCCCCAAGGATGCCCTGCCCTTCGCGGTGCTGGAGCTGTTCGACGCCGAGGTGCGCGGCCATGTCGAGCGCGACCGCCGGATCGAGGACGAGCGCGACCGGGTGCTGATCGCGGCCGTCAAGCTCGCCGAGACGCCGGCCGAGGCCGTCGACGAGATCGAGCCGGCCCGGCGCCATCTCGTCGACGCGATCGACTATCTCGAGCAGGCGGTCCTGCGCTTCGGCATCGTCAACCGGCAGGCCGCCCGGGCCGGCTACGGCGTCGCCGGCGCGCCGGTGGCCGACCGGGACCTCGCGTGAGGCGGCCGATCAGGGCTCCTTGAAGCCGTATTCCGGCACGCCGTCCTCGTTGCCGTAGTACTTGTAGGGCAGGAACTTGCCCGACATGGCGAGCTTGACGCGGTCGCCCTTGTTGTTGGCCTCGCGCTCCATCGTCATGTTGAAGTCGATCGCCGACATGATGCCGTCGCCGAACTCCTCCTGGATCAGCTCCTTCCAGGTGGTGCCGTAGACCATCACCAGCTCGTAGAACCGGTAGATCAGGGGGTCGGTCGGCGGTAGCTGGGGGATCGAGCCGCGATAGGGCGCCTCGTTGAGCATGCGCTCCTCGGCCTCCGTCAGGCCGAACAGCTCGGCCGCCTTCCGGGCCTGGGGCTTGGGCAGCTTCATCTGGCCCATGCAGGCGGCGGTGATCAGGATCGGCGAGATGCCGCCGATCTCCTCCTGGATGTGCTTCCAGGTCCAGCCCTTCTCGCGCTTGATGTCGAGCAGCTTCTCGGTCAGGTCTTCGCGCTTCATCGCGTCTTTCTCCGGGTGGGGACGCCGCCCTCGGCGGCGGGGAGGTCGGTGGCCGGGTCAGGCCCGCAGAGCAGGCGATCCGGCGGGCGATCCGGCGGGCGCCGCGATCGCCCGGGCGTCGGCCTCGCTGAGCGCGGGGCGCACCACGGGCGGGCGGCGGGGGTCGTAGCCCGCGGGCATGGCGTCCCGCAGGGTCTTCGAGCGGGTCACCAGGAAGTCGATCAGGTGGTTGCGCAGGGCGTAGTAGCCGGGCGCGTGGTGGAGCTGCGTGCGGTCGCGGTCCTTGGGCAGCGGGTTCTCGACGATCTCGGCGACCCTGGCCTCGGGCCCGTTCGTCATCAGGACGATGCGGTCGGCGAGGTAGATCGCCTCGTCCACGTCGTGGGTGATCATGAACACCGTCTGCCCGGTCTCGACGCAGATCCGGCGCACCTCGTCCTGCAGGGTTCCCCGAGTCAGCGCGTCGAGCGCCGAGAACGGTTCGTCCATCAGCAGGATCTTCGGCTCGATCGAGAGCGCCCGGGCGATGCCGACGCGCTGCTTCATGCCGCCGGAGAGCTCGGAGGGCCGCTTGTGCTCGGAGCCCGCCAGCCCCACCGTGGCGATGGCCCGGCGCGCCCGCGCCTCCACCTCGGCCCGCTTGGCCTTCCGCCAGCGCGAGGAGACCGCGTAGGCGACGTTACCCAGCACGCTGCGCCAGGGCAGCAGGGCGTGGCCCTGGAAGATCACCGCCCGGTCGAGGCTGGTGCCGCCGATCTCGCGGCCATCGACGATGACGACGCCTTCCGAGGGCGCCTCAAGCCCCGCCAGGATGTTGAGCACCGTGGTCTTGCCGCAGCCCGAATGGCCGATCATGCAGACGAACTCGCCCCGGCGCATCGGCAGCCAGAGATCCGCGAACACCGTGGCCTGCCCGCCGCCGGGAGCGGGGTAGCGCCGGGCGATGCCCTCGACGGAGATGAACTTCTCGGAGGTCGACATGCGGCCGGTCCCGACAGGGCTATCGGGCGCGGCGCTGGCGGAGCGGCGCACGAAGGGAAGCAGGGAGCTCATGCGCGCCTCACTCGGGGAAGGTGACGAGGCGCTGGGCGCGGGCGAGCAGCTGGTCGAGCACCATGCCGACGAGGCCGATCACCAGGATCGAGGTGATCACGTTGGTGATCGAGAGGTTGTTCCACTCGTTCCAGACGAAGTAGCCGATGCCGGTGCCGCCCACGAGCATCTCGGCCGCCACGATCACGAGCCAGGCGATGCCGATGGAGATGCGCATGCCGGTGAGGATGGTGGGCGCCGCCGCCGGCAGGATCACCGTGAAGGCGCGGCGCAGCGGGCCGACCTCGAGGGTGCGGGCGACGTTGAGCCATTCCCGCCGCGTGCTCGAGACGCCGAACACCGTGTTGATCAGCATCGGCCAGAGGGAGCAGATGAAGATCACGAAGATCGCCGACAGGCCCGAATCCTTGATCGTGTAGAGGGCGAGCGGCATCCAGGCCAGCGGCGAGACCGGCTTGAGGATCTGGATGTAGGGATCGAGGGCGCGGCTCATCAGCGGCGACATGCCGATGAGGAAGCCCACCGGGATCGCCACCAGCACGGCGAGCCCGTATCCCAGCGCCACGCGCCCGATCGAGTAGGCGAGCTGGATGCCGATCCCCTTGTCGTTCGGGCCCCGGTCGTAGAACGGGTCCTTCAGGTGCTTCCAGATCGTGGCGCCGACGTCGAGCGGCCCGGGCATCGCCGACTTGCCGGTGGTGGCGGCCTGCCCCATCAGCGCGGCGTATTCCGGGTCCATGGCCTCGGTCCGGGACACCCCGGAGACGGCCACCTGCCAGACCAGCAGGAAGCTCGCGAGGAGCGCCAGCGAGAGGATGCCGGCGCGCAGGGACAGGGTGCGGTTGGCGGCGCGGGTCATGGCGCTCAGCTCGCGCGCTTGATCTTGAAGGAGTCGAGGTATTCCTGGGGCTTTGCCGGATCGAAGGCCTTGCCCATCACCGCGAAGGTCTTCGTCGTGGCCTCGGGCGGTGTGAGCCCGTCCTGGCGCATCAGCCGGGCCGCGTCGGTGGCGAGGTAGACCTTCTGGGCCACGGCCGCGTAGTCGACGTCGCCCTTGATCTGACCCCAGCGCTTCATCTGGGTCATGATCCAGACCGCGAAGGAGGGCCAGGGGAAGGCGTCGAAATCGACGCGGTCCGGCACCTTGCGCACCTGCCCCAGCCCGTCCGCGAAGGTCCCGGTCAGCACCTGCTCCACCACCGTCAGCGGCTGGTTCAGGTAGTTCGCGGGCGCGATCGCGGCGGCGATCTCCTTGCGGTTCTCGGCCTTCGAGGCGTAGGCGGTGGCCTGGATGACGGCGCGCAGGAGCGCCGCGTAGGTGTTGGGCGTCTCCTTGATGAACGCCTCGGAGGCCGCGAAGGCGCAGCACGGGTGCCGGTCCCAGATCTCCTTCGACAGGAGATGGATGAAGCCGACGCCGTCGTAGACCGCGCGCTGGTTCACCGGGTCGGGGGCGAGGAAGCCGTCGATGTTGTCGGCGCGCAGGTTGGCGACCATCTCGGGCGGCGGCACCGCGCGGATCTGCACGTCGGTGTCCGGGTCGATGCCGGCCTCCGCGAGGTAGTAGCGCAGCAGGTAGTTGTGCATCGAGTAGTCGAAGGGCACCGCGAGCTTGAAGCCCTTCCAGTCCTTCGGGTCGCGCCGGTCCTTGTGCTTCATGGCCAGCGTGATCGCCTGGCCGTTGACGTTCTCCACCGCGGGCATCGTGTAGGCCTGCGGGGTCGAGCCGATCCCCAGCGAGATCGCGATCGGCATCGGCGCCAGCATGTGGGCGGCGTCGTATTCCTTGTTGAGCGTCTTGTCCCGGATGACGGCCCAGCCGGCGGTCTTGACCACCTCGACGTTCAGGCCCTGCTTCTCGTAGAAGCCCATGGGCTTGGCCATGATGATCGGCGTGGCGCAGGTGATCGGGATGAAGCCGACCTTGAGGTCGGTCTTCTCGGGCTTGGCGCCCTCGGCGAAGGCCTCGGCGACGAACTTGGTCGGGAAGAGCTGGCTCACCGCCGCGAGGGCGGTGGCCGCGCCGACGCTGCGCAGGAAGGCCCGCCGCTCGCCGTCGTGCGGGAACAGGGCCCGCATCACCGCGCCCTCGACCACGCGCCCGATGACGGCGTCGCCCGCCACGGCGTCGTCGTGGGCGGCTTGATCCGCGTGCGCGCCGCAGGAGCAGCCGCCGCGGGCGAGGTGCCGTTTCGCGTCGAAGGGATTGTCGAACACCGCCATCTGGACCTCGCGCGTTCTGCAGCCGTCGAGAGTTTGGCAAAGGCCGTGCCAAGCGGATAAGTCCAGAAAATCCGATATTTATCAGCAGGTTATCGTTTCAATGCGAATTCACGAGAAATCGTGTATTCCGAGATTTCGTAATCCAGCGACGAGATCTCGCGATGCCCGAGGCTGCGCCCGCATTCGGTCCCGTGTTCGAGGCGGCCGGCGAGGCCATGCTGGTGATCGAGCCGGCCACCGACCGCATCCTCGACGCCAACCCGGCGGCCGCGCGGCTGCTCGGCCATCCGCGCGCGGGCCTGCAGGCGATGGCGGCGAGCGCCCTGCATCCGGGCCAGCTCCCGGCGCTCATCGTGTTCACCCAGGGCGTCGAAGCGCAGGGGCGCTGGTGGACCCACGCGCTGACGCCGCGCCACGGCGCGGGCAAGGCGCTCGCCCTCGAATATGCCGGGAGCCTGCTTCCGGGGGAGCCCGCCCGCCTCCTCGTCACCCTGTCCGATCTCGACGCCCGCCGCGCGCGCCAGATCGACCGCGCGGCCGAGGAGCACATGCGCGCCGGCCTCTCCGAGTGGCAGCGCATGGAGCGGATTTTTCGCGATATCGAGCGCGAGAATCAGCTCATCCTGCGGGCCGCAGGCGAGGGCATCTACGGCGTCAATGCCGAGGGCGTGACCACCTTCATCAACCCCGCCGCCGAACGGATGCTGGGCTGGGCGGCGGCCGACCTCGTCGGCAAGGACATGCACGCCACCGTGCACCACACCCGGCACGACGGGGCGCATTACCACCACCACGATTGCCCGATCTACGCGGCCTTCCGCGACGGCGCGGTGCATCAGGTCGAGGACGAGGTGTTCTGGCGGCGCGACGGCACGGCCTTCCCGGTCGCCTACACCTCGACGCCGATCCGCGACCGCGGGGCGCTCGTCGGCGCGGTCATCGTGTTCCGCGACATCAGCCAGCGCCGCGAGGCGGACGAGCGCCTGCGCAGCGCGCTGGCCGAGGTCGATTCCCTGCGCGAGCGGCTGGAGCTCGAGAACGCCTATCTGAAGGAGGAGATCCGGGCGGGCAGCCACCACCAGGGCATCATCGGGCGCAGCCCTGCGATCGAGGCGACGCGGCGCCAGATAGACCTCGTGGCCGGCACTGACGCGACCGTCCTGGTCACCGGCGAATCCGGCACCGGCAAGGAGCTGATCGCCCGCGCGATCCACGAGGCGAGCCGGCGCCGCGACCGGCCGCTCATCCGGGTCAATTGCGCGGCGGTGCCCCGTGAGCTGTTCGAGAGCGAGTTCTTCGGCCATGCGCGCGGCGCCTTCACCGGGGCCTTGCGCGACCGGGTCGGGCGCTTCGAGCTGGCGGATGGCGGCACGCTCTTCCTCGATGAGGTCGGCGAGATCCCCCTCGACCTGCAGGGCAAGCTGCTGCGGGTGCTGCAGGAGCGCTCCTTCGAGCGGGTCGGCGACGAGCGCACCCGGGCGGTCGACGTGCGGCTGGTCGCGGCTACGAACCGCGACCTGAAGGAGGAGGTGCGCCGGGGCCGCTTCCGGGGCGATCTCTATTTCCGCCTCAACGTCTTCCCGGTGGCCGCGAGCCCCCTGCGCGAGCGGCCCGAGGACATCCCGCTGATCGCCCAGCACATGCTGCGCGGGGCGGCGCGCCGGCTCGGCGTGCCGGAGCCGCGCCTGAGCGAGGGCGACGTGCGCCGCCTCTGCCGCTACGACTGGCCGGGCAACGTGCGCGAATTGGAGAACGTGATCGAGCGCGGCGTCATCCTGGCGGCGCGCGGGCGCCTGCGCCTCGACCTGCCGGATATCGAGGGTCCGCCGCCGCGTCCCGCCGCCCCCTCCGTGCTTCCGGCGCCCCGCCTCCTCACCGAGGCGGAGCGCCGCGACCGCGACCGGGCCGAGATCGCAGCGGCCCTGGCCCTGGCCGGCGGCAGGGTCTCCGGTCCCGGCGGCGCCGCCGAACGCCTCGGCATCCGGCCGACGACCCTGGCCTCGCGGATCAAGGCCCTGGGCATCGAGCCGCGGCGACGCTGACCCGGGCGGGGATCAGATCTCGGTCTCGCGCCGGACGATCGCGTCCTCGCCGGTTCCGGTCTGCGACAGCCCGACATCCGGGCTCTCGTCGGCGACCGCCACGGGCTCGTTCGTCGGGGGCTCCTGCGGGTCGGCGCGGCGGCGCGTCCCCGGCAGGGAGGACGAGGCCCCCGGCGGAAGCGGGCCGGGCGCATCGGGGTCGCGCACCATCCGCCTCACCCCCGGCCCGTGCCCTCGAAGGGGCCCGCCTCGCCGCGGCGCTCCGCCTCCGCCTCCGTGCCGGCGCGCTCCATCGGCCCGTCCGTCGGGCGTACCTGCCCGCTGGCCGGATCCCGGGGCGTGATCGCGGCGCCCTTCGGCTTCGGGCCGGTGCCGGCCTGGCGTTGGGCCTGGGTGTCGATGTCTTCGGTCATGCGGGCTCTCCTGTCCGGGATCAACGCCGCCGCGGAGGGCTGGTGCCCCGTTCAGGCGTCGTCCTCGGTGGCGAAGACCTCGCCCTGCTCGGCCAGCCGCACGTCGGCCTCGTCCGCCCGCAGCTCGGCCAGGCTCCAATACTCCGCGAGCAGGCGCGCCACCGGCTCCGTCTCCGGGTCGGCGCGACCCGCGAGCAGGTCGGCGACATGGGCTTCGATCGCCGCGGGATCGTCGCTCCCGCGCCCGGCCGCGACCGCGGCGGCGAGAGCCTTACGCTTGTCCTGCACCGCGCCCATGGAAACCTCCGCCCGGCTCGATCCTCTCTCGGCCGACGCGGGACGGGCCGCTCGGGTTCCCGCGATCAGCCGCCGGCCGCCCGGGCGATCCAGTCCTGCACCCCCGCGACGGAGCGGAAATCCTCCAGGGCGTGGACCTGCGCGTCGGGGAGCGCGCTCCGCGCCATGGTGGCGAGCGCGTGACCGGGGCCGAGCTCGAGCACGGCCCCGGCGCCGAACTCGGCGCAGGCCACGAGGCAGGCCGCCCAGTCGAGGGGCTCGGAGATCTGGCGCGCCAGCTTGTCGAGCCCGGCCCGTGCATCGAAGACCGCCGCCCCGTCGAGGCCGGAGAGCAGCCGCGGCCCGCCGGGCCGCGGCCTCAGGATCGGCGCGTCCGCCAGGACCGCGCGGAACCGGGCGCTCGCGGCGGCGAGGAGCGGGGTGTGCGAGGGCGTCTGCACCGGCAGCAGAACCGCGCGTTGCGCCCCCCGCGCGAGGGCCCCCCGGCAGAGCGCGTCGAGGCTCTCGCGCGCGCCGCCGACCACGAAGCTGTCGGGCGCGTTGCGGATCGCGAGGTGGCAGTCCAGCTCGGCGGCGAGGCCGTCCAGCGCCGCGCGCCCGAGACCGCGGATCCCGGCGAGGCCGAAGCCCTCCCCCGAGGCCGCATCCATCGCCTCCGCCCGCGCGGCGGCGAGGCTCAGCACGGTCTCGGGCGCGAGCCGGCCGGCGCAGCCCCAGGCCGCGAGGTCGCCGATGCTGTAGCCTGCGACCAGCGCCCGCGGCGCGGCCTCAGCCACGATCGTCCAGGCACTGAGCGCGGCCACGCAGCACAGGATCTGCCCGGTGCGGTTGTCGTGGAGCGCCGGCCCGCCGGCCCGCACGAGATCGCGCGGGTCCTGTCCCAGGAGCGGGCGCGCCGCCGCGAAGACCGGTCGTGCCGCCGGCAGGTCCGCCGTCAGGTCGAACATGCCCGGATGCTGGCCGCCCTGGCCCGAGAGCAGCACCGCAAGGCTCATGGTCGCGTCCTCCCCGGCTCCGGTCCGGGCCGCCGCCGAACCGTGCGGCGTCGCCCGTTCCGTCGCAAGGGGCGGCGGCGGTTCCGTTCCGGGCGCCGTGCCGCCCGGCGCCGCTCAGACCCGCGGCGCCCAGGCCCTGGGGTGCGCGGCCGTATCCGCCGCGATTTCCCGGAGCAGGGCCGGGACCCGGGCCCAGGGCTGGATCTCGCCCGCGATCTCCTTCCGCCCGGCATGCTCGATCGACCGGCCCGCAGCCACGATCTTCGGCCAGCAGGCCTCGAACGCCGCGACGCAGGCCGGATCGAAATGGGCCCCGCTCTCCGCCCGGATGCAGGCCAGGGCCGCCTCCAGCGACATGGCCTCCTTGTAGGGGCGCTGCGTCGTCAGCGCGTCGAACACGTCGGCCACCGCCACGATCCGGGCCGCCAGCGGGATGGCCTCGCCCGCCAAGCCCTTGGGATAGCCGGTGCCGTCCCAGCGCTCGTGGTGCGATTCCGCGATCTCGGCCGCCAGCCGGATCAGCGGCGAGGCGCTGCCGCTGAGCACGCGGCGGCCGATCTCCGTGTGGGTCTTGACCAGGGCGAACTCCTCCGGCTCGAGCTTTCCGGGCTTCAGCAGGATGCCGTCCGGGATCGCGACCTTGCCGACGTCGTGGAGCGGCGCGGCGAGGTAGAGTCGCTCACAGAAATCGGGCGCGAGATCGAGCGCCAGGGCCATCAGCTGGCTGTAGCGCGCCACCCGCCAAGTGTGGTCGCCGGTGTCGGTGTCCCGGTACTCGACGGCGAGCGAGAGCCGGAAGATCATCTCCTCCTCCCGCTCCCGCATGTGGCGCACCGCCGCCTCGACCTGCCCGTCGAGCCAGGCCGCCTGCTCCGCGAGCCGGCTCACGGCGCTGGCGAGCTGGACCAGGTTGTTCAGCCGGACCCCGAGCTCGATCGGCCGCAGGCGCTTGTCGATGAAGTCCGTCGTTCCCGCCTTGAGGGCCGCGAGGCGGATCGCGTCGGAATCCTCGCTCGTGATCATCGCGACCGGGACCTGGGCGTAGTGCGGCATGGTGCGCAGCCGCTCGACGAAGGCGACCCCGTCGATCTCCGGCATGTGGTAGTCGACCAGGACGAGGTCGAAGGCCCGCGTCTGCGCCTCGATGAGGGCCGCGGCCGGGCTGGTATGGCTCGCGACCGTGACGTCACGAAACTCTTCGAGCAGCGTGCGCATCCGCATCTGCATGGTTCGGCTGTCGTCGATGAGAAGGGCGTCCATAAGCGTCGGTCCGGGTTCCGTGCGGTCTGCCGACCGTCACGCGGGATGCGGGCAGGAGCGGCGAGGCAGGGACGACCTGGTCGGCGCGGTGCGCGGCGCACGACCCACGACGCGGTGGGGCACGGGCCAAGAGGGCGGCCCGGATGCGGGCCGGCCCGGTCTGGGAAGGACAATCATGGCGTCGGCACCAGAGGCGGTCTCCTGTGCGGATATGATTCAGTGTCTTCCACGCGAAGTTGCATCAAAGAAGCTAATCATCAGTTTATTTCTATCCTGCAGACAGGTATTTCGGTGCCGGATCATCTCGGAGATGTCCGCTTAAACTGCATCTGAATGCAACCTCCAGACGAGGAACGTTGCTTTTGCCCGTTTGAGCTGCGTCAGGACCTGCCGGGACGATCGCGCCACCGACGATTGCTCGCGATCGCCGGCCCCGAAGCCGCGCGCCGTCGTCGCCGCGCCCGGGCGAGCGCCCTCGCCGCCGCGCACGGATCGCGCGGCGCTCCAGGCGCGGCGGCCCGAAGGGCGCGGGCGTCTCCTGCGCGAGGCCGGAGGGCTGGGATCAGTCCTGGCCCTTGGGTGCCGCGCGCGAGAGGGCGTCGTCGTGCGCCGGCTGCGAGGTCTCCTCGGCCGGATCGTCGCCGGCCGCGCCCGTCCGGGCGGTCTCGTCCTGCGAGACGGGAGCACCGATGGCGGCCATCAGCATCCTGAGGCCCTCGATCCAGGCATCGACCTCGGCGCGCGAGGCGAGGCCCTCGCGTCGGAAATCCTTGCCCGGCTCGATCGTGGCGATGACGTCGAACAGGCCGTCGGGCCTGTCCGCGATCCGATAGGAGACGCGTCTTGGCATGGCTTCCCGTACCGCAACCTTCCCAGCGAGAGAAGGTTGCGCGCGAAAATCAGGGGCGCGGCGCAATCGCTCCGTCGCGCCCCCGCGCCTTCGTAACGCGCCGCCGGATGCGTTCTCGGAGGCGGGCGGCGTCTCAGA
Organism: Methylobacterium sp. HJ2; assembly: GCF_056431005.1. Taxonomy (NCBI): domain Bacteria; kingdom Pseudomonadati; phylum Pseudomonadota; class Alphaproteobacteria; order Hyphomicrobiales; family Methylobacteriaceae; genus Methylobacterium; species Methylobacterium sp. HJ2. The sequence continues at coordinate 91,563 of NZ_JBWJYM010000012.1, read as the reverse complement.
ACCGGCAGGTGAAGGTGCCCGTGACCGCATGGTCCTGGGTCCGGTCGCCGGCCTGGTCCGTATAGGCGACGCCCGGCGCGGCGTCGGCCGACACCCGCAGGTCGAGACCGGCCTCGGCCACCAGCGCGCCCCGGGCGATCGGGATGCCCGCCGTCAGGACGCTCGGGCCGGTGCCGAAGGCCGGCAGCGCCGTCGGCACCACCTCCCCGACGGCGTGCCGGTAGCCCACCGGACCGTACGCCGAGACCGGCCCCGCGCCACCGGAGCCGCGCAGGGCGGCGGCGCTGCGCCGTCGGCATCCGGGCTCGTCACGCGCGACGACGCCTGCTCTCCGGACCGGTCCGCGCGCCTGGACGCTGCCCGGCCGGCGCGGCATTGCCTCGGCTGCCGGTTGGGATTCATAGAGGACGGCCAGTCCGGGCGTCCCGTCGCGGGCACCGTCCGGGCCCAGGAGGCTCGAACCATGCAGCGCGCGATCCCGGCCGTGTTCATGCGCGGCGGCACCAGCAAGGCGATCCTGTTCCACGCCCGCGACCTGCCGGCCGACCGGGCCGGCCGCGACGCGCTCTTCACCGCCGCGATGGGCACGCCCGACCCCTACGGCCGCCAGCTCGACGGCATGGGCGGGGGCGTGTCGTCGCTCTCGAAGGTCTGCATCCTCGCCCCCGCGACGCGGGACGACGCCGACATCGACTACACCTTCGCCCAGGTGCAGATCCGCGAGGCCGCGGTCGACTACGCAGGCAATTGCGGGAACATGAGCGCCGCAATCGGCCCCTTCGCGGTCGACGAGGGGCTCGTCCGCGCGGAGGGGGCGGAGGCCACGATCCGCATCCACAACACCAACACCGCCAAGATCATCCACGCCACCTTCCCGCTCGCCGAGGGCCGGGCCCGCTACGACGGCGACCTAGTGATCCCGGGGGTCGCCGGCTCCGGCGCGCCGGTCCGCCTCGACTTCCTGGAGCCCGGCGGGGCGACCACGGGCCGGCTGCTGCCGAGCGGGCAGGCGCTGGACCGGCTGGAGGTGCCGGGCTTCGGGACGATCGAGGCCTCCCTGGTCGATGCGGCCAACGCCACGGTGTTCGTGCGGGCCCGCGACATCGGGCTCGCCGGCACCGAATTGCCCGACGCCATCGAGGCACGGCCCGAGCTCCTGCGCCTGCTCGAGGCGATCCGCGTCGCGGGCTCGCTCCGCATGGGGCTCGCGGCCGACGCCGAGGCCGCCCGCGCCATCCGCATGGTGCCGTTCGTGGCCTTCGTCGCCCCGCCCGCGGAGGCTCGGACCCTCACGGGCGAGACCATCGCGGCCGCCGCGATCGATCTCACGGCGCGCGTCATCTCCAACGGCCAGCCCCACCGGGCCCTGCCGCTCACGGTCTCGCTCTGCACCGCCGTCGCCGCCCGCATCCCCGGCACGGTGGTCGCCGACGCGCTCGGCGCCCCCGGGGAGGGGCCGGTGCGCCTCGGCATGCCGTCCGGCATCCTCACGGTCGGCGCCGACGTCGCGGCCTCCGAGGACGCCTGGATCGCACGGACGGGCTCGTTCTACCGCACCGCGCGCCGGCTGTTCGACGGCCGCGTCTGGGTGCCGAGCGGCGCGTGATGCCGGTGCCGCGCACTCGATCCTCTGCCAGTCAGCCCCTCCGTGCGGCCGCGGGCGGCCGGCGCCAACCGGGAATCCAGCCATGACCGACGATCCGCACGGCCTCGACCGGGGGCTGACCAATTACGGCGACCGCGACTTCGCGCGCTTCCTGCGCCGCTCCTTCGCCCGCTCCATGGGGATCTCGCCGGGCCTCTTGAGCAAGCCCGTGGTCGGCATCGCCATGACGCCCTCGGGCTTCAACAACTGCCACCGCTCCATGCCGGAGCTGGTCGAGGCGGTCTCGCGCGGGGTGCTGGCGGCGGGCGCCCTGCCCCGGCCCTTCCCCACGGTGTCGCTGGGCGAGGTGTTCCTCAACCCGACCAGCATGATGTACCGCAACCTCATGGCCATGGACACCGAGGAGATGATCGGGGCCCAGCCCATGGACGCGGTGGTGCTGATCGGCGGCTGCGACAAGACCGTGCCGGCCCAGCTCATGGGCGCGGCCTCCGCCGACCTGCCCGCGATCCAGCTCGTCACCGGGCCGATGTCCACGGGCCGCCACCGCGGCCAGCGGCTCGGCGCCTGCACCGATTGCCGGGGCTTCTGGGCGAAGTACCGGGCCGGGACGTTCGACGCGGACGAGATCGCCGAGGTCGAGGGCCGGCTCTCCGTCACCGCCGGCACCTGCGCGGTGATGGGCACCGCCTCGACCATGGCCTGCCTCAGTGAGGCGCTCGGCCTGTCGCTGCCGGGCACCGCCGCGATCCCGGCCGTCCATTCCGACCGCCTCGTCGCCGCCGAGGAGACCGGGCGCGCCGCCGTCCGCCTGATCGGGACGCAGATCCGGCCCTCCCAGGTGATCACCCGGAAATCGATCGAGAACGCCATCCGGGTGCTGATGGCGCTGTCGGGCTCCACCAACGCCATCGTGCATCTCACCGCCATCGCGGGCCGCCTCGGCATCCGCATTCCCTACGCGCGCTTCAACCAGATCTCGGACGAGACGCCGGTGCTGGTCGATCTGAAGCCGGTCGGCGAGGGCTACATGGAGGATTTCCACGCCGCCGGCGGCATGGGCGCGCTGCTGCGGGAGCTGCGCCCGCTCCTCCACCTCGACACCCTGGATGTCGAGGGCCGGACGCTGGCCGAGCGCCTGGACGAGCCGGCGGGCTGGATCGACCGCCGGGTGATCCGCGCCTTCGACGATCCCGTCTCGCCGGTCGGTGGCCTGGTGGCGCTCGGCGGGAGCCTCGCGCCGGACGGTGCGATCTTCAAGCGCGCCGCGGCGACGCCCGCGCTGTTCGAGAGCGAGGGCCGCGCGGTGGTGTTCACGGGGCTGGAGGACCTCTCCGCCCGCATCGACGACCCGGATCTCGACGTCGCGGAGGGCGACATCCTGGTCCTGCAGAATGCCGGCCCGCACGCGGCGGGCATGCCGGAGGCGGGCTACCTGCCGATCCCCCGGAAGCTGGCGCAGGCGGGGGTGAAGGACATGGTGCGGATCTCGGACGCGCGGATGTCGGGCACCGCCTTCGGGGCGATCGTGCTGCACGTGGCGCCGGAGGCCGCGGTCGGCGGCCCGCTCGCGGCGGTGCGCGACGGCGACCGCATCCGCCTCTCGATCCGCGACAAGCGTATCGACCTCCTGGTGGAGCCCGACGAGATCGCCCGGCGCCTGGCCGGCTTCCGGCCCCCGCCCGCGCCGGGTCGGGGCTACAAGGCGCTCTACCGGCGCAGCGTCACCCAGGCGCCGCAGGGCTGCGACTTCGATTTCCTCACCGCCGAGACCTTCACCGCCGAGGGTCTCGCCGCCGAGGGTCTCGCCGCCCAGGGTCTCGCCGCCGAAGGCGGCTGAGGCGGGGCGCGACCGGGCCGGGTCAGGGGCGGCTCGCCGCGAAGCCCTCGAAGAAGCGCCGCGCCAGATCGCCCAGCGCCTCCAGACAGTAGCCGCCCTCCTGGACGATCAGGGTGGGCGCGCCGAACCGGCCGATCGCGGCACCGAGCCGGCGGAAGCCCTCGGCGCCGACCGAGACCTTGGCCTGGGGGTCGCCCGCGAAGATGTCGAAGCCGAGCGCCAGCACGAGGGCGTCGGGCCGGTAGAGGTCGAGGGTGCGCAACGCCTGCCCGAGCCGGTCGAAGAACACCGCCTCGCTCGCGCCGTGCGGCATCGGCAGGTTCAGATTGTAGCCCGCCCCCTCCCCCGTCCCGCGCTCGTCCGCATGGCCCGCGACGACGGGGTAGAAGTTCGTCGGGTCGCCGTGAATCGAGACGTAGAGGACGTCCCGGCGCGCGTAGAAGATCTCCTGGATCCCCTGCCCGTGGTGCATGTCGGTGTCGAGGATCGCGACGCGGCCGTGATGGGCGCGCAGGCGCTCGGCCGCGATGGCCGCGTTGTTGAGGTAGCAGAAGCCGCCCGCCGCCTCGGCGCGGGCATGATGGCCGGGCGGCCGGCAGAGGGCGTAGGCCTCGCGGGCGCCGCCCGACAGCGCGTCCGCCCCGGCGATCGCGCATTGCGCCGAGGCGTAGGCGGCCCGGAAGGTGTGGGGCCCGATCGGCGCGCTGCCGTCGGCGAGATAGCGCGCCGCCCGCGCCAGCACGCCCCGCAGGGCGTTGGGCTCGCGCACGAAGATGGTGGAGACGACCTCCGTGCCCCAATCCTCGCCGAGCGCCGTCCAGTCGGCATGCGCCGCCTCGAGGAAGCGGAGATAGTCGAACCCGTGCACCTCGAGGATCGGGGCGGCCCCGGCATCGGGGGGCGCCTCCACGGCGAAGCCGAGGTCCCGCACCGCGGCGAGCAGCGCCTGCTCCCGCTCGGGCACCTCCTGCGGCGCGCGCATCCGCCCGCGCGAGAAGTAGGTCAGCGGGCGATGCAGACCCTGGTCGGCATGGTGGTAGACCTTCACGCAGCGGCTCCCGTCCCGGCCGCGATGCCGCGGCCGGTCGATTGAGACCTCGCCTGCGCGGCTTGCGCAAGGCGGAGCGCGGGTCCGGCGCGGCCCGCCTTGCGCTCCGGGATGCCTCGCTCCGCTTGGTCCTGACCTGCGCTGTCCGGGCTCGCCGCGCCTGAAACGATCCCGGAGCGGCCGGCGGCCCGATTGCGGCCGAGCCCGGCTCGGCTCAGGTCCCGCGTCCGCGCGACCCGACGGGCTCCGCCCGACGCTCCTCGCGAGGCCTGATCAGTACCCGCGCTCGCGCTCGACGGTCTCCGGCAGCAGGCCGGTTCGGCGATAGGTCCGCACGATTTCGGCGACGACGGCGGCGGCCGTGCCCGGCGTCGTCGGGCCGGTCACGTGCGGGAGGATCGTGATGCCGGGATGGCGCCACAGCGGCGATTCCGCCGGGAGCGGTTCCGTGTCGAACACGTCGAGGACGGCGTGCGAGAGGGTGCCGGCATCCAGCGCGCCGATGAGGTCCTCCGTCACCACGATCGGGCCCCGGGCGAAATTGAGCAGGCCGGCTCCCGGCTTCGCCGCCGCGAGGCGCCGTGCGTCCAGAAGGCCGCGCGTCCGGCCGGTCAGCGGGAGCAGGCAGACGACGATGTCGCTCGCGGACAGCAGGCGCAGAAGTCCCGCTTCCCCCGAGAGCGTCTCGATGTCCGGGTGCGTCCGCGAGCGGGTCCAGGCGGCGACCGGGAAGCCGGCTCCGGCGAGGCGGACGGCTGCCGCCGAGCCGAGGGCGCCCAGGCCGAGGAGGCCCACGGTGACGGCGCCGGGTGGCCGGTAGGGCAGCTGGCGCCACAGGCCCGCCGCCTGCTGGCGCCGATAGGCCGGCATGTCGCGGTGCAGGTAGTAGGTCCATGCCAGAACCGCTTCGGCCATCGTCCGCGCCAGCTCGGGATCGATCAGGCGGGCGATCGGCGGTCCGCCCGGACCGAGCTCGGCCACGAGGCGGTCGACGCCGGCCCACAGGCTCTGCACGAGCACGAGGTTCGGCAGCAGGGCCAGCTCGGCCGGATCCGGATCGGCGACGATCGCGATCTCGACGCCGGCGCGCTCTGCCCGCGTCAGGCGTGCGAGCGGGACGATTGCCTCGTCCGGCATCGCCAGCGCGAGAGCGGAGCGATAGCGCGCCTGCTCCCCGTCATCCAGGCGGCTGAGAAAGGCGATCGGGCCGTTCATGCGAAGCTCCTCATTCCGGCCCTCAGGGTTCCGGCCGGGGACGGCCGCCGAGAACCCGTCCGGGACCTCGGGCCCGAACCGGTTCCCCGCCGCAACGCTCCGCGCCGCGACTCCGTCCGCCGGCGTCGCCGTCGTAATCCGGCATCTCGGCTGATCGGGTGGGATCGACCGCGCAGCGGGCCGGCCTGTCCTGTACCGGGTCGCGATGCGCTCGGGAATCGCGCCGCGCCGGAGCGGCGGCCGACCCGGATGACGAGGCTGCAGCCGAGCGGGGGACTTTCCGTCGAGTCCCGGTCGAACCGGGCGGCCGTGGGGAGGCGGGCCTCGGCCGCGTCCCGGATCCATTGGCCGCCCCGCCCGCGATGGCGACGCGCATTTGATCCCGCGCGCGGCGGCGTGCGAGAGAGGCTTCGGTCCGGATTCGACCGGGCCGGCCAGAGGGCGCGCGCATTCCACCGCCCTGCCCGAACCCTCTCCTCCAGCGAGACGGCGCTCATGCAGACCCTGCCGCGCACCGAAGCCGACCGCCTCGCCGCGCTGCGCGCGCTGGCGCTGGTCGGCACCGCGGCGGAGCCCCATTTCGATGCCGTCTGCCGCACCGCGCAGGCCCTGTTCCGCGTGCCGATCACGCTGGTATCGCTCGTCGAGGAGCACGAGCAGTGGTTCAAGGCCCGGTGCGGGCTGGATCTCGACAGAACGTCGCGCGCGGTCTCGTTCTGCGCCCACGCCATCCTCTCGGACGCGATCCTCGTCGTCGAGGATGCCGTCCTGGACGAGCGCTTCGCCGACAATCCCCTGGTGACCGGTCCCCCGGGGATCCGGTTCTACGCGGGGGCGCCGCTGGTGCTGCGGCCGGGTATCCGCGTGGGCACGCTCTGCCTCATCGACACGCGGCCGCGCGGCTTCTCGGCCGAGGAGGCAGGGCGGCTGCGGGACCTCGCCGAGATCGTGATGGCGCACCTTCGCCTGCACGAGACGCTGCGGTTGAGCGAGACCCTCGCCCGCGAGCGCCGATGGGCGGAGGCGGCCCTGGCCGCGAGCGAGGCGCGCTATCGCGAGGTGCTCGACGCGACCCACGACGCCATCCTGGCCCAGCTCGCCGAGGGCGTGATCGTGACCGACGCGTCGGGCCGGATCACCCTCGTCAACGCCGCCGCCGCCGCGCTCCACGGCGTCGGCCGCCTTGAGGTGGCGCCTGACGCCTACAGCGACACCTACCACCTCTTCACGACGGCGGGGGAGCCGTATCCGCCGCACGACCTGCCGCTCGCGCGCGCGGTGCGGGGCGAGACCGTGCGGGACGCGCGCTGGCGGGTGCGGCGCCCGGACGGCACCGAGATTCTGGCGATCGGCAATGCCGGTCCGCTGCTCGGCCGCGACGGCCGCCAAGTCGGCGCGGTGCTGACCCTGCGTGACGACACCGCCCGCGACGGGTCGGAGCGGGCCCTGCGCGCCAGCGAGGCGGCCCTGCGCGAGCTGAACGCCACGCTCAGCGAGCGCGTGGAGGCGCGCACCCGCGATGCGGAGGCCGCCAAGCTCGCGGCCGAGCGGGCGAGCGCGGCCAAGACGGACTTCCTGGCCACCATGAGCCACGAGATCCGCACCCCTCTCAACGCCATCATCGGCTTCACCGAGATGATGGCGAGCTCGGGCCGCCTGCCGCCCGACCTGCAGCATCAGGCCGAGCTCGTGCGCATCTCGGGCTCGGCGCTGCTCACGGTGGTCGACGACATCCTCGACTTCTCCAAGGTCGAGGCTGGGGCGATCGAGCTCGAGCGGAAGCCCTTCGCCGCCCAGGCGCTGCTCGACAGCTGCCTCTCGATTGTCCGGGGCACGGCGACGGCGAAGGGGCTCGCGCTGCGGAGCCGGATCGACCCGGCCCTCGCGCCGGGCCTGCTCGGCGATGCCGCGCGCCTGCAGCAGATCCTGCTCAACCTGCTCAACAACGCCATCAAGTTCACCCGAACCGGGACGGTGACCCTGTCGGTCCGGGTCGAGCGCACCGATGCGGCCGGACAGACGCTGCGCTTCACCGTGGTCGATACCGGCATCGGCATCCCGGCCGACAAGCACTCCCGCCTGTTCCAGCGCTTCAGCCAGGTGGACGGCTCGATCCAGCGCGATTTCGGCGGCACCGGCCTCGGCCTCGCGATCTGCAGGCGGCTGGTCGAGCTGATGGACGGCGAGATCGGGGTGCAGTCGCGGGAGGGGCTCGGCGCGAGCTTCTGGTTCAGCCTCACCCTGCCCCGCGTCCCGCTCGCCGATCCGCTCGCACCCGCGGTGGCGGCCGCTCCTGCCCGTCGCGGTCGCCTGCTCCTGGTGGAGGACGTGGCGATCAACCAGGAACTTGCCCGTGCGGTGCTGGAGGCGGCCGGCCACCGGGTCGACGTGGTCGGCGACGGCGCCGCGGCGATCGTCGCCGTGGTGGAGACCGCCTACGACCTCGTGCTGATGGACGTGCAGATGCCCGGCATGGACGGGCTCACCGCGACCCGGATGATCCGGCGCCTGACCGGGCCGGGCGCGGATGTGCCGATCATCGCCATGACGGCCAACGTCCTGCCGGAGCAGGTGCGCGAGTTCCGCGCCGCCGGCATGGACGACCACGTCGGCAAGCCCTTCGACCGGTCCGCCCTCTACGCGACCCTGGATCGCTGGCTGGCGGCCCGGCCCGGGCCGGTCGAGGCGGCGGCCGGTGAGGCGGTCGTCGGTCGTCGTGACGCGTAGCGCCGGCCGCCTCGCGAAGCCCTCGCCGGCGCCCGTCCTCCCCGCCCGCACGGCGCGGATCCATCCGGCGCCGGCGACGCCTGCCCGGAGCCGGACTGAGAAGCGGTCTTGCCGGCTTTCTGCGCACCGCGCGCGGGTTATCTCGTCCCCGCACCAAGAGCGGCCGGGACGGGCCGGGCAAGTCAGGTGCGCGCATGACGAGACCCTACCGCAGCGCGGTGGTCGAGAACGACTGGACGATCCCGATCGCGGCCGCGAATTTCGACGTCGCCCAGGTCACCCACGACGTCGTGAAATCCAGGGCGGAATGGGACAGGAAGCTGAGGCGCGGGTACAGTTGGGCCGATTACGAGCGGGAGAACCTCCTCGCCCTCTGGGACCGCAACGATTGCGAGGATCGGGCCATCCTGCGCTGGAAGCCGGAGACCGAGCGCTGGATCGACGCGCTCGCCACCTCGGACAGAGCCAAGGTCGGGCGGACGCTGCGTCGCCTCCTCGGACGCGGCGACCCGGCTCGCGCCTGAGCGCCGGCCGCGGCGAATCTGGGTGGTGGCGGGTGCGGATCGGCGCCCGTATCGCAGGTGCGCGGACGCACCATGACCGCGGCTCGGTCATGGTGACGCCACCGTTCCGGGCCATGCGCCCCGCGTCTGCTCGCCCCGTGTAGCCGGGCGAGATCGAAACCCAGGAGTTACCATGACCCCGAGCAAGGCGGCGTTCCTCGCCCTCGGCCTGACTCTCGTCCCGGCCGCGGCCCTCGCGCAGCAGGCTTCCCCGGCGCGGGAGGCCCTCAAGCGGTCCTGCACCGGCGACTACATGGAATTGTGCAGCGAGCACCCTCCGGGCGGCCCGGAAGTGGAGGCCTGCTTCAAGGCCAACATGAAGAAGCTCTCCCCGGCCTGCTCCGCCTCGATCACTGCCTACAAGCAGGAGCAGCGTGCGACCCGGCGCGTCAGCGAGGCCCGCTGAGGCGATCCCGACCCGGGAGCGCTCCCGGTTCGCCGCGGTGGCATCGACCGGTCGCGGGGCCGGGGCGCCGGCGGCGCTGGCGCGCGCCCGGGCTGCGCGGACCTGATCAGGAGAGCGCGACCATCTCGCGATCACGCAAGGCGCAGAGGGCGAAGTTCTTCAACCCGAGGCCGAATTGCCAGAAGAACTCACGTTCTCCGGCGACCACGTAGAGTCCGAAGCTGTCGAGCTCGAACCGGAGCTTGGAGCCGATCTGAGTTGAGAAGGCGCTCATCAGCAAAACCCCGCATTTCTGTGAGGCAAGGACTACCATATTTACGATCAGTTAAAAGGTGTTACTGAATTTTAGGTAAATCAAGCGTTAACGGGCGTGCTCCACAGCTGTCCCGACGCTCGACGACGATTTCGGTGGGACGGCGTCGCGGTGCGCCCGTCTACGCGGATCCGCGCCAAGCCTCCGGGTCGCAGATCGCCGGTCCGGTGATCAGGCACCCGCCCGCGGTGCAGGCAGGTGCCGGGAGAGGGCGAGCATGACCGGCACCGCGGCGAGCGCGGTGGCCGCGGCGGCGGCGGCCGCCCAGCTCGGCCCGACCGCGTCGCCCAAGCGGCCGTAGAGAAGGGGCGTCGCGAGCGCGCTCCCGCCGAGGGTCCAGGTGTAGAACAGCGCGAAGGCGCGCTCGACCCGGCCGTCGGGCGCGAGGTCCGGCACCGTGCCGTACAGCACGGAGGACGTGCCGTTCAGCATCACGCCCAGCACGGGCAGGACGAGAAGCGCCGGCAGGAGCGGCAGGGCGACGACGGCCAGGATCGCCATGGCCGTTCCGCTCTCGGTCAGGAGAACCGTCCGGGTGACGCCGAACCGCTCTCCGAGCCGCCCGCAGACCGCCTTGCCCAGCGCGCCGCCGACGAAGGCCAGCGCGAGCGCGAGGCCCACGGTGCTCAGGGCCGCCCCCTTCTCCTGCAGCAGGAACGGCAGGTAGATCAGGAAAGCCGGGCGTGCGGCGTTGTCGAGCATGCCGATCGCCACGAGCAGCCGGAAGCCGGTTCGCCTTGGCTCGGCGGCGCTCTCCGGCGCTGGCGCCCGCGGCGCCGGAGGCGGCGTCCCGCGCCGCGCGGCCCGGTCGCGCGGCAGGAGCCCGGCGACCGCGACCGCGACCGCGCCGCCGAGGCCGGCGACGAGCCAGAGCGCCGAGCGCCAGTCCGTCCACGTCAGCAGGAAGCCGACGAGGGGCGGGACGCTCGCCTTCCCGATGTCCCCGGTGAAGTTGTAGGTGCCCAGGGGGCCGCGCGCGGACTGCCCGTAGGCCCGCGCGATCACCGCCGAGGCCAGGGGGTGCTGCGTGCTGCTGCCGATCCCGCCGAGGGTCAGAGCGACGCAGAGGCCGACCAATCCGCCCGAGGCGCCGGCGAGCGCGTAGCCGCCCGCGCTCAGCAGCGTGCCGAGCAGCAGCACGGCGCGGGCGCCGAGGCGCTGCGCGAGACGGCTCGCCGGCATCTGCAGGGCGGCGAGCGCCCCGTTGTAGAGGCTGCGCAGCAGCGCGAGGGCCGCGTAGCCGAGCCCGAACTCCTCCTGCCAGACCGGCAGCAGCACGTAGATCAGGTCGGTGTAGCCGTCGTGCAGGGCGTGGTTGATGCCGGTGGCCACCAACGTCCGTCCCGCATCGGCGGCGGGCGTAACTTCGAGCGAGGCGGTCGGATCCGACGCGGGCGGCATGATGTGTCCGGGGCTGGTGTCGGCGCCGAGGATCGCGCGCTCGCACGAACCTGACAAACGCCTTATGCTGACGCTCGCGTGAGGAAACCTGACACGTGCTGCGCCGCCTGCCCCCGCTCAACGCCCTGAAGGCCTTCGAGGCCGCCGGGCGCCACGCGAGCTTCACGCGGGCCGCCGCGGAACTGCGCGTCACCCATGGGGCGGTGAGCCGCCACGTGCAGACGCTCGAGGCGTGGCTGGGCCAGCCGCTGTTCGAGCGGCACAACCGGCGCGTGGTCCTGACCGAGGCCGGCACGAGCTACCTCGCCGAGATCGGCGCGGCCCTGGACCGCATCGCCCTGGCGACGACCCGTCAGGTGGAGCGTGGCCGGCCGCGCCTGCTCCGCGTGAACGCGCTGGCGACGTTCACCCTGCGCTGGCTGATTCCGCGCCTGTCCGGCTTCCAGGTGTCGAATCCGTCCGTCGAGGTCCGGCTGACGACCTCGAACGTTCCCCTGGCCGGCATCGTCGAGCCGTTCGACGTGGCCATTCGCGGCGGTCCCGAGGTCCGGCCGGGCCATATCGGGCGGCCGTTCCTGTCCGAGGGGCGGATCCCCGTGTGCAGCCCGGCCCTGCTGAGGCGCCTGCCCCTCGCCGAGCCGGCGCAGCTGCAGGCCCACACGCTGCTGCACGCGGCGACGCTGCCGCAGGTCTGGCCGCACTGGCTTCAGGCGGCCGGCGTCCCGGATCTCGAGCCGCAGGCATCGGTCACGCTGGAGCATTTCTACCTGACGCTGCAGGCGGCGCTGGACGGGCTCGGCGTCGCGATGGGGCCGGAGCGGCTGATCGCCGACGATGTCGCGGCCGGGCGCCTGACGCGCCCCTTCGCGGGCCCCTCGCTGCCGGCGCGCAGCTACTTCACCTACGTCCCCGAGCCCCGCGCCGACGATCCGGCCGTCCGCGCCTTCTGCGCGTGGCTGACCGAGACCGCGCAGCGGCGCCCTGCCTGAGCTGATCGGCCGGCATCCGATCCGCTTCCGGCTTGTCCCGGCCGGCGAGGGCCCCTCCGCCCCAGCCGATGGCCAGGGCGAGCGGGACGATCGCAATCCGTGCCAGGAGCCGTCTCCCGCCCGGGCGGCATCCGCCTCCGCGCAGAGCCCCCGGAGCTGGCCCCCTAGATCTGGCCTTCGACGTCCTCGACGCTGATCACACCGGGGCGGGCCCGCAGATCGCGCGCGATCGCGGCCACAGCCTGGCGCGGGAGCCGCGCGAACGAGATCAGCACCTCGTCCTGGTCCGGATCCGAACCGCGCTGCACGACGAACTGACGGACGCGGGCGGCGCGTGCCCCGGCCACCTGCTGCAGGGTGTCGAACGAGATCTGTCCGGGTTCGGCCAGCACGCGCAGCGGCTGGATCTGCAGCCGGTCGTGGTAGCGCTGCTGCAGGGGCTTCAGCCCGGCCAGGATCGCCAGCAGGATGACGGTGGTGGCGATGCCGGCGACGTAGAGCCCGCTCCCCACCGCGAGCCCGATCGCCGCGACGGCCCACAGGCTCGCCGCGGTGGTCAGGCCCTTCACCACTTCGCCGCGCAGCAGGATCGTGCCGGCTCCCAGAAAGCCGATCCCTGAGACGACCTGGGCGGCGATGCGCGAGGGATCCAGCACCACGTTCCGCGCGCCGAGCGCGTCGCTGAAGCCGAAGGCCGAGACGATCATGATCAGGCAGGCGCCGACCCCCACCAGCATGTGGGTGCGCAGGCCCGCCGCCCAGAGGAGGCGCTCGCGCTCGACCCCGATGAGGCCGCTGAGGATCGCGGCCAGCAGGAGACGGGCGATCATCTCGAGGTTGCTCAGCATCCAGGTCTCCCCATCGCCGCGCGAGGCCGGCGATGCCGGCCGTCACGGGCCGAGACCTTGCACCGGCCCCGGGGCGACGAACAGGGGTGATGCCGCGCCGACGATGTACGGACCCGTGGTCCCGGGCTGCCGGATGCGCGCCGGGCCGCGCCCCGACCGGCTCGCCTGATCCGCGCGCCGGCAGCGTCCGGATCGGGCCGGCCCGGGCACGGACGGGAATGCGGGATCTCCGCCGCGGGTGCAGGGCCGGTCGTTGCGGGGGAGTCGGCGGCGGGCGGCCCGCGAGGGGCACCGGCAGCCGAGCAGGGCCGCGCTGATCGGCCCTCCGGGCACGCCGTGCGCCGGGATCGCGCCGTCGCGTGCGGTAAGGTCGACCCGGGACGGGTCGGCTATTCGCAGACGCAGCGGATTTCATCCGGCCCGAGGCTCGGACCATCGTCCGCGATGCCGTCGGGCGTCAGCGCGAGCAGGAGCAGAAAGGCGAGACACGCGGCAATCACCGCGAGCGCCGTGCCGATGCGTTCGGCATTGAAACGGCGCGCTCGCAGAAGCGCACAGCCGGCCGTGAACGCCGCGGTCTCTGCCAGCGGCACGATGCTCACGAGGGCCATGAGGCGCTCCCGTTCCGCGATCACTGGATCGGAGAGTCGATCTCTGACGATTCGGGCGGCGACGTCCGTGCAGCAGAGCACGCGCGGGAACGGCCGCCTAATTGGCGCCTCCCGCCGCCTCCGGCTCCTCCAGCGCTGCCGCGGCAGCCTTCAGTCTCTCGCGCACCCGCAGGGCCGTGGCCTGATGGGCCTCATCCTGGGCCTTCAACGCTTCCAGGAACGCCGTCCAGTCCGCACGCGCGGTCTCCGAGATCTCGCCGTCGAGCTTGGCCCGCAGGGCGGACACCCGAGCCTCGGGCGTGCCGGCCTTCGGGGTGACGGTGTCGGCGTCGTAGATCCCCACCGCGCACATCTGATCGCCGGCCTTGGTGTAGTAGGTGGTCTTGGGTTCCTCCACCGTGCTGCCCGGCTTCGGGAACAGGTAGCGGATCACCGAGACCGATCCGGGCTTCGCCTCCTGCATCATGGTGCGGATGAAGTAGTTGCCTGTCCTGTCGTGCAGGTCGCGGACATCATGGCCGCGCAGGATCGGATTGGGATGAGCGCTCATGACGCCGTCCGGGCCGACGCAGAACACGTAGGTATCGGCGGTGCGGAAGCCCCCCTCTCCCCTGGTGAACTGGGCCAGGGCCTTTGCCGAGTCGCGCGTGACCGCCTTCACCACGTTCTGCAGCATCCACCGGGCGCCGGCCTCGGGTCCGGCATCGCCGCAGGAGGTCGGGGCCTCCCCATCACCGCAGGCGCGAGCCGGGAGGCTTGCCGATGATCCCAGGGCGATCAGCACCAGGGCGAGAACATCGCGCTTCTTCATGAGGGGGTCCCGCGGGATCGAGATCGGACACGAATCGACCTCATCAGAAACCCGAATGCCTGCTCGGGCAAGCGCAAACGGGTCGCCGCCGGCTCCAATTCAGTCATTAGGGTCGCGCTGCACTGTCAAGCTACAGGTGTTGGCGGCGCGGACGAGGTTTGGATATCGGCGTTGCACGGCCTGATCCTCGACACGTCGCGGCGCGTCCAGCAACGGGCGATCCGGTGATGCATCCTCGGCAGGCAGGCGCCTCCGACGGACCGGGCGCCGACGTCGGTCGGCCGCGGTGGTTCGTGTCCGTGACGGAGCGAGATCAGCGGGTCCCGCTTCAGCGGCCGGGCGTGCCCCTGCCGGGACGACGCGGATCGGCGACGGAACCGCCGCCGGCTCTCTCCGGAAACGGGAGCCTCAACGGCCTCCGGCTTTGGCAGGCGGCGTTACCGCGAAGCCTCGATGCAGAGCGGGCCGATCGGCCGCGCCTCGGCAGGTTCGCCTGTGCTTCGCACCCGGCCTCGAACAGCCGTCCGGCCGTCGCCAGGACGCCATCCACGTGCGGGATGGCCGCGAATTCGTTGTAGACAAGGCGCCCCGATCCCGGGACGAGAAACGGATGGATCCGAGACGTCTCAATCCGGGCTCGCCTCGCAAGCCCTTGGTTCCACGCACCAATGTTCAGCAGAGAGTTGGTGGTGGAGCTGAGGGGATTCGAACCCCTGACCTCCGCAGTGCGATTGCGGCGCTCTCCCATCTGAGCTACAGCCCCGTCCGGGACGCCGGCCTTTTAGGCTTGCGCGGCTCAGCCTGTCAATTGCCGTTTCCCACCATCGACGCGCCGCCCATGCGGGGCTCGTCGCCGCGCAGACCCGAGGACACGAAGCCGCGCATGTACGCCCTCCTCTGGCTCTTCGATACCGTCGTCCAGCTCTTCATCTACGTCCTCATCGCCAGCGCGGTGCTGAGCTGGCTGGTCGCCTTCAACGTCGTGAACGTGCGCAATCCCATCGTCGCGCAGATCGGCGAGGTGCTCTATCGCGTCACGGAGCCGGTGCTGCGGCCGATCCGCAACCTCCTGCCCAACCTCGGCGGCGTCGACATCTCGCCGATCATCCTGATCCTGCTGCTGCTGTTCGTGAGCCGCCTGCTGCACGAGATCATCCCGCCCCAGACCCTCGTCTACACCCGCTAGGGCCGAGCTTCGCCCCCGCGCGGCGGGCGGCAGCGGGCTGGCGGACCGGATCGGACGCTCGCCGCCGGCGGCCCGCCTCCCCATCCGCGACCATCCCCGAGGACGCCATGAAGACCAATCCCGGCCGCTTCTTCGAGGATTACCGCCTCGGCGAGACCATCCGCCATGCCACGCCCCGCACCGTCACGGCGGGCGACGTGGCGCTCTACACGGCGCTCTACGGGCCGCGCTTCGCGGTGCAATCCTCGGACGCCTTCGCCCGGGCCATCGGCTACCCGCAGAGCCCGCTCGACGACCTGCTCACCTTCCACGTGGTGTTCGGCAAGACCGTGCCGGACATCTCCCTCAACGCCGTGGCCAATCTCGGCTACGCCGAGGGCGGGTTCCGCCGGCCGGTCTATCTGGGCGAGACGCTGTCCACCGTCTCCGAGGTGATCGGCCTGAAGGAGAGCTCGAATCGCCAGACCGGCGTGGTCTACGTGCGCTCGGTCGGCTCGGACGCCGAGGGCCGGGCGGTGCTGAGCTATTGCCGCTGGGTGCTGGTGCGCAAGCGCGACCCCGAGGCGGCGATCGCCGCCGAGCATGTGCCGGATCTCGCCAAGGTCGTCGATCCGCAGGATCTCGCGGGCGCCCTGCCCCGGCTCGACCGGAGCGCCTACGATCTCGACCTCGCCGGCAGCCCGCACCGCTTCGGCGACTACCGGACGGGCGAGCGCATCGACCACGTCGACGGCATGACCGTCGAGGAGGCCGAGCACCAGATCGCCACGCGCCTGTTCCAGAACACCGCCAAGGTGCATTTCGACAATCACGCCGCCAAGGATACCCGCTTCGGCCGGCGCTTGATCTACGGCGGCCACGTCATCTCGCTCGCGCGCGCGCTCAGCTTCAACGGGCTCGCCAACGCCTTCGCGCTCGCCGGCATCAATGCCGGGCGCCACGTGGCCCCGCTGTTTGCCGGGGACACCGTCTATGCCTGGAGCGAGGTGCTCGATACCGCCGATGTCGGCCGAGACGATGTCGGCCTGCTGCGCCTGCGGACGGTCGCCACCAAGAACCAGCCCTGCGGCAACCATCCCGACAAGGTCGGCGACGCCTACGACCCGTCGGTGATCCTCGATCTCGATTACTGGGCCTTCATGCCCAAGTGACGCGACGCGACCCGACGCGACGGGCACGAGGACCTGGCACGCCGCGCGGACCCGCCCGCGACGGCCGCGCTTCGACCGGGCGGGTGCCCTCTCCGAGGCTTCAGAGCAGCAGCATCAGGCCGAGCAGGAAGGCCGCTTCGAACAGGAGCAGCGCGGCGAGAAGACGGACCGTGCCGACCGCTTCGCCGACGCCCTCCGCTAACGGTGGTCCGCTGTTCATCGCTCGCTCTCCCCAGAGACCCGAGGAGCGTACGGGGCGCCCGGCCCGGCCGCATTAACCTGCGCGTAACCGTCGGCGCTCCGGTGGCCGCAAGGCGCGGCGTCCGGTCGTATCCGCTCGTTCCATGCCGGCCGGACGGCCGATCCGGGCGCGTCCGCCGCCGGACCGCTCCAGCGCGCCGGTATGATTGATATAATGAATACCGGCCCGTTTAGACTACACAAGGTTTATAAATATCGATAAAACAACCTGGACGATGGTCGTGCGCCCAGAGAGCGCCGGATCGGCGTCGGCAGTCCGAAAGCATCATCGCATTCCGGGAGGGCCCATGGGCACGAAGCAGTTTGCCAACAACACGAACTACGATCTCTCGATCGTCCTGAACGTGCGCCAGGGCGATACGCCCGGCAACGAGGTCGCCCCCAGGAGCCTCGTCCTGGCGAAGGGGCAGAGCCAGTCGTTCCAGTACAGCACCGATGCCAATCCCTATCTCGACGGCATCACCGTGCAGGTCATGCAGAGCGGCATCAACGTCATCAACCAGCAGGCGGTCGTGACGCGCGGCAGCCTCGTCGACAACCAGCTGAATCAGAACAGCCGGATCGACATCAGCATCTCGGGCGCGTCGCTCGTCCTGTCCTGCCACAACTGACCGAGACCCGGCCCGGGCGGCGGGCCGGTCCGCCGCCCGGGCCGTCCGACCGATCAGTTCCGCACGACCACCTTGGTGCCGACGCGGGCGCGGTCGTAGAGGTCGACCACGTCCTTGTTGGTCATGCGGATGCAGCCGGAGGAAACGGCCGCGCCCATGGTCTCGGGCTCGTTCGAGCCGTGGATGCGATAGAGCGACGATCCGAGATAGAGCGCGCGGGCGCCCAGCGGGTTGTCCTGGCCGCCCGCCATGTAGCGCGGCAGGTCGGGGCGGCGGGCCAGCATCTGGGACGGCGGGCGCCAATCCGGCCATTCCTTCTTCATGGTCACGGTCTTCACGCCCGACCACGAGAAGCCCTGCCGCCCGACGCCGACGCCGTAGCGGATCGCCTCGCCACCGGGCAGCACGTAGTAGAGCCGCCGCTGGCTCGTGGAGACCACGATGGTCCCGGGCTTCTCCGTGCCCTTCCAGGCCACCGTCTCCCGCGGGATCGCCTGGCTGCGAAAGATATTCATGAAATCGGCCAGCGCGCCGCTGTCGAACGGCCCGGCCGCAGCCGGGCCGGCGCCGAGCGCCGCGAGAGCGAGCCCCGCTCCCAAAGCAAGCCGGGTCCTCATGGCAAGTCGAGCGATGCGGTGCGTCATGCATGACCTCCTGTGACGTCCATCGCGTGCCACAAGCCGGGCTATTGCGGCAGCTTCTGGCCTCGAACTCCGTGATCGGCAGATCGCGGGAACTCTGTGTGATCCGTGCAACATCCGTGAGATGCTGCATCGACCCGACCTCGTCAGCCGCGAGACCGCAGCATGTCTTGCGCGTCATGACCTGCATGCTTCGGTCCGCGACCGTCGCGCCGGCCTCGGGCGCCGCCGGGATGGGGCTACCCGAGGATCGGCGCTGGACTGACAGAATGTCGCAGGCGATTGCGCGGCGGCGCAGCCTCCCCAATCTCCGGTCGTGCTTCGAGGAACCGAGACAGTGTCGCCGCGCCATCCGCGTGCCAACCGATCCGCGCTTTCCGGCGCGATCCTGTCCCTGCTCGCCCTCCTGTCCCTTCTGCTGCTCGCCGGCCTGCCGGCCACCGCGGATGCGACGGTCCGGCCGGAGCGTCCCTGCGCCGCGGCGCAGGTGACGGACCCCGCCTGCCCGTCGCAGCGCTTCGCGCTGCAGGTGACCCTCGATGCCGACGAGCCCGTCCCCGCCATCCGCACGATGGTGCTGCGCGCGGTGGATCCGCTTCGGCCCGAACACGGCGGGAGCTTCGAGCCCCTGTCCGACAGGCTCCCGGCCTCGCCCGCCGGCTGGCGGCCCGAGCGCCCGCCCCGCGCCGCCTGAGGAACGAACCCGGCAGGCCGACGGGCGATCGCGCGGTCGCGTCCTGACGATCGGCATGCGCCGTGCGTCGCGGGACTGCCACCATCCGGGTCCATAGCACCCGCAGGCGGGGCAGGATCGCCGCGCCCCCGGTCCGATCCCCGCCGCGCCGATCGACCGGATCGGCAGGCGGAGCCATTCTCCCGAGATGAAAACGTGGACGGTCGCCCCAAGAGGGAAGGCCCTCCCCCCAAGACGCGTGTCGCAGGAGCGAACCCGATCGTGATGCTGTTCTCCCCCCTGTCCCGCCTGCGCGGCGCGGCCCGCCGGCCGGCCGCCGCGGCGCTCGGCGTCGTGCTGGTCGCCCTCTCGGCCTGCAACCAGCGCGAGGCCGCCGCGCCCGTGCCCGTGCCCCCGCCGGAGGTCAGCATCGTCACCGTGGCGCCGCAGGCGATTCCCTACGTGCGGGACCTCCCGGGCCGCGTCGCCCCGACGCGCATCGCCGAGGTGCGCTCGCGCGTCTCGGGTCTCGTGGTGAAGCGGCTGTTCGAGCAGGGCAGCACGGTCAAGGAGGGCGACGTCCTCTACAAGATCGATCCGGCGCCCTACGAGGTCGATCTGGCGAGCGCCGAGGCGGCCCTCGCCAACAAGGAGGCGGCCCTGGTGCTGGCCACCCAGCAGGCCGAGCGCCTGGAGACGCTGCTCGCGCGCAACACCGCGAGCCAGGCCCAGTACGACACCGCCTACGCCGGCAAGCGCCAGGCCGAGGCCGAGGTCGCGGGGGCGAAGGCCGCGCGCGACCGGGCCAAGCTCAACCTCGGCTGGACCGACGTGCGCGCGCCGATCTCCGGCCGCATCGGCCGGGCATTGCTGACCGAGGGCACCCTGATCGAGCAGGGCACCACGGGCGTGCTCGCCACGATCCAGCAGCTCGACCCGATCTACGTCGACATCACCCAGTCGGTCGGCGAGTTGAACAAGCTGCGCCGGGATCTCGCGAGCGGCGAACTCGCCAAGCTGGAGAACGACGCGGCCAACGTCCACCTGATCATGGACGACGGCGGACTCTACCCGCTCGCCGGCCGGCTGCTGTTCTCCGACGTCACCGCCGACCCGAGCACGGGCCAGGTGACCCTGCGCGTGCTGATCCCGAACCCCAACGACGAGCTGTTCCCCGGCATGTACGTGCGGGCGCGGATCAAGCAGGGCATCGATTCCGACGCCATCGCGGTGCCGCAGCAGGCGATCCAGCGCACCACCGACGGCAAGGCCGAGGTCTGGGTGGTCAAGGCCGACGACAAGGTCATGCTCCAGCCCGTCGAGGCCGGTCCCGTGGTCGGCCAGAACTGGCTGATCCGCGACGGCCTCAAGCCGGGCGAGCGCGTCGTGGTCGAGGGCTTCCAGAAGATCACCGCGGGGATCCAGGTGAAGCCGGTGGATCACGGCACGGCGCAGGATCCGGAGGCCGGCAAGCCCCACGATCCCGACGAGGCCGAGGCGAAGAAACAGGCGGTTCGCCAGACGCGCTGACCCGGCGCGCCGACCCGAACGTCCCGCACCCAACCGCCCTTCCCGCGCCGAGCGGTCACCCGCCCGGCCGATCCCACGATCCGGCCCGCCTCGCGCCCGTCAGGCGCCGTGCGGTGCCAAGGAGCCCGAACGCGACATGGCACGCTTCTTCATCGACCGGCCGGTCTTCGCCTGGGTGGTGGCCCTGTTCATCATCCTGGGCGGCGCCCTCTCGATCCCGATGCTGCCGGTGGCGCAGTACCCGGTGATCGCGCCGCCCTCGATCGCCCTCTCGACGGCGTTCCCGGGCGCCTCGGTCGAGAGCCTCTATACGGGCACCACCCGGCTCATCGAGGACGAGCTGAACGGGGCGGCCAACATCATGAGCTTCGAGTCGACCACCGACTCGTTCGGCTCGATCAACATCACCGCGACCTTCCTGCCCGGCACCGACCCGGCGCTCGCCTCGGTCGAGGTGCAGAACCGCCTGAAGCGCGTGGAGGCGCGGCTCCCGGCCGAGGTGCGCCAGCAGGGTATCCTCGTGGAGGAGGCCTCGGCCGCGACCCTCAACATCATCACGCTGGTCTCCACCGACGGAAAGATGAACGAGATCGGGCTCGGCGACTTCCTGATCCGCAACGTGATCAACGAGATCCGACGCGTGCCGGGGGTGGGCCGCGCCACGCTGTACTCGACGGAGCGCTCCCTGCGCGTCTGGGTCGACCCGGACAAGCTGCGCGGCCTCTCGCTGACGCCCGAGGACGTCACCGACGCGATCCGCAACCAGAACATCCAGATCGCGTCCGGCGCGGTCGGCGCGCAGCCGAGCCCGACCACGCATCCGGTCACCGCCCCGATCATCGTGAAGGGCCAGCTCAGCACCGTCGAGGATTTCGGCGCGATCGTCCTGCGGGCCAACCCCGACGGCTCGAACGTGCGCCTGCGCGACGTCTCGCGGATCGAGCTCGGCGGCGACGCCTACCAGTTCTCCACCCGCCTCAACGGCGGCGAGGCCGCCGGCATCTCGGTGACGCTGGCGCCGGACGGCAACGCGCTGGAGACCGCCAAGGCCATCCGCGCGAAGATGGAGGAGCTGGCGCAGTTCTTCCCGCCGGGCCTGAAATGGGACATTCCCTACGACATCACACCCGCCGTGAAGGCCTCGATCGAGAAGGTGCTGCACACCCTCGTCGAGGCGGTGGTGCTGGTCTTCATCGTGATGTTCCTGTTCCTGCAGAACATCCGCTACACGCTGATCCCCACCATCGTGGTGCCGATCGCCCTGATGGGCACCGTCACGGTGATGCTGCTCGCAGGCTTCTCGATCAACGTGCTCACCATGTTCGGCATGGTGCTGGCCATCGGCATCCTCGTCGACGACGCCATCGTGGTGGTCGAGAACGTCGAGCGCATCATGGCCGAGGAGGGCCTGCCCCCCAAGGAGGCCACCAAGAAGGCCATGGACCAGATCACCGGGGCCATCATCGGCATCACCCTGGTGCTGGTGGCGGTGTTCATCCCGATGGCGTTCTTCCCCGGCTCGGTCGGCATCATCTACCGCCAGTTCTCGATCGCGATGGTCACCTCGATCGGGTTCTCGGCGCTGCTCGCCCTGTCGCTGACGCCGGCGCTGTGCGCGACCTTCCTCAAGCCCGTCGAGAAGGGCCACGGCCACGCCAAGGGCGGCGTCTTCGGCTGGTTCAACCGGATCGTCGACCGCGAGACCGCCCGCTACGGCCGCGGCACGCGCTGGTTCATCGCCAAGTCCGGCCGGATCATGCTGGTCTACCTCGCCCTGGTGGCGGGCGTCGGCTTCGCCTTCCTGCGCCTGCCCGAGGGCTTCCTGCCGGTGGAGGACCAGGGCTTCTTCACCGTCGACATCCAGACCCCGCCGGGCGCCTCCTACAACCGGACCCAGGCCGCCGTGCGCAAGGTGGAGGAGCACCTGATGGCCCAGCCCGGTGTCGCCACGGTGACGATGCTGAACGGGTTCTCGTTCTCCGGCCAGGGCCCGAACCTGAGCCAGGCCTTCGTGACCCTGAAGCCCTGGAGCGCGCGCGACGCGGCGAATTCCGCAGCGGCGCTCGTCGCGGGCACCAACAAGGCGCTCGCCGACTACCGCGACGCCATCATCGACGCGCAGGAGCCGCCGCCGGTGGACAACCTCGGCAACGCGGCGGGCTTCTCCTTCCGCCTGCAGGACCGGGCGCAGCGCGGCTACTCGGCGCTCTCGGCCGCGGAGGCCCAGCTCCTGAAGCTCGCCCAGCAGAGCCCGATCCTGCAAAAGGTGAAGATCGAGGGCCTGCCGGCCACGCCCCAGGCGGAGCTGATCATCGACCGCGAGAAGGCGGCGGCGCTCGGCGTCAAGTTCGAGGACATCAACGCCACGATCCAAGTCAACCTCGGGTCGGTCTACACCAACGACTTCCCGAACCAGGGGAAGATGCAGCGCGTCTACGTCCAGTCCGAGCAGCTGCAGCGCATGCAGGCGGCCGACATCTTGAACTACGCGGTCAAGAACAGCACCGGCACCATGGTGCCGATGTCCTCCTTCGCCGACATCAAGTGGAGCATGGGCCCGAGCCAGATCGTCGGCTTCAACGGCTATCAGGCCGTGCGCTTCACCGGCGAGCCGGCTCCGGGCTACACCTCGGGCGAGGCGATCGCCGAGATGGAGCGGCTGACGCAGCGGCTGCCGAAGGGCTTCGGCTACACTTGGACCGGGCAATCGCTCCAGGAGAAGCAGGCGGGCAGCCAGGCCTCGCTGCTGCTCGCCCTCTCGGTGCTGATCGTGTTCCTGTGCCTCGCCGCGCTCTACGAGAGCTGGGCGATCCCGTTCTCGGTGCTGCTCGTGATCCCGCTCGGCGTCATCGGTGCGGTGGCGGCGGTGTACCTGCGCGGCATGCCCAACGACGTCTACTTCAAGATCGGGTTGATCACGATCATCGGGCTCTCGGCCAAGAACGCGATCCTGATCGTGGAATTCGCCAAGGACCTCTGGAAGCCGGGCACGAACATCATCGAGGCGACGATCCAGGCCTCGACGCTGCGCTTCCGCCCGATCGTGATGACCTCGCTGGCCTTCATCCTGGGCGTGCTGCCGCTGGCCATCGCCTCCGGTGCCGCCTCGAAGAGCCAGCAGGCCATCGGCACCGGCGTGATGGGCGGCATGATCTCGGCCACCGTGCTGGCGGTGTTCTTCGTGCCGGTCTTCTTCGTCGTCGTGATGCGCGTGTTCCGGCGCAAGGCGGTCGAGGCCGGCCTGCGCGAGGCGGCGGCATCGCCCGAGGCGGAGCGCAAGCCCGGCGCGCACGGGGTGGCGGCGGAATAGGCGCGGTCCGCGTGCAGGCCCGATCCCCGATCATGGATCGGCCGCGACCGCCCGAAGCCGCGCATGGACGGCATCCGATGCCTCGTCTAGTCTCGGCCTCCAGAGCCGGGCCGAGACCCGCGACACTCATCCGGAGGGCGTCGATGCCGATCCGACCACGCCGCACCGCGACCTGCGCGCTGGCCGGCACCCTGCTGTGGATCGGCTTCTCCGCAGCGGAGGCCCAACAGCCGGCAGGGTCCTGGACCGACCCGCCCGCCCGCAGCCCGGCCACGGCACCGGAAACCGCGACGCCGTCGCCGAAGGCGTCCGCACCGGACGCGAAGGCGCCGACACCCGGCGCCGTGTCGGATGCGAGGGCTGGAACTGAGGGGCGGGCCGAGAAACGGGTCGCGTCGGGACGCGGACGGCGCTCGGCGGAGGCCCGCACCGCGCCCGTGCGGCGGGCCGTTCGCCGCGCGACGCGGGAACCCCGCCAGGCGGTCGTGCGCGCGAGCCCGCGCGGACGGGTCGCGATGGTGCGACCGGCGCCGCGGCACGGATTCGCCACGATGGCGCCGCGGCCCGAGCGGGGCCTGCCGGTCGGTGTCGCGGCCCCGGCATCCGATCCCTGGGATCCCAGACTCGATCGGCTGCAGAGCGCCGAGGAGGCCGGCTACATCGTGGTCCGCCGCAGAACCGTGGAGTTCCCGGACGGGCGGACCTTGCGCGTCTATCGTCCGCGCGACGGATTCGACGATCTGGATTGAGCCGGTGCCGGCCCGATCCGGATCAGCGGATGCGGCCGGGGCGCGTCGGCTCGAACACGATGCGGCGGTGGAACGCGCACCAGCTTTTGCCGTCCTGCACCGGCGCGCCGCAGCAGACGGCGCGCTCGTTCGGCTCCCCGATGATGAACTTGCAGACGAAGGCTCCGGACTGCGCGAAGGGGACGCGCAGGTCGACGGAGGGCTCCTTCACGGATTCGGCTTCGCCGATCTGGGACATGCGGACGAGTTGATTCATCGTGACCGAGTAAGCTCGCGGATCCCGCGGGCGTCGAGGCCCGTCGGAAGGGTGAGGGGTACTGACATCCACGTCGCCGCGGGCTTCCATCCACAGGGCCGCTGGCTTAGACCCGAAGGTGGATCCGCCGTGCCGGGCATCGGGACAGGGCCCGAACCGGACCGGCGCGAAGGTGTCATCGTACTGTTATAGCTGGCGTTCCCGGGCGCGAAAACAAGGCGGCGGCCCGTCTGTGCGCGGGCGCACCGAACATCCACGCGGTTTGCACCAGCTTTGCCGGGCATGCGGGCGGGTGTCGGGGAGTCCCGCGCAGGCCGCGCGATGAGCAGACGCGGCGGCGCGAAAGCCGCCGACGACTTGGGACGCACCCGCGCAGTACTCAAGTCCCGGGTCTCGCGGGCCGCGATCGACTGCTCCAGCGCCGCCCGCCGACCGCGACGGCAGCGCCGTCCCGCGGCCTTACGGCCCTCCGGCGCCATGCCGCGAACGCAACCCCTATCCCCGTTTTTCGCCGCATCGGAGGCGGTCGACGCTCGGGGCAGGCGCGAATCGCGCCGGCCCGAGCGCTTGAGGGCAGGCCGCCCCGCGGTGTAGGTCTGAGGCCGGAAGCCGGACCGGATGCGCCTCGGCCGAAGGCGCTCTGATGGAGGCGATGCGGCGATGCGCGTGCTCGTGACCGGCTCGGCCGGCTTCATCGGCTATCATCTCTGCCGCCGGCTCCTGGCCGAGGGCCACGCCGTCACCGGCCTCGACGGCTTCTCGGACTATTACGACGTCGGGCTGAAGCGGGCCCGCCACGCCGATCTCGCGGGCCACGCCGCGTTCGCGCCGATCGAGGGGCGCCTCGAGACGACGGGGCTGCTGCGCGATCTCCTCGAGGCGACGCGGCCGGAGGTCGTGGTCCATCTCGCGGCCCAAGCCGGCGTGCGCTACAGCCTCGAGAACCCCCAGGCCTATGCCGATGCCAACCTCACCGGCAGCTTCAACCTGCTGGAGGCGGTGCGCGCCTATCCGGTGCGCCATCTCCTGCTCGCCTCGACGAGCTCCGCCTACGGCGGCAACGCCGCCCTGCCCTTCCGCGAGACCGACCGCGCGGTCACGCCCCTGACGCTCTACGCCGCCACGAAGCTCGCCATGGAGGCGATGGCCCATTCCTACAGCCATCTCTTCGCGATCCCCACCACCGCCTTCCGGTTCTTCACGGTCTACGGGCCCTGGGGGCGGCCCGACATGGCGCTGTTCCTGTTCACGGCCAAGATCCTGGCGGGCGAGCCGATCGAGGTCTTCGCGGGCGGCGCGGCCGAGCGCGACTTCACCTACGTGGACGATCTCGTCGAGGCGATGCGCCGGCTCGCCGAGGTGCCCCCGCCCCCGCCCGGCGGATCGGGGCCGGTGGGGCCCGAGGATACCCTGAGCCCGGTGGCGCCCTACCGCCTCGTGAACATCGGCGGCGGTCGCCCGGTGCGGCTCGACGCGATGATCGACGCGCTGGAGCGCGCCCTCGGGTGCCGGGCCGAGCGGATCCTGAAGCCGCTTCCCCCCGGCGACGTCGCCCGCACGGAGGCCAGCACCGACCTCCTGCGCCGCCTCGTGGGCGCGGTGCCGGAGACGCCGATCGCGGTCGGAATTCCCGCCTTCGTCGCGTGGTACCGGGACTTCTACGCGGTCCCGCGCCGAGATCGGCTCACGGGCCCGGAGGGCTGTAGCTCCTGAGCAGCCGGTCGAGCGCCGCGCGGTCCGCCCGGGCGAGGGTGTCCAGCGCGGCGTGCGCGTCCTCTGCGGCGTTGCGGCGGCGGCGGTCCTTCACCGCGGCGATCTCGTCCGCCATCGCGCGAAGGTCCCGGAACGGCATCTCCGTGCGGCCCGCAGAGAGCAGCACGACGGCGTCGAGGAGCCGGCCGAGCTGCCGTCCGAAGCTCGCCGCCTCGGTGACGACCGCCTGCTCGATCTCCCGGCTGCCCGCGTAGTTCACGTCGACCTGCTGGGTGATGAAGGGCGCGAAGGATTGCGTGACGTTGCCCTGCGGCAGGGCGATGCCCTGCGGCAGGGTGACGGACGGCAGGCCCACGGAGGGCCAGAACGGGAAGAACGGGTTGGTCACGGGCGGGGCCCTCGCGATCGGGAACGCCCGGGACGGCGAACCCCGGCGGAATCCTACAGGTTTTCCGGGATCGCCCCTCCCCCGGATGGCGGACGGAGGCCGGCATCGCCGCCATCCCGAGGCGCCGGCCCTGCGCCGCACAGAGGATCCGCGAGGAGCGCCAGGGGCCCGGCATGGGGCTGCCAAGGGGTGCGCGGGACCATGGTCTGTGCTTGAGTGGCGCCAACCCGGATCCCGAACCGAGCGACATCGATGGCGCCCTCTCCCCTCGTCACCGCAGATTGGCTGCACCAGCGCCTCGACGCGCCCGACATCGTGGTGCTCGACGCCTCGTGGTACCTGCCCGCCGCCGGGCGCGACCCGGCCGCCGAGTTCCGGGACGCGCACATCCCGGGCGCGCTCCGCTTCGATCTCGACGCCATGAGCGACGAGACTTCGCCCCTGCCCCACATGCTGCCGCGCCCGGAGGTGTTCGCCTCGCGCATGCGGGCGCTCGGGATCGGCGACGGCCTGCAGATCGTGGTCTATGACGGGATGGGGCTGTTCTCGGCCCCGCGCGTCTGGTGGATGCTGCGCACCTTCGGGGTACGCGACGCCCTCGTCCTCGACGGCGGCCTGCCCGCCTGGATCGCGGCGGGCTACCCGACCGAGGACGGCGACCCGGCCCCGCGCGAGCGGCGCCACTTCACGGCCCGCCTCGACAACGGCGCCGTGGCCGATGCGGGCGACGTCGCCCGCGCCCTCGCCAGCGGCACGTCCCAGGTGGTCGACGCCCGCTCCGCCCCGCGCTTCCGCGGCGAGGAGGCCGAGCCGCGCCCCGGCGTGCGCCCCGGCCATATGCCGGGCGCGCGCAACGTCCACTATTCCGCACTGCTCCGCGACGGGCACCTGCGGAGCCCCGAGGAGATTCGCGCGGCCTTCGAAGGCGCCGGCGTCGACATCGACCGGCCGATCCTCACCACCTGCGGCTCGGGCGTGACCGCCGCGATCCTCACCCTGGCGCTCGAGACCCTGGGGCACCCGGCCCGCGGCCTCTACGACGGCTCGTGGTCGGAATGGGGCGCGGACCCGGACCGGCCCGTCGCCACGGGCGCGTGAGGTTGCGGGGATGAGCGGGCCGCCTCAGGCCCACTCGCCCCGGCGCATCACCGGCACGGCCTGCCCATCCGCGTCGATGCCGTCCACGTCGATCTCGGCCGAGCCGATCATCCAGTCGATGTGGATCAGGCTGCGGTTGGCCCCGCGCGCCGCGAGATCGTCCTCGCTGAACCCCGCGCCGCCGTCGCGGAAGCACTTCGAGTAGGCTTGGCCCAGCGCGATGTGGCTCGCGGCGTTCTCGTCGTAGAGGGTGTTGTAGAACAGCAGGCCCGAGGCCGAGATGGCGGAGCTCGCCGGCACCAGGGCGACCTCGCCGAGGCGGCGCGCACCCTCGTCGGTGTCGAGCACCCGGGCGAGCACGTCGGCGCCGGTGCGGGCGGTCGACTCGACGATGCGCCCCTCGGCGAAGCGCACGGCGATCCCGTCGATCAGGGTGCCCTGGTAGGAGAGCGGCTTGGTGCTCGTCACGTGGCCGTCCACCCGAAGCCTGTGCGGCGTGGTGAAGACCTCCTCGGTCGGGATGTTGGCGTTGCAGGTGATGCCGCTGCGGGACGTCGCGGCGCCGCCGCACCACTCGTGGTCGTCGGCGAGTCCCACATTCAGGTCTGTGCCCGGCCCGCGGAAGCGCAGCGCCGCGAAGCGCCGGCCGTTGAGCAGGTCCTTGCGGGCGTGAAGCTCGGCGTTGTGGCGGGCCCAGGCCCCGAGCGGATCCGCGCTCTCGACCCGCGAGGCCGAGAAGATCGCGTCCCAGAGCCGGGCCACGGCCTCCTGCTCCGGCAGGTCCGGGAACACGGTGCGGGCCCAGGACGGGGTCGCGGCCGAGACGATGGTCCAGTTCGTGGCGAAGTTCGCGATCAGCTCGAGGGCCGGCACGTAGGCCTTGGAGCGGGCGCGGTTGGCCCGCGCCACCTTGTCGGGATCCTGGCCGGCGAGCAGGGACGGGTCGTCGCCGCTGATCGCGAGGCGGGCCGCGCCGTTGCGGTAGGCCTCCGCCATGCCGGAATAGAGCCAGCCCGCCGCCGTGTCGAAGGCGGGGTCCGGCGCGTCCGCGAAGCGGGCGAGCGTGGCCTCGTCGTCGCCCAGCAGCGTGGTGACCAGGGAGGCGCCGGCTTGGTAGGCCTCGCGGGTGATCGCGCGGGCGAGCGGCAGCGCGTCCAGCGGCGCCGTCATCACCAGTTCCTGCCCGGGCTGAAGGTTCAGCCCGACGCGCACCGCCACCGTGGCCAGGCGTTCGAGCCGTGGGGAGAGCGGCCCGGTCCGTTCCGTCATCGTCAAGCTCCTCGCATCCGGTCCGGCGCCGCGGCGCGGGTCAGGGGCGAGGTTTAGAGCATGCCGTCGCCTTCGCGAAAGAGGCGCCGGCCGGTCCTTTCAGAGCCGGACCGATCCCTTCGGGATGATAGATCCGGGCTTCGCGCAAATGCCGGATCAGGCGGCGCGCGACCAGGTGATCTCGCCGAGGCTCTCGCGGAAGGCGAAGCGCATCAGGTGATCGGAGACCACGTTCTCGAGGCGCGTCAGGCCGGCCGGATCGGGCGTGGCGATGCGCATCAGCAGCGCGTCGGGCTCGGCCTCGAAGGTGCAGACCCGGTCCTCTCCGAACGGCACCGTGCCGCGCTCCGGCGTGCTGTTCACCGGGAATTTGTGGCTCCAGTGGCGGCAGAGCTGCTGCAGGTAGCGGCTGGCCTCGGCGGTCTGCACGCGGGCCTGGGAGGTGGGCATGGGTGTCTCCTGATCGTGTCCTGCGGGCCGGTGAGCTTCGCAGATGCGAAGGGGTGGCGCGGGAAGAAGCAATCGTCGGGCCCGATCGCGCGGACGCGAGGGGGCGGAAGCTGATCAAACTCTGCCGCAGCCGTTAAGGTTCGGATAACGCTGCGCTCTCCGAGCGGTCGGACGGACCCGCTCCGCCAGCCGCGCGGCAGCCGTGATTCGTGTTCTGCGCCGCCGATCGAGCGAGTTTGTGGCGCGATGCGACAGGCCTACCCGCGACAAAATGGTGCATCGCACCATCCGTGTCGAGCCCCTGCCCCGCCCTCAGAGCGCCTCCGGCACCACCTTGCCCGGGTTGAGGATGCCCTTCGGGTCGAGCGCCGCCTTCAGGGCTCGCATCAGGTCGAGGCCGACCGGATCCCCGTAGCGGGCGAGCTCCTCCCGCTTGAGCTGGCCGACGCCGTGCTCGGCGGCGATCGAGCCGCCCATCGCGTGCACGATATCGTGCACGATGCGGTTGAAGCGGCCCCACTCGGCAAGGAAGGCCGCCCGGTCCATGCCCTCGGGCTGGCTGAGGTTGAAGTGGATGTTGCCGTCGCCGAAATGGCCGAATCCGCAGACCCGGATGCCCGGCATCGCCGCCTCGCAGGCGGCCGTGGCCTCGGTCAGGAAATCAGGCAGGCGGGCGAGGGGCACCGACACGTCGTGCTTGATCGAGCCGCCCACCCGGCCCTGCGCCTCGGGCAGCGATTCGCGCAGGTGCCAGAGAGCCCGGTTCTGCGCCTCGCTCGCCCCGATCGCCGCGTCCTCGACGAGCCCGCGCTCCATCGCCTCGCCGAGCGCCGCCTCCAGCTCGGCCCGCGCATCGGCCCCGGGCCTCGCCGTCGCGAGCTCGACCAGGGCGTAGGCGCCGTGGCTGCCGGCGAGCGGCCGGACGGTGCCGACGCCGTGGCGCAGCACGAGGTCGAGCCCGAAGGGCGGCAGGAACTCGAAGGCGGTGAGGTCTCGGTCGCAGGCCGCGCGCAGGCGCACGAACAGGTCGAGGGCGTGCGCGGCCGAGGCGAGCCCCACGAAGGCGACCGCCGTCGAGGCCGGCCGCGGGAACAGCCGGAGCGTCGCCGCCGTGACGATGCCGAGCGTGCCCTCCGAGCCGATGAAGAGCTGCTTCAGGTCGTAGCCGGCATTGTCCTTGCGCAGGGTCTTGAGCCCGTCCCAGACCCGCCCGTCCGCCAGCACCACCTCGAGCCCGAGCACGAGGTCGCGGGCGTTGCCGTAGGCCAGCACCGCGATGCCCCCGGCGTTGGTGGCGATGCCGCCCCCGATCCGGGCCGAGCCGCGGGAGGCGTAGGAGAGCGGGAACAGCAGGCCCGCGCCCTCCGCGGCGTCCTGGAGGTCGGACAGGATGACGCCCGCCTCCACCGTCACCGTCGCGCCGACCGGATCGATCGCGCGCACGCGGGCGAGACGCGCCAGGGAGAGCACCACCCCGCCGGCCGGCACGCCGCCGCCGACGAGCCCGGTATTGCCCCCCTGCGCCACCACCGGCACGCCCGCCTCGGCGCAGGCCCGCACCACGAAGGCGACGCCCTCCGTATCGGCGGGCCGCGCCACCGCGAGGGCGTTCCCCCGGTAGAGCCGGCGCGTCTCGACGAGATAGGGCGCCATGTCCTCCGGCTCGGTGAGGAGATGCGCGCGCCCGAGCCGGGCGCGCAGCGCGTCGAGCAGGGCAGGCTGGTCCGGCATCGGGCACTCTCTGTGGGCGGAGCCCAATCTCACGCGGGTAGGGCACGCGGGCATGGGATGGGACGACGGGATCGACGACGGGATGGCGCGGGCGCCGCTGCGGCTTAAGTTGGGGGTCTGGGCGGGTTCCGGCGATACCCCGGGCCGGGCCTTCCGCGAAACCCGGGTCCCCACGGGCCCCCGCACGAGGCGACGCATGCTCTCCGTCATTCCCAACCCGCCGCGCACCGCCCTGCCAATCGTCGGCAGCGCGGACCTCTTCCCGGTGCGGCGGGTCTATTGCGTGGGACGCAACTACGCCGCCCATGCCCGCGAGATGGGTGCCGACCCCGACCGCGAGCCGCCGTTCTTCTTCATGAAGCCCGCCGACGCGCTGCAGCCCGTGGGGTCGGAGCCCGCTCCGCACCCCTACCCGCCCCGGACCGAGAACTACCACTTCGAGATCGAGATGGTGGCGGCCCTCGCCAGAGGCGGGCGCGACATCCCGGTCGCCGAGGCGCTCGACCATGTCTACGGCTACGCGGTGGGCCTCGACATGACCCGGCGCGACCTCCAGGACGAGGCGAAGGCCCTGCGCCGGCCCTGGGATCTCGGCAAGGCGGCGGACGCCTCCGGGCCGATCGGGCCGATCCATCCCGTGGACCGGGTCGGGCATCCCGAGCGCGGCGCGATCACGCTGAGCGTGGACGGCGCCCCGCGCCAAACGGGGGACCTCTCGGAGATGATCTGGTCCGTGGCCGAGCAGATCGCCTACCTGTCGGCCTATTTCGAGCTGGCGCCCGGCGACCTCATCTTCACCGGCACGCCCTCCGGCGTCGGCCCGGTCCGGCGCGGCGAGCGCATGGTCGCGGCTGTGGCCGGCCTCGGCGAGATCGTCCTGGACGTGGTCTGATCCGGTGATCCTCGACCATCCGCTCGCGCGCCACCTCTTTCATCTCGGCGCCCTGGCGCTCCGGGGCATGACCCTCGGAGTGCGCGGCGCCGCGATCGATCCGGAGGGCCGCGTCTGCCTGGTGCGCCACACCTACGTGAGCGGCTGGCACCTCCCGGGCGGCGGCGTCGAGCGCGGCGAGACGGCGGTCGAGGCGATGCTGCGCGAGTTCCGCGAGGAGGCGGAACTCGCCGTCCCCGCCGACGGATTGCGCCTGCACGGCTTCTACCGCAACAGCGCCGCCTCGGCCCGCGACCACGTCGCGGTCTACGTGGCGCCGGCCTTCGCGTTGCTGCGCCCGAAGGCGCCCGACCGGGAGATCGCGGCCTGCGCGTTCTTCCCCCTCGATGCCCTGCCCGAGGGCACCACCCGCGCCACAGCCGAGCGCCTGCGCGAGATCCGGGAGGCCGTGACCCCGGCCGCGACCTGGTGAGGCCCGGACCCGCACGGCCCCGGCGAAATTCCTCGTCTCATGCCGCTTGCATCGCCCGGCCGAATGGTGTTTAGAGATCGCCGTCCGGGGCCGCCGGGCCGGACTTCGGAAGGCGGCGCCGCGAAGAGAGCGGGTGTAGCTCAGGGGTAGAGCACAACCTTGCCAAGGTTGGGGTCGAGGGTTCGAATCCCTTCGCCCGCTCCAATTTTCCCAACCAGACCAACGACCCAAAAGCCGCCCTCGGGTGGCTTTTGTCGTTTGCGGTTCGCCGCGGAACCACCGATCGGGGGTGGCGCCGTGGCGTCGGCTTGCCGCAGCCGCCGACGGCTCCCGGACATAGGGTGACCTGCGGCAGTTTCCTGGGTGAAGCCCGGCGTCCCGCGCGCTATGAGGCGGCATGATCCGCATCGTGAAGCACGTTCCGGTCGAGACCACAGGGGATCGCGATCGGCAGATAGAGCAGGTCGAGGCGGCGATCCGCGCCCGGTTCCCGGACGCGACCACCGAGGTGGTGCTAGGCCTGCTCGACGAGGACAGGGTGGTCGAGGCCCGCCTGCCGCTGCGCCAGCTTGGCGCGTGGCAGGCGCAGCGTCACCACGTGACGGCCGGGGCTCCGGCGCAGCAGGGGACGCAGACCGATGCCGATCAAGGCGCTGAACGACCGCAAGAAGCTCTCGAACGACTTCAACGAGGCGAATGACGCCTTCATCGACGCGGTGCTCGCCGCCCTTCAGGCCGGAGAGCTGCCCCTCGACTTGGCGCGCGCCTACCTCGCCCATCCGGTGGCGATGATGCACGCGGACGGGGCGCAGGCGGTGGCGAACTATTTCGAGCGCATCCTGGCGCAGCGGCCCCGGATCGACTGGACGCCGGGCGATTGAGGCCGCGCCCGGCCCCGGACCCGACATGACCCCTGCCCTGCTCTGCGAGATGCTGGCGGACCGCCTGAACGGGATCGAGGCCGCGCTGGCCCGGCTCCGGCAGCGACGGGCCGGCGATGCCGCCACCCTGGTGCGGGCGCATCTCATCGACGTGCTGGCACTGCTCGACCGCGACCCCGGCCTCGACGCGGCGGCCGACGACCTGCACCGGGCGGCCCTCGCGCTGGCCGCCGCGGGACCGAGCGGCGGCGCCGTGCCGATTCGGGAGGAGCAGCGCCTCGCCGATGCCTACGCGCGCTTCAAGCAGCGGCTCGAGGCGGCCGGCTTCGAACTCGTGCCGGATCGGACGCCCTGAGCCGGTCGATGGGAGCGCGACACAGACGGCCGTCGCCTCCGGTCGCCGTCGGCAAGCGCGCGGGCCGGCCGCCGTGCGGTCCGCCGGCGCGACGGCGGGTGTCCGCCGAGCTTGGTAGGTCACGACCCATCAGGCTCGGCCAGACGCCTCAATGCCGGAAGTGGCGCATCCCCGTGAACACCATCGCGAGGCCGGCCGCGTCGGCAGCGGCGATCACCTCGGCGTCGCGCATCGATCCGCCCGGCTGGATCACCGCCGTTGCACCCGCCTCCGCCGCCGCCATGAGGCCGTCCGCGAAGGGAAAGAACGCGTCGGAGGCCACCACCGCGCCCTTCGCGAGGCTTTCGGGAAGGCCGAGGCGCGTCGCGCCCTCCTGGGCCTTCCAGGCCGCGATGCGCGAGGAATCGACCCGCGACATCTGCCCGGCGCCGATCCCCACCGTGGCGCCCCCGCGCGCGTAGACGATCGCGTTCGACTTGACGTGCTTGGCCACCCGGTAGGCGAAGCGGAGATCGGCGTACTCGGCCTCGCTCGGCTGGCGCCGGGTGACGACGCTGAGCGGCATGTCGTCCACGATCGCGGCGTCGCGATCCTGGACCAGCAATCCGCCCGCGAGGGTGCGCACCGTGGCACCGGCCGCGCGCGGATCCGGCAGGCCGCCCGCGATCAGGAGGCGCAGGTTCTTCTTGGCGGCCACGATCGCCGCCGCCTCGTCCGAGACCTCCGGAGCGATGATCACCTCGGTGAAGATCTCCACGATCCGGCGCGCCGCCTCCGCGTCGAGCGGCCGGTTGAGCGCCACGATGCCGCCGAAGGCCGAGGTCGGATCGCAGCTGAGCGCGCGCTCGTAGGCCTCGAGCAGGCTCGCCCCCTCGGCCACCCCGCACGGGTTGGCGTGCTTGATGATCGCCACCGCCGCGGTCCGGGCGGGATCGAACTCGGCCACGCATTCGTAGGCCGCGTCGGTGTCGTTGAGATTGTTGTAGGAGAGCTCCTTGCCCTGGATCTGGCGCGCGCTCGCGACACCGGCCCGCGCCGGGCCCGGCGCCCGGTAGAAGGCCGCCTGCTGGTGCGGGTTCTCGCCGTAGCGCAGGGCCTGGACGAGGCTGCCCCCGAAGGTGCGGTAGGGCGCCGGACCCGCGGCCTCCACGCGGTCGCCGAGCCAGGCGGCGATGGCCGCGTCGTAGGCGGCGGTGCGGGCATAGGCCTTCTGGGCGAGGCTGCGGCGCAGGGCGAGGCTCAGGGTGCCGGCACCCGCCTCCAGGGCCGCGAGCACCGCGGCATAGTCCGAGACGTCCGTCACCACGGCGACGTCGCGGTGGTTCTTGGCCGCCGCCCGGATCATCGCGGGCCCGCCGACATCGATGTTCTCGACGCACTCGTCGTCGGGCCGGCCGGCCAGGATCGTCGCCTCGAACGGGTAGAGGTTGACCACGAGGAGGTCGATCGCCCCGATGCCGTGGGCGGCCAGCGCCGCCTGATGCTCCGGGTTGTCGCGCACCGCGAGCAGGCCGCCGTGCACGGCCGGATGCAGGGTCTTCACCCGGCCGTCCATCATCTCGGGAAAGCCCGTCAGGTCGGCGACCTCGGTGACGGGCAGGCCCGCCTCGCTCAGCGTCCTGTGCGTGCCGCCGGTCGAGACCAGATCGATCCCGCGGGCCTGCAGGGCCCGGGCGAAATCCACGAGTCCGGTCTTGTCGGAGACCGAGAGGAGCGCGCGGGAGACCCGCACCTGATCATGGGACATAGTCTTTGGTCTTCGCGTCTTCCGCGGGGCTTGGCCGGGGCCGCCCGCGCCTGCCGGGATGCGGCGCCGGTAGCACGGAACCGGGCGGGCCGGCCAGGGCGGCCCGCACGCGGTCGGTGCGGGCGGGGACCGCTCCCACGCGAGGGAACCCGTTCGCGCCTCAGGGCCGGGCGGAGGCCACCACCCGGCGGAAGGACCAGCGCACCTCGGTGTCCTCGGCGACCCGGAGGTGCAGCACGATCTGGTCGGTGCGCCGGGCGCCGGTGAGGCCCGCGAAGTAGACGCTCTCCTCGATGGCGATCTCGGCGCCCTCGGCCTCGAACAGCCAGACCTCGCCCAGCGGCGCAGCGAGTTCGAGCCCTTGCCCGGCGCCGCGCACCGCGATCGCCGGATGCAGGTGGAAGCGCACCGCCACCTCCTGCGGCCGCAGAGCGCCACCGCCCCGGCTTCCGCCGGGTCGCCCTCCCCGCAGGAAGGCGTCCCGGCCTTCCAGGCGCCCCTCCGCCGAGAACAGCTCCCAGCGGCGCTCGTGCACGATGCCGAAATCCGGCCCGTAGCCGTCGTGGCGCGCGGCGAGCACGGTGCTGCTGCCCGTCTCGGAGCGCTCCGCCCGGACCTCGGCGGGCCCGCGCAGCACGACGGGGCCGATGCGGGCCATCAGCCACTCCGCGGCCGCGCGCTCGGCCCACCAGCCCGCGCCGCCGAGAAAGCGGCAGGAGGAGGCGTCGGCCACGCAGGCGGTGGAGTGGGCGGCCGTCGAGCGCGCCACCCGGCGCAGCTCGGGCCCGCTGGCGGGCAGGCCGCAATTGACCACGATGCGCTGGGGTCCGCTCGACATCTCAAAGGCGAGGCAGCCCGCCCCCGCCTTGAGCGAGTAGGGCAGCGGCGGGCTTCCGCCGACGTCGGCGACCACGAGGACGCGCCCGCCTTCCAGCCGCTCGTAGCCGGAATTGGGGGCGTGCATCAGCGGCCGGGCGAGCGCGCCGTCGTAGACGAGAAGCGTGGCGAGCTGGTCGGCGGCGGTCGCGCCCATGCCGTTGAAATGGCTGAGCGAGGCGTCGGCGTGCCGCAGCAGCCGCAGCAGCGGCAGCATCCGGTCGATCGCCCCGATCAGCGCCGCGGGCGGCTCGACGTTGCGGCTGAGATAGCTCTGGCGCAGCGGCAGTAGGTCGAGGAGCAACTCCATGGCGAAGTGCGGGTCGCGCGAGCGGTGGCCACCATCGGCCATGATCTGCCGCTCGAGCTCGCGCGTGAGGATGCGCGTGGCCCGGCGCAGGATCGGTTCGATGCCCTCGCAGCACAGGCCGGCGTAGCAGAGCGCCACCGCCGCGCAGAGGCGCCATTGCGGCGGCACGCCCCGGCGCAGGTCGCGCTCGAGCTGCTGAGCGCCCCTGGCGATCGTCCTGAGGAACCCCTGGTAGAAGGCGTGGTCGGCCCCCTCCAGCACCAGCGGCGACTGGCACAGGAAGGAGATCAGACGCCGCGCGGCCACCGGCGTGCGCCGGGCGAGCGCGGGATCGCCGCGGCCCGCCATGAAGTCGGCGACGAAGGCCCGTGCGTTGGCCCGGGCGAGCGCCGTGTCGGCGGCGCGCAGGTGGCGCAGCCAGCCGAAGCCGTAGAGCACCTCGGCCCATTCGGGCGAGGGCGGAGCGTAGTCGAAGGGCGAGCCGCCGCTCGCCGCGAGCGAGCGCCCGGCGAAGACGAAGAGCCCGGCATAGATGTCGTCGGCGAAGGTGGCGTCGGCGGTGCGCAGGTCGTGTGGGGCGATCACGAGCCCGCTCACCCGCAGCCTGGCTAGGATGTCCGGCGGCGCGCTGAGGCGCGCGCTCGCGGCGCGGACCAAGCCCGCGGCCTCGCGCCCGAGAAGCCGGTAGAAGCGCCAGCGATCAGGCCCCCAAGCCACGCGATCTCCTCGGGCCCGGATCACGGCCCGGCCAGTCAGTCGGTCAAGCTAGAGCGGGCCTCTTAACCATCGGTTTACGCTCTGTCATGGGTGAGGCGCATCCGGTCAGGGCCGCTGCGGCTCCGCCCGGCTCGCGCTCTCGGCCGCATCCGCGCCCCCGAGCGCGGCCGCGAAGGCGCTCAGGTTCGCGCGCATCATCGCGAGATACGTCGGCGCCGGCCCGGCCGGTCCGGAGAGCGAATCAGAATACACTTTCGCCCCGACGCGCGCGCCGCTCTCGCGGGCGATCTGCTCCATCAGGCGCGGATCGGCGATCGTTTCCAGGAACACGGCCGGGACCTTGTCGCGTCGGATCTGCCGGATGATCCGGGCGACGTCCTGCGGGCTCGCCTCGCTCGCGGTCGAGACCCCCTGGGGGGCGATGAAGGCGAGGCCGTAGGCGGCGCTGAAGTAGCCGAAGGAATTGTGCGCCGTGATAACGCGTCGGTGCTCGGGCGGGATCGACGCCACCGTCGCGCGGATCGCGTCGTCGAGGTGCGCGAGATCCGCGTCGTAGGCGGCGGCGTTGCGGGCGTAGTCTGCCGCATGAGGGGGATCGGCGTTGGCGAACCCGTCGCGGATGGTGGCGACGTAGCGTCGGGCATTGGCCACGCTCTGCCACGCGTGGGGATCGATTGCCCCGCCGGCCTTGGGGCCCGATCCGTGCGCGTGATCGGGGTCGCCCGGCAGCGTCGGGATGCCCGCGGCGGCCACGATCACGGGCGCCCGGGTGCCGGAAGCCCGGATCAGCCGGTCCATCCAGCCCTCCAGGCCGAGCCCGTTCACCACGATGACCTGCGCGGCGGCGAGCTTGCGGGAATCGGCAGGCGCCGGGTTGTAGCTGTGGGCGTCCGAGTCCGGGCCGACGAGGCTCTCCACCTGGACATGCGCGCCGCCGACCTGACGGGCGAGATCCGCCAGGATCGAGAAGGTCGCCACCACCCGCAGCGGCTCCGCGGCCCGGGCGGTCCGCGGCTCGGCCGCGCGTGCGAGGAGGGTCGCGAGCAGGAGCAGGACGAGGCCCCGCGCCAGGCCGCCGTATCGCGTGTCCATCATGCGCCGTTCCATTCCGGAAACCCGGCGGAGTAATGTAACAGTGTTGCATACACAAGCCGGATACACCCGGCGCGCACAGAGCGGACCGCGGCTGCCGCACATGAACGCGATGTCATGTCCCGGACAGCGGGGCGCCACCCGAGCTCGGCCATTGTGGTCGTCGGCGCCCACCCCGATCCCGCGGAGCGGCGGGCTGTGGCGCGCAGGATGGAGACTGTCATAAGCCGACGCACGATCCAGGGTGTCCTCCTCGCGGGCGTGGCCGCCCTCGGGCTCGCGGGCGTCGCCGCCGCGCGGGACGGCCGGCCCGACCCGTTCCACGGCGGGCGCTGGAGCTCCCTCTCGCCCGAGGACCGGGCCGCCTTCGCGGACGCCCGGATCGCCGCGCTGCACGCCGGCCTCCGCCTGACGCCCGACCAGGAGAAGCTCTGGCCGCCGGTGGAGGCCGCGATCCGCGACATGGCCCGCCTGCGCCGCGAGCGCAGGGCGGCGATGCGCGAGCGCGGCCGGATGATCGACGACGCCCCAGGCGCGCTCCGCGCCATGGCGGACGCGGCCTCGGCCCGGGCCGACGCACTGCGCAAGCTCGCCGACGCCTCCGCGCCGCTCTACGCCACGCTGGACCAGGACCAGAAGCGGCGCGCCCTCGTGCTCGCCCGTCCGATGCGCCCGCATGGCGGCTGGCGCCATCACGGCCGCGGCCCGCGAGAGGACGGTCCCGGCGAGCCGCGTTGAGCGGCTCGCGGAGGCCATCGCGTCCCCGCTCCCTTGATCCGCGGCGGCGGCGGCTGCAAACCGCGGCCGACCTCCGCGGATTGGACGAGCACCCCATGGCGCGCCTGAAGGGCGACACGATCCCGCTTCTGCGCCGCCTCTGGCGCGAGTGGCTCTCTCCCCACCGGGGCACCCTGGCGGTGGTCCTCGTGCTGATCGCCGTGGTCGGCGCCGCCACGGGGCTCTACCCGGCCCTGATCAAGGCGGCCTTCGACGCCTTCGACCACAAGGACCCGTCGGCCCTCACCTACGGGCCCGTGGTGGTGATCGCCGTCACCGCCCTGCGCGGCTTCGCGCTGCTCGGCCAGACCGTGCTGACGAACCGCGTGGTCACCCGGGTCGAGGCCGACATGCAGGCCGCGCTCTACGGGCATCTGATCGAGGCCGACCTCGCGCAGCTCGGCCGCGAGAGCCCGGCGGCCTTCACCCAGCGCTTCACCACCGACTTCGCCTTCATCAAGGAGGCCCTGACCCGCATCTCCACCGTGCTGCTGCGCGACGTGGCGATGCTGCTTGGTCTGGTGGTGGCCCTCGTCTGGATGGATCCGGTCCTGACCCTGGTGGCCGCCGTCACGGTGCCCTTCGTGGCCGGGCCGATCGGGCGGATCGGCAAGAAGCTCCGGCGGGTCTCGACCACGACGCAGGAGCAGATGGGCGCCACCGCGAGCCTGATCTCCGAGAGCCTGTCGGGCGTGCGCGTCGCCAAGACCTACGCGATGGAGGGCTATCTCAAGGAGCGGGCGCGCCAGTCCCTCGACGAGGTGCGCCGCCTCAAGATGAAGGCCGCCAACGCCCGCGGGCGCCTCGATCCGCTGCTGGAGATCGGCGGCGGCCTCGCGGTGGCGGCGGTGCTGGTTCTCGTCGGCCAGCGGGTGATGTCGGGCGAGCGCACCGTCGGCGACTTCACCGGCTACGTCGCCGCGCTCCTGCTCGCCGCCCAGCCGGCCCGGGCGCTCGGAACCCTCAACGCGATCCTGCAGGAGGCCGCCGCCGCCCTGCGGCGCTACTTCGATCTCCTCGACGAGGCGCCCACCATCCGCGAGCGCCCCGGCGCCCCGGCGCTCCGGGTCGAGCGCGGCGCGATCCGCTTCGAATCCGTGCGCTTCCGCTACCGGGAGGACGCGCCCGCCCTGGAGCAGATCGACCTCGAGGTCGGGGCCGGCACCACGACGGCGCTGGTCGGGCGCTCGGGCTCGGGCAAGTCCTCGCTCCTCAACCTCGTGCCGCGCCTCTACGACGTGACCGCGGGCGCGGTCCTGATCGACGGCCAGGACGTGCGCGCCGTCACCCTCGGCTCCCTGCGCGCCGCCGTGGCCGTGGTCTCGCAGGAGGTGATGCTGTTCGACGACACGATCAGGGCCAATATCGGCTTCGGCCGCCCGGGCGCGGACGAGGCCGCGATCGAGGCGGCGGCCCGGGCGGCGGCGGCGCACGATTTCGTCGCCCGCCTGCCCGAGGGCTACGCCTTCCGGGTCGGCCCG
Source organism: Methylobacterium sp. HJ2 (assembly GCF_056431005.1). Taxonomy (NCBI): domain Bacteria; kingdom Pseudomonadati; phylum Pseudomonadota; class Alphaproteobacteria; order Hyphomicrobiales; family Methylobacteriaceae; genus Methylobacterium; species Methylobacterium sp. HJ2. The sequence goes on along the minus strand of NZ_JBWJYM010000012.1, from coordinate 50,568 downwards.
GCGGGCCAGCGGCTCTCGGGGGGCGAGCGCCAGCGCATCGCGCTGGCCCGCGCCTTCCTGAAGGACGCGCCGATCCTGCTCCTCGACGAGGCGACCTCGGCGCTCGACGCCGAGTCCGAGCGCCTCGTGCAGGAGGCGCTGACCCGGCTGATGCGGGGGCGCACCACCCTGGTGATCGCCCACCGCCTCTCCACCATCCGGGAGGCCGACCGGATCGTGGTGATGGAGGCCGGCCGCGTCGTCGAGACCGGCCGGCACGCGGAACTCCTCGCCCAGGAGGGCGCCTACGCCCGCTTCCACCGGATGCAGCGCGACGAGCCGGACCCGCCCAGGCCGATCGCCCCGGTCGCCGCGTCCTGATCGCGGACACCGGTCTGGTCAACACTCAATCCGCTTGACCATATGGATGGCCGCGGAGGGTGGGACGCGGCGGTTGGCTCGATGCCCCGAAGCGGACGCTGTCTACCTTGCTTGGCTTTCGCATAAGCGGCGCGTGTGTGTAGACGGCGCACGTCCCGCAGACGGTGACCGGCGCCATGCTGATCCGCATAGAAACCGGCCCGAACCTCTCGGTCACGGGGGGCTCGCGACGATGCTCTGCCTCACCGTCATCCGTCGCGAGGGGTAAGACGTCGGCGTCTGGAGCTTCCTCGAGCTCGGCCGGCTGGTGATGCCGCGTGCCCTCGTGCCGGCGGTGGCGGGATTGCTCCTCATCTGACCGGCGGCTCGCACCGCCGGCGCAAGTTTAGGCGCAGCTAACCAAGTCGCTGGTCGGTGTGCTCGGCGGTACCGGCGATGTCGGCCGCGGCCCCCGATGCACCGGGATGCTCCGCCACGAAGCGCTCGAAGGTGGCGCGGTCCTTGGCGCGCTTGAGCCTGTCGACGAAGCCCTCGAATTCCTGCAAGCGGGTTTCAAGAGCGCGACGCTGGGCCTCGATCCGGCTGATCTCGCCCTCGCGCCATTCGTCGAAGGCGGTGTTACCGCTCGTCCGTATCGACGTGGACCAAGCCTGTGCGAGGGGCCTGACGCCACGCCCGAAAGGTCGGCGCATTTGTTCTAGACCGGGGAGGCCGGACAGCTTCAGATCGTACCGACCGAGCGCCTGCCGCGCCACGAGGACAAGGCCGGCGAGCCCACCGACGTAAAGGGTATCGTGGATCCAGGGCATGATGGGCATGTGAAGGCTCCATGCGCGCGTATCGGCGCTGTTGGCGATGACCGAACCATGCCACCGTGCCGCTGCTGCAGGCTGAACTGGTTGGTTCAGACTGGGTTAAGCTTTCCGCCACCTGGGCAGAGCGTTCCTCGTCAGCTTGCACGACACGCTAGACCCACTCCTCGTCGTCGACGGGCTCTGGCCACGGTCCCTAACGGGCGAGGGCGAAGCGCCCAATCGCTCTCGCTCAAACCCCTTGCTCAGGTGGCAGGAACGGGCATCCCGGGGGATCGTCCAAGTGATCTGACGCCTTCGTGATGTCCCTTGAAGGGCCTTCCGGCACGCCCGATCTCCAGCGGGCGCCTGCGGATGGGCGCTCTACGGAGAAGATCATGCCGCACCACGACACCGTGGCCCTGACGGGCACGATTGAACACGTCTTCGCACATCGCTTCACACTGGCGGCGGACGGGAAGACCCACCTAGCCGACCTGACCCCAAAGGGGTTGGAAGCATTCCCCCTGAGCGAGGGGCTTCGCGTATCGCTTGAGGGTGAGCGCCGGCCTTCCGAGATCAAGGTCACCCGCATCGCAACCGACGGCCGCGAGCCGGTGCGGATCGAGCACAAGAAGCCGAACCACGCTCCAGGCCATAAGCACGCGAACGTCCCTGCCGACCTGGCTCGCGTCCTCGACGCGGTGACGGCCGAGGGCTGGGTCCATAAGGGCGAACCGCGGCAGAAGCCGAAGCACTTCGAGGTGTTGGCAATGCAGGGCAGCGGTCCCTGGACCGAACTTCACGTCGACTTCGCCGGCACGATCTACAAGCGGAAGCCCGCCGACGCCGAGAAGTGGAGCTTGGCCGGATGATGCCCGACGCGGGGCCGCCCAGGCAGCCCCGCGCCTCGATGCAGTCAGACGACTGGGCAATTCGTGCCGCGGTCAGACCAACGGTCGAGCCGGTCGGGAAAAGCGAGCCGCCCACAGGGCATCGACGTCAGCTGATAGGCCTGCGACCGCTCGGCCCCATTCTGACAAGTGGCGGACGACCGGTCGTGAACCACACACCCAGTTTACGGTTCTCATCGGGCTCCGAAGCGGACCGGCCGCTTACGGTCACCATCGGTCGCTAGTGCCGCTCATCAGAAGGCCCGAAAGCGGACCTTCCGAGGGGCCGTGAAGGGTCGGATGCCGACGCGCGCGGTCAAGCGGATTAAGTTAAGACCCTTGGATAGGGCCTCTGGATAGGGCCTCGTCCCGAGGGCAGGAGCGGCGATGGCGGGCGAGACCTTCGGGATCACGCAGGACGGGCGGGCGGTGACGCGGTTCACCCTCGCCCGCGGCCCGCTGCGGCTGCAGGCGATCGATTACGGCGCGATCATCACCCGGCTGGACGTGCCCGACCGCGACGGACGCGTGGCCAACGTGGTCCTCGGCCTCGACGCGCTCGCCGGCTACGAGACGGTGAGCCCCCATCTCGGGGCCGTGGCGGGGCGCTACGCCAACCGCATCGCCAACGGGCGCTTCGACCTCGACGGGCAATCCTATCGGCTTCCGGTCAACGAGCCGCCCAACACCCTGCACGGCGGCCCGGAGGGCTTCGCCAAGCGGCTCTGGCGCGCGGAGACCGTGGAGCCCGCCCGGCTCGTGCTGGCGCGCCGCTCCCGCGACGGCGAGATGGGGTTTCCGGGCAATCTCGACGTGACGGTGAGCTACAGCCTGCCGGAGGACGGGCTTCTGCGCATCGACTACGCCGCCTGGACCGACCGGCCGACGGTGCTGAACCTCACCAACCACAGCTACTTCAACCTCGGCGGCGAGGGCTCGGGCGACGTGCTCGGCCACCGCGTCGCGGTCTTCGCCGACGCCTTCACGCCGATCGACGCGACGGGCATCCCGACCGGCGAGATCCGCCCGGTGGCCGGCACGCCCTTCGACTTCCGCGAGGCCGCGGCCCTGGGCGCGCGCATCCGCACGGGCGATCCGCAGATCGTGCGGGGCAAGGGCTACGACCACAATTTCGTGCTGCGGGGCGAGGCCGGCCGCCTGCGCCCGGCCGCCACCTGCCTCGATCCGGGGAGCGGGCGCCATCTCGCGGTCGAGACGACCCAGCCGGGGCTCCAGCTCTACACCGGCAACACCCTCGACGGCACGCTGGTCGGCCCCTCGGGGCGGACCTACCGTGCGGGCGACGGCGTCTGCTTCGAGACGCAAGGATTCCCCGACGCGCCGAACCGGCCGGACTTCCCCTCCACGGTTCTGCGGCCGGGCGAGCGCTTCCGTGCCGCCACCACCTTCCGGTTCTCGATCGTCGGGTAGGAGTCAGGCCACGTTCAGCCGCCGCCCGCGGTTCCAGGCCAGGAACGGCACGCCCGAGAGCAGCCCCCGCAGGGCGGCCTCGCTCTGGTGGCAGCCGTTGACCGAGACCCGCGGCAGGGCCTGCAGGTGGCCGGCATGGGCGGGGAACAGGTGGCCCGGCCGGGTCGTCACAGCCGTGGCGAAGCCGAGATCTCGCGCGAGGGCGAATTCCCGCGCGCCCGCCGAGCCCGGGTCTCCCACCGGGTAGGAGAGGTGGCGCACCGGCCGGCCGATCTCCGCCTCGATGCGCGCGCGGCCCTCCGCGATCTCCCGGACGGCCGTCTCGCGGTCGTGCTTGGCCAGCATCGGATGGCTCACCGTGTGCGCCCCGATGGTGACGGCGGGGTCGCGCGCGAGGGCGCGCAGCTCGTCCCAGCCGAGGCAGAGCTCGGCCGCGACGCCGCCGGGCTCGAACCCGGCCTCGCGACAGAGACCGCTGATGCGGGCCAGCAGCTCGGCCTCCGGGCCGGCCCGCAGGTCGCGGTAGAGCGCCTCGAAGGCCAGCGTCTTCTCGGCGGGGCTGCGCGCCGGCAGGTCGAGCCTGCGTCCGCCCACCGGAACCCGGACGACCGGCAGGGCGGCGACCGCCCGCTCCAGCTCGACCCACCAGAGCCGGCCGCGCTGATCCGCGAACGCGCTCGTCACGAACAGCGTCCAGGGCGCGCCGTGGCGCGCCAGCACCGGGGCCGCGTGCCGGGCATTGTCGCGGTAGCCGTCGTCGAAGGTGAGGACGGCGAAGGGGGGCCCGTAATCCGGGGCCGCGAGGCGCTCGGGCAGGGCGTCGAGGCCGATGATCTCGAAGCCGTTCCGGTCGAGCGCGCGCAGCGTCGCGTCGAGGAAATCCGGGGTGATCGCCAGGAGCCGGTTCGGTGCGAAGGCGGCCGGCGGCTCCGGTGTGACGTGGTGGAAGGTGAGGATCACCCCGGCGCCGCGGGCGGCCGGTGCCAGCCAGCGGTCGGCACCCGTCGCGGCGACGGCCCGGAAGCCGGCATCGAACAGGCGGTGGCGGGTGCGGGAGGAGACCATCGGGGCGCTCCGGACGGAGGCCGCGAGTGTTCGGCGCTCCGGGTAAACGAATCGCCAAGGCGCGGCCGCCTCGGGAGGTGTCCCGCAAGGCTTCGTTACCCCTGTTCGGGCTCGACCCGCCCGGAACGCGGTTCCCGCGGGGGCCGTACACCGCCCCTTAGGGAGGCGCGCGCCAAGCCTGCTCCGGGCACGGCCCGGGGCCGATCCCGGGCGCGCGAGGGGATGGGGCATGGCCGTTCTCGTTCAGGACGTCGAGCCGCTGCGGGCCGGGACCCGGGCGGCCCGGGCGCAGAGCCTGCAGGCCGAGATCCTGCCGGGTCTCGCCGCCGCCGAATCCCTGTGGCGGGCGCTCGAGGTCCAGCCGGCCGCGCTCGGCACGCCCTATCAGCGCTACGACTGGCTCGCGGCCTTCGCCCGCACCCTGCCGGATCCCGAGGCGGTGCGCGTCCTCGTGCTGCGGGACGGGGCCGGACGCCCGCGCCTCCTCCTGCCGCTCGTCCTGCGCCGGGTGCGCGGGTTGAGGCTTGCCGTCCCGCTGGGCGGCGCCCAGGCCAATTACCACCTGCCGCTGTTTGCCGGGCGCGACGCGGCGGCGATCCCGGCCGAGGATCTGCGGCTCGCCCTGCGCGCGGCGGGGCGCGCGATGGGCGTCGACGTCCTCGCCCTCGGCCACCAGCCGCGGAGCTGGGACGGGGCCCTGAACCCGCTCGCGCTCGGCGCGGATTCCGCCCCGAGCGACGCCTACGGCATGCTGCTCGGACCCGATCCGGAGGCGAGCGTGCGCCGGGCCTTCAGCGGGGACGCGCGCAAGAAGCTGCGCTCGAAGGAGAAGCGCCTCGCCGAGGCGGTCGGCCCCCTCGCCTATCGCCGCGCCGAGGGCCCGGAGGAGGCGGCGCGCTGCCTCGCGGCCTTCCACACGCAGAAGGCGGCGCGCTTTGCCGCGATGGGCATCGGCGATCCCTTCGCGGCGCCGGCGACGCGCGCCTTCCTGGAGGCCGCCGCCGCGGGCGCCGACCCGGCGATCGAGATCCACGCCCTCGTCGCCGCGGAGGGCGGCCGGGTGCTCGCGACCTTCATCGGCGCGGTCGACAGGCTGCGCTTCAGCGGCATGGCCACGTCCTTCGACGCCGACCCCGCGGTCGCGCGCTTCAGCCCGGGCGATCTCCTGCTGCAGCATCTCGTGCGGGACCAGACGGCCCGCGGGCGCCGCGCCCTGGACCTCGGCATCGGCGAGGCCCGCTACAAGGCGAGCGTGTGCGACGAGACCATCGAGATCGCCGAGGTCGTCCTCGCCGTGAGCCTGCCGGGCCACGCCTACCGGCTCGCCGCCTCGAGCCTGACCCGGGCCAAGCGCCGGATCAAGCGCGATCCGAGGCTCGGGGGGCTGCTCGACCGCCTGCGCCGCCTGCGCGACCGCGCCTGAGGCCCGGGCGGGCGCCCCGGACCGGCCTCAGGCGGCCGTCAGGCGCAGCCCCGTCTCGGCGTCCTCCCGTGCCGCCTGGGCCGGCCGGTCCTGCGCCACGAGCACCTGGCCCGCGCCCGCCTCCTCGACGAGGCCGAACAGCGCGCCGAGATCCGGATCGTCGGCCGCGGCGTTCGAGGCGAGGACGACGCTGTCCATGTGCCGGGCCACCGCGGGCACCAGCGCGACCGGGCCGGCCGCGAGGCGCAGGCGGCAGATCACCCAATCGTAGCTCTCCGCCGTGGCCTCGAGCATGATCGCCAGGGTCTCGGGCTCGGCGAGCAGGACCTCGCCCTCGATGCAGCCGGTGGCGATGCGCTGGAACCCGGCGCGGCCGGTGGGCTGGATCACGTCGAGGAAGGCGGCCTCGCCCGCGACGAGATCGGTGAGGCCCGGCAGGTCGGCCTCCGTCTCGGGACCGTTCAGGTCGATCTCCAGGACCGTCGCGCCGACGCAGAGGCTCCGCGCGAGGGTGCCGGTGAGGTCGGCCGTGCCCGGCTCGGTCTCCACCACCAGCACCGTCCGTCCGCTGCCCCGGCGCGGGCCGCTCCGCAGCCGATCGACGAGGGGGCCGAGGTCGAAGCCCGCGATCTCCGCCACGGGCGCGGCCTTCTCGGCCTGCGCGCGGGCCGGGACGGGCGCCAGAGCCTGCGCGGGCGGATTCAGCGTCTCGGGGGGCGGCGGCACGAAGCCAGGGGCGGCGGCGGGCGGCGCCGCCGCTTCGGCCGCGGCGGGGCGCAGCGCGGGCGCGCTCTCGACGTCCTGCCACCGGCTCGGGGGCAGCGGCTCGGGAAAGGCGAAGCTCTCGGCGCGGACCGGATGCAGGATCGCCCCGCCCTCCCCGTCCGCGGCGCCCGGGTGCTGCCCGCCGCCCGCCGGGTCGGCCAGGAGGTGGCGGCCCACCACCGAGCCGGCGGAGAGCATCAGGGCGATCAGCGTCGCGAAGACGAGGATCGGCACCTTCTTGGGGAAGGACGGGAGCTCCGGCCGCACGGCGCGGGAGACGATGCGGGCATCGGCCGGCGTCGCGCTCTCGGCGTCGCGGGCGGCGGCCTCGCGGTAGCGGGCGAGATAGGATTCGAGCTGCTCGCGCTGGACCTTGGCCTCGCGCTCCAGCGCCCGCAGCTCGATCTCGCTGGTATTGCCCTTCACCACCACGTCGCGCTGGCCGTCGACGGCGGCCTGCAGGCTCTCGACCCGGGCGGTCGCGATCTTGGCGTCGTTGTCGAGGGTGCGCACGACGCGCTCGGCGGCGGACTTGATCTGGGCGTCGAGCTCGGCGACCTGCGCGGTGAGTTCCTTGATGCGCGGGTGGGCCGGCAGCAGGGTGCGCGACTCGAGGGCGAGCTGGGCCCGGACCGTGATGCGGTTCTCGACGGTGCGCCGGATCAGGTCGTTGTTGGCGACATCCGGGATCTCGAAGGCGCGACCGTCCTTGATCATTCCCTTGATCGACTTCACCCGGCCCGAGAGATCGGCCTGGATGGTGCGGGCCTGGGAGAGCTGGGTCGAGAGCTCACCGAGCTGCTGGCTGGTGAGGCGCTGGCCCGTATTGCCGACGAGCCCGTTCCGGGCGCGGTAGGTCTCGACCTTCGCCTCCGCCTCGGCCACGCGCTTGCGCAGCGACTCGATGTTGCTGCCGAGCCAGGTCGAGGCGTAGCGGGCCGTATCCACCTTGGCCGCCTCCAGCGAGGCGAGGTAGAGTTCGGAGACGGTGTTGGCCGCGTCCGCCGCCAGCGCCGGGTCCTTCGCGCGGAACTCCACCGAGATGATGCGCGACTTGCCGGCCGGGTAGACCAGCAGGCGGTCGAAATAGGTCTCGAGCACCCGGTCCTCGGCCGGCCGGTCGAGGGGATTCTGCGCGAGGCCGAGCAGCATCAGCAGGCGCTGGGCGATCCCGGGCGTGCCCGCGCTCGGGTCGAATTCCGGGTTGCCCACGAGCTTGAGCCGGCGGATCGCCTCGCGGGCGAGATCGCGCGACATCAGCACCTGCACCTGGCTCGCCACCGCCTGCTCGTCGATCGGCGCGACCTGGTCGGCGCGCTCCAGCGCGGTGCGGGCGAAGGCGGGGTCGCGGCTCTCGAGCAGCAGCTTGGCCTCGCCGGTGTAGCGCGGCGACACCAGCTGGACGAAGGCGCCCGCCGCGATCGCGACGAGGAGCGTCGGCACCAGGATCCAGGCCCAGGCCCGCCGGAGCACCCCCGGGAGCTGGGCGAGCGTCAGGCCGTCCCCGGTCTGGGCCGCGGCGAACGCCGTGCGCGAGCTGGTTCGAGACATGGGCGGCCTTCAACGCGAGCGGCGATGGGCAGGACACCGCACCCGCCGCACCGCATCAAACGCCGTTAAGGTTGAGCGAAAGTTAAGGCCCGACCTCGACTGCAGGACCCGCGCTCCGAGTCAGTCTTCCTTAACCTTAACAGATTACGCCGAACCGGATCCGGCAACCACGATGGCCATGGTGATGAACCGGCGCGCACTTCTCCTGGGACTTTCCGTCAGCCTCGCGCTCGGCGGCTGCCTGCGGCCCGATTACCGGACCGCCGATCTCGATGCGACGGGCACCGGCTCGATCGGCGCCCGCTACACGCTGGCGGCGGGCGACAAGCTGCGGGTGATCGTGTTCGGGCAGGACAACCTCTCGAACATATACGCGGTCGACGGGGCGGGGCGCATCGCCATGCCGCTGATCGGGACCGTGACGGTCGGCGGCCAGAGCACCGGCCAGGCCGCCCGCACCATCGAGGCGCAACTCGCCTCGGGCTACGTGCGCGAGCCGCACGTCACCGTCGAGGTGGATTCCTACCGGCCGTTCTACATCCTGGGCGAGGTCACGACCTCGGGCCAGTACCCCTACGTCAACGGCATGACGGCCGAGAGCGCGGTCGCCATCGCGGCGGGCTTCGGTCCGCGCGCGGCCCGCGACTACGTCGTGCTCACCCGCAACGGGCCGAACGGCCTCGTCTCGGGCATCGTGCCGATGAGCTACCCCGTCCGCCCCGGCGACACGATCGTCGTCAAGGAACGGTTCTTCTGAGCGCCCACGCCGCCCGGACCGCACCCCGGTCCGGGCGGCCATCCCTCGGGCGAGCCCCGATCGCGGGGCTCCGAAGCCCCGGCTTCCGTCGCGATCCGTGCGGCTCCCGGTCGCGCCGCCCGGCCCGATCGGCCGGCCCGTCGCGAAGGACGCGCGGCCCTGGGCCGTCCCGATCACCCGTCCCGCTCCCGCTCCGACCCTGCCGGCGCCGCGGGCGGCGTCCCGAGGGGCCTCCCCGCATCGACCCCTGGAGCTCTCTCCGCCGAGGCGGATGCCGGCTCGGCGCGCGTGGCAACCACGGCTCGGAGGCGTGACCCGGCCTCGCGTGGTCGCGCACGAGCCTAGGGTCAAAAATCAATCCGCTTGACCGGATAAATGGCCCCCGAGGGCGGGGGGCGGACCCTTACCCTTCGTCCTGAAGCAGACGTTCCGGCTCCGACCCATGACAGCCATCCCGACGGCCATAGGCGTTTCCCGGAAGCGGTCGATCTTCCGTCCGGCAAATTCGTTTCGGGGTAGTGAGCGGCCTTCTACGCTATGGCCGAGATCAGACGTTCGAGCCAGCAGCGGTCAATCCTGTTTTCACTGGATATGATTCAGCGTGACGGTGGGACGGAGTTTGCCGCTGAAGCTGGCCGCACTGTCTCGTTACGCTTAATAACGGCTCATCACTCTTCAATTCGCCCCCATAGGCGCATGACGGCGGTTATGATCGGGCCAGGCTTATCCCCTGATCGTCGACCAGCACTTTGCACTGCCGGATAATCTCACAGAGTCAGAGTGTGGGTTTGACAGACTGACCGACGCTCAATTGAGCATGCTTACGACCTATTGCTACTTTCCGAAATCTCATACACTATGGGCCATCAGCATAATTTCATTGAGGGTGCGCAATGGCTGAGGCGACCAACAGCGGAAAGCGAGTTGAAGTAGCGAAGAAAGCTATAGACCTCGCTATTGCGTATAAAGGGTCGGCATACAGCCAGACTGGCAAAAGTACCACGGCAATGGATTGTTCTTATTTTGTCTATCTCGTATTCAAAGAAATATTTCAAGATTATGAATACTTGAATTCTGATGGAATAACGTCTAGTCAAAAGTTCAAGACATCGTCTGGCATGAAAGTTGGCGATGTGATATTCTTCGCTGCAGGCAAGGTTCCTTATGAGGTAGAGAAGAAAAAGAATAACAAAGAATTCGGCAACCATGTTGGTATAGTGATAGGAAATTCCACATGGGTCGGCAGGCAGACGAGTAAGCTAGGAATTGTTGGTATCAATGACGCTTGGTGGTGGCCTCGTGGTCCAAAATTCTACTCGTACGTTGGCTTAGACGAGTCTTTTGTTGCACACTCTGCAGACAAAATCAGGCGCTCGATTGCATGATTAAGAGCGCACTATGCATAGCGATCATCACTGCTGTTCTGTGTAGCTCGTCAGCTGCTAAGGAAAATTCTCTATTTGGGGAATGGATGGTAGTTGATACGGCTTGTGCCGGCTGCGAGCAGAAAGGCAGAAGCGAAGCTGTACAAAAAATCAGCATCTCGCCGGCTCGAATTCTCGATCCATTTAGCGGTGGCTGCCAGGAGGATCCTTCGTTTGATGATATCAAACCCATTACTATTGAAATTTTGCAAAAAGATAAACCTATTATGAAGTCTTGGTTAAATCTTGTTAAAAATAAGACTGAACTTCGAGCTGGTTTTATAAGCTGCATGAAAATGAATTATATAAAAGTTGCTGTGTTGAGCTCCGATTATCTCATATATTTTTATGAAGACACCAGCTCGTTTCTGCTAAAGAAAAACAAATATAGATAGAATTTGCTCTAAAAAAATAAGATTTTTGCGCAATATAAGCTGCGCGTGTTTAGTATAATAATTATTGACGTTCGACCGTTCACATGCGCTTCGGCAAGCCATGGCATGAGACTGCTCTGATCGCGCAATGGAGTTCAGTTCGTGAGCGAGCGCGGCGGCGATGTCTGCTTTCATGCTTCATCGCCCGTAACCGGAACGACAAGAAACCACCCAGCCCAGACATTTTACCATGTCTCAGTGAGCCTGACCCATAGGTCCGTCCCCCCGAGGTCCGGCGGACGACCGCCGCCGCGCCGTCGCGCGGGCAGACCGCGATGAGTCGGGCTCATCGCGGTCTGGTATTCGGTCATCCTGTGCCAACTGACCTCGAAGCAGACCTTCCCTGGGTCGACAAAGGGTCGGATGCCGGCGCGCGCGGGCAAGCGGATTGAAGTCTGACCCTAGCCGGGCGGAGTGGCGGGCGCGTCGGCGCGGGTCTGGGCGCCGGGCTGGTCCCCGGTCCCGTCTCCGGGTTTGTCCCCCGCCTTGCCGCGATCGGGGATCGCGGCCTCGGGATAGCGCTTGCGGTACTCCGACAGGAAGGCGGCCAGCGTCTCGGCCTTCGAGGCGCGCTGCGCGATCTCGCGGAAGCCCGGCTGGCGCAGCGGGTCGGCGCCGGTGATCAGGGCGAAGCTGCGGGCATCCGCGCTCTCCGCCATCGCGGCGGAGAACTTCGCCTTCAGCCGCTCCAGGCCCATGCGCTCGTCGGCGAGATCGTAGGCGATGCCGGCGCGGATCACGTCGGCGCGGGCCGCCTCGTCGAGGGGTTTGGTGCCGCGCCAGACGTCGCCGAGCAGCGCCTCGTGCGCCTCGCCCGCCGCCCGCCAGCGCCGCGCCGACCACAGGATGTCGGCGCGCAGGCGCTGCACCTCCGGCCCGGCCTCGTCCGCGATCGTCTCCAGGGCGAGGTCGGTGCGGGTGAGGTCCGAGAGCGCGCGCGCGCGCACCAGCGCCCGGGCGCGACGCAGATCGGCGGGCAGCTCGGGCAGGTAGGTGGCGTCGATCGCCTCGAGGGCCATGAGGGGCTTGGCTTCCATCAGCCGCACCGCGGCCAGCCGCGCCGCCACGCTCGCCCGGGCCGTGCCCGTGAGACGGTGATCGACCTGGTGCTGGAGCAGCTCCGCCGCGGAATCGAGCAGATCGAGCCCCACGAGCCGGTCGGCGAGGCGGCGTACGACCTCGTCGCCGCGTCGGCCGATCGGGGCGAACTCCTTGAAGTCGAAGTAGAGCGCCACCGCGTCGATGCCCGGGAGCCCGTCGCCGCGCCCGCCGAGATAGATGTCGTCGAACAGGGCCTGCGCCTCGGCATTCAGCATGCGGGCGGTCTCCGAGTTCGGCGCGATCGCGCTGGCGCGCCGCGTGGCTGCGAAGGCCTCGCGGTAGCGCCCGCTCGCCGCGTAGATCCGGGCGAGGCCGGCGATGATCGCCTCCTCCGTCGCGCCGCCGTGCCAGGTCAGGCCCAGGCCCTCGAGCCGCTCGAGCGCCTCGCCGGCCTTCATCGCGCCGGTGCTCTGGGCGAGCAGGACCCGGCGCAGCGTCGCGGCCGTGGCGACGGGAAGCGCCGCCGCATCGCCGAGCCGCGCGTAGGTGTCGAGCGCCGCCACGGTCTGGCCGGTCAGCTCCTCGACCCGGGCCTTGACCAGGGCGAGCCTGTCGCGGACCAGCGCGTCGCGCGGGCGCTCGTTGGCCCGGGCGATCCGCGCCACGGCGGCGTCGATGTCGCCGGTCTCGACGGCCGCTTCCGCGGCCGCGGCCAGGATCTCGGCGCGCAGCTCGTCGGGCAGGCCGTCGGCGAGGCCGAGCGTGCGGCGGAAATCGGTCTCGGCGGCGCGCCACGCCCCGTCCCCGGCCTCCGCGGCCGCGCGCCACAGCACCGCCTCGGGATCGCGCCCCAGCACCTCTCCGCCGAGGGTCCGGCGCGCGTCCGCGAACCGGGCGGCGCGAACCTCGGCGAGGCCGCGCAGGATCGCGGTCCGGCGCTCGGCCGCGACCAGGGGATCGTCGCCGGAGGCCGCCGCGAGGGCGGACAGCGCCTCCAGCTCCAGGCCGTTGGCGATCAGGGCGCGCGCATAGGCGACGCGGAGCGGGCCGCGCGCGCCCGGAACGGCCGAGGCCGCCGCCTGGAACTGCGCGCGCAGCGCGGCGGCCACGTCGCCGAGCTTGGCCTGTTCCCAGGCTTCACGCTCGATCACCGGGGCGCCGGCCTCCGCCAATTCGGTCTCGGGCGGGCGCGGCACCGAGGTGACGGCGAGGCCGCCCTCGCGCCCGATCGTCACCCCGTCGAGGTCGGGCCGCACCGCGAGGTCGTCGGCGCCCGCGAGCACGGCGAGGCCGTAGCGGCTCGGCAGCAGCTCGAAATCGACGAAGCGCAGGCGCTTGGACAGGCTCGCCGGGCGCCGCGTCCGTGTGGTCACCACCGCGACGCGCTCGCCGTCGAGATCGACCCAGGTGGCCGCGCCCGGCTGGAGGAGGTCGACGGCGATGCCGAAATGCCCTGCTGAATCGGGGCGTCGGGACGGGGTGAGGACGCCGCTCGGCCTCAGGGTCTCCCCGGCCACGAGTTCCCAGCCCGCGCCCTCCCCGACCGCGACCGGGATGAGGTCGAGCAGCCGCCCCTGCGGCACGGAAAAGCGCAGCAGCACGAGGTTGCCGGTCCGCCGCGGCGCGCCGAGCGGCTGCAGCGCCGCCGCTCCGGGCGGCTGCGGGCTCACGGATTCGTCCGTTTCGAAAGCGAGCGTCGCGATGCCCGCCCGCTCGAACAGGGCGACGGGCGGCAGGCTGCGGAAGCCGAAGACCAAACCGGTGCCGGGCGCGCGCAGCGGCGGCTCCGCCGGCCTAGCGGGCGCGGCCGCAGGGGCGGGCGCGTCGGCGCGCGTGCCGGTCCCGGCCGGCCGCGCCTCCGCCGCCTCGCCTCCGGCCGGCGCCCCGCGCTCGGCGGACGGGGTGGGCAGGATCTGGCCGGAAGCGGGCTGGCCGGAAGCGGGCTGGCCGGGGATGGGCTTGCCGGGATCGGGCTGCGGCGCCTCGATCTTCGCGACGTCGATGCTGACCTCCCCCTCCTCGCGCTCCACCGTGACGGCGTAGCCCTCGGCCGGGGTCAGCAGCAGGCTCGCCTCGGCGTCCCGCGACTCCGCCGCGAGGGCGGCCAGCGCCGGCTTGGTGCGGCCGTTGGCCTCGGCGGTGTCGATCGTCCAGGCGCCCGGGATGCGCAGACGGGTCGCGGGACCCTCCTGCACCGTCTCCGTGCGGATCTCGGGCGGCAGGCGCAGCGACAGCCGCGTGAGCGTCGGCAGGTGGGCGAGTTCGAGAGCGAGCGTCCGGCGCACCGGCGGCGGCGTGCGCGCCCGCAGCGCCGCCTCGGCGGCGACCGCCCTGCGGGCGAGATCGGCCACCACCTCCGGCGGCAGCGGCGGCGGCAGGCCCGCCCAGCCCTCGGGCAGCAGATCGACGAAGACCTGCTCGCCTGCCTCCTGCACGTTGACGCGGTAGGGTTTCTGAAGGCCGAGGCGCAGGCCGCTGCCGTCCGGATCGCGCCGCACCAGCGCGATGTAGGCCGGCATCTCCTCGGCGAGGCGATCGCCGCCCGCGCTGATGCGCTCGCCGTAGCTCAGCACCAGCACGCCGCCGGAGACGCGCGCCTTGACCGAGACCGGCTTGTCGAAGGTGAGCGCGATCCGGCCGTAGCCCTGGGGCTCGGCGCCCCTGGCGGCGACCAGCCGCGCCGCCTCGGCCGGCGCGAGCGCGAGGCCGAGGACCAGCGCCGAGGCCAGCCCCGCGCCCATCGTCCGCCGCAACCGGGGCGGCCGGCCGCCTCCTGTCTGCCGCCGGCGGCCCCGCCCCTCGCCCATTCCACCTGCACCCGAGTGCGGCGGGCGTCCCCGTCGGGGGACGCGACGCCCCGCCGCCACATGGGGGAAGTCTCGCGCGGCGCGGCTAACGCGGGCTTAAGATGCGGCCCCTCGGATGCGCCGATCCACGACGGAGCGCCTCCGTCGCGGCGGCGCCTCAGCGGCGGGCGATCAGGTCGGGGACGATGCGGCTTCCCGGGCCGAAGGTCTCGATGGCGCGCCGGCAATTGGCCGCGACGTCCTGGCGGTAGCTCTCGCGATAGGCATCCGTCGCGAGTTTCAGCACGCCGCTGCCCAGATCCGCCGGCTCGACGCCGAGGCGCCGGATCGCGGCCTCGAGGCGCCCGGCATCGCCGCGCAGCTCCGGGCAGGCGGCCTCGACGAACCCCACCAGCCCCGTGAGCTTGGCCGCCATGCTCTGGGCCCGGTCGAGCTGCGGCGGCGGTCCCGCCTCGGGCCCGGTCCCCTGCGCCGTCGCCGCTCCGGCCGAGACGGCGAGCAGCGCCGCAAGCCCGATCCGCCTCATCCTGCTCTCCCGCCTCGCCCTTCGGTCGCCCGGGCTATCAGCTTCCGAGCGCGATCGCACGCGCGAAGGCGGGCGCGAAGCCGGCGAGCGGCAGGGTGATGGCGACCGGCTCGCCGCCCGAGGCCTTCTGCCCGGTCACCACGAGCGCCTTGGCAGTCTTCATCGCGTCGGTGGCGAGGGCGGGGAAGCTGATCGGCACGAGGCAGCCGTCGCCGGTGCAATAGGCGTAGAAGGCGCCCTTCCCGAGCGCGGCCTCGTCGAGCTTGAAGGTCACGCCCGGCTCGATGGCGAGGCCGAACGGCATCAGGATCAGGCCTTCGGCCCGCCCGTCCCGCGGGGCCCGCAGCTCCAGGGCGAACTGCCGCCGGCCGGTCGCCTTGTCGCCCTGGGACTGCGCGACCATACAGGTCGTGCGGCCGTCTCCGCGCGCGCAGCTCGTCGTCCACTCGCCGTAGGTTTCGCTGAGGGTGTCGGCGCCCGCCGGCCAGATCGCGGCGGGCTGGGTCGCGGCAGCCTGGGCCGCGGCGGGCTGGGCAGCCGATTGCGCCGGGCCGGGCTTGGCCTCGGCGGCCGGCTTCTCCGGCGGCTTGGCCCGCTGCACCGGCTTCGGCCGCGGCCTTGCCTTGGGAGCGGGCTCCGCCGCGGCCGGCGGATCCGCGGCGGGCGCTTCCGCGTCCTGAGCCGCGCAAGGCGCCGCGCCCAGGAGCAGGAGGGCCAGCACGGCCGCACGCCGACGCGCCGGGCGGACGGGTTCGGAACGAAGCGCGCGTGTCGCCATGGCTGGATCGATTCCCCCAGCGCCGCCGGTGCGCCGCCGCTGCGACGGATCCCGGAAGGCACATACGATCAAGAGCTTAGAGTCGTTTCAAGATCCCGGTGGATCGTTGCCACGGCTCTAGCGCCTGTCGGGGAGGGACGCAATCATGCCCGTTTCGGAAGACGATCAGGGCAGGCGGTAGGCGTCGACCGTCCGCGGACCGCGACCGCGCAGGCGGCGGGCGAAGCGGAAGGCCAGGGTGAGCAGGCCGGGATCGCGATCCACCGGCTCCTCGGTGTGATCGGGCAATTGCGAGACGAGAACGGATAGCATGGCACGCTCCTGAGTGAGCAGGCGCTTCCCGTGGGGCCTTGGACCCTTCTGTTGCATTGCAATATCGAGGCTGCGTCGGACGCGGGCAACGCGTGCTTTTGCGGATGACGCATGCAATCCAATCATGGATCAAGGCGGCGACCTCAACCGTCCGGTAACCTCTGGCGCGCCGGTTGACCCGCAGGGTCCCGGGCGTCAGTAAGGGCCGCGCGGGCGATGCCCTGGGGCGCGGCACGGGCCGGCGCCGGTCCGGGCTCGGAACGCCGGGCGGCTCTCCGCCCGCCGCTTCGGGCGGCTGTCGCCGATCCGTCATGGATGCCGCTTAACCACGGGCCGCCTCCAGCCATAAGGAACCACCCCACGATGACCGATCAGCCGACCCGTCACCCGATTCACGGCCGCATCAGCGGTCCCATCGTGATGATCGGCTTCGGCTCGATCGGCCGCGGCACCCTGCCGCTCATCGAGCGCCATTTCACGTACGACCGCGCCCGCTTCACGGTGATCGATCCGGTCGACACGCACCGGGCACTCGCCGAGACGCACGGGCTGCGCTTCGAGCAGGTGGCGCTGACGAAGGAGAACTACCGCGACGTGCTCACCCCGCTGCTCACCGAGGGCGGCGGCCAGGGCTTCTGCGTCAACCTCTCGGTCGACACCTCGTCGCGCGCCATCCTGGAGCTCTGCCGCGAGCTCGGCGCCCTCTATATCGACACGGTGGCCGAGCCCTGGCCGGGCTTCTACTTCGACAAGTCGAAGAGCCAGGGCGACCGCACCAACTACGCCCTGCGCCAGGACATCCTCGATGCCCGCGCGCAGAAGCCCGGCGGCACCACCGCGGTCTCCTGCTGCGGCGCCAATCCCGGCATGGTCTCGTGGTTCGTCAAGCAGGCGCTCCTCGACATCGCCCGCGACACGGGCGTCGAGACCCCGACGCCGAAGAGCCGCACCGAGTGGGCGGCGCTGATGCGGGAGCTCGGCGTCAAGGGCGTCCACATCGCCGAGCGCGACACCCAGCGCGCCAAGCACCCCAAGCCCCAGGGCGTCTTCGTCAACACCTGGTCGGTCGAGGGCTTCGTGTCGGAGGGCAACCAGCCGGCCGAACTCGGCTGGGGCACGCACGAGACCTGGATGCCCGGGAACGCCCGCGAGCAGAAGACGGGCTCGCGGTGCGCGATCTACCTGCTCCAGCCCGGCGCCGACACCCGCGTGCGCTCCTGGACGCCGACGGCCCAGGCGCAGTTCGGCTTCCTCGTGACCCACAACGAGGCCATCTCGATTGCGGACTACTACACCGTGCGCGAGGGCGAGACGCCCGTCTTCCGCCCGACCTGCCACTACGCCTACCACCCGGCCAACGACGCGGTGCTCTCGCTGCACGAGATGTTCGGCAACGCCGGCCGGGTGCAGGAGCGCCAGCACATCCTCGACGAGACCGAGATCGAGGACGGCATCGACGAGCTCGGCGTGCTGGTCTACGGCCACGCGAAGAACGCCTACTGGTACGGCTCGCAGCTCTCCATCGAGGAGACGCGGGCGATCGCCCCCTACCAGAACGCCACCGGCCTGCAGGTGACCTCCGCCGTGCTCGCCGGCATGGTCTGGGCGCTGGAGAACCCGGAGGCCGGGATCGTCGAGGCCGACGAGATGGATTTCCGCCGCTGCCTCGAGGTGCAGACGCCGTATCTCGGCCCCGTCGTCGGCGTCTACACCGACTGGACCCCGCTCACGGACCGTCCGGGCCTGTTCCCGGAGGACATCGACGCGAGCGACCCCTGGCAGTTCCGCAACGTGCTCGTGCACGGCTGAGGCCGCGCCTGAGACCGAACGCCCCGCTGTTGCGGGGCGGGCGGGCGATGCTACCATCCGGGCCGACGTTCACACGCTGAGGCCCCGATGGCGCTGGCCGCGAGACGCGACGCCCCGATGCGCGTCCAGGAGTACCGCGGCTGGGTCGAGACCCGGCCGGACGAGGAGCGCTGGGAGTTGCTGGACGGCGAGCCGGTGCTGATGGCGCCGGCCAAGCACCGCCACCAGAAGATCGTCTACAACCTGCTGCGCCGTCTCGGCGACTTGGCCGATGCGCGCGGATGCGACGCGCTGCCCGGCCTCGCCATCCTCAGCGAGACGATGGACGATTTCGCACCGATTCCGGACATCGTCGTGCGGTGCGGGCCGCCGCTCCCGGACGGCTATGCGAGCGATCCGATGCTCGTCGCGGAGGTTCTCTCCCCCTCGACGATCCTGAACGACCGCGGCCGCAAGGCATCCTTCTACCGCACGGTCGCCAGCCTCCAGATCTTCCTGATCGTCTACCAGAACGAGCCTAGGATCGAAGTCTGGCGCCGTGCGGCGGATTGGGAGATGCAGGTCCTTGGTCCAGGTGACCGCATCGAGCTGCCCGAACTCGGCGGCGACGTCGCCGTCGCCGACGTCTATACCCGCGTCAGCTTCTGAATTTTCGTTAGGTCCGTCGCCCTTGCCCCACTTCGAAGAGTTCTACGCCGACAAGCTGCGCGGCTCCCTCGGCGTCACCGATGCCGAGGCGGTGCTCGACCTGCGCGGCGCCGACCGCGTCCGGGC
This sequence comes from Methylobacterium sp. HJ2, assembly GCF_056431005.1. Taxonomy (NCBI): domain Bacteria; kingdom Pseudomonadati; phylum Pseudomonadota; class Alphaproteobacteria; order Hyphomicrobiales; family Methylobacteriaceae; genus Methylobacterium; species Methylobacterium sp. HJ2. The sequence continues at coordinate 31,627 of NZ_JBWJYM010000012.1, read as the reverse complement.
GGAGGCCTCGCTCAAGGACATGCTGGAGCGCAGCCGGTTCGGGAAGGGCAAGAGCGTGGCGATCCGCCTCGACGCGCCGCCGGAGGGCGGGGGCGAGACCCTGTTCCAGCCGATCGGGCGCCAGCTCCTCGACGCCAAGCGGCGCGGCCTGGTGGAGCGCCTGCAGACGCTGCCCGCCCAGGACGGCCTCGGCTTCTACGTCGCGCTCTCGGGCAAGACGCAGCGTCCGGCTCCGTGACGCCCCTGCGGCGGCTCGGCGGCCGCAACACCTTGGAGCGCCTCGCCCGCTTCGGCTACGGGGCCCGCGGGCTCGTCTACTGCGTGGTCGGCGCTCTCGCGGTGCTCGCCGCCGTCGGCCGGGGCGGGCAGGCCGACGGCAGCAAGGGCGCCCTGCGGGCCGTGCTCGGAGGCCCGTTCGGCGCGGTGGTCGTCGGGATCATCGCGCTCGGTCTCCTCGGTTTCGCCCTGTGGCGCCTCGTCGAGGGCATCACCGACGCCGACCGGCGCGGCAGCTCGGCGAAGGGCCTCGCGGTCCGCGGCGCCCACCTCGTCAGCGCCGGGATCTATGCGGGCCTCAGCCTCACCGCCGCGAGCCTCAGCCTCGGCCTCGGCCTGCACGGCGGCGACGGCGTGCAGGATTGGAGCGCGTGGCTCATGGCCAAGCCGCTGGGGCGCTGGCTCCTGGCGCTGATCGGGCTCGCGGTGGTCGGCGGCGGCTTCGGCTTCCTCGGCAAGGCGATCTCCGGCGACGTCACCGAACGCCTCGCCCTCGACGCCGGCCGCCTGCGCTGGGCGCGGCCCCTCGGGCGCTTCGGCTACGCCGCGCGCGGCATCGCCTTCCTGATCATCGGCGGCTTCCTCGTCGCGGCGGCGTGGCACCAGCGCTCCTCGGAGGTGAAGGGTCTGGCCGAGGCCTTCGGGCTGCTGCGGGCCCAGGTCTACGGCTGGGTCCTGCTCGCGCTGGTGGCCGCCGGGCACGTCGCCTTCGGGGCCTTCGGGCTGATCCAGGCGCGCTACCGACGCATCGACGCCCCCGACATCGACGAGACGGACGACGCGGCCGCGCGGGCGCTGCGCGAACTGGCCTGAGCACGATCGCGTCGGGGACGATCGTGCTCGGGCGCGACGAGCGCCCTGCCGAGCGGGCCTGGGCCCGGCCGCGGGAGCGAGCGGAGCGCGCGCCAAGGTCGCGGAGGCCGCCGCTGGGCTACGCGGCGGGCGGGAGTCGGGGTGACCGCGTCAGCGATGGCCCCGGCCCGAGGCGCCGGCCGCGTTGACAGCATCCGGCCGTCGGCGGATACCGCGCCCACCCATGCAGCCGCGCCACACCAAGACCGCCGTGATGGTCGTCCACGATCTCGTGGCGACCGCTCTGGCCGTGGTCCTCACCTTCAGCTTCCGCTTCACCGGGGCGCCGCTCTCGGAGCGGCTGCACGCGCTGCCGCTGCTGCTGCCGCCGTTCCTCGCGCTCGCCGGCCTCGTCTACGCGCGGTTCCGGCTCTACCGGACCAAGTGGCGCTTCGCCTCGCTGCCCGATCTGGCCGGGATCGTGCGCGCGGCGAGCGTGCTGGCGCTGACGCTGCTCGTGGTCGACTACGTGCTGGTCTCGTCCGACCTCTACGGGTTCTACTTCTTCGGCAAGATCGCCATCGTCCTGTACTGGGTGCTGCAGATCTTCCTCCTCGGCGGCACCCGGCTCGCCTTCCGCTACCTGAAATACGCCCGCTCGCGCCAATCGAGCGCGCGGGCCGCCACGGTGCCGACGCTGCTCCTCGGCCGCGGCGGCGACATCGAGGTGCTGCTGCGCGCCATCGAATCGGGCTCCGTGAAGAAGCTCGCGCCCCGGGGCATCCTCTCGCCCCGCGCCGACGAGGCCGGGCAGATGATGCGCGGCGTGCCCGTGCTCGGCGGCTTCGCCGATCTCGAGCGGGTGCTGGCGGCCCTCGCCGAGCGCGGGCCCCCCGTGCGCCGCCTCGTGGCGACGCCGAGCGCGCTCGCGCCCGAGGCCGAGCCCGACGACCTGATCGCCCGGGCCCGCCGCCTCGGCCTGCCGCTGGTGCGGGTGGCGAGCCTCGGCGAAGGCGTGCGCGACGCCGAGCTCGCGCCCCTGGAGATCGAGGACCTGCTGCTGCGCCCGACCGTCGCGATCGACCGGACGCGGCTGGAGCGCTTCCTCTCGGGCAAGCGGGTGATCGTCACGGGCGGCGGTGGCTCGATCGGCTCCGAGATCTGCCTGCGGGCGCTGGCGTTCGGCGCCGCCCGCATCCTCGTGGTGGAGAGTTCCGAGCCCGCGCTCCACGGCATCCTGAGCCAGCCGGCCGTGCTGGCCTCGGGCGGCGCCGTGACGGGCGCGCTCGCCGACATCCGCGACGGGGCGCGCCTGCGCGCGGTCTTCGCGGAGTTCGGCCCGGACTACGTCTTCCACGCCGCCGCGCTCAAGCAGGTGCCCTACCTCGAGCAGGATTGGAGCGAGGGCATCAAGACCAACGTCTTCGGCTCGATCAACGTGGCCGACGCCACGCTGGCCGTCGGCGCCCGGGCGCTGGTGATGATCTCCACCGACAAGGCGATCGAGCCGGTCTCGCAGCTCGGCGTCACCAAGCGCTTCGCCGAGATGGTGGCCCAGGCCCGCGACGCGGAGCAGGCCGCGGTGCCGGGCCACCCGACCCGGCTCATCGCCGTGCGCTTCGGCAACGTGTTGGGCTCCGTCGGCTCGGTGGTGCCGGTGTTCAAGGCCCAGATCGCCCGCGGCGGCCCGGTCACCGTCACGCATCCCGAGATGGTGCGCTACTTCATGACGGTGCGCGAGGCGGCCGACCTCGTCCTCACCGCGGGCTCGCACGCCGACGGGGAGGCCCGCGCCCTGCCGCCTGCCGAGGCCGACCGGCGCGCGGCCGTCTACGTGCTGAAGATGGGTCAGCCGGTGAAGATCCGGGAACTCGCCGAGCGCATGATCCGGCTCGCCGGCTTCGAGCCCGGCGAGGAGATCGAGATCGCCTATTCGGGTGCGCGGCCGGGCGAGCGCCTCAACGAGATCCTGTTCGCCCGGGAGGAGCCCCGCGTCGGCCTCGAGGGCATCGACGGCGTGATGGCGGCGAGCCCCGTCTTCGCCGACCGCGCCCGGCTCGATGCCTGGATCGCGGCCCTGCGCGAGGCGGTCGCCCGCGGCGACCGGGCGGCGGCCGACGCGGTGTTCGAGGCCGCGATCCCGCATTTCCGCGAGCGCCAAGCCGGGCAGGCGGTCCGGGTCGAGGCCGCCGAGGCCGCGGCTTCCCGGCTTCCCGCTCCCGCGGCGCTGCCCTCCGCCTGATCCGCGTCCCGCGGGCGCGATGGCCGGCCCGGCGCAGGGGGCCGGCCGCGCCGGATCGGGCAGGACGATTCCGCCGATCCCGACGGGCCGGACCTCCGGAGTTCGGGTATAGGGGAGGCACGCGGACCGTTGCGGCCCATCGGGACCGCCGGGCGCCCTGGGGGAAAGAACAGATCCCATGATGACGACGCGCCGTCCGTCCGCTCCCGGCACGGGATGCCCCCCGGAACGCGCCCCCGCCCCGTCCCGCTGCCGCCTGGCCTCGCGCCCGGCCGTTGTCCTGGCCGCCGCGCTGACCTGGGCCTCCCCCGCCGCGGCGGAGGAATCCTGCAGGGCCACGCTCGGCCCGAGCCGTGCGGCCACGCTCGTCGCGCGCTGCGCCGCGGTCTCCCCCGCGACGCGCCCGCCCTGCAACGCGGCCAACCCGTGCGCCCTGATCGAGGAGGAGATCGCCCGGGGTTGCGCGCTCCTCGACGACGAGGCGCCGGATTTCTGCATCGCCTACCGGCTGGAGCGCTGACCCGGGCGGCCGAAAACCGAGCATTCAACCGTCAAAACCGGCTCGATCCGGATCGGAGCGAGCCAAGTTCTGTGCAGAAATAGAATTCAGCCGGATTGTCTTGCCGTACAGCGCCGATGTTCTGGATAAAACTCGGATGGTTTGAGATCTGAATATCGGGATATGTGCCATATTTATTACAGCGCATCGCCGATGTTTCGAGCTTGTCTTTTGCGCCTGCTTTGCGCCGTGCTACGGTGACCTGATCCTACGCGAGCTGGCGTCCCGACAGCGCGCTTCGTCACGGAGCCCGCGATGGACGGAGATCCAGTCCTTCGGACCCTTGCCACCGTGCAGGCCGGCGGGCGCCAGCGCGTCCTGGCCGGGCTCGTCTGCGCCGCCTTCGGTGCCGTGACGCTGGCGCTCCTGCCCGTCGCGGCCCAGCCCATGCCGCGGGTGCCGGGCTTCGTGCCGGTCTACCAATCCGCGCTGATCGTGGTCTACGCCCTGACCACCTACCTGTTCTTCGCCCAGTACCGCCGGACCCGCTCGGTGCCCCTGCTCGTGCTGGGGGCGGGCAGCCTGTACGTGACGCTGATCGTCTCGGCCCAGCTCCTGTCCTTCCCGAATCTCCTGGCCGAGGGGCGCCTGCTCGGCAGCGGGCCCGACACCACGATCTGGCTCTGGACGCTCTGGCATGTCGGGCCGCCCCTGTTCGCCCTGCCCTACGCGATCATGGAGAGCGACAGCCGCACCCGGCTGGTGCCGCCCGCGCGCGTCGCCGGGATCGGCTGGCTCGCCGTGGCCGCGACCGGGGCCGCGGTCGCGCTCGCGACCGTCGCGGTGACGCGCTACGTCCACCTGCTGCCCAAGAGCGTCGTGGGCGACGATTACGGGCTGCTGACGACGTCGGGGATCGGACCCGTCGTGATGGCGCTGACCGTGGCGGTGCTCGCCATCCTGTGCTGGACCACGCGTCTGCGCACGATCCTGCAGCTCTGGCTGGCCGTCTCGCTCCTGCTTCTGGCGTTCGACAACCTGATCACGCTGCCCGGGGCGGCCCGGGGCACGGTGGGCTGGTTCGCCGGGCGCCTGGAGGCGCTCGCGGCCGGCCTGATCGTGCTCGGGGTGTACCTGCGCGAGGTCGACTTCCTCTACGCCCGCGCCGAGGCCGCGGCCCGGGAGCGCGAGCTGCGGCGGGCGGAGCTGCAGCTCGCGCGCGACAACCTCGCCCTCGCCCTCGAGGCCGCCGAGATGGGCGATTGGGAGCTCGATCTCCGCTCCGGCGTCTCGCGGCGGACGGGGCGGCACGATGCGATCTTCGGCTACGACCGCCCGGCGGCCGAATGGACCGTCGAGACGTTCCTCCGGCACGTCGTCCCGGAGGACCGGGGCATGGCCCAGGCCGCGCTCGCGGATTGCGCCGGGACGGGGCGCCTGGATCTCCATTGCCGCATCCGGCGGGCCGGCGACGACGCGCTCCGGTGGATCGCGATGCGCGGCAAGGTCTATCGCGACGCGACCGGCCGGCCCGCGACCCTCGCGGCCCTCGTGATGGACGCTACGGCGCGGCACGAGACCGAGGAGCGCCTGAACCAAGCCCAGAAGATGGAGGCGATCGGCCAGCTCACCGGCGGCGTCGCGCACGACTTCAACAACCTGCTGACCATCATCGTGGGCAATCTCGACATGATCGTGCGCCGGCCCGAGGAGGCCGGGCGCGTCGCGCGGCTGGCGAATTCGGGGCTGCAGGCGGCCCGGCGCGGGGCCGAGGTCACCGAGAAGCTGCTGGCCTTCTCGCGCCGGCAGGTTTTGCGCGCCGAGACGGTCAACCCCAACCACCTGCTCAAGGATTTCGAGGGCCTGCTGCGGCGCGCCGTCGGCGAGACCATCGCGGTGCGGCTCGATCTCGATGCGAGCCTCGACCCCGTCCGGCTCGATCCCGGCCAGTTCGAGAGTGCGATCCTGAATCTCGCGGTCAACGCGCGCGACGCCATGCCGGGCGGCGGGACGCTGACCGTGAAGACCCACAATGCGAGCCTCGACGCCGACGCGCTCGCGGAGCGGCCCGACCTCGCGCCCGGACCCTATGTCTGTGTCGCCGTCTCCGATACGGGCCACGGGATGGAGGCCGCCACGGCGGCCCGCGCCTTCGAGCCGTTCTTCACCACGAAGGAGGTCGGGCGCGGCACGGGCCTCGGTCTCAGCCAGGTCTACGGCTTCGTGCGGCAGGCCGGCGGCCACGCGCGGATCCGGAGCGGGCCGGGCCAGGGCACGGTGATGGAGCTCTACCTGCCGCGCTCGGGCGAGCGCGTCGTCGCGAGCCGGACGGACGGCGCGCTGCCGCTCCGCCGCGCCGCGGCCGGCGAGGTCGTGCTGGTGGTCGAGGACGAGCCGGCCGTGCTGGAGGTGGCCGTCGAGAGCCTGGGCGAGCTCGGCTACCGCACGCTGACGGCCACGCAGGCCGCCGAGGCCCTGGACCGCTTGCGGGGCCCGGAGCGGATCGACATCCTGTTCTCGGACGTGGTGATGCCGGGCGGCATGAACGGCGTGCAGCTCTCCGTGGAGGCGCGCCGCCTGCGGCCGGGCCTCAGGGTCCTGCTGACCTCCGGCTATACCGGCTCGGCCCTCGACGATCAGGGCCTCCCCGCCGACCTGCCGCTGCTCAGCAAGCCCTATCAGCGCGACGAGCTCGCGAACCAGCTGCGGGTGGTGCTGGGCCGGCCCTGAGACGACCCGTCCGGGAATCCGCGGGCCGGATGGCGGGGCCGTCCACGCCGCGGGCCTCGTCGCGTGAGAGGCGAATGGGTTCGCGCGAGCCCGGGACGGCGACCGACATCGGGGTCGATCGCGTATCGCACGGGCTCGGTCGCTCCGGCCGGTCCACCGGTGGGGTTGTCGCCCGTGCCGCCTTCAGAGGCCGCCCACCAGGGCCGGCTGCCGGGCGGCTGCCTTGTGCTGGCGCATCATCTGGTTGAGCGGGGTCTCGAGCCATCGATAGGAGGCCGCCCCGATGAGGACGGATACGACGACGGCGCCGATGCGGTAGCCGAGCTCCAGTCCGGCCGGCAGATGCAGGAGGCCGGCGAGCTTGCCGCAGGCCGACAGGACGAACCAGTGCGACAGGTAGAGGCTGAAGGACGCGTTCCCCAGGAACCAGGCCGTACGGTTCAACCGGTTGTCCGTTTGCAGGCGGCGCCGTGCGAGCACCCCCAGGGTGAACAGCGCCGCCGCCGCCGCGATGCGCATCACCAGATGACGGCTCCACGCGTCGCCGAGCCAGAAGGCGATCGCCAGCGCGCACAGGCAGCCGGCCCCGATGACGAGGCGGATCCGGGTCTCGCTCTCCTCGGCGCAGCGGAAGAGCCAGCCGAACCCGAACAGCAGCATGTAGGGGGTGAGCAGATGGAGCGTCCAGGCGCCGTGATCCGCGCTCCGCCCGAGATAGCAGCCGACGCAACCCATGAGGACCAGCGCGCCGCCGACCAGGGGCTTCGTCCGCCGCGTGAGGGGCGTGACGAGGAGGACCGCGGCGACGACCTCATAGAAGAGCATCTCGTGCTCGAGCGTCCAGCCGGGGCCGAGCAGCGGGAACCGCATCTGCGGCCACATCAGGTAGGATTGGGCGAGGTAGGAGAGGCTCAGGTCGGCCGGGGAGAGCAGCCACCGGGGCTTCGTGAGATGGACGAGCAGCGCCAGTGTGGTGAAGATCGCGTAGAGGGGCAGGATGCGTTTGATCCGCGTCCGCAGAAATTCGCCGGCGCTCGGAGAGCGCGGGGCGACCATGCAGATGATGAAACCCGATACCAGGAAGAAGATCTCGACTCCGATGCCGCCGAATGCGGCGTAAGGCGCATCCAGGATCGAGGCATCGGAAAAGTGCTTCGTTGCCAGATCGGAGTGAATCACGACGACCTCGATTGCCGCGGCGGCTCTGATCCACTGGATGTCGCCTCGACGATCCGTCACATCCAATCCCCCCTCGATCGAGCCGGCCCCGGCGGGAGGGCAGACGAAGCCCAGCCTTGACGGGTAGTACCAAACCCCTGCCATCTGCCCTTGCGTCTTCCACCGGATAGGCGAAAGGAGTGCGCGAGATTTTTTTAGCAGGTTTGTCGACCCGAGCGCGCAACATCGAAGTACTAATCCGGAAGCGTCAGCTGCAGAAATACTTGATTGCGCCCGGTCCGGCACGCGCGCCGTCGACGCCGAAGCGGTCGTCGGACAAGAGATTCTCCACCCCGAGCTGGGTCAGCAGGATTGCCGGGAACCTGGCGGCGCTCTTACCGGCCAGCGGAAACCGGTTCCGGTTCTTGCCGAAGCGCGACCCATCCCGGGCCGGATCGTCGACACCCCAGCCCGGGAATCGGCGGACCATCAGGTCGCACCCAGGCCGCCCCCTCGCCTGCCGCGCCGAGCGGATGGAGGAGACCGCCCGCAGGAGCCTCACCCGCCGCATCTCAGGCGGAGGCGACGGACGACCCATCCGAGCCGCGGAGCGCGCGGAGACGGCCCCGCGCGGCGCGGCGATCGGGATATCCCGCCCGGTGCAATACCGCGTGAAACACGCCCGGTTCGGCCAAGCCACGGAGGTCTTCGGCAGCCCGCTGAGGCCGGCGACGCGCCGGCCGGGCGCGCGGACGGCTAGAGCCCGGCGGTCCGACGAAAGCCCAAGCCCCTTCGCAGATCGGCCGCCCGGCCCGGGGCACGCGCGATCACCGTCCCTCATCCGGGCGCGTTCGGAGTATCGCCGATGATCCTTTGCGAGGACGGCGCCCGCGTGAAATCGTCCGCGTCGTCGCAGCAGCCGGTCACGCCCCACGCCATCGCAGTCCTGCTCCTCGGCGGGCCGCCGTCATGGGTCTGAATCCGTCTGCCTGCGGGACTGCGAATTCTTTGAAAGGTCGAAGTCCTCATGGCAACGAGCACCCCCACGCTGCTCTTCGGCTCCGACCAGGACACGGGATTATCGGCCACCGACGGCGTGACCAAGCGCAGGACCATCACGGTCACCGGCAAGGGCACCCCGGGCAACCGCATCATCCTGTTCGATGACGTCAACCGCGACGGGGTCGCCGATTACCCGGACAACGCCGTCGGCGGGGTCTACGTGGCCGCCGACGGGACCTACACGGCGACCATCACCCTCGCGGATGGGGCCTACCGCCTGTTCGCGATCGCCGATGACGGGACCAGCAACTCCGCCCTGTCGCAGCCGCTGCCGCTCACCATCGACACCCTGGCGCCGCGCCTCTCGACGATCGCGCTCGTCGGTGCCGCGGCGACGACCGCCGGCACCGTGCAGTTCACGGTGACCTTCACCGAAGCCGTGACAACCCCGCAGATCGGCGATTTCAGCCTGGTCACGACCGGGACGCTGCAGGGCGCCACGGTGGCCAAGGTCACGGCCGTCGCCGGGTCGGGCGGAACGGCCTTCACCGTCGATGCCACCACGGGCACGGGCAGCGGCACGCTCGCCCTCAACCTCGTCGGCGGCAGCATCGCGGACATCGCCGGGAATCCCTACGGGGGGGCCTTCGGCCCGAGCACGACCTACACGGTCGGCAACAATCCGGGCTCCGTGGCCGTCGCCGACGTCAACCGGGACGGCATCCCGGACCTGATCGTGCCGAACCTCCACAGCTCCCCGGTGAACGCCGACGGCACCTACGGGGCCGGGACCATCTCGGTGCTCCTCGGAAATGGCGACGGCAGCTTCCGTCAGCCCAGCTCGGTGACGGCGGGCGCCGGGCCCTACGTCGTCCAGACGGGCGACTTCAACCATGACGGCAACGTCGACATGGCCGTGCTGAACGCCTTCGCGGGCTTCCGGACCGGGGTGGCGGGCAACGGCAGCGTCTCGATCCTGTTCGGAGATGGGACGGGGGCATTCCGCAAGGGCGCCGATTACGCCGTCGGCGTCGATCCCGAGGCGATGGTTCAGGCCGACCTGAACCATGACGGGCTGGCAGACCTCATCGTGGCGAACGCCGATGCGGACACCGTGTCGGTGCTGCTCGGCCGGAGCGACGGGACCTTCCAGGCGCAGGCGACCTACCGGACCGGCAGCGGACCGAACTTCATCGCGGTCGCGGATCTGGACCGGGACGGCAATCCCGATCTGATCACCGCCAACAACTTCGACGGCACCCTGTCGATCCTGCACGGGACCCCCGGCGGCACCTTCGGAGCCGCCACGAGCGTCGCGGCCGGTTCGATTCCGAACGGCATCGCGGTGGGCGACCTCAACGGCGACGGCCGGCCCGACCTGGTCGTGGCCAATTACGGCGACAACGCCGTCGAGGTGCTGCTCGCGACCGCGACCGGCAGCTTCACGGCCGGGCCGATCTATCAGACCGGGGCCGAGGCCTACGCCGTCGCGCTCTCGGACGTGAACGGCGACGGCCGGCTCGACCTCGTGGTCGCGAACGGGGGCTCGGCCTCGCTGTCCATCCTGGCCGGCAATGGGGACGGCACGTTCCAGCCGCAGACCACCGCCGCGACGGGCAATTTTCCCTCGCTCTTCGCCCTGTCGGACCTCAACGGGGACGGCCGGCCCGATGTCGTGGTTCCGAACTACAACGACGGGACGATCTCGGTCCTGTTGAACCAGACGCCGCAGGGGCTCGGCCCGAGCTACCAGATCAGCCGGACGACGGGCGGTGGCGGCCCGACGATCACCTCGAACGGCGGCGGCGCGAGCGCCACGCTGTCGGTCGCCGAGAATACCGATGCGGTGACGCGCGTCACGGCGACCGATTCCGATCCCAGCCGGACGGTGACCTACACCCTCCTGGACGGCGGCGATGCGAAGCTGTTCGCGATCGACCCGTCGACCGGACGGCTCACCTTCCGGACGGCGCCGAACTTCGAGGCGCCGGCCGATGCCGACGGCAACAACATCTACACGGTCACCGTGCAGGCCTCCGACGGTCTGCTCAGCGCGACGCAGGCCCTCGCCATCGGCGTGACGAACGTCAACGAAGCCGCGACCGGGAGCGCCCACATCGCGGGCTACACCCAGACGAGCACGAGCGTCACCTTCACGGCCGGCAACGACATCTCCGACCCGGACGTGGCGAAGCCCGCGGTGAGCTACCAGTGGGAGCGCTCCACGGACGGCGGGGCGAGCTGGAGCGCCATCGCCGGCGCGACCGGCGCCAGCTACACGGTTGCGAGCGCCCAGGCGAGCGCCCTCCTCCACGTGGTGGCGACCTACGGCGATGCGTTCGGCACCTACCGCCTCGCCTCGCCCGAAACCGCGACGGCCGGCACCGGCAGCGCCAACGCCCTCGGCGGTACGGCCGGCGCGGATACGCTCGTCGGGCTGGGCGGCAACGACACGCTGAGCGGCGGAGCCGGCAACGACATCCTCGACGGGGGTGCCGGCAACGACAGGCTCGACGGCGGGACCGGCGACGACATCATGATCGGTGGCGCGGGCAACGATACCTACGTCGTCGACAGCCTCGCCGACGTGGTGACGGAGGCCGCGGGCGGCGGAACCGACACCATCCAGACCGGGCTCGCGGCCTATTCGATCGCCGATCTCGTGAACGTCGAGAACCTCACCGGGCTCTCCGCGGTGGGACAGAGCCTCACCGGCAACGCGGTGGCCAACGTGATCACGGGCGGGGCCGGCAACGACAGCCTGGTCGGCAATGCGGGCAACGACACGCTCCTGGGCGGGGCCGGGAACGACACGCTCGCGGGCGGCACGGGCAACGATACGCTGACCGGTGGGGCGGGCAACGACATCTTCCTGTTCAACACCGCGCCGAACGCCTCGACGAATGTCGACCGCATCACGGATTTCAGCAACGCGGCGGGAAACGACGACACGATCGCCCTCGATCACACCGTCTTCACCGCCCTGATCACCGGCGCGCTGCCGAATGGCGCCTTCGCGTCGAACCTCGCGGGCCTCGCGACGGAGGCCGACGATCGGATCATCTACGCGACCGGCACGGGCCGGCTCTACTACGACAGCAACGGTTCCGCTGCCGGCGGTGCCGTCCAGATCGCGACCCTCGCCCCCGGTCTCGCGCTCACGGCGGCGGATTTCCAGATCGTATGAGCCGGAACCCCGCGGGCCGCGCCCTCCTCCGACGCGTCTCGATCCGGGAGGTTCCGGATCGGGGCGACATCCCACCGCGCCGTCCCGGGCTTCGCGCCGGGCGGCCCTTCCACCCGGAGCGTCCATGCCCAGAGATCCTCACTCCGGACCCTTGAGCGGGACCGCCGCATCGCCTCGGCGCGCGGGCCGGCCGGCCTCCGGGCGCAGCGATCTCGCCTGGGTCGTATCGATCCTCGGCGCCGCGATCCTGGCGGGCTTCGCCCTGCGCCTCGGCGGTTATGTGGGAGGCGCCTACAGCTGGTTCTTCGGCACGGGCGCGCTGGACGATTCCTGGATGCCCATGGGGCTGGCCTACGCGCGGATCCGGGCGATGGATCCGCGCCCGCTCTACGACCTGTTCTTCGTGGATCACGTCAAGTTCCAGTATCCGCCGAGTTCCCTGCTGCTCTATTCCGCCTTCGACGCGTTGGGCATCGCGCCGACGGTGCAGGCCATGAACCGGCTCGTCTGGATCAGCATCCTGGCGATGCCCGTCCTGTCCTTCCTGATCTCGATCGCGGCGGCACGGCGCTTCGGCGGCGACGAGCCCGGGAACCGCGTCGCCGTCTACGCGACCGCTGCCGCCTTCGCGGTCGGCGTGCTGTTCTTCTATCCGGTGATGATCGCGTGGCGGCTCGGACAGGTTCAGGCCTTGCTGAACCTCGCCTTCGCCGTGTCCTGTCTGTGCTGGCTGTATCGACGGCCCGCCTGGTCAGGGGTCGCGATCGGCCTGATCTGCCTGGTCAAGCCGCAATTCTCGCTGTTCCTGGTCTGGGCCCTGATCCGCCGGAACACGGGATTCGCGGTGGGCCAAGCCTGTGTCCTCGTGGTGGGGCTCTCCGTCTCGGTCCTGCTCTACGGCTTCGGCAATCACCTGAACTATATCTCAGTCCTGCAGTACATCTCCCAGCGGGGCGAAATATTCTGGGACAATACGTCGATCAACGGTCTCGTCAACGGACTGAACTTTCCCGATCAAGTCCTCATCTTCGACTACAAGGCATTCCCGCCGGTCACGACCTCGACCTATCTGGCGACGGCCCTGTCGTCGGTCGCGATCATCGCCTACGCGCTGCTGCCGCGGCGCGGCGGCGGACCGGCCTCCGAGAGCCTGGATTTCCTCACCGCCGCCGTGGCGTTCACGCTGGCGTCCCCGATCGCCTGGGGCCACCATTACGGAATCACCTATCCGGCGCTCGTCATTCTGTTCGCCGCGCTCGCCGTCGAGGCCGATCCTGCGCGTCGCCGCACTGGATTGGTGCTCTGGGGCATCTGCGTCCTCCTGCTGAGCAATTACTGGAACATCTCCGAACGGCTGGCCGGCACCCTCGCCAGCCCGTTGCAATCCTGGCGCCTGATCGCTGTCGTGACCATGCTGGGCCTCCTTCACAGAGCGCAGACCGCGGCGAGCAGACCCGATCCGGCCGGCTCGATCCGGCCTGAGGCCTCCTGGCGCGGAGGGACGTCCGAGGCCACGGCAGCCGGACCCCGATGACGTGAGGGGCCGGCCGCCGCAAGGATGCCGATGGCGGCGCGTGCCCGCGACCCTGGCCGGGGACGGCGTGCATCCGCCGGCATCCCGATCGCCCCCGGCCGCTCATCGTCGGGCGCCCGGTCGCGACGGCGGAGGCCGCGCCCGCCCCGGAGAGCCGGGACCCGGGAGCCGGCCTGCCGGCACAGGGAGGGGCCGGCCCTGCGCCTCCAGCCGGACGAGGTCCGGCAGACTGGATCCGGGCCCTTGACCCGAGCCGTCGCGGCCTTCGGGGTGGCCTGGATGATCCGGTCTCACGGCCACGATCCGTCACCCGCGCGAGCCGGTTTGTGGTCCAGGATCCGAGATGCCGCGTGGTGTCCGCCGAGGTGGAGCCGGCTCGATGCAAGGCAGCCGTCACGATCCGGGTCCGGAGGGGCGCCCCGTCGCTCCGCGAGCGGGCCCGGCTCAAGCCGGGGGCAATCGCGACGCCGGCACCGTGTCACGCCGGCCTGACCACGGCACCGGTGCCAGGACGATCTGTCGGCGCGCCCGACTTCGGTCAGCAGGGCGCCGAGTTTCGGTGCGCGGTCCGGCCCTCCGGGCCCGGCCTCTGAGCGCGGAACGTGACGCTGCGGTGGCCGAGGAAGTTCAGCACCGCCCCCGCCGCGATGGCCCCCGCATGGGCGGCCGGCTCGGCGACATGCCTCGGCAGGTACGGATCGAGGAGCCCGGCGAGCAGGTGCGCGACGATCGCGACGGCGACGCTGGTCAGAAGATTGACGATCAGGAAATCCCGCAGCTCCAGCCAGATGCCGCGCCGCGAGGCGGGAAAGACGAACCGGCGATACAGGACGAAGCCCGCGGCCATGCCGATCAGGGCCGACGTCCAGACCGCCAGCCAGAACGGCATCACCGTCGAGAGCGGAAACCTGACGATCCAGTTCAGGGCCGCAGCACCGCCGCCCGCCAGGAGGAAGCGCAGGATGGTCTCGGACCGGCCCGGACGGTCGCCTGCCGCCGCGGTCACGCGAACACCCCGGACCAGGCCAGGAGGAAGGCGGCGCACATCGTGGCGCCGAGTCCGAGGCTCGGCGGATCACGCAGCGCGAACGCGACCGGATCGTCGTTCAGGGTGTTGCGCACGGCCATGAGCCAGATCCGGCAGATCCAGAGGAACATGATCAGCGGCATCGCCCAGAGCCAGACGGTATCGCCGTAGAAGGTCCGCTTGAAGGCGTCGAAGATGATGTACAGGACCATGATCGCGATGCTGGTCATGCCGGTGCCGAGGCCGACCGCGAGGATCAGGGGCACGTCCTGGGCCTCGTACCCGCGGCTGTTCACCGATGTCCGGCCGAGCGCCGCCGACCGCACGATCTCGACGTAGCGCTTGGCGAAGCAGAGTGAGGCGAACAGGAACATCGAGAAGATCAGCAGCCAGGGCGAGGGCTGCACGCCGGAGCTGACGATGCCGAGGACGATCCGGGTGGTGAACAACCCGGCGAGGCAGCTCACGTCGAGGACGGGGATGCGCTTGCCCCGGAACGAGTAGAACAGCGTGAGGGCCAGGTAGAAGCCGATCACCAGCATGACCTGATGCGAGACCGAGGCTGCCAGGAGCACGCCGACGCCCAGCAGGATCGGGACGGCGGCGGCGGCCGTCGCGATCGGCAGGGCTCCGCTCGCGATCGGGCGGTTGCGCTTCGACCAGTGCTGCCGATCGTCCGCCACGTCCCACAGGTCGTTGATCAGGTAGGTCGCCGAGGCAACGAGGCAGAGAGCGACGAAGGCGAGGCTCGTCGCCGTGAGCGCTGCGGCGTTGTTCATGGCACCGCCGAGGATCGGCGGCAGGAACACCAGGGTGTTCTTCGCCCATTGATGGGGCCGCAGGCCTTCGAGCAGGGACGCCCAGCGCGAGGGCACCGTGAAGGCCCGGACGGGACGCCCGAAATGCGCCGCGACCCGCTCGGTGCGGTGCGCGCTGCCCACCGTGATGATCTCGGCAGCCCGCGCCCAGACCGGAAAGTCGGCCCGGCTGTCGCCCGCGTAGGCGAAGCCGTCCGGGAACATCGCGGCGAGGTGATCCGCCTTGACCTGGCCCTTCAGGTTGACGCCGCCCTGGCTGGCGACGACCCGCTCGAACAGGGGGATGCGCCGGGCGATGGTCTCCGCGACGGTCTGGTCGGCCGCCGTCGCGAGGTAGAGCTTCCGTCCCCGAGCGTGCTCCCGGACGGCGAAGGCGTGGAGATCCTCGTTGATCGGCAGCGCCTCGGTCGCAAGCGAGGCCCGGATTGCGACCTCGCGCTTGAACCGGGCGCGCCCCTGCCAGAGCCAGAGAGGCATCCGCATCAGGCTGAGGGGGCGCTCCCTGGCCAGGGTGAGCACGCTCTCGAACAGAGCGTCGGTCCGCAGAAGCGTTCCGTCGAGATCGATGACGAGGGGACGCTCGACCGGCGCGGGTTCGGCTCGGTCGATGGCGAGGACGGGCGCGGCCCGGACCGTCCGGCGCCCGAACAGCCGTTCGGAAACGCCAAGACGCATATCGGCCCAGGACCGCCTCCTCTTGGGAAGCATCGTCGGCGAGATATCGCTGTTGTCCAATCCGCCCGTCGGCATTCCGGCCTCCGAAATCCATGGGCCGAGCACACCATGGCGGAACGTCGGGCCAAATCAGATTTCCGGACTAGCTCCGTGGTTAGTCTGGCTAAGTCGCCTCGGGGGCGATGCCGCCTTGGAACTACTCCGTTCGGTTGCGCGGAGCAGCGCGCCGGTCGGTTCCGGCGCGATCCTGACGGCCGCCGCGGCGCGCAGGCGGGCGCAGCGGATGGTCCGCATCGGGCCGGGCGTCCTGGTCGCGACGTTTCGACGATCACAATGTTGATCGGAGAGACGGCGCGCTGGGCATCCCGGCCCTCGGCTCGCCCTGACGGAGGCCAGGCGGCGCGCAGGGATAGCGCGGGCGCAGAAGCCCAGGCCGGCCTTGGCGCGCCGCGCGGATCGTATCGGCGGAGGGGCCGGAGAGCGAGGCGATCCGCGTTGATGTCGGAGCGGACGCCGACACGGTCTCGAAACGACCTACCGCTTCGCCCGGCACCGCCGCGCCATCAGCTTGTCCACCAACGCTGAGGCGGCGCGTGATCCGCGCTGCTTCCTGCGCGCCGACCCTGGCGATGGGCTGAGAAGCGGACACCTGACGGTGAAGGAGGGGTCCAGAAACCAACCCCTTCATCCGGCTCGGAAATTCGATGGTACCACCGCCCCGGCTCGAACGGGGGACCCCCAGATCCACAATCTCGGGAAACAAGTGGTCAGGAGCGGTCAGGAGTGATCTAAGGCATTGATTTTAATAGGGACCATCAAGTTTGGTGTAGCCAGAGTGACCTTGCCCCCTGGCCTGCCCTCGCTCTGAAGCTAGGGTCCGTCGAAGAGGAGACGGACGATGAAGAAGAGCCGGTTCAGCGAAGAGCAGATCATCGGCATCCTGAAGGAGCAGCAGGCCGGGCTACCGGTCGCTGAGATCTGCCGTCGCCACGGCATCAGCGACGCGACGTTCTACACGTGGCGCTCGCGTTTCGGCGGCATGGAGGTCTCCGACGCGCGTCGCCTAAAGGCGCTCGACGAGGAGAACCGCAAGCTCAAGAAGCTCCTGGCCGAGGCGATGCTCGACGTGGCGACGCTGCGTGAGGCGCTGGGAAAAAACTTCTGACGCCCGGCGCACGGAGAACGGCCGTGAGCTGGGCCATCGAGGAGAAGGGCTATTCGCAGCGTCGCGCCTGCGGGCTGATCGGCCTTGAGCCGAAGACGTACCGCTATGCCTCGACGCGAGGTGACGATGCGGCCGTGCGGGTACGCCTGCGCAGCCTGGCTGGCGAGCGCCGCCGGTTCGGCTACCGACGTCTGCTGATCCTGCTGCGGCGGGAGGGCCTCACCCTGAACCACAAGAAGCTCTTCCGTCTCTACCGGGAGGAGCGGCTGTCGGTGCGCAGGCGCGGTGGGCGCAAACGAGCCCTTGGCACGCGGGCACCGGCCGCCGTGCCGCAGGAGCCGAACCAGCGCTGGAGCCTCGACTTCGTCTCCGACACGCTCGACGACGGGCGGCGCTTCCGCATCCGCGTCGTGGTCGACGACTGCACGCGGGAATGCCTGGCGCTGGTGGTCGACACGTCGCTGTCCGGCCATCGCGTCGCACGTGAACTCGACTGGATCATCGCTGGCCGCGGCAAGCCGCTGATGATCGTCTCGGACAACGGCACCGAACTGACCTCGCACGCGATCCTGCGCTGGCAGGAAAAGCGTGCGGTCGAGTGGCACTACATCGCCCCCGGCAAGCCGCAGCAGAACGGCTTCGTTGAAAGCTTGAACGGGCGCTTGCGCGACGAGTGCCTGAACGAGCATCTGTTCCGGAGCCTGCCGGCGGCCCGGACCATCATCGAGGCGTGGCGGGTCGACTATAACACCTCCCGCCCGCACACGAGCCTCGGTGGGCTCACCCCGAACGCGTTTGCAACCCGGTCCAAACACGACCAGAACCAGAACGGACTCTGGTTATGAACGGGGGCAAACAGGGGGCAAGGTCAGTTCCGGCGATGGTGCAGGCTCTCAGCTCGCGAGAATTGGGGTGGAATGACCACGTTGCAGGCAGCTGAGTGTGCATTGCCGCAGAGTGGATTACTGGCAGGCGCTGCTTAAAAAGTTTCCACCCACATACTACATACGAGTTGAGGAGGAAGAGATGGCTTTCTTCTATCAGACGGGCAGCGGCCTCCTTCATGAGGATGCGTTCGAGAACGACGGCAGTCCTTCAATGGAGAGCCGCCGGCGCTACAACGGCATCGAGGACCTCTCGCCCGGAGACGTACTCGTAAGCGGCAGCAAGTTCACCACCATCACCGCTGAGATGATAGCGGCGGCCCAGGCGGAGGGGCGGAGCATGGACGCGTCCGGTGTCTGACCTCGAGTTCTGGAGCTTCGTCCTGCTCGCAGTGCCAGGGCTGCTTCTGCCAGTCGGGCTTGCGTGGTGGAAAGGCCAGGGTGTGGGTGCGGTGGCCATTCTGAGCCTCGTCTTCTGGCCTGGGGCGCTGGTCCTAGCTTTGCGGTTGCAGCGCCGACCAGCTGTCAATCCTTAGGCATCCCGCCCGCGGCGGCGTATGATCTCCGTCGCGCTACTTGGGCGGTAATTGAGGCGAGGACGATGCCAGGTAGAGGCAGGCCCTTCGGAGCAGGTAACCTTGGCAACACGGCCGGCAGGCCAAAGGGTGCCCGCAACCGCGCGACCTTGGCCGTCGAGGCGATCCTCGACGGCGAAGCCGAAGCTCTGACCCGAAAGGCAGTCGAGTTGGCTCAGCTCGGCGACACGGTCGCCCTGCGCCTGTGCCTCGATCGCTTCGTCCGCCCCGCAAGGAGCGCCTCGTCAGCTTCGCGTTGCCGCCGATCGAGAGCACGGCGGACCTGCCGCGGGCCACGGGCGCGCTGCTGCGAGCGGTGGCCGCGGGCGATCTGACGCCCGGAGAGGCGGCAGACCTCGGCAAAGCGGTCGACGCGCATGTGAAGGCGATCGAGGTGCACGAATTCAGCACTCGTCTGAGCGCTTTGGAACAGGCGGCAGGAGGATCGCAATGAATCCCAAACTGACAGATCGGTTGCAGCGGCTTGAGCAGACCCGACGCTCGTGCGCGGAGATCCAGATGACGCCTGAGGAAGCGGCTCACGCCTACGAGGAGACCCTATATTGTGCCGCAGAGGCGGATCCGTTGCACGACGCCTATATCCGCAGCCGCAACCTCCTGGAGCTCGCGGCGGATACCGAAACATATATCCGAGGGGGTCCAGAGCCTTGGTTGTGATCGTGCGTGCCGGCTTTGTGGGCAGGTTCTGAACCCAATCTGGAGAGGCAGAGAAACCAAAGTGAATTATTTCCTTACCGTGTTCCCATAGCTCATGAGGTCGAGCTTTGCCCCCCGAAGGCAAAGGTCACACGTTCGAATCGTGTCGGGTGCGCCAAGCTTCTCAATGACTTAGCCCCATCCACAGTTTCCGCCGTTCAGGCTGGGGGACTTCTGGGAGACTTTCCGAATGCGATCAGGCGGTCGGCCCAGGCTTCTGGACCAGATGGCTGCGACGCCGGAACGCGATTCGCGGAAAAGCCGACGGCTTATCTCAGCCGTCGGCTTTTCCGCTTCAGCTCGGCACCGCATCGGCGGAGCGGGACCGTACCCGCCTGGGCCATTTCTTAGTCGGTGGCGTACGAGTCGAAGGCGCCCCGCTCGAAGGCCCATGGGTTGAGCGCATTCACTCGCTCCCACACAGCGCGCGGCGCCGCAGTGATGCTGAGGAGGGATAGCATCACCCGCCGATCATCCGAAGCGCGCTCGAAGTCGGCGCGCTGTGGGTCAAGCACGAGCCGCACGTTCAAGAAGCAGTCGCAGTGATCCCGGTAGGCTCTGACGGTCGCCGGGATGATGTAGGACGCGGGCATATGCATGCCGCCGAAATTCCAGCTCGGCCGTGTACATCTCACTATAACGCGACCTGTGACCTGACCGGCTGGCTTTGGACCGGGCTGATTGAGAGGATCAGCCTGGACCGGAGGAGTTGGAGATGAAGTGAGGACAAAGGCCGAGCGCGGAACAGGTCGTGCTGATGCTGCGCCAAATCGAGTTACAGACGGCGCAAGGCAGGAGCAGCGCCGTTGCCTGCAAGGAAGTAGATGTCTCCGAGCAGAGCTGCGCGGCGAGTGTCTGCGCCAAGAGATCTTCTACTCGCTCAAGGAAGCCCAGACCGTGGTCACCCTGTGGCAGAACATCTACAGCCGCGTCCGGCCCCACTCTTCGCTGGGCTATCGACCACCCGCGCCCGTCAGCTACCCAGACCTGGTCTTCCAGCTACCCGTGGGCGCGACCATGCACTAGCCTCGCAACTATCCGGGTTCAAAATACCGGTCAGGTCAACTTCGCTTCATATTCAGCTCCTTCATTCCTGGCTGATCCTCTTAATCAGCCCGTTCCAAAGCCGTCCGGTCGGGTCACCTACGATCAGCACCTACACGGTGATTGACAATCGTCTTCTTCATAGACCACGTCAGTTTAGTGCTGGCGGCAAAGGACGGGCGGGCCATCCCCTAATACGGGTGTAGCTGTCTTCCTCTAGTGCTAATCGACTCCAGACCCTGAAACAATTAATGCAGTCTGAATGACAGTAAATATTAATTTAAAGAGTTATTTTACTGATTTACAGGCGCATGAATAAGAAATATATAGATATTACTCAGGATAGATTGTTTAAGAGGGCGCCGCTAATATTCACGTTTAACAGCTATCAATATATTATCTATTCAATAAGTTCGAGACGAAAACCTTTACCGGCTGCCAGAGCTAGTATTCCCTGCTGCCCCGGCAGATGCGCTAGCCCCACCGCAATGAACGCTCCGCCCGCCTCTAGCAGCGGCTGGATTCGATCGAGCAACCTCCGGTTCCGCGCCGTAATCAGCCGATCCAAAAACATCGGAGGGACGACTGTAGTCCGCTGTCCTGGGATCATTGCCGGCGATCGCATCCAAGCTAGGAGTCCTCCCGCATCGCTCTCCTTGTAGCGCTGCAACATCGTTTCGACGACGTCGTCGGCGAAGTGGGCTTGAGCGATGATAGCCTCAAGGAGCTGCCGCTCGACCGCGGCGCCCAGGCCGTCTACGGCTGAGATCTGCTCCGCCAGCGTCTCCAAGCCGATCACCTGTAGGCCCCGCGTTCGGGCTTGGGCGACGAGTTCGGCATCGAGATAGCTCTCATCGGAAGTGCCGATTGCGCAGGGCGGAAGGTCTAGAAGCAGCGCGAGGACTGTCGGCTTGAGCTGACGCGCCAGCTGACGCGCGAGGCCACGCCGCGCCGCAACGTCGACCAGCGAGGAAAATTGGTGCGCATCAAGCAAACGATCGGGGCGCTGCGCCGGCGCCGCGAGCAGCATCCTGGTATCCTGACGGCCGAGCGCATGCGACACGAGCACCTCGACCGCGACGACCTTGGTTTCGGCCAAAGCCGCCTGCGCCCGAACCGACAGCTTGTTGGCCCGTGGATCGGCGAGATGAATCGTTCCGAGGAGATAGGAAGGCGGCCTGCCAGTCGACGTTACGCGATAGAGGCGTCCGAAACGGAAGGGCAGGGTCGCAGCCTCAAAGCGAATCTCAGACGGGTCGGCGGTACCGAGCGCGCCCGGTGGGGGAAATAGGTCGCGTCCGGCACAGGCTCCCCAGGTCGGCGTCGGCATGAGGCAAAGCGCCCATAATCCCGCGAGCGTGGCTCGCGCACGCGTTCCCGGCCTATGGGTGGGCTTGCGGGACCCTGCGCGCACTGGCTGTCCTGCACCGGTGTTGATTGATGCAGCGCGCAGGGCAGCCTGGGCCGTCGCTCGCCAAGTTGGGACCCGGACGATCGGGTGCCCAAGCACAATCTCGTGACGGAGCATGAGGGACCCAAATCAGACCGGATGCACGCGCGTGGGTTCTCGCCCATGGTGACAGGCCGCCCGATGCTTAAATCGAATTTTCGCTCGCCTGCAATCGGCCGGGATGGTAGTCCCGGGGAACCTAATGAGGCGTCGAATTCGGCGGCGAAGATCGTGATGCTGTGGCGGGTTGCGGTGGTTGCGTGGGGAGCGCTGCTCTCTGCGCCGAGCCTTGCGGGCGATCTGGATGCCTGCAGCCGGTCGCTCTCCGAGCCGGCCGAAGGCATTCGCTCCTGCACGCGCCTTCTCAACGAGGCGCGATCGAGTCCCGACGCATCGAAGTGGCTGAACAATCGCGGTCTCGCCCGCCTCGTGCGCGGCGACACGACCAGCGCGATCGCCGACTTCACCAGCGCGCTGAATCTCGATCCCGACAGCGCCGAGTCCTATCGGTTCAGAGCCCGCGCATGGCAGTCGAGCGGCGAGCTGGACAAGGCGGTCGACGATCTCGGACGCGCGATCCGGATCGCCCCGCGGTCCGAGGCCCTGTTCAATGATCGCGGATCGGCACTCTTCGGCAAGGAGGAGTACGAGCTCGCGATCCGGGACTTCAATCGGGCACTCGAGATCAACAAGGATTACCATCCGGCTTTTCTCAACCGCGGCCTTGCCTATCACTTCCGGCGCAGACTTCAGGACGCGATCGAGGATTTCTCCACGTATATTCGTCTCGCGCCTACGGACCCGCGCGGCTACGTCAATCGCGCTGGCGTCCTCATGGATCGCGCCGATCTTGAAGGGGCCATCGCCGATTACACCGAGGCGTTGAAGCACGATCCGAAAAACGCCATCGCGCTCAGTGCCCGAGGCGAAGCGCATCGTCTGCGCGGCGAGCTCGATGCCTCTCAGGCCGATCACGACAGCGCCGTCGCGATAGCTGGTTCGGCCGAGGTCTACGTGAACCGCGCCCTGCTCTGGCGCAGCCGCGGCGATCTGAACAAGGCGATCGCCGATTGCAGCCAAGCGATCCTCATCAGTCCGCGAAACGGTTTGGCCTATGCCAATCGCGGGGAATTGCGCCGGATCTCCGGTGATCTGCGCGGCGCCTTCGCCGATCTGGACAAGGCAGTGGCTCTCACCCCACGCTCTCCGATCGCACTGACCTATCGGGGCGTCGCCCGGCGCGACCAGGGAAACCTGAAGGATGCGTTAGCCGATCTCGACGCCGCAATCCGCTTCGTGCCGGATTTCGTCGCCGCCTTCGAAGGACGCGGCGCAACCTACCAGAAGAGCGGCAGGCTTGCGGCGGCACGCGCGGATTTCGAGAAGGCACTCGCTCTGCCGGCGTCGATCGACGCCGCCATGGCACGCCCGGCCCAGGAGCGGGCGCGGGCACAGTTGCAGGCGCTGAACGCAGAGCAGACGAAGGCCGACGCACGAGCCGCGGAGACCGCGCAGATCGCCGCTCTTGAGAAGACGCGGCGCCTTGTGGCCGAACAATCGGCCAAGGAAGCCGCGGAATTTCGGCGCAAGGCCGACGAGGAGGCCCGAATCCGTGCGGAGGCGGAGCGGGTCGCCTCTCTCGAGAAGGCGCGGCGCGTTGCAGCCGAACAGGCGGCCAAGGAGGCCGCAGACCTGCGCCGCAAGGCGGACGAGGAGGCCCGCGTCCGGGCGGAAGCCGAGCGGGTTGCGCGTCTCGAATTCGAGGCCAAGGTCCGGACCGAGTCAGCCGCGCGGGCCGATGCCCAGTCCAAGGCGGTCCTTCAGGCTGCGCTCGATCGGATGAACGCCGAAGCGAAGGTCAAGGCCACGGAAGAGGTGCGGATTCGCGCGCAGTTGGAAGCCAAAATCAGGGCCGAGACCGAGGCTCGTGCCAGGAGCGAATATGAAGCGCGTCTCAAACAGGAGCTCGAGGCGCGCCTCGACAAGCCCCCCGTCAAGCAGGATCTGCCGAAATCTCCCCCGGAGCGTCGTATCGCGCTGGTGATCGGCAATTCAGCCTATCGCGACGTTCCTGCGTTGCCCAACCCACAGCGTGACGCTGAGATGATCGCCGCTGCTCTAAGATCGGCTGGCTTCCAGACTGTCATCACAGGATTCAATCTCACGCGAGAGCAGCTGATCGAAGTAATCCGTAATTTTGAGGATCAGGTGGATCAGACCGATTGGGCGATGGTTTACTATGCGGGCCACGGATTTGAAGTAAATGGCCGCAACTACCTTGTGCCAGTAGACGCACGTCTGCGTGCCGACCGCGATATCGCGGATGAGACCATCAGCTTCGATCGGGTCCTCCTCTCGGTCGAGAAAGCCAAAAAGCTGCGTCTGATCGTGCTCGATGCCTGCCGAGAGAATCCGTTCGCATCCCGTATGAAGCGCAGCGCATTCGCTCGCTCGATGGGTCAAGGTCTGGCGCGAATCGAGCCGGACGGCGGCACTTTAGTCGCCTATGCAGCGCGAGATGGGCAACTGGCCTATGATGGAAAGGGGCAGAACAGTCCCTTCGCTCGCGCCATTGTTGATAATATTAAGAAGCCTGGAGTTGAGATCAGTATGATGTTCCGTTCCATCAGAGACGATGTGCTGAGTTCGACTTCTCGCGCACAGGAGCCGATGACCTATGGATCGCTTCCGAGCGAAAATTTTTACTTTACGAGAATCAACTGAAGGTAGTGCTTAGACCGTACTAACGCTAGTCTAGCAAGAGATATCTCTGACCTGGCCGGTGTTTGGGACTGGACCAGATGGAAGGCTGCTGCGCAGTAGCGGTCAAGCATGTTTTGAATGCCAGATCCGGAAACCTGATGGGCGCAGGAGGCCGATAGGCCGACGATGCCTACGGCCAGAAACGGCCGTGGAGAGTCTGCCATAGGTCGATCTCGATTTGTGCTTCGTTCAGCAGTTAGCTGAGCTTCTGTCTCGGACATTCGTCCTGAAGATTGCAATTAAAATTCTCACAGTAGCCCTTTCCCCAAGGCAATCCATGTACGATGAATTGGCTATGCGCGCCAGCTTCGGCAGCCCACTTGTGGCGCGCCTTCGAGATCATCTCCAATACGTTATCGGACGGGGAAACGCGGGCAGTCGGGGGCGTTAGCAACAATGCAGTTGATTGGCGTGAGCGCGCAAACGTCTCGTCGTCTCAGCATCTGTCGACAGCCCAAGTACGATCAGTTTCATAGGCGAAGCGCCTGAGCACAAAAACAGGGACGCCTTGAGCCTATTTGACTGTCCTGCGATGAGCTAAATCAGATCTTATTCGAAGCGACATCTGGCCGCGTCGGGCGAGATCTGCAAGTCTTACGTGGCAACCCATTCCGGCATGCTACTCGGCACTGGACGGGGGGGCACTTCGGCGAAGATCGATCCAGGGCAAACCAGGATCGCTGCATGACTGAAACGGGCGTCCGTCACCACTGATATCGGACGCCTCCCCGGCCACCGGCGGCGAAGTAGCGGTCGCCACCCCGGACATCGCCCTGGACGAAGGTCGAGAATCCGTTGCCGTGATCAAGGGCGAGGGTGAGAATGCCCTGGCCGCGCAACTTACCCTCATCGTTGAGAGCGAAGACGTTGCTGCCGAAAGCGCCCGCCTGGATGAAGCCACCGGAGATCACGACGTTTTCGTAGGCCAGGCCGGTCAGGATGGCGGTGACGCGTGTGGTGCCGATGAAACTCTCGTAACCGATCCGAGCGCCGCCCTGGACACGGATGAGATAGCCATCACGCAAGCCCAGCTGCGCGGCGCCGGCATCATAGTAGGAGTTGGTGTACTGGTAGCCGACTGTCGGCTCAATCCAGGCGTTGCCGAACGTGAAGATCCTATAGTTCATATTGCCGATCGAGGAAAATTGCGTCAGATCCGCCTTCCCGGCGCCGGAAATTAAGGCATTGGTTACGACAGGATTCCTAAAGGCAACGCTGCAGCAAAATCCGAGACTTTCGGTAAAGCTCTGATTTAAGCTGTAGAAATCCGCCTTTAATGTCTGATCGATCGAGAACCCTTGATTGAAATAAGTCGCGAACGCGCCCACGGATGGTCCGGAAAGCGACACTTTCGTCAGGGATTGGCCTGGCGGCACATCGTTCGTGGATACTGTACGGGTCGTGATGTCGATCGATGTATTGATGTATCCGCTCAGTAAACCGGCAATGATGCCGTCTCCCGGCTCGACCAAGTTGCGCGTCGTGACATCGACGCCGCCCGTGAAGCCTGTCGTTGTCGTCGCGCTCTTTTGCAGGACCGCAAAGGGCTTATCTTCTACGGGGTTCAGCGGGCCAGCCTGATAGCGCAGCAGCGTGTCCGCTCGGCCATTTCGGCGCTCGAAATCGCCGAAGCCTTGCGCGAAGGCGCCGAAGCGCGGGCCCTCCGGCAGGTACACATTAGTAGTTGGAAGAACCGGCACGACCGGATCGTAACCCTTCCGCACTATCTGAGAGGGCGCTCTGGCCGGCGCGATCTCCCGCTCATCGGCGGCCCTGAGACCCCGCGCTCGACGCGCTGCACCCAGCCGGCGGGTCTCGGCGGCCACTGCCCGACGGGTCTCGGCGCCGACCGGTGCCCGTTGGGTCTCGACCTTCACCTCCTGTGACGGCTGGTTTGGGCGCCGACGGACACGAGGCCGCTCGGCCCGAAGGCTTTGCCTACGATCCAGTTCGCGCGCGCGCTGCTCGTCGATCTCTCGCCGACGCGCGTCCGCAACAGCTGCGGAGCGTTGGCGCTCCTCGGTTCGGCGCCCATCGATTGCGTTGCTGACGGATCGGTTCGTCTCGGTCGTTGCCGATTGTGAAAGGTCGCTGAGCGCTTGCGTCGCTAAGGCCGCTCCTGAGAAGGCTCCGGAGCCGTTGGTGCCGTTGGTGCAGCTTCCATTCTGCAAAGAGTAATCGGCAGAGCCATTCGGTCCGCCGGCTGTGAACGTTAGATTGCCGACCTGCGCCGTCACCGCCGCGTTCGGACAATATATCGATTGCGCCAGGGCAGGCGTGGTAAAGTAGGCAGAAGACAAGATGCAGGGTGTTGAGAGCGTGCTCAATAAGCTGAGCTGGCGGATTTTCCTAGACATCCCGACCCCTCGGATTCATGTAAGTTTTATAGGCGCCAGGCGACATACTTTGTGTGCCTAAATAGTCACACAATTCGGAAAATTGGTGAAAGATTCTTCCTATCGTTTGGTCGTCGCGGCCAACCTGGAACACCCACCTGCAGACCAAAAGCATGTGTAAATTCGGTGCTGACACTATGGAATTTTATAGTTAAATTTTAATGAACTTATAGGAAATGCGTGTGGCTGTGTTGACCTGAACAGCCGGCTTTGGACCGGGCTAAGGAGCGGTTCAGCTAAGTCAGTTGTCGCTGAACAGAGTGCAAATGAATCTGATGTCCGATCGATGTCGGGTGGGTCCCGCTCCAACTCGCGCCCTCGTTGCCGCGTTCGGACCGCTTCGCCGTCAGCGCTTCCGCTGCAAGGCTGGCGACGGCCTTACCGCTGCCGTCGCAGCCCGGTCCTGCTGGTGATCAACCTCGTCCCGGACGCCGCGTCCCGCCATCATGATCTCTAGCAGGAAGGCCACGACGGCTGCCACGGTGCAGATCAGCGCCGCACCAAAGCACGCAAACAGCACTGAGGCCGTTGCTGCATCCCGCAGGGCTCCCACGAACAGCGTCAGCACCGCAAGCCCGATCAGGCAACTGCCGAGGGATGCGAGCACGACAGCAATGTCGAGCGCGACGGAGCGGCGCCGCAGGTAGGCCAAGCGACGGGAAAGGCGAGATGCATCGGCCGACGAGGCCCTTGCGATTTCCGCGGAGAGCGCATCGACCTTGTCGGAGATCCGGCCCAAGCGTGTCGAGAAGACGTTCAGAAGCGTCGCCAGTGCGGACAGCAGGAAGGCGGGTGCCAGGGCGACTTGGATGATGTGCGCGATGCTGTCAGGAGAGTTTGCGGTCAGCGTCACATCAAACATGGAAGAGCCCATGGCCGGCGCTCATGGCAGGTAGCCCTCGGCCTTCAGGTGCTCGGAGAGGACAGGACTTGCCTGAAGCATACCAGCGGCCTGTTACCTCTGAACATGGGCGATGCGCCATCGCGCCTCGCATCGGCACTGCCTGACCCGAGCCGCCTGGTTCGATCTGCGCCGCGCCAACAGTCTGATGCGGCTTGCGGCGGATCGGATGGAGGCGTCGGGACTGCACAAGCTGGCGACACCTTCGGGAGTGCCGGCCTGCGTGCGGGCACGGTGGCGAATTTAATTGCGAGAGAGCGGTGCTGAATTTTCGGCACTAGCTGCCTGGGAGGCGCTAGGGGCGCTGTTACCCCTAGCGTTACCCCTGACCGAACTTCGAGATGTCCGAAATCAGCTAAGTGATGGTACCACCGCCCCGGCTCGAACGGGGGACCCCCAGATCCACAATCTGGTGCTCTAACCAACTGAGCTACGGCGGCACTGCGCGGCGATGTATCGTGCGCCGACCGGCATTTCAAGCACGGAGTTCGCGGACGATGGACGGTGCGGGGCGTTGGGCCCTAAAGAACATCCCGTGAGCCAGCGTCCCGCCCGCCCGCCCAAGCCCGCGCCGCCCAAACTTGCGTCGCCCAAACTTGCGCCGCCCAAACTTGCGCCGCCCAAGCCCGCACCGGCCGCGCGGGCGGCCGTTACCCGGCCGGCGCCGCGCCGGAGCGGCCCCGCCTGGATCCAGGCGCCGGAGCGCCTGCGCGCCTTCGTGCGCCGCAGCGAGACCGGGATGGTCCTGCTGGCGGCGCTCACCGGCTGCGTCGGGGGCGTCGCCGTCTCGGGCATGAACCTCGCCACCCAGGGCCTGCGCGAATGGCTCTACGGGCTGCCTTCGGGCATGCGCCTCAGCGCCGCGCCGGGGCCCGAGCCCCTGGCCCTGCTGCTCGGGCCCTGCCTCGGCGGGCTCGTCCTCGGGCTGTTCATCCTCGCGGTCGGGCGGCTGCGCGCCGGCCGCCGCCGGCCGGCGATCGATCCGATCGAGGCCAATGCCCTGCACGGCGGGCGCATGTCCCTGCGCGACAGCCTCTTCGTCTCGGTCCAGAACGTGATCTCGAACGGGTCGGGCGCCTCGGTCGGGCTCGAGGCCGGCTACACCCAGATCTGCTCCGGGATCGCCTCCTGGCTCGGCATCGCCTTCGAGATGCGCCGGGGCGACCTGCGGACGCTGGTGGGCTGCGGGGCCGCCGCCGCCATCGCCGCCGCCTTCGGGGCGCCGCTGACGGGGGCGTTCTACGCCTTCGAACTGATCATCGGCACCTACTCGATCGCGACGCTGACGCCGGTCGTCGCGGCGGCGCTCTGCGGCAGCCTCGTCGCCCGCGCGCTGATCCGGACCGAGCCCCTCGTCGTCTTCGACAACATGCAGGCGGTGACGACCTCCACCGTCACCAGCGCCGAGATCCTGCCGAGCCTCGCTCTCGGCCTCGCCTGCGCCGGGCTCGGCATCCTGATCATGCGGGGCGTGACCCTGATCGAGCGACTGGTCCAGGCCACGCGGATCCCGCGGTCGCTCGCCCCGGCCCTCGGCGGCCTCTGCGTCGGCGGCCTGGCGCTCGCGGTGACGCCGCAGGTGATGTCCGGCGGCCACGGGGCGCTGCACCTGCACTTCGCCGAGCACGCCCAGGATTACGGCATCGGCGCGCTGGCGATCCTGTTCGCCGCCAAGGCCACGGCGTCGGCGATCTCGATCGGGTCGGGGTTTCGCGGCGGCCTGTTCTTCGCCTCGCTGTTCCTCGGCGCGCTCGCCGGAAAGCTTTTCGCCGCCCTCGCGCCGCTCCTCGTGCCCGGGATGGCGGCCTTCGGGCTGACGCCGCTGGCCTACGCGGTGATCGGCATGAGCGCGCTCGCGGTCGCGGTGATCGGCGGCCCGCTGACCATGACCTTCCTGGCGCTGGAGGTGACCGGCAGCCTGCCGATCACCGGTCTCGTCCTCGCGGCGGTGATCGCCTCCTCGCTCACCGTGCGCAAGACCTTCGGCTATTCCTTCGCCACCTGGCGCTTCCATCTGCGCGGGGAGAGCATCCGCAGCGCCCACGACATCGGCTGGATCCGCAATCTCACCGTCGGGCGGCTGATGCGCCGCGACATCCGGCCCGTGGCCCTCGACACCCCGCTCGCGAGCTTCCTGCGGGCGCACCCGATCGGCTCGCCCTCCCGCGTGGTGGTGGTCGACGCGGCCGAGCGCTACGCCGGCATGGTGCTCGTCCCGGAGGCCCATGCCGCGCCCGCGGACGCGGCTCTCGCCGACGTGGTGCGCCACCCGGGGGATTTCCTGACGCCGGAGATGAATGCCAAGGAGGCCTCGGCCGCCTTCGACCGCACCGAGAGCGAGGCGCTGGCGGTGGTGGACAGCACGGACGAGCGCCGGGTCATCGGCATGCTCACCGAGAGCCACACGCTCAAGCGCTACAGCGACGAGCTGGAGCGCCAGCGCCGGGCGATCGCGGGTGAGCCCGCATGACGTGTCGGCCGCGGCCGGAGCGTCCGTCCGGATCCGGAGGACCCCTTCGGGATCGCGGATCTGGGCTTCGCTCGAGCGCCGCGAGGACTTGGCGTGATACACGCTCCGGTTCGAGCAACCGGCGCCCGTATCAGCCCGGTTGACCGGAGCGGCGCCCTTCGCCAGTCGGGACGGGACGCAGACAGCCAAGGAGTGCATCATGGCCAACCCGGCGCGGAGCTACCGGATCGCCGTCATCCCCGGCGACGGCATCGGCAAGGAGGTCGTGCCCGAGGGCGTGCGGGTCCTGGAGGCGGCGGCCAAGCGCCACGGCTTCGGCCTGCAGCTCGACTGGTTCGACTTCGCCTCGTGCGATTACTACGCCGCGCATGGCCGGATGATGCCCGAGGACTGGAAGGCGCGGATCGGCTCGCACGACGCGATCTTCTTCGGCGCCGTCGGCATGCCCGACCAGGTGCCGGACCACGTCTCCCTCTGGGGCTCGCTGATCCTGTTCCGGCGGGAATTCGACCAGTACGTGAACCTGCGCCCCGTGCGCCTGATGCCCGGCGTGCCGAGCCCGCTCGCCAACCGGAAGCCCGGCGACATCGATTTCTGGGTGGTCCGCGAGAACACCGAGGGCGAGTACTCGAACGCGGGCGGGCGGATGTTCGCCGGGACGGAGCGCGAGTTCGCCGTGCAGGAATCGGTCTTCACCCGGCACGGCACCGACCGGGTGCTGCGCTTCGCCTTCGAGCTCGCCCAGGCGCGACCGAAGCGCCACCTGACCTCCGCGACGAAGTCCAACGGCATCTCGATCACCATGCCGTACTGGGACGAGCGCGTGCGGGCGATGGCCGAGCACTACCCCGACGTGCGCTGGGACCAGTACCACATCGACATCCTGAGCGCGCATTTCGTGCTGAACCCGGATCGGTTCGACGTGGTGGTGGCCTCCAACCTGTTCGGCGACATCCTGTCCGATCTCGGGCCCGCCTGCACCGGCACGATCGGCATCGCGCCGTCCGGCAACATCAACCCGGACCGGCTGTTCCCCTCGGTGTTCGAGCCGGTGCACGGCTCGGCCCCGGACATCGCCGGCCAGGGCATCGCCAACCCGATCGGTCAGATCTGGTCGGGCGCGATGATGCTGGAGCATCTCGGCGAGACGCAAGCCGCGGCCGAGATCGTCGCGGGCATCGAGCGGGTGCTGTCCGAGCGCACGCTGCGCACGCGCGACCTCGGCGGCAACGCCGACACGCAGGCCTGCGGCCGGGCGGTCGAGCAGGCCCTGGGCTGACGGCGCCGGGAGCGGTCGCTCGGCGCGGGCCGCTCCCGCGCCG